>CAYFPS010000014.1:19425-73314 GCA_964345075.1 uncultured Bacteroidaceae bacterium | reverse complement strand
CGCGAAGGTGGTCGTACCATCGGCGCCGGCGTTGTGACGGACATCGTCGAGTAAATCGTTTTGCGTCCGGGCGGGACAATCCCGCCCGGGCCTGTTTCTGATTGAGGAGAGCCAGCGTGGCCAATCCCAACATTCGCATTCGACTCAAGGCCTACGATCACAACCTGATCGACATGAGCTCTGAGAAGATCATCAAGACCGCCCGGGACAGTGGCGCTATCGTTGCCGGCCCGATTCCGCTGCCCACCAATCGCAGCGTGGTCACGGTCAACCGTAGCCCGCATGTGGACAAGAAGTCCCGCGAGCAGTTCGAAACCCGCATTCACAAGCGGCTCATCGACATCCTCAACGCGACGAACAAGACGATCGACGCGCTGATGAAGCTTGAGTTGCCTGCGGGCGTTGATATTGAAATCAAGTCCTGAGGAGCCTGGGAATGAGTGCTATTCTGGGACGCAAACTGGGAATGACTTCGGTCTTTGACGAGACCGGAAACGCCATTCCTGTGACCGTCATCCAGGCGGGCCCCTGCTTTGTTACGCAGGTGCGTTCGTTGGACAAGGACGGATACGAAGCCGTTCAGATCGGTTTCGAAGAGACGAAGGCCAAGCGCCTGAGCAAGCCTGAGACAGGCCACCTGAAGAAGGCCGGTGTCAAGCCCCTGCGCCATCTGCGCGAGTTCAAGAGCGACGCCCTCAAGGGTATGGAGCCCGGCGCCGAAGTCACCTGTGCTCTTTTCAAGGCTGGTGACAAGGTCAAGATCTCCGGTACCAGCAAGGGTCGCGGTTTCAGCGGTGTCATGAAGCGGCATAATTTCTCCGGCTTCAAGGCCACGCACGGTGTGCACGAGTCCTACCGTGGACCGGGTTCCGTCGGTGCATCCTCGGATCCTTCGCGCACCTTCCGCAACATGCGCATGGCCGGTCAGTACGGCAATGAGCGAGTGACGGTCAGTGGTCTGCGCATCGTCATGGTTGACGTTGAGCGCAATCTGCTGCTGGTGAAGGGCGCCGTTCCCGGCGCGCGCAACGGTCTTCTGGAAATCCAGAAGTAGGAGGCAGCAGTGGAACTGAAAATTCACAAGATCGACGGCACCGAGAGCGGCGAAAGCATCCAGCTCCCGGAGAGCCTGTTCAACATCGAGGCTCCCAGCCAGCATGCCATCTATCTTTCCGTGGTTTCGGAAGAGACGGCCAAGCGTCAGGGAACTCACGACAGCCGCACGCGCGCCATGGTGCGTGGTGGTGGCCGCAAGCCTTTCCGTCAGAAGGGTACGGGCAACGCCCGTCAGGGTACGATCCGTGCCCCCCAGTACAAGGGTGGTGGTACGGTCTTCGGTCCTGAGCCCCGCTTCTACGAGAAGAAGGTCAACAAGAAAGTCCGTCTCCTGGCCCGCAAGAGCGCCCTTACGCTCCGCGCCCGCGAGAACAAGGTCGTCGTGGTGGAGGATTTCACCTACGATGCGCCCCGTACCCGCAGCATGAACGCCCTGCTCAAGGCCTTTGATCTGGCCGGCAAGCGCGTTCTGGTTCTGACCGGTGCCCCGGACAACAACCTCTACCTCAGCGCCCGCAACATTTACAAGCTGGAATTGAAGCCGGCCGATCAGCCCAGCGTGCGCGACATCGTCAACAGCGAGGTCCTGGTGATTCAGAAGAGCGCCATCAGCCTGCTGAAGGAGGTCTACGGTGGCTGAGAAGCACGTGCTGATTCATCCGATTCTGTCGGAGAAGTCGGTGACCCTGCAGGACGAGAAGAACCAGATGGTCTTCGCCGTCGTCAAGGAAGCCAACAAGATTGAAATCAAGCAGGCGGTCGAGAAGAAGTTCGGCGTGGGTGTCCTTTCGGTGCGCACGGTGAATGTTCGCGGCAAGATGAAGCGCATGGGCGCACATGCCGGTCGCCGCGCGAGCTGGAAGAAGGCGGTTGTCACCCTGAAGGCTGGCGATCGTATCGACCTGGTCGAAGGACTGTAGGAAGCGAGGACGAACAATGGCTTTGAAGCAGTACAAGCCCAACACGCCCGGACAGCGTTTCCGCAGTGGAGCAAGCTTCGATGAAATCACGAAGTCGACTCCCGAGAAGTCCCTCGTCCGGACGAAGAAGAGCACGGGCGGCCGTAACAATACCGGTCGCATCACCTGCCGCCACAAGGGCGGTGGTCACAAGCAGAAGTATCGCATCATCGATTTCAAGCGCAACAAGGACGGTATCCCCGCCCGCGTCGCTGCCATCGAGTACGATCCCAATCGCAGTGCGCGTATTGCCCTTCTTTTCTACAAGGATGGCGAGAAGCGTTACATCATCGCCCCGGAAGGCCTGAAGGTCGACACCTGGGTCATGTCCGGTCAGGGTGCCGAAATCAAGGTCGGTCACTGCATGGCGCTGAAGGACATCCCCACCGGTGAATTCGTTCACTGCGTCGAGCTGAAGATCGGCAAGGGTGCCCAGATGGTGCGTGGCGCCGGTAGCGCTGCCACGGTGATGGCCAAGGACGGTAGCTACGTCCTGCTGCGCCTGCCCTCCGGCGAGGTTCGCAAGGTTCACGAGAACTGCCGCGCCACCATCGGCCGCACGGGCAACTCCGAGCACATGAACATCAATTCCGGCAAGGCCGGTCGCAGCCGCTGGCTGGGCATTCGCCCGACCGTGCGTGGTGTGGCCATGAACCCGGTCGATCACCCGATGGGTGGTGGCGAGGGTCGTACCTCCGGTGGTCGCCAGCCCTGTTCACCCTGGGGTCAGCAGGCTAAGGGTCTGAAGACGCGCAAGCGCAAGAAGGCCTCCGACAAGTACATCGTGCGCAGGCGCACCAAGTAGCAGGGGAACGAGAGATGCCGAGATCGATCAAGAAAGGTCCCTTTGTGGATGGTCACCTTCAGAAGAAGGTCGACGCCCAGAAGGATACGGACAGCAAGAAGGTCATCCAGACCTGGAGCCGGCGATCCATGATCACTCCCGACTTCATTGGACTGACTTTCGCCGTGCACAATGGGAAGAAGTTCATCCCCGTGTACGTGACGGATAATATGGTCGGACACAAGCTGGGTGAGTTCGCCCCCACCCGCACCTACCACGGCCACAAGGACAAGAAGGGCGACAAGAAGGGCGGACGCTAGGAGTGAGCATGGAAGCGAAAGCGATCTGCCGCAATCTGCGGATGGCCCCGCGCAAGGTACGCCTGGTGGCTGACCTGGTCCGCGGCATGAAGGTCAACGACGCGCTTGTCCAGCTGCAGTTCAACCAGAAGAGGGCCGCTACGCCGGTCTCCAAGCTGGTGCGCAGCGCCGTGGCCAATTTCAAGCAAATGGAAGGTGCCGCGGAAGTGGATCTGGACCAGTTGGTGATTCGCACCATTCAGGTCGACGAGGGGCCGACGGCCCGTCGTTTTCTGCCCCGCGCCATGGGCCGGGCGACGATGATCCGCAAGCGCAGTTCCCACATCAAACTGACCGTGGGACCGAAGGACGATACGCCGACTAATGGAGCGGAGGAATAGATGGGCCAGAAGACACATCCGATCGGGCTCCGTCTCGGCATCAACAAGACCTGGAGCTCCAACTGGTTCGACGAGCACAACTTTGCCGACAAGCTGCTCGAAGACGTTGAGATCCGCAAGTACATCCTGAGCCGCAAGGCTTACCGCAATGCCGGTATCGCTCAGATTGACATCGAGCGTCACAACCGCAGCGTGGTGCTTACCCTGCACACGGCCCGTCCGGGTTACGTGATTGGCAAGAAGGGTCAGGATGTGGAGCGCCTGCGTCAGGAGCTGAACGTCAAGTTCAACACCACTGTCCAGGTCAACATCATTGAAATCAAGAAGCCGGAACTCGTGGCCAAGCTGGTTGCCGACAGTGTCGCCCAGCAGCTCGAGGGCCGCGTCTCCTTCCGCCGTGCCATGAAGAAGACCCTGCAGGCCACCATGCGTAATGGTGCCGACGGGATCAAGATCATGTGCTCGGGTCGTCTGGGTGGCGCCGA
The DNA here is from genome assembly GCA_964345075.1 of uncultured Bacteroidaceae bacterium. GTDB lineage: Bacteria > CAIWAD01 > CAIWAD01 > CAIWAD01 > CAIWAD01 > CAYFPS01. The sequence goes on along the minus strand of CAYFPS010000014.1, from coordinate 69,330 downwards.
AATGAGCCGCACCGAGATGTACAAGGAAGGCAGGATTCCCCTGCACACTCTTCGCGCAGATATTGATTACGCCCTGTCCGAAGCCCGGACCACCTACGGCACCATCGGTGTCAAGGTCTGGATCTGCCGGGGTGAGAAGTTCGGCGTGGACTACGATGCCCGGAAGCAGAAGCGCAGCCAGGGCACCGGCCGTCCGCAGCGCCGCAAGTAGGAAAGGAAATCGATCATGTTGATGCCAAAGCGCGTCAAGCGCCGTAAACAGCATCGCGGCCGCATGACCGGCCTGTCCTATCGCGGATGCACCGTGGATTTCGGTCAGTTCGGACTGAAGGCCACGGAGAGCGGATGGATCACCGCCCGCCAGATCGAGTCGGCCCGTGTGGCCATGACCCGTCGCATCAAGCGTGGTGGTAAGGTCTGGATCCGCGTTTTCCCGGACAAGCCAGTGTCCAAGAAGCCGGCCGAAACCCGCATGGGTAAGGGTAAGGGCGCACCCGAATTCTGGGTAGCCGTTGTCCGTCCCGGCAAGGTGATGTTCGAGATTGAAGGTGTCGGTCGCGAGCTTGCTCAGGAAGCTCTGCGTCTGGCCAGCCACAAGCTGCCCATCGGCACCCGCTTTGTCGAGCGCAGGGACTAGGAGAGAACGATGAAGACATCCGACATCCGTCAGATGAAGCCCGTGGACATGGCCGCCCGCCTGGCGGAGGCCGAAGCGTCCCTGAGCGAGCTGAAGTTCAAGCAGGGTATGAGCCAGCTGGACAACCCCCTGCAGATCCGTCAGCTGAAGAAGGACATTGCCCGCCTGAGGACGCTGATGCGTGAGGCGGAGCTGAACAGCGGCCGTGAGGGCCAGGAGTAATCATGTCCGAACGTGGAATTCGCAAAGTGCGTCAGGGTCGGGTTGTTTCCGACCGCATGGACAAGAGCATTACCGTGGCCGTGGTGCGCAAGGTGAAGCATCCGATCTATTCCAAGTACTTCCAGAGCACGAAGAAGTACATGGCCCACGATGAGCTGAATGATGCTCACGAGGGAGATCTGGTCGAGATCACCGAGTGCCGGCCACTCAGCAGCCGCAAGCGCTGGCGGTTGACTGAGATTATCGAGCGCAAGAAGTAGCGCGGGAGATACCGGCATGATTCAGGAAGAATCCAGACTCAACGTCGCCGACAATACCGGCGCAAAGGTCCTGAAGTGTTTCCGTGTGCTGGGTGGTACCCGCCGCCGCACGGCCAGCGTGGGCGATATCATCGTCTGCTCTGTGAAGAAGGCGCTTCCGGCCAGCAACATCAAAAAGGGATCCGTGGTCAAGGCCGTCATCGTACGCACCAAGAAAGAAGTGCGTCGCCCGGATGGTTCCTACATCCGCTTTGACGACAATGCCGCAGTGATCATCGACGAAAAAAGGGAGCCCAAGGGCACGCGCATCTTTGGACCGGTCGCACGCGAACTTCGCGAGCGCCAGTTCATGAAGATCGTCTCCCTGGCCCCGGAGGTGCTCTAGGCATGAAGCTGAAAAAAGGTGACAAGGTTGTTGTGCTTTCCGGTGTCGACAAGGGCAAGGAAGGCCGCATCCTGAGAATGCTCCCCGACAAGGACAAGGCCGTGGTTGAGGGCGTGAATGTGATCAAGCGTCACACCAAGCCCAGCCAGCAGAATCAGGCCGGCGGCATCGTCGAGCGTGAAGCTCCCGTGCACGTGTCCAAGCTTGCTTTCATCGACCCGAACACGGGCAAGAAGGCCAAGCTGGGAGTCAAGGTTGTGGACGGCAAGCGCGTTCGCGTGTCCAAAGATTCAAGCGAGGTGGTGTAATGAGCAGCGAACCCCGCCTGAAGAAGCTCTACAGCGATTCCGTCGCTGGCAGCCTGAAGGAGCGCTTCGGCTACAAGAGCGCCATGCAGGTTCCGCGTCTGACCAAGATCGTGCTGAATATCGGTCTGGGCGACGCCAAGGACAATCCCAAGGCGCTTGAGTCCGCCGTGGAAGAGCTGGGAATGATCACCGGTCGCAAGGCCGTGGTCAACAAGGCCCGCAATTCCATCTCGAACTTCAAGCTCCGTGAGGGCATGAACATCGGCACCAGCGTGACCCTGCGTCGCGAGGTGATGTGGGAGTTCCTCGATCGCTTCATCTCGATCGTGACCCCCCGTATGCGTGACTTCCGCGGTCTTCCCGACAAGTCCTTTGATGGTCGCGGCAATTACAATCTGGGCATCAAGGAGCAGATCGTCTTTCCGGAGATCGACTACGACAAGGTCGAGCGCGTTCACGGAATGGACATCAACTTTGTGACCACCGCCACTACCGACGAAGAGTGCAAGGTCCTGCTCGCCGAGCTGGGCATGCCCTTCATCAAGAGGAATGCGTGAGGCAAGCATGGCACGTAAAGCACTGATCAAGAAGTCCCAGGCCGAGCCCAAGTTCAAGGTTCGCGCCTACAATCGCTGCCGGAAGTGCGGTCGTCCCCGCGCCTACATTCGCAAGTTCGGGCTCTGCCGAATCTGCTTCCGTCAGATGGCACTCGCCGGTGAGATCCCCGGCGTGGTCAAGGCAAGCTGGTAAGGAGTAACTAATGCCTGTCACCGATCCCATTGCTGATCTGCTGACCCGCATCCGTAACGCCATCCACGCCAATAAGCGCGTGGTGGAATGTCCTCGCTCCAATATGAAGGTGCGTATTGTGGACATTCTGGCGCGTGAGGGCTATGTCCGCGGATATCGAGTGGAAGACAACAGCGTCCAGGGTACGATCCGCATCGCACTTCGCTTTGATAGCAAGGGCAAGAGCGTGATCACCGGCCTGAAGCGCGTGAGCAAGCCGGGTTTGCGTCAGTATCGCAACACTCGCAATCTGCCTCGCGTGCGGAACAACCTGGGCATCGCGATCATGAGCACGCCGGCCGGCGTGATCACCAACAAAGAGGCCAAGGCCCGCAATGTGGGCGGCGAGGTCCTCTGTTACATCTGGTGAGGAGGCCATAGGTGTCACGAATCGGTAAAGCCCCCGTTGCCCTGCCGAAGGGCGTCGAGGTAACAATCGAAGGACAGCAGATTGCTGTCAAGGGACCCAAGGGCAGTCTCTCCATGATGGCGCACGCGGACATGACCGTGGTGCAGGAAGAGGACACCCTGGTGGTCACCCGTCCTTCCGACAGCAAAGAGCATCGCTCGCTGCACGGTATGACGCGTTCGCTGATCAACAACATGGTTGTCGGCGTGACGGAAGGTTTTCAGAAGAAGCTCGAGATTCAGGGCGTCGGTTTCGCCGCCGAGATGAAGGGCAGCATTCTGAACCTGAAGCTGGGTTTCACCCATGCGATCGTCTTCCACGTTCCGGAAGGCATCAGCATCGTCTGCCCCAAGCCGACCATTGTCGAAATCAGTGGTTCGGACAAGGCGCTGGTCGGTGAAGTCGCGGCCGTGATTCGCGGATTCAAGCCGCCAGAGCCCTACAAGGGCAAGGGTATTCGCTATTCCGGCGAATATGTCGAGCGCAAGGCCGGCAAGGCGGGTAAGAGCTAGAGGTAAATCATGTCAATCAAGAGTCGCATTCAGGCGCGGAAACGTCGCCACATGCATACCCGCAAGAAGGTCAGCGGTACGGCTGAGTGTCCCCGCCTGTCGGTTTTCCGCAGCGCGCGCCACACCTATGCCCAGCTGATCGACGACGAGGCCGGCTGCACACTGGTGTCTGCCTCGACCAAGGCGAAAGACCTGGCGGACCGTTTTGCCGAGGCCAAGAACCCCGTGGAGCGTAGCTTCGTGGTGGGGAAGGCCCTGGCCGAGCTTGCCCAGTCCAGGGAAATCCAGAGCTGCGTTTTCGACCGTTCCGGTTACAAGTACTGGGGACGAGTGAAGGCTGTGGCTGAAGGCGCCCGCGAGGGCGGACTCAAGTTCTAAGCCCGCTAAGGAGAGAACCTTGGAAAACGTCAACACTCAGGAAATGAGCCTCGTCGAGAAGGTGGTCAGTATCAACCGCACCGCGAAGGTCGTCAAGGGTGGCCGTAACTTCGGCTTCAATGCGATCGTCGTTGTGGGTGATGGCCACGGACGAGTGGGTTGGGGACTTGGTAAGGCCAACGAAGTGGTTAACGCCATTGAGAAGGGCACGGACGCCGCCAAGCGCAACATGATCAGCGTTGAGCTTTCCGGCTCGACCATTCCGCACGAAATCATCGGCAAGTACGGTGCCGGTCGCGTGCTGCTTCGTCCGGCTTCCGCCGGTACGGGCATCATCGCGGGCAAGAATGTGCGCGCGGTCATGGAGTGTCTGGGTGTCCACGATGTGCTGGCCAAGAGCCTTGGCTCGAGCAACCCGCACAACGAGGTCAAGGCTGCCTTCGAGGCCCTGCTTGCCCTGACCAGCCCGGGTGCCATTTCCCGTCGTCTGAATCGCAGCATCCGTGATATCTACGGCATGGGCGAAGAAGCCCCGGCCGCGGAGACCGAAGCTGAAGGAACAGAGGCATGAAGCTGAGAATTACCTGGAAGCGCTCGACGATCAAGCGCACGGCCCGCCAGAAGGCAACGATCCAGGCCCTCGGGCTGCGTCGCCTGAACCACACGGTGGAGCATGAGGCTACCCCGCAGGTTCGCGGCATGGTAAACAAGGTCAGCCACCTGTTGCAGGTGGAAGAAATCAACGACTAGGAGCCTGATCATGAATCTGGGCAACCTGAAATACGCAGATGGCTCGCGCAAAAAGCGCAAGCGAGTGGGTCGCGGCGAAGGCTCAGGGCATGGCAAGACCTCAGGTCGCGGCCACAAGGGACAGATGTCCCGTGCCGGTGCCAAGCGCAGGGCCTGGTTCGAAGGTGGACAGATGCCGATCCAGCGTCGTCTTCCCAAGCGCGGATTCACCAATATTCGTCGCGAAGAGAATCAGATCGTTCACGTGGCCGCGCTGGACAGCCTGAAGGGCATCAGCGAGATCACGCCGGAAATCCTGAAGGAAAAGGGCCTGATCCAGTTCGCGGATCGTCCGGTCAAGATCCTTTCGGATGGTGATCTGAGCGTGGCCGTGACCCTGAAGGGCGTGCGCGCCTCAAAGGCGGCACAGGCCAAGATTGAAGCGGCGGGCGGCAGCGTTTCAGCCTGAGTTCTGGCGCGCCACAACAAGGCAAGGCAATGCTCAACAAATTCAGAGACATCTTCCGCATTCCCGAACTGAGGGATCGCATCCTTTTCACTCTGTTCATCTTCCTGATCTGCAGAGTGGGTGCCCATATTCCCACGCCGGGTATTGACGCCGAAGCGCTTGGTCAGTTCTTCGAGCAGAGCCAGAACACTCTGTTCGGCCTGTACGACATGTTCACGGGTGGTGCCTTCCAGAAGGTGGCCATCTTTGGTCTGGGCATCATGCCCTACATCAGCGCTTCCATTATCATTCAGCTGATGGGTACCACCGTGCCCTACTTCCAGCGCCTGATGAAGGAGGGCGAGCAGGGACGCAAGAAGATCACCCAGCTGACCCGCTACGGAACGGTTTTCCTTTCCGCCATGCAGGCCGGTGGTGTGGCTGTCTTCCTTGAGAGCATTCAGGCTCCGGGAAGCGGTGCCCCGATCGTGCTTTATGGTGGCATTGGCTTCAAGCTGATCACCATGCTGATGCTGACCACCGGTACCATGGTACTGATGTGGCTGGGCGAGCAGATTTCCGAGCGCGGCATTGGCAACGGTATCAGTCTGATCATTTTCCTGGGTGTGGTCGATCTGCTGCCCAACGCTCTGCTGGACGAGTTTCAGCAGGTGGCGGCCCAGACCCGTCCGATTCTGGCTGAGATTTTCCTGATGGCCCTGATGGGTCTGACGATCATGGCTGCCATCATGCTTACGCAGGGTGTGCGCAAGATCCCCGTGCAGTACGCGAAGCGCGTTGTCGGTCGCCGTGTGATGGGTGGCCAGAGCAGCAACCTGCCGCTTCGGATCAACATGGCTGGCGTGATGCCGATCATTTTCGCCCAGTCCCTGATGTTCCTGCCGCAGACGCTGGCAACGCTCCTGCCCGATGGTGGCTTCAAGGATGCGCTGAACAGTGCCTTCGGCTGGACGGCCTGGCCTTATCTCATCAGCTACTGGCTGCTGATCATTTTCTTCACCTACTTCTACACGGCCATGTCCTTCAACCCTGTAGATGTGGCGGAGAACCTGAAGCGCTCGGGCGCCTTCATCCCCGGTGTTCGCCCGGGAAAGAAGACCGCCGAGTACATTGACAACGTGTTGACGCGAATTACCTTGCCAGGTGCTATCTTTCTCGGTTTCCTGGCGGTTTTTCCGCAGATCCTGTTCCGTTATGCGGGCGATTTGTTCGGGAGTAACATCTCCTTCAACTTCGCCTCCTTCTTTGGCGGTACCGGTCTGCTGATCATGGTTGGTGTGGCGCTGGACACGCTTCAGCAGATTGAATCGCACCTGACCAGCAGGCATTACGATGGCCTGATGAAGACAGGAAGGATTCGCGGCCGCAGCCGCATGTCCTGACAGGAGGCTGCATGCGTCTGATTCTCCTAGGAGCCCCGGGTGCCGGCAAAGGCACTCAGGCCAAGCGGATTTCTGCCGAAATGGGAATTCCGCAGGTATCGACCGGTGACATTCTGCGTGACAATATCCGCAGAAGGACCGATCTGGGGCAAAAGGTCAAGGAATACCTGGACCGCGGAGATCTGGTGCCTGACACTGTGATCCTTGAGATCATTGACGACCGCATTCAGCGGGCAGATTGCCAGCCGGGTTACATCCTGGACGGTTTTCCCCGCACGGTTGCGCAGGCGCGAGGTCTGGACGAGCTGCTGGCTCGTGGCGGATCCGCCCTGAATGCGGTGATCGCGCTTACTGTCGCGGACGAGAACATTGTCCGTCGTTTGAGTGCGCGTTTCACCTGCTCCGAATGCGGTACCGATTACAATCGTCTGACCGGCGATGTTCCGGAGAACTGCCGCAATTGTGGTGGTGCCGTGACACAACGGGACGACGATCGTGAAGAGACGATTCGCCATCGCCTCTCCGTGTATCACAAGCAGACTTCGCCCCTGATCGGCTACTATGAAGATCGCGGCATTCTGCGACACGTGAAGGGCACGGGCACGATGGACGAAGTGTACAGCGCGATTCGCGCCAGTCTGGACTGATTGTGGTTCGTCTTTACAGCGACCGCGAGTTTGAAAAGATTCGCAAGTCATGTGCGATCATCCCCAGAGCCTTCGCGCTGGTTGAGCCGCATGTGAAACCCGGTGTTACAACCGGTGAGCTGAACGAGATCGTTGACAGTTACATCCGCTCGCAGGGTGCCGTGCCTTCCTTCATTGGAGTGCCCGGACCGCCCGGAGTCAAGGCCTTTCCTGCCTGTTGCTGCATTTCGGTAAACGACGAGATCGTACACGGCATTCCCGGTGAGCGCAAGCTCATCGAGGGTGACATCGTCAAGATCGACATGGGTACACGGCTGGAGGGTTACTTCGGTGATTCGGCGCGCAGCTTTCCGGTTGGGAAAGTCAGTGCCGAGCGCGAGCAGCTGATGCGTGTCACACGGGAAAGCCTCATGCTTGGCATTGAGGCCGCCCGCGCAGGCAATCGCATTGGTGACATCGGGGCCGCAGTCAGCGCCCATGCCGAATCCTTCGGATACGGTGTGGTCAGGGACATGGTCGGTCACGGAGTGGGTGGTGCCGTGCACGAGCCGCCAGAGGTTCCCAATTATGGGCAGGCGGGTCGTGGCTTGAGGCTGAAGGCCGGCATGTGTCTGGCACTTGAGCCCATGATCAACGGCGGCAGTTGGAAGATACGCGTGCTGAGTGACGGCTGGACAGTCGCCACAGTAGACGGAACAGACAGCGCGCATTTTGAACATCAGATCAGGATCACGGATTCCGATCCGGAAATCCTGACGCTGAATTAGGAGCAGGCGTGGGAAAACAGGACATCATCAAGATTGACGGCTCGGTCCTGGAGACACTGCCCAATGCATCCTTCAGGGTGAAACTGGACAACGGGCACGTAGTGCTCGCACATATTTCGGGCAAGATGAGGATGCACTACATCCGCATTCTTCCCGGCGACAAAGTAACGGTCGAATTGTCGCCCTACGATCTCACGCGTGGGCGCATCACGTTCCGACACAAGTAAAAAAGACAATAGACGGAGCGAGTGACGATGAAGGTCAAAGCATCGGTCAAGAAGATCTGCGAGCATTGCAAGATCGTACGCCGCAACGGAGTGGTTCGTGTGATCTGCAGCAAGACCCGCAAGCACAAGCAACGTCAGGGCTAGGCCTGAAATCAGGAGGCGACATTGGCACGTATTGCCGGAGTTGATCTGCCAAAGAACAAGCGCGTCGTAATCGGGCTCACCTATATCTTCGGAATCGGTCACACGACCGCCCGCAAGATTCTGGAGAAGGCGAATGTTTCGCCTGACACCAGGGTGATGAACCTCGACGAAGAAGAGCTGAAGCGGATCCGCACGATCATCCAGAACGACCACAAGGTCGAGGGCTCCCTGAGGACGGAGATCACGATGAACATCAAGCGACTGATGGATATCGGTTGCTATCGTGGACTGCGTCATCGTCGCGGACTGCCTGCACGCGGACAGAACACCAAGAACAACGCCCGCACCCGCAAGGGACGCAAGAAGTCCAGCGGCGTGGTGAAGAAGAAGGGTTAATCCCCGGAGGATATCTTGGCAAAGACCGTCAAGAAAAAAGTCAAGAAGAAGGAAAAGGTGGATGCCGTTGGCTGCGCCTACATCAAGGCCAGTTTCAACAACACCATCATTTCCCTGACCGACAACTACGGCAATGTGATCAGCTGGGCTTCCGGCGGTGGTCGTGGACGTTTCAAGGGCTCCCGCAAGAGCACGGCCTTCGCCGCGCAGCTTGCCGCCCAGGAATGCGCCAAGACAGCCATGGACCTTGGACTGCGTCGCGTATCAGTCTTCGTGAAGGGCCCGGGTGCCGGACGCGAGTCTTCCATCCGCGCACTGCAGGCTACGGGACTGACCGTGACGGCCATCAAGGACGAGACTCCGCTGCCGCATAACGGCTGTCGTCCGCGGAAGAAGCGTCGTATCTGACGCCCCTGTCTTCCAAGTGCTGCCTTGCCCTCTTGGGCATGTGTATCACAGGCTTGAATCAGCCGGGGCCTCATGGCCTCGGATTGTCCTGTCAACAGGAAGCAAGGAGATTCTGATATGAACGGCATCAATCCACAGAGGCCGGAAGCCATCGAACTGGACGAGCTGAGCTACAGCTCGACCTTCGGCCGCTTCATTGTTCAGCCGCTCGAGCGCGGTTATGGCGTCACTCTCGGAAACAGCTTCCGTCGAGTGCTCTTGAGCTCCATTCCCGGCGCGGCGATTTCGCATGTCAAGATCGACGGTGTGCTGCAGGAGTTCGCAACGGTCAAGGGCGTCAGCGAAGACGTGACCGATATCATCCTGAACCTCAAGCAGGTTCAGATCAAGCTGCTGTCCAAGCGTCCTGAGCGTCTGCACCTGCAGATGAAGGGCCCCGGCACCATTACGGCCGGTGACCTTCAGAAGGTTTCGAGCGAGATCGAGGTGATGAACCCCGACCTGCACATTGCCACGCTGGGTGATGACGCCGATGTGAACATGGAACTGGAAATTCGCCGCGGTTATGGCTATGTGCCTTCCGAGGAGAATGAGGGCGACGATCAGCCGATTGGCACGATCCCCATCGACTCCCTCTTCAGCCCCGTGACCAATGTTACCTACCGCGTTGAAAACACGCGCGTGGGTCACAAGACTGACTACGAGAAACTGATTCTTGAGATCACGACCAACGGTACCGTGACTCCGGACGACGCGCTGACCTTTGCCAGCCGCACCCTGATGGAGCACGTTGCCCTCTTCAGCAACTTCGACATGAACAGCGAAGAGACGCCGGAAGTGGTGATCGACGAGGAAGTCCTCAACATGCGCAAGCTGCTGCAGAAGAACGTGGAAGATCTGGAATTGACCGTCCGCGCCTCCAACTGCATCAAGGAAGCACGCATCAAGACCATCGGCGAACTGGTCAGCAAGTCGGAAGCCGAAATGCTCAAGTTCAAGAACTTCGGCCGCAAGTCGCTCAACGAGCTGATTGTGGTGCTGAAGCAGAACAATCTTGAGTTCGGCATGGATGTATCACGCTATCTTGGCGAAACAAAGTAAACGGACGATAGAACCATGAGGCATCGCAAATCCCAGGTCAAGCTGAATCGCAGCGCTTCCCACAGGAAGGCCCTGCTGGCCAACATGGCTTCCAGCCTGATCGAGCACAAGCGGATCGTGACCACCATCGGCAAGGCCCGCGCCGCCCGCAGTTACACGGAGCGTCTGGTGACCTTCGCCAAGGTTGGTACCCTGGCCGCCCGTCGCCATGTTCTGGCCAAGCTGCATCACAAGGATGTGGTCAAGCACCTCTTCGATGAGATCGGACCGCGCTTTGCGGACCGTCCGGGTGGCTACACGCGAATCATTCGCATCGGCACCCGTCCCGGCGACCAGGCCGAAATGGCCATTCTCGAGTTCGTCGGCTTCGAGGATCAGCTGGACAGCTAGGCCGCGTGCCCGCTTTCACTGAATGACAGGCCCGTCGGTCCCGGATCGACGGGCTTCTCTGATTATGGCGCTCGCCTGAAGGCGCTGATTGACTGAAATCGAACTGGAGTGCGTGTGACACAATCCTCAACAGCTAAAGCCTGGGACGACCGCTTCAGCCAGGTCGACTGGATGTATGGCCGCGAGCCCAACCAGTTCCTTGCTTCACTTAAGGGCAAATTGCCTTCATCGGGCAGTGCGCTGGCAGTCGGCGATGGTGAAGGGCGCAACGGTGTCTGGCTGGCAAGACAGGGGCTGGATGTAACGGCGGTCGATGCCTCGGCCGTTGGACTGGCCAAGGGCAAGCGCCTGGCCGCGGACCATGGTGTTCAAGCCTTGTATCACACCGTCGAAGAGGACTTGCAGAACTGGGCATGGCCGCACGAGCACTACGATCTGGTTGCAGCCATCTTCATTCATTATCCTTCCGCCCTGCGCAAGGCCATGCATGATCGATATGTCGCAGCGCTTAAGCCCGGTGGCCTGCTGGTCATGGAATGCTTCGAGAAGCGTCAGCTGGCCAATGGAACCGGCGGTCCACGCGACCTCGATCTGCTTTACGATTTGAATGAGCTAAAGCAGGACTTTGCCGGACTGGAGCTGGAACTGGCGCAAGATCTGGATCAGGATCTTAGCGAAGGCGACTTCCACAAAGGCCAAAGCGCGCTGATTCGCATTGTGGGACGCAAGAAAGTCTGATGAAACTGCCTGAGGCCGGAAAGGCGATTCTCCTTGATGAAGCGGAGCAAAGGGCCCTGCTTGAAGAGGCGCTCGTCCTGCTAGAAGTTGACAGTGGCATGTGTGGGCCGATACGACTGATCCAGCTGCCTGAAGTGGCAGATGTCAACTGGATTCTCGAGCAGGACTTGAAGCGCCGGCCGGTTTTGCGTCAGCTTCTGCCAGAGCAGGATGGCAGGACCTTCATCGAGGATCGCCTGAATGCCTATGACCGCATGTGGGATGGTTGAGGCTGCAGCCGGGTGGATCACCTGGCCTAGAAGACGGTCGTCTTCAACGGAATGTCCGGCGAGCAAGCAGTCCTGTGTCACACATTGATGATTGTGATGATTCGTTCGGGGCCTGTGTTCAGCAGCCTTGACGCGCGCTGGAAGTATTTTTGATAGCAGGGATTTCACAGGAACCAAATCCAGATTGGGGCGTGCCCCGGGTGGGTGGGGGGTGGTGGGAGGGCTGACAAAACTGGCGCAGCAGCACCTTTCATTCTCCAAAGATTCACCGCCGCAAATTCTCGCATCAATACACATCAAACAAGGGTGATTCCCGTGTCAGCAGACACAGACCTTTTTCAACCAGATCGCGAAGAGAAGAGCCACGCCCCGCTGGCCGAGCGCATGCGGGCCAGAACCCTTGATGATGTTGTAGGTCAGGATGCCCTGACCGGTCCCGGCAGTCCACTGCGCCGATTGATTGAAGAAGGCCGCCTGGAGTCGATGATCTTCTGGGGCCCGCCCGGCTGTGGCAAGACCACTCTTGCCCGAATCCTGATGGAATCGCTTGATGCATCCCACCATGTACTCAATGCCGTAACCAGTGGAGTCGCTGACCTACGCCGTGTGACACAGCAGGCTCGTGATGACCGCCGCTTTCACAATCGCCGCACCGTGCTCTTCATCGACGAAATCCACCGCTTCAACAAGGCACAGCAGGACGCACTGCTGAACAGTGTGGAGGAGGGACTGCTCACCCTGCTGGCTGCCACCACCGAGAACCCCGGCTTTGAAGTGATCCCGGCGCTGATGTCACGCTGTCACCTTTTTACCCTTGACGCGCTCGATCAGCCCGCCCTTCAGGCCCTGCTTGATCGTGCCCTTGAGCAGGATGAATGGCTGCGCCTGATCAAGGCGGAGCTTGAGCAAGCTGCCGCGGATGAATTGATGCGCTTGTCCGGCGGTGACGCGCGCAGGCTCCTGCAGCTGCTTGAGATCTGCATGACCGTAACGCCTGCCAGTGAAGACGGCCGCCGCATTTTGACCAAGGGCGAGCTATCCAAGGCTGGTCTTAAGGATCGGCTGCTGCATGACAAAGGTGGGGATCGGCATTACGATCTGATCAGCGCCTTTATCAAGTCGATCCGCGCCAGTGATGTCGATGCGGCCATTTACTGGCTGGCACGCATGCTTGAGGGGGGAGAGGAACCACGATTCATTGCCCGTCGCCTGCTGATAGTGGCCAGCGAGGATATCGGCAATGCGGCGCCCAACGGGCTGGTTCTGGCCAATGCCTGCTTTGAAGCCGTGCATAATCTGGGCATGCCCGAGGCCATGTACCCACTTGCGCAGTGTACGGCCTATCTGGCCAGCCAGCCCAAATCCAACCGCAGCGCCTCGGCCATCCTTGCTGCGCGCGATCTGGCCCGCAAAACCGGCGAGCTGCCCGTTCCCTTCCACTTGCGCAATGCCCCCACCGGGCTAGCCAAAAAGCTGGGACATGGCGCCGAATACCAGTATCCGCCCAGCCATGAAGGCAGTTTTGCCGGGCAGGACTGTCGGCCGGAGGAACTTAAGGAGACGGTGCTCTACCATCCGTCAAGGCGCGGGCTTGAGGGCAAGCTCCGTGAATATCTGGAAAGCTGCTGGCCCCAGCGGGAACGGCGGGATTAGGAATCAGTGAATTCGCTGATTGCTTTTCTGGATTTTCGCTCAATCAGATGTTCAATCCACCAGGATTCAAATTCATCACGATTGATCAATCCAAGCATGCGCTTCAAGCGAAGCAGGATCTTTTTCATTCTGGCCCGAAACTGATTTTTGGGGGGCTGTTTCGCCCAGCCTGTCCAAGTTCTTTTAGTGATACACTTGGATGCCTAAAACATACATCACAATGCGATCACATCGCCAATAATGGAGTAAATATAATCTCAAACCTTAATGTATAGCATATATAATGTATGTCTAATGGGAATTTCAAAGAATTGCCAAAACCCCGCCGCCTCCCATTTGCCACATTCTTTCCATGCACCTGTCCATTCACCTCATCGGCAAATCCCGTGAAGCCTGGCTGCAAAGCGCAGAGGCCGAGTACCTGAAGCGTCTTAAGCCCATGGCGCAACTTGAGATTGTCACACACCGCGCGGAAGCACCCGGAAAGGCGCTGGATGAGCGTCGTCAACAGGAAGGTGAAAGGCTGCTGAATGGGCTGGGTGATCGCGAACTGCTGGTTGCTCTTGACGAAACGGGGAAGTCCCTTTCCAGCGAGGAATTGTCAGACTGGATCGGCGATCGCCTGCTGGAGGGCAAGTCACGCATTCGCTTTGTTGCAGGTGGTGCCGATGGCCTGCATGATGCCGTGATACAAAAGGCCGATCTGGTGCTAAGCCTTAGTCGCATGACCTTTACGCACCAGATGGTCAGGCTGGTGCTGGTGGAGCAACTTTACCGGGCACTGATGATTCGAGCCGGTCGTCCCTATCACAGAAGCTGAAGAGGAAGCATGTCTACCGAAAGCCGCATTGCAGCCTACGTAACCAATCTGGACAAGCCCGTATACGCCCTGCGCAACCTTCCGCCGGAAGTGGTGGCTGTGCTTTTTGCCTATGTATCACGCAGTCCGAAGAGTTTCCGCGACAATCTGGAGCAGCTCCTTTCAGAGGGTGACCTGAGCACACAGCTGAGTCGTCGTGATACATTTCAGGAAGAGAGGGCTTCCCGCTTTCATGAGAAGTGGGTGGTCGGATACGGACACGCCAGCGTTGCCGAGCACGCCAGTCTGCATCTGGCGCTGGAGGATGTCTCGATTCTCGCTGCGAAAGTCCTGGAAGACACACGACTCGCAGCCTTTACCGAAAAGAGCAGCCGCTATCAGGTCTTTGATCAGGGCCGCTTTCACTGGCCAGCCGAGCTTGCCGGGCATCCGCTGGAGAAGCGTGCGCGCGACCATGTTGCCAGGCTCTTTTCGCTTTACTCCGAATTGTATCACGAGCTGATTGTGCAGATGGCTGCAGAAGAGCGTCCGGAAGAGCTGTCTGACAGGGCCTGGAAACAGGTTCTGCATGCCGCCGCCTGTGATGAAGTGCGCTACCTGCTGCCTGCCGGAACGCTGACAAGTCTGGGCATGACCCTTAATGCGCGCACTGCCGCCCATCTCATCCGGAAACTTCGCGCACATCCTCTGGCCGAGATGCGTGAACTGGGTGATCGCCTCCATGAAGAGGGTGAAAAGGTGACGCCCGTGCTTCTCAAGTATAGCCAACCAGCCGAGTGGCAGAGCGGCGGACTTGAGCGCTTTCTGGACGAAAGACCTGGAACAGAAAATGGCCCAGAACTGCCGCGACTTCGCGTAGTGGATGCTTCGCCCGATGCCGAGGTACACGTTCTGGCGGATCTGCGCAGCCTTCTGCTGGATGAAGATCTTGAATGTGCCCGGGCCCGGGCCTTTGCCATGTCGGCCGATGAACGAAAGCACTTCTTTGAAGAGATCTTTCGCGAGATGGGCCCCTTCGAGGTGCCGCCCCGCGCGCTGGAGAAGGCTGAACTGACCATGGAATGCTGCGTGGATTACGGGGCCTACCGCGATCTGCAGCGGCACCGGATCCTCTCGCCAACTTTGCCCGACTTTGGCTGTCGCTGGGGCTACGAGCTACCGGACCGGCTGGCCGTGCACGCTCGCCGCGATGAGGTGGTTCAACTGCTTGAGGAATCGGCCAGTCTTTGGCGGGAATTTGCGGCATGGAATCCCAAGGTGGCTTCATACATCGTTCCCATGGCTTTCCGCTACCGCTTCCTGATGCGCATGAATCTTCGGCAGGCCGAGCACATGATTCGCCTGCGCAGTGCTTCAGCCGGGCATCCCAGCTATCGCCGCGTCGCGCAGGAAATGTATCGGGAAGTCGTTCGCCTTTGGCCGGGTCTTGCTGCCGCCTTCCGTGTGGACCTGAAAGATCATGCCTGGGCAAGGGAGAAGGGCGAGGCGCGAAAAAAATAGCCGAATTTACTTGGGCAGATTTTCACTACATTGCAACATTCATGCCGGAATTGATTTCAGGGGGGCTGGTGAGCCATTCGCTATTCATAGGTGTCGAGCTGACGGACAAATTGCAGGAAGGGCTGGATGCAAGCAAGCCTGCAATGGAGATCTACTTCAAACACGATGATCCCGAGTACCTGCTCATCCGCACGATCGCTGGCCAGAAGCTGATTGGTCGCCAGGTGAAGAGTCCTTTACCCTGCAAGGATCTGGACAATCTGCAGCGCAACGTTGCCAGCCTGCTGAAGCTGATCATTCCCAATGTGCGCCTGAATCCTGATCATATCTGTGTTTACGCCCAGCCGGCCGATCAGAACGAGGCAAGTATATAGCCCTCCCGCCGAATCAACATGCCTTCTTTAGCCAGTTCCGAAAGCAGCTCTTTGCCTGACCCACCCTTTTCTTCCAGCAAGTTGATCGCTTCCTGTTCGGGAATCAAGCGGTCCCGCTCCAAAAGGGCGTGAAACCAGCCCAGCACGATCCTTCGTTTGCGGGGATGCGTGGGTAGCCTGCCAGACTGCAGGTAATCGATCAGGGTCTGTTCGCGGTAGCTCTCTTTGCTGAGCGACCGCTCCCGCCCGGTATCACGCAGCTCCTGTAGCCAGCCAAGGACCTCATCGAGCCCGTCTTCTACCAGCTGACAATCCCGATGCCTGCCTTCCCGCTGCACGCGAATCAAGCCTGCTTCACGCAGCTTTTTGATGTGATGGGAAATGCTGGCGGCGTCCAGGTTGGTGGCTTTGGCCAGATCCCCAACATTTGCTTCGGTAAAAGCGATTATGCTCAACAGTTTCCGCCGGTGCGCAGAGGCGAGCGCGGCCCAGATACGATCTTGATTGATCGAGTCGTGAAGTCCGTCTACCACTTTTTACCACCTTTTTTCTCGAAGACTGATCCCTTGAAATCTATGATAATCAAGGATAAGGAGAACTCCATTTTCATTCTTCCGTCTGATAGAGAGGATTTTGCTTGACTCAAAGGGGTCAGGACGTTTTCTTTGGTGGTGAATAGTGGGAATTAGTGGGAGCAAAGGGAAATGGCCCTCCTTACGGGCGAATACGATTATTCCCTGGACGTGAAAGGTCGCGTCAAGCTTCCGCCTGCCTTCCGGGAGGCTCTTGCTCCTGATCAGGAAAGCCTGCTTTACATCACCCGTGACTATGACAGCAGTCTTGCGCTTTATTCTGCCGAAGAATATGAGCAGATCAAGGACAAGGCTGCCAAAATGGATCCGGACAACCCCCGTGACCGCGTGTGGATTCACCGCCGCATCAGCTCGAGCTTTCCGTGCACGGTTGATGCCCAGGGTCGAATCAAGATTCCTGCTGCCCACATCAAGGGCGCAAAGCTGGCCAAGGGTGGTGTGATCAAGCTCGTCGGCTTTCTTCGTCATGTGCAGATCTGGGACCCGGAAGAGTTCGAACGTCACATTGCCGAAGACACAAGGGAAGGTTGATCTCGATGCACATTGTACAGCGCAGTCAGGCGAATCTGGATCTTTTCCGGCTGAGGGGTCGGCTGGATGATTCAGGGATCAGCCAGCTTGAATTCCTGCTGCGCGTGCTGCCCGTTGAGAGAACCGTGTTGTTCGACATGCGGCGACTTGCCAATTCGGCAGATCCGGAACTGCCCGCGCTGCTTGCGGGGATGATGTCACGGGCTCCGCTGGGCAAGCGAATCGAATTTGCCGGCCTTCCCCATTCCTCATTTGGAAGTCAACACTGCATAAAAGGCGCGCAGCAGGCCGCCTGAATCGAGCCATGTATCACGAACCCGTACTTCTCGGGGAGGTGCTTGAACAGCTTGTCACCTCCAGGAGTGGACTCTATCTGGATTGTACGATGGGAGGCGGCGGACACAGCCGGGCCATCCTGTCCAGGCTCGATCAAAAAGGCAGGCACTGGGCCCTTGATCGTGACGAGGATGCAATTGCGCACGTGGCAGCGCAGGACTGGTCTGGCGACAGTCGCTTCCATGTGATACAGGGAGCCTTTTCCACTCTGGATCAGCTCCTTCCGCCCGAGTTGTTATTCACCGGAGTCCTGATGGATCTTGGCGTCTCATCCCATCAGCTTGACGAAGCCAGCCGCGGCTTTTCCTTCATGCGGCAAGGTCCCCTCGACATGCGCATGGATCGACGCACCGGACAAAGTGCCGGCGAATTTCTGCGGACAGCCGACGAGCGCGCCATTGGTGAATGCCTGCGCAATTATGGGGAAGTCAGAAATTGGCGCCGCATGGCTCGTGTGATACACGAAGCCCGTTCAGCCTGCCTGTTCAATGACACTACCGAGCTGGTGCGCCTGCTTGAAGGCGCCTTTGGGACTCATCAGTCTTACAAATGGCTCAGCCAGGTTTTTCAAGCACTGCGGATTGAAGTGAATGGCGAAATGGAGGAGCTTCAGTCCGGACTGAGTCAGGCCTTCAAGCGCCTCGCGCCCGGCGGTCGCCTTGCCGTGATCAGTTATCACAGCCTTGAAGACCGTCTGACCAAACGTTGCTTCCGCAGCTGGTGTGGGCAGGAGCCCGACTTCACCCCACGTGGCGCACCCAGAAAAGTACAGACTGCTCTGGCCACGGCTGTAACACGCAAGGCCGTTCAGCCCGGCGCTGGCGAAAAGGATTCCAACCCGCGCAGCCGCTCGGCAAGACTTCGTGTGATTCAGAAGCTGGGGGAGACAAGCTGATGCCACGGCGCTCCTCCCGGCCAGACATTCGCAGCCAGTTCGGCTTTTTGCGCACACGCCTGCCGCTCTTTCTGCTGGCTGCCGGCATCATTTTCGCCATGAGCTGGAAAGCACTGCTTACCCAGAAACTGGAGAATCAGCTCTTTGAAGAGCAGCGTGTCACGGCTTCCTGGGAAGGCGAACTTCAGCTACTCAAGACCCGTTATGAGGGGATGTGCGCCTTTGCGCGTATCGAGCGGGATGCGCGGAGGATTGGTATGGTCTGGCCGCGCGACGGCGTCGCCCATATCGTACTAGGCAAGGGACAGGCGCGCCGGGCCAACACCCGCCTGGCAGGAGGGCGGCCATGAGAAAGCTGCGTGCTGTCAGACCCTTTGCCTACCGGGGTCGACTTGTGGTCCTGCGACTGATTGGCATGCTCGTTTTCGGGCTTGTGCTGGTCAAGCTGGCAGCCGTGCAGTTTCTGTGGAAGGACAAGCTCGACACGGCCTTTGAGCGGCAGCTACATCGGCAGCGCGAGATCACAGCGCCCAGGGGCAGCATCAGTGATTGCCGCGACAACCTGATGGCAGTTGAGCTCCTGCACTACTATGACGTGGAGATCAACCCCAGGCAGATCCGCAATGTTGACCGTACGGCTGAGCTGATTCAGCCGGTCAGTGGACGCTCGCTGAAGGAGCTGAAGAAGCTTCTTGCTGCGGAGTGTTCAAAGGCATCTCCGCGCAGCCGCCTTATCCTCAATCGCAATGTCCCCGAGCCGCTGGTAAGGTCGCTCAAATCCAAGTTGATTCATGGCTTCTATCTCTCCCGCACGGGCATGCGAATCTACCCGCAGGGGCAGGTCGCAGGAAATCTGCTGGGGATCATGAATCACGAGAACCAGCCGATTGGCGGCCTGGAGGCGGGTTATCACAACCGGCTTAGCGGCGTACACGGCCAGGAAGTCGTGATTACTACTGCCGGGGGCCGGGAACTGGCAGTTGTCGATTCGGAGTCACACGAAGCGACGCCCGGACAGGACTTGAAGCTCTTTCTGGATCTGCGCTGTCAGGCCATTGCTGAAGAAGAGCTGGCTGCAGCCGTGGAAAAATGGAACGCGCTTTCCGGGCAGGTTGTGCTGCTTGATCCGGCCGACGGCAGTTTGCTTGCTCTGGCCAGCTGGCCGCCACTGGATCCGAACAACCGGGCTGGTTACACGCCCGAGGCTGCCCGTGTTCGCTGCATTTCCGACATGTATGAGCCCGGCTCCACGTACAAGCTCATCACCTACGCCGCCCTGATCGAAGCTGGATTTCTGGACGACTTTGAAGAAGGCGTCTACTGCCACAAGGGTGCATACCGCGTTGCCAACCGTGTGATACAGGACTCGGATCACGATGGCTACGACACGCTGAGCGTGCGCGACATTTTTGCGCTTTCCTCAAACATTGGAACCGCCGTGCTGGCCGAGCGCATGGAGCGTGAAAAGCTCTATGTCATGTCCCGCAATTTTGGTTTCGGCCAGCAGCTGGGCATTGACCTTCCGGGTGAAGCAGCTGGTCTGCTGCTTTCGCTGGATCGCTGGGGGCCGGTCGAGTACGCAAACATTGCCATGGGGCAGGGTGTAGCGGCTACAGCCCTGCAAGTAGCGGCGGCATTTGGCGCGGTGGCCAATGATGGCGTCCTCGTCAAGCCGCGTTTGCTGGCGGCCGTTCATGGCGAAGCGGGCCTCGAAGAGTCCGAGCGTGTTGTGATCCGGCGTGTGATGAGTCCGGCAACGGCACGCCGTCTGCAGGAATTGCTCGTCTACACAGTCAATGAGGGTACCGGCAAACGTGCTGCCAGCGAACATGTCCGCATTGGTGGTAAAACAGGAACGGCCCAGAAGCTGAAGCCCGAAGGCGGTTACTCCAATCGTGATTACATCGCTTCCTTTGCCGGCTTCGCTGACCTTAATGGACGGCGCCTGGCTGGTCTCGTGCTGGTGGATACGCCCCGTGGAGCCGTCTACGGCGGAACCGTTGCGGCTCCGGTATTCAAGCAGATCATGGAACGCTTTGCCGAGTCCGATGAGGATCGGCGCCTGACGCTCGACCCTGTCATCTGGGCCGGTGATACAAGCCGTGAACTTCCTCCCATGGAACTTCCCAAGGATGCCCTGCTCTCGGAGCTGCGCCCATGATCAACCCGCTGGCAAAGCTTCAGGAAATCTTTGTTCCCGCCTCGTCCCCCAAGCTGGAAGTGGACTCGCGCCTGATTAAACCCGGTATGGCCTTTGTTGCCATCCCGGGAGAGCAGCAGGATGGCAGAAGGTACATCGGGCAGGTCCTTGATTCCGGCGCGAGCTGGATCATCGCCGAAGCACCGGGCCTCGATTCCCAATGGCTCTCGCATGAGCAGGTTCTGGCCATCAACGATCCTGTTGCCGCGCTTGCCGACTGTGCACGGCAGAGGCGCAGGGCCATGCAGGGCAAGGTTGTGGCTTTTACTGGATCCAATGGCAAGACGACGACGCGCCGCATTTGCGCCAAGCTGCTGGCCACTCGTCACACGGTGACACAAATCGAAGGCAATCGCAATTCGCTGATCGGCCTGCCTCTTTCCATGCTCAATACAATCACCACCAAAGAAGCCTTCCATGTGCTGGAGCTTGGCATGTCCAGGCCGGGCGAGATGGAAAGGCTGGTGGCCATTGCCGAGCCTGATGCCGGCTGTGTTACAAACGTGCACCCGGCCCATCTGGAAGGCACGGGCAGCATTGCCGTGATTGCTCATGAGAAGGCAGCCCTCTACCGCTGGCTGGCAGCAAAGGGCGGCCTGCTCCTTGTAAACGAAGATGATCAAGCCTTGAAGGCTGAGATACAAACAGAATGGCGTCGCAGCACGTATTCGCTCGAGCGTTGTGAGCTGGGAGCGGATCAATACCTGGAGATCACCGGGCAGGATGAGCTTGCCCGGTGGCTCCTGGTCATTGCATCACAAGAAGTGTGTCTTCCCTTGCCGGGCCGGGCCTACTTCGAGTGTGCCTTCGCCGCTTCCGCCATGGCGCAGGCCCTTGGTCTTTCACCAGAGGGCATTGCTGAAGGCCTTGTGCAGGATCCCGGTGGCGAAGGGCGCATGCGTCCCCGGACCATGGGCAGCTGGACCCTCCTGGATGATTCCTACAACGCGAATCCCATGTCGATGATTGCGGCACTGCAGACGCTTGCGGCAATCAGACTGAATGGCGCAAAGGTTGCGCTACTGGGCGGCATGGAAGAACTGGGTGACTATCTGGTAGAAGGACATCGCCAGGTTGCCGCCGCCGTGAAGAGGGCGGCCCCCGATCTTCTGCTGCTCAAGGGCGATCACGCTGGATTTGAGGTTATCAGGCAGGAGCTGGCAGACAGCACGCTGCCTGTTCGCAGGGTCAACAACGCCAAGGAACTGAAGGAAGAGCTGAAGGGTTTTGCTGGTGGTGTCCTTCTGGCAAAAGGTAGTCGCAGTGCTGGTCTGGAAAAGCTCCTTGCCGGTCTCGAGGCACTGGAGGCTGCAGCATGAAGCACCTGAGTCAGCCTGAGGGGCAGGGCGCCTTTCGTGTATCACGCGGTGGATCGGAAAGCAGACTCGACCCGTATACGATTACAATTATCGTTCTGCTGCTTTTTGCTGGATCACTCAGCGTGTACTCTGCTTCGATGGCGCACGCCATGAACGAGGGCTTCCTGGGCCATTATCTTGTTCGGCACCTTGTGCGTGCGCTGGTCGGATTTGCCGCCCTGATGATTGCCTCGACCATCGATTACCGCTTCTGGAAGAAGCTGGCCTGGCCGCTGGGTATCGTCGGCCTCTTGATGCTCATGGGCACGCTTACACAGTCGCCGCTGAATGGCGCCAAGCGTTGGCTCCGCATCGGCTCCTTTGCTTTTCAGCCAATCGACCTGAGCAAGTTCGCCTTCCTGCTCGTGGCTGCCCTTGTGCTCTCGCGCATGGAAGACTGGAAGGCGCAATGGAAGTCTCTCATTCCGCTGATTCTTCTTTACGGCCTGATGATGGTCACGCTTCTGCTGCAGCCGAACAAGTCAATGATGATCGGTATCACGGGCGCATTTGGTCTTATGGTGTTTATTGCGGGAGTTCCCCTTTCCTGGGTGATCGCCGCGCTGAGTACCGCTCTGGCCGGTTTCACAGCCATGCTGATGCTCATCTCCAACAGTCAGGCGCGTATTCTGGACTGGCTGCAATCCCTGACGAATCCCCTCGCTGGCAGCAATCAGCAGGTGCAGGCGCTTATTGCACTGGGCCGGGGCGGTTATGTCGGACAGGGCCCGGGCAATTCCATGCAGAAGCTCTTCTATGTGGCCGAGCCATTCAACGATTTCATCTTCGCCATTTTCGGTGAAGAGTACGGCTTCGTTGGTTGCACTGTGATCGTGCTGCTTTATCTGCTGCTTTTCCTCAGAGGACTGCAGATTGTTCGCCGCTCACAGGATCCTTTCGCCCGCATGCTGGCCCTTGGCATCATCGGCATTTTCTTCATGCATTCCGTGATCAACATCTATGTCGCCACTGGCTTGTTTCCCGTAACAGGCCAGACGCTTCCACTCTTCAGCTATGGCGGCACGTCCATGATCACCATGCTGGGCGCGCTGGGCATCCTGCTCAATATCTCCTATCAGGCTCGCAAGCTGCAGCCGGGAAGGGAGATGTCATGAACTCCGTGCTAAAGCAAGTGCAGGCACTCTACCCGGATCGCTGTCAGGCAGAAGCCAGGCTCGCGCCACTCTCCACCTGGAAGATTGGTGGACCGGCCGAGCTTCTTTTCAGGCCCGATTCGCCAGAAGAACTGGCCAGAGTGCTTCGGCTGGTTCATGCAGAGGGTGTTGCAGTCCTGGTTATCGGCAAGGCTTCAAATCTGCTGATTGACACTGCCGGACTGCGCGGCCTTGTGATACAGCTTGGACAGGGCTTTGCCTGGATCCAGGTAAAGGGAGAAGTCCTTCAAGCTGGTGCTGCTGCTGCTGCAACCAGCATTTGCCGCGCCTGCGTCAGCGAAGGACTTGCCGGCCTTGAGTTCATGACGGGCATTCCGGCCACACTGGGTGGAATGATTCGCATGAATGCCGGAGCCCATGGAACAGAAACCTCTGAGTACCTGCTTGATGCTGAGCTTTTGAGCGCGGATGGTAAACACAGCACACGATCCGCCGCAGAACTTGATCTGACCTATCGCAAGGCACGCGGCCTGGCCAGCGACGAGATTGTGATACAGGCACGTTTCCAGCTAAGGCGAGATGACGCCGCGGAGATTCAGTCCCGCATTCAGTCCTTTCAGGACTATCGACGTAATACACAGCCATTGCGCGCAGCCACATGCGGAAGTGTGTTCCGCCGTCCCGAGGGTGACTATCCAGGACGATTGATTGAGGCGGCCGGACTCAAGGGGCTTGCTGTCGGCGGTGCACGGGTGAGTGAGGTCCACGCCAACTTCATTGAGAACACGGGCACTGCTACCAGTAGCGACGTGCTGATGCTGGTGGAGCTGATCAAGCGCAAGGTTTACGAGCAGTTTCAGGTAGAACTGGCTGAGGAGTTTCGTCATGTCGCGTAGAAGCAGGCACAGACGCTCCGAGAGAGTTTTGCGTGTTCTGGGTGGATCGCTTCTTCTGGCCATTCTGCTGGGATTGGGCTGGGGTGGGACGATGCTTGCCGGTCGCATGAAAGACTGGGCGAAAGGGAGCGAGATCTTTGCCATCAGTGAGTGGCGGCTGACGGGCTGTGAGCGAGCCGATCGCGAGCGGCTGGTCGCTGCGCTGGATGCCCTCGGAGGCCACTCATTGGTGGGGATGAATCAGGACTCGCTGGCTCTCTATCTCGGTCAGGACCCTTGGATCGACCGATTGCGCGTGATCCGTGACTGGCCGGACGCCATTGAAGTGCAGGTGCTTGAAGCGCGTCCGATTGCTCTACTTGAAACCGCTGGCTCGCGGCGACTGCTCTGCACGGACGGGAACACGCGGCCACTTGCATTGCAACAGGAAGAGCTGCCCATCATTCGACTCGCAGCGGGAACGGAGAGCCTGAAGGAGCTGCTGGAAAGCCTGGTTGATTTTCGTGTTCGGCATCCAAGGCTCTTTGAAGAGCTCAACGTCATGGAGTGGGGCGCGGCCAGGAAACTCTGGCTTAAAGGATCAGACTGTCGTGTTCTGCTGCCCGCTGGCAGATGGGACCATGGTTTGAGCCTTTTGGAAGTAGCCCGCAGGAACTGTGTAAACGAATGGGCCGTGTGGCAGGAACTGGATTTGAGATTCACCAATCAGCTTGTGTGGAGAAAAGCCCGTGCCTGAACTGCAGATCGCTTCCGTTGATTTTGGCGCGCACCGTGTACGTGTCCTGGCCGGCCATCTGGCGGCTGATGGTGTCCTCGTGGTGCTCGGTATCGGGCTGGTTGAATCACGGGGCATGACCAGTGGTGTCATCACCGATATGCGATCAGCAGTGGAGAGCGTCAGACAGGCGGTTGAGCTGGCATCTAACATGGCAGAGCAGCCGATTGAGCACGTGGCGGTTTCCATTAGCGGTCAGCATATCTGCAGCATGAATTCCACAGGCGAGATCAGCCTGGGCGCTGGTGCTGGTGCCATTGGAACCACCGTTACCGAAGAGCATGTATCACAGGTTCTGAGCTCGGCGCGGAGTATTCAACTTCCCATTGACAAGTGCCTGCTGCATACGATCCCGCAGGCCTTCCAGCTGGACGGCAAGCAGATTGATGATCCTGTAGGGCTAAGTGGCCACCGCCTGAGCGTCGAAGCGCACCTGGTTTTTGGCGGTATCACAAGTCGCAACAATCTGCTGGATGTCATGGAGAGAGCCGGACTCAAGGTTACGCGTCTGGTCTATTCCCCATTGGCAGACGCCCTGGTAACCCTGAAACCCGAGGACATCAAGCGTGGCGTGGCTCTGATGAACATCGGTGCCGGCACTTCGGAGTCCGTCTACTTCTGGAAGGGTGGCATTCGGCACAGCCTTGTCACACGCTATGCCGGAAACCATGTCACACGGGATGTGGCCATGCTGATGAAAACGACTATCACCGAATCCGAAGAGCTGATTCGCTCGCGGGGAACGGTGGCCGAGAATGCTCAGGAAGAAGAGTTGAGCGCCATGCACGTGCAGGGTACGGGCAGGCTGCGGATCAGTCGCAAAGGCATGTCCACCGTGATTGAAGCACGGGTCTCGGAAATCCTCAAGACGGTGGCTGACGAGGCGCGCAAAATGCATGCAACCGATGAGCTGGGAGCGGGCCTGGTTTTGACCGGTGGGAGCGCGCGGCTGTCCGGCTTGCCCAATCTGGCCGGTCGTGTAACACAGCTTAGCAGCCGCTGTGGTAGTGCAAGCTGCTTTCGCGGACCGGGCGAGACCTTGAGCAGCCCCGACTTTGCAACTGGAATAGGACTGCTGGCGATGCAGGCCCGAGATCACGAGGGCTTTGACCCGAGCAGTGTTCCGATGCTTGCTAGCCTGCGCTTTTACGAAGACGGAAGTGCCTGTCCAAGCGGGCAGAAGGGCATCATCAAGCGACTTTTCAAAGGAAGGAGACGCTAATGGCCGCCCCGGCTAGAAAGGCTGTCATTGATATCGGGCGTAGCGGTATTCGCGTTCTTGTCGCGGAGTGTCTGGATGCATCACGCATTCGAATACTGGGTGCAGGCGAGGTGCCTTCCCGTCCTTATGACCGTGAGCTTCCCCTTTCCATGAAGGACCTGATCGATCACGCGATTGAGGCGGCAGAGGACTCCTATGGTGATCCGATTGAGTCACTGGATCTGGGCATATCAGGAACAGACCTGCTTTGCTCCAGCGAAGAGCCGGCTTTGATTGTCACACGTGATCCTGAAGACAGGGAGTCCAGCCGAATTCGTCGGGAGCACATTGAAAAGTTGCGAGATCGCGTAGAGCAGGGAGACAATCTTCATATCGACCGTGATCTCCTGCATACCTTGCTGGAAGAATATGAAATGGACGGTGTGCCCGGCATCAAGAACCCGCTGGATCTGCACGCTGTTCGCCTCAGCTGCAAAAGTCTGTGTATCACGGTTCCCAGCGTCTTTCTGCGCAGCATGCGCACCTGCATGAATGCGGCCGCGATCAAGGTTGAGGGTATCCATCTGACAAGCCTCGCCCTGACTGAGTTCATTTCATCAGATGAACAACTGCTGGGCACGCTCATGCTTGATATCGGCGCCATCTCCACAGACATCCTTCTGGTAAGAGATGGCCGGATACGTCATGCGGCCAGCCTTCCCGTTGGTGGCGAAGCGATCACACGCGATATCATGAGCGCCTTTCATCTGACCCGTGATGAAGCGGAACGAATCAAACTCGAGCATGGAATCTGCTTCGTGAACGAGCAGGATGAGGACCCGAACTTCTTCATGAACGGAATGGACGGGGGCTTTATCGAGATCACACAGAGTCAGCTCTGTCAGGTGATACAACCGCGCATGGAGGAGATTCTCGAGCAGGTTGTGATTGAATTGAAACGCGCCAATGTCCAGTGGTTGCTGGGTGCGGGCGTGGTGATCACGGGCGGCGGATCACAGCTGAAGGGGCTGCCGGAACTGATCATGCAGCAGTACCGTCACCCTGTACGCGCGCTGACTCCCCTTGGGATTGTCGACGCGGAAAAGCAGCCGGAGCTGGCCATCTGGACTCCGGCACTGGCGCTGGCAAAGCGGGCCTTGAGCGGACACGCGTCTTCCCGGGGTAGAAAACCGCTGCGAATGTTCACCGACTTCCTGGGTCGTATGCGCGACCAGGTCGCCTTGTAAATGATGTCCCATGTCGAAATGAGCTTTCGGGAGAAGAACATGGCAGGACTCTTGTTTGAACTGGACGAGGAGCTGGGAAACTCCATGGTCCGTATTCTGGTGCTGGGTGTAGGCGGTGCTGGCGGCAATGCCGTGCAGCGCATGGTGCGCGCAGGTCTGCAGGGTGTCGAGTTTGCAGTTGTAAACACGGACGTGCAGGCACTGGCCAATAACGCCGCCACCACACGCATCCAGATTGGCAAAACCCTGACACGCGGACTGGGGACGGGCGCCAAGCCCGAGCTGGCGCGGGATGCCGTTCTGGAGGACGAGGCCGAGCTGCGCGAAGTCATCGCCGGAGCGGATCTGGTTTTTGTCACGGCTGGAATGGGCGGTGGAACCGGTACGGGAGCAGGTCCCGAGATTGCCCGCATTGCCCGGGAGATGGGGGCCTTAACTGTCGGCGTTGTAACACGGCCCTTCATTTTCGAGATGAAGCACCGCATGCGGCGAGCCGAAGAGGGCCTGGCGAAAATGCGCGAAGAGGCGGACACAGTGATTGTCGTGTCCAACCAGCGTCTGATGGATATCGTGGATGAGCGCCTTGGCCTGCTTGATTCCTTCAAGGTGGCTGATGATGTCCTGCTGAACGCTGTGCGCGGCGTGAGTGACATGATCACCATTCCCGGCCTGATCAACAGAGATTTCGCCGACATGCGTGAAGTGATGAGCGTGCAGGGCAATGCGCTGATGGGTGTCGGCCTTGCGCGTCTGAGCGATGGCGGCTATGGAGCGCAGGCCGCCGCGGAGCAGGCCATCTCCAGCCCGCTTCTGGAAGATGTGTCAATACGTGGCGCACGCAAGCTTCTGGTCAACATAACGGGTGGTCATCAGCTCAGTCTGAACGACATCAACATGGCCATGCAGGCGATCACCGATGCCGTGGGACAGGACACGGATGTTTTTCTGGGAACGGTTTGCGACGAAAGGCTGGATGATTCCATTCAGGTGACCCTGGTGGCGACGGGTCTCAAGGAACATGCACCGGCTCAGGAAAAAAGACCGACCCTGCTCGAAGATGAAAATGAGCGCAGGACCATGGGCATTCACCGCCTGGGTGCGGAGGAGGTCAAGCGTGATACAGCCACACCGGTTCAGGTTACCTGGAACCAGAGTCCGGTGAAGTCGATTCGCCCCTCGGGCCCGGTCACCAGCAATGGCGGCTTCAGCAGTGGCCTCAGGCTGGTGGACACACCAGAACTTTTCGACGAGCCGACCGTTGCCCGTCAACCTGTGAAAGAGGTTCCCTTTGGCGGCGGGCTTCAGGGCAACAGCGCCGGTGAGGATCTGGAGCTTCCCACCTTCCTCAGGCGCACAATGGACTAAACCACTATTCCCGAAAGCGAGGCGGAGGTTTCATGGCTCCGTCTCAACATTTCGCCCCGGCCTTTCCCAGTCGGGGCGATCTGTTTTCACAGGAATCGGTTTGTTTGTTGAACCATAGTTTGGATCTTTTTGCCTTCACACAGTTCAGATGGAGTCAACATGAAACGAGTTCTTGTGGCGCTGGCGATGCTTGGCGCTTGTTCCGTCCTTTCAGCACAGGAGCCTGTTGAAGGATGGACGCGAAGTGGGCAGGCAGCATTCAACCTGACGCAAGCCAGTTTTGATAACTGGGCAGGGGGCGGCGATGACGCTGTTTCCTGGCAGTTTGATGTCAAGGGCAAGGCCGTCAAGCACCATGACACCCATTCTCTGGAACTGAAAGGGCGCTTAAGTTACGGCGAGTCCAAGCTTGGGGAAGATGAGTTTCGCAAGTCTTCCGACGAGCTCAACCTTTCAGCCCGCATGACCTTCAAGGAAGACATGCACGTCCAGCCCTATGTGGGTGTCTCCTTTATGACGCAGCTGGCCGATGGCTTTGTTTATGACGATGATGCCGGCACCAAGACGCAGAATTCCGAGATGCTGGATCCTGCCTATCTGATCGAGAGCGCCGGTTTCGGAGTTGTGCTTCAGCACGATGTCAAGCTGAAAGCTGGTTTGGCCGCCAAGCAGACCTTTTCAAGTGAAGAGTACGGCTGGGCGGATGATCCGGACACAGCGGGTGAAATCGAAACTCTGCGCAGTGAGTTTGGTATCGAGCTGATCGCCGAATACGAGCGCAAATTGAACGATACTGCCAGCCTGGCCACCAGCCTGCGCACCTTCTATAACTTTGGCGAATTCCGCGAAATCGACACCGACTGGGACACGGGAATCACGGCTCAGGTCTCAAAGGCGGTGCAGATGTCCTTCAACCTGCGCATTCTGCGCGATGCGGACATCTCGGCGCGCCGTCAATGGAAGCAGAATCTGGCCATTGGTATTGTCTACACCTTCTAAGGGGGTTCGAATGCAAGTCAATGCGGATAAATTGCTGGACATGGCTGGCACGCTGGTGGGCGAATGGGCGCCCCGGCTGCTGACGGCCATTGTTGTCCTTGTTGTCGGATTGTGGATTATCGCCCGCCTGATCAGTCTGCTGGGGCGGCTGCTGGATGCGCGCAACATCGACCCGACCCTGAGGCCCTTCCTGCTTTCGGTTGGTGGCGTGGGCATGAAGCTCATGCTGCTGATCAGTGTTGCCGGCATGGTGGGTATTGCCACCACCTCCTTTGTCGCGGTACTTGGTGCGGCCGGTCTGGCCGTAGGTCTGGCCCTGCAGGGCAGCCTGTCCAACTTTGCGGGCGGAGTGCTGATTCTGATTCTGCGTCCTTACAAGGTTGGCGATTACATTGAGACTCAAGGGCATGCGGGCAGTGTTAATGCGGTGCAGATTTTCAATACCGTGCTGCTGACACCGGACAATCGACGGATTATCGTGCCCAATGGACCCATTGCCAACGGTTCCATTGTCAATTACAGTGCCATGCCAACCCGGCGCTGCGACATGACCTTCGGCATCGGTTATGGGGACGACATTGGTCTGGCCCGCGATGTGATTCTGGAACTGGCCGGCGCAGATTCCCGCGTTCACCAGGACCTGGCGCCTTTCGTCGAGGTCAGCGAGCTGGGCGAAAGCTCGGTGAACCTGGTGGTGCGCCTCTGGCTGGATTCCGGTGATTACTGGGCCGTACGTTTTGACATGATGCGCAAGGTCAAGGAGAACTTCGATGCCCGCGGCATTTCGATTCCCTTCCCCCAGCGCGACATCCATCACTACAATCACACGCCATAGGCTGTGCCACATTCGATTCTTCAAGGGCCTTTGGGCCCTTTTTAGTTGCCAGCAAGCCAGCCGTCACCCCCGCGTACGCGGGGGCAGCAGGCCAGCCGTCACCCCCTGTCATTCCCGCGAAAGCGGGAAGAAAGCGGGGGCAGAAGGCCAGCAAGCCATTAAGCCAGGAGCCAGTTTCCAGATTCCAGCGATACTCTCTGGCTGGAACCTGGCCACTGGTAACTGGAAACTTCTTCCGGCTATTGTCCACTGCCGTGGGGGCCTTCTTTCTTTGCTGCTGCAAGGCTGTTCGCAAGCGAACAGCAGCAGAACGCAAAGTGCGTTCTGCACAGACCATTCGTGAGTCAACGTTTTCTAAAGCAAAGAAAGCAGCTCTCAGATTGCCGCGCATAACTTGCGTGCTGCTTCGCTGCACGCTTCGAACAGATGCGCGATCGGTGTCCGCCAGATAAACCGTGTTTCATTGATGCCGCAAGCGGCATCTGGGAAGGATTAGCAGGCCAGCAAGCCATTAAGCCAGGAGCCAGTTTCCAAATTCCAGCGATACTTTCTGGCTGGAACCTGGTCGCTGGTTACTGGATACTTCCTCAGGCTAACGCCTGGCCTTCTTGGTGGATCAGGGTGTGGTGGAGGGGTTGAATCTTGTTCGCCTGAGTGTTCGGCCTGATTGACATGTGAGGGGCATTGGACAGAAATGCAAAGCTATGTCCGTCACCACGTCCGACACCATGTCCGACGTCACGTCCCCGATAAATCGGGACAAGCCGACACCCTGTCCGACACCGACCATCAGGCCAGTGGGGCAGTTGTCGACGAAGTCGGCAAATGGCCCCTGGCGAAGTGCCGACCCATCGGCACGGCTACCGCTTCAGCGAGGACCGGCTTCGGGGCGAAGCTGAAGCGGACCGACACCACGTTCCCGATAAATCGGGACAAGCCGACACCACGTCCCCAGGGCTAACGCCTGACGCCTGACGCCTGACGCCTTCTTCATCTATAAGCTATGAGCTATTCTCTAACTGCCCCCCCCCCTTGCCTTTTCTTCCACATTGCCATACCTTTGCAGACTTGCTTGCCTCCGTAGCTCAGGTGGATAGAGCAACGGTTTCCTAAACCGTAGGCCAGAGGTTCGAGTCCTCTCGGGGGCATGACCGACGGCCCGGTGGCTGCGAAATGAAATTTCTGGGGATTCGATGAACGAGTATCGTCAGCTTGAGCAGGAAGACCTGAACGAAGACGCCTTCGTCAATGGCATTATGAACGCCTGGGAGGCCTTCAATCGCAACCGTGGTCTGGTGATCGGTGTTGTGATCGTGCTGGTGGCTGCCGTAATCGGTGGAACCGCCTGGATGCGCAGTCAGGAAAACAAGGAAGCCGCTTCACAGGTCCTGCTGAATCGTGCCATCGCGCACTTCGAGGCCGCTGAATACACGGCAGCAGGCGAGTGGTTCGATCGTGTCGAGGCCGAGGCCGCCGGTAGCGAAGCCGCCATTGATGCTTTCTACTTCAAGGGCATGATGGCCCTGCGTCAGGACAATCTGGCCGAGGCTCGCAAACTGCTTGATCACTATCTCCACGCCCGCAGCCGTGGCGACTTCATGGAAGCCGCTGCCCTGGGTGGGCTGGCTGTTTGCGATGAGCGCGAGGAAAAGTGGGAAGACGCCGCCCGTCACTGGACGCGCGCCGGCCTGATGCAGGAAGGCAACTTCCGCGCCAGCGCCAACCTGCTTAATGCCGCTCTTTGCTGGGAGCGCGCCGGCAAGCCGGATGAGGGTCTCAGGCTGATCGATCGTTTGCTTGAGAACTATCCGACCGCGCCTGAAAAGACGCGCGCCGAGGTCGCCAGGGAAAGGATGCTTCGCATGCAGTAAGGGCTTGCTGCTGCGAAAGGAAGTTGCGGTTCCCCTTGCGGGTTGACCCGGGCTTCCGGACCTTGCCTGCATGTCGCTTCGGCGACGCTGAGCCAACAGCTCAGGCAGGTCTTCCGTCAGGAACGATGGAAGTGGGCCCAGGCCCACTTTTTTATTGGAGTTGTCATGGATCTGGTCGCACTGCGCGAAGAAATCAACGGATTGCTGCCTGCCGAGGCTTTCCTGGTGGATCTTGAGTTCACCGGTGACAGCCACGGGCGCATTCTGCGCGTGCTGGTGGACACGGATCAGGGCGTCCGCGTGGATCAGCTGGCCGAATTCAATCGCGCCATTGGTCAGCGCATGGATGAACTTGAGTGGCTGGACAAGGCCTATCGTCTGGAAGTCAACTCCCCCGGTCTGGCCCACGAGCTGGACCACCCGCGGCTGCTGGCAAGGGCGGTCGGGCGAAAAATTCGTCTGGTATACCTCGTTGAAAGCGAGGGTGAAAAAGTTGAAAAGGAGCTGCGCGGCACGCTGCGTGGCCTGACAGAAACGGAACTGGAACTGGATGCAAAAACGGGTACACAGACTGTGGCCCGTGATACAATCCGTTCCATCCGCTACTGGCTCGAATGGTAAGCATGGGAGAGTCGTGTCAATGAAGGACGCGCGCAAGGTGGAAGGCGTCTCGATTGTAGATGCCGTAATACAACTGCTTGAGAGCAAGAACATCGACCGGCAGGATTTCCAGGAAGTTGTGGAATCCGCCTTCATTTCCGTGCTCAAGAAGCGTTTCGACTCGGAAGAGTCCTTCTACGTCACCTTCAATCTGGACAAGGGCGACATCGAAATCTACCGCGAATGGGAAGTGGTTGAGGACGGTGAAGTCGAGAACGATCATCTCGAGATCGAACTGACCAATGCCCGCAAGCTGGATCCGGAAGTGGAAGTCGGCGAAGAAGTGGTGGAGATTATCGACTACCGCAAGTTCGGTCGTCGCACGATTCTCAACCTGAAGCAGGCGCTGATGCACAAGATCCGCGAGATCGAGAAGAACTCGGTCTACGAGGAATACAAGGATCGCATCGGTGAGGTGATCCATGCCGAGGTGCATCAGGTGGACAAGCACAAGGGCGTGATCCTCAATATCGATCATGTCGAGTTCCGCATGCCGCCCTCGGAGATGATCAAATCCGAGAAGATCCATCGCTCCTCGAGCCTGCGCGCCCTCATCAAGGATGTGCGCCGCGAGAACAATCGCGACCCGGAGATCATTGTATCACGGGCCGATCCCAATTTCATCCGCCGCCTCTTCGAAGTGGAAGTGCCGGAAATTGCTGATGGCATCATTCGCATCAGCAAGATTGCCCGTGTGCCCGGTCGCCGCACCAAGATCGCGGTGGAGAGCACCGATCCGCGCATCGATCCTGTCGGCAGCTGCGTGGGCATGAAGGGACAGCGCATTCAGGCGATTGTCAATGAGGTGGGCAAAGAAAAAATCGACATCATCGATTTCGCCGCCGATCCCGTCAGCCTGATCAAGAAGGCGATGAGCCCCAACAAGCCGCTCAAGGTTATCCTGCAGGGTTCCGAGCGCGCGCTGGTGGTTCTTTCCGACGAAGAGTACCGCGGCATGATCGAGCGCCAGCAGAAGCGTCACGAGCTGCGCGGTGATACAGGCGAATTCGTCTTTGATCCGGCCGATGACATGGTCTTCCGCCTGGCGGCAGAGATCACGGGTTACGATCTGACTCTGGCCAGCGAATCCGATCACCTGTCGATGGAGCTCACGACCGAGGCTGAAGACGAGGATCTGGGCATCATGGATGTGGTGGGCATTCCGGACACGATCACGGGCAAGTTCATCGAGGCGGGCGTGTATCACGCCGAGCGCCTGCTGGACGAACCGATTGCCGTGCTCATCGAAAAGACCGGTTTGCCGGAAGAAGAGGTTCGCAGCGCCCGCCGCTGTGTCTCTGCCTATTTCCAGGACTTCAAGGTGGCCGATGTGGTGGACCTGCCGCGCGCCTACAAGGATATCCTGATTGGCGCCGGCTATGCCCATGTTGAGGATTTCCTCAACGATCCAGCCAGCAAGGCCATGGAGCGTACTGGATTGACTTCCGAGGACATGGAAGCCGTGATGCTCGTCCTCGGTGACTTTGATAATCAGGCTCAGGACTAGCGACCATGCTGAGGCTGGCCAGGCTCGATGACAGCGGCGTCAGGCTGCTGGGGCTTGCCCGCCGCGCTGGTCAGCTGATTCCCGGCATGGACCGTATACGCCCGTTGGCAGAAGCCGGCAAGCGTGTCGTGGTGCTGGCGGATCCTGGCCTTTCCGAGCGATCACGGCGCGAGCTTGATCGCTGGCAGGAGGCTTCATCACAGTGTGAAGTCTACCTGATTGAAACGTTTGCAGAGCGTGTATCGGCGCTCGATCTGAAAGGGCTGCGAGCTGTGGGCCTTTCGGAGGAAGGATTTCAGCAGGGTATCAAGGCCCGGCTGAAAATCATCAACACGGGAGAATAGGGTGGCTGCAAGCAAGAAGCACAAGCTGATCCATCTGGCGAAGGAACTGCAGCTGACGGTTTCGCACGTAAGTGACTATCTGGAGAAGGAAGGGTTTGAAGTTCCTTCCCGCCCCACGGCCACTCTGACCGAGGAGATGTACGTGACCATTCTGGCCAAGTACGCTCCCGAGCTGCATGCCGAATACATGGAAGCACAGGCGCCCAAGCCGGCGGAAAGCAAGCCGGCCGGTCCTGATATTCGCCGCGAGGCGGTGGAAGATATTCTGCGCACGCAGGCGGAAGAAGCCGCTCAGGAAGACGAGAAGGTCGAGAGCGAGG
The DNA here is from genome assembly GCA_964345075.1 of uncultured Bacteroidaceae bacterium. GTDB lineage: Bacteria > CAIWAD01 > CAIWAD01 > CAIWAD01 > CAIWAD01 > CAYFPS01. The sequence continues at coordinate 34,368 of CAYFPS010000014.1, read as the reverse complement.
CCCTGAAGCGCCTGAAGGAGCTCAAGGTTATCGAGCAGCCTGCGCCGGAAGTGGTCGAGGAGCCTGCGGAAGAGCCGGCCAGCGAGCCTGAGGTCATTCAGCCCGTGGTTGAGGCAGAGCCTGAACCTGTGGTAGAGGCGGATCCGGAGGAGGCACCTGTTCCCGAAGCGGAGCCGGAGGTCGAAGAAGCGCCGGAAGAAGTTGCGCCTGCCGCGGTGGTCGAAGAAAGCACGCCGGAAGTTCAGCCGGAAGCCCCTGCTGCTGAAACAGCTGCTGTGGAAGAAGAACCTGTTGAAGCCCCGGCACCCGGACGCGCCATCGTTGAGCACGCGGATCAGGACAGCGAGAAGATTGGCCTGCCTGTCTTCCGCCCCGGTCGCGTGCTAGGCATCCACAAGGATCCGGAACCGGAAAAGGTTGTGCGACCGAAGCGCAAGCGCAAGCCTGAAGAGCCGGAAGCTCCCGCAACGGAAGGCTTCAAGGAGCGTGATCCGATGCAGGGCGCGACAACGACCGAATCCGATGCCAGTCGCCGCAAGCGCAGTGGCAAGAAGACCAAGAGTGAAGAACTGCGTCTGCAGAAGCTGGAGAAAGCCAAGGACGAGCGCAGCGATCTTGCTGGTGGCCGCAAGCGCAAGAAGAGCAAGAAGCACAAGTTCTCTGAGGACGAGATTCGCGCTGCCGTGAAGGAAACCACGCGCGCGATGGATTCCACCAAGAAGAAGCGCCGCAGCCGCAAGGTGAAGGGCGTGGGTGAAATCAACGAGGAATCCAACATCCTGCGTGTGACAGAGTTCATTACCACCAACGAGCTGGCTGGACTGCTGGAAATTCAGGTCTCCGACCTGATCAAGAAGGCCTTCATGATGGGCACGATGGTCACGATCAATCAGCGTCTGGAGCGTGAGCTGATCGAGATCCTGTGTGACGATTACGATTATCAGGTCGAGTTCATGAGTGAATTCGATGAGGCCGAGGAAATCGAAGAGGAAGTGATCGAGGGCGAGCTTGTATCACGCGCTCCGGTCGTTACCGTGATGGGTCACGTCGACCACGGTAAAACGTCCGTGCTCGATTACCTGCGTAATGCAAATGTGGTCTCTGGCGAGGCTGGCGGTATCACGCAGCATATCGGTGCCTATGAAGTGGAACACGAAGGTCAGAAGATCACCTTCCTGGATACACCCGGTCACCAGGAAAAATCACATTCTTGGATACGCCTGGCCATGAGGCCTTTACGGCCATGCGTGCCCGTGGTGCGCAGGTTACGGACATTGTCGTGCTGGTGGTTGCCGCCGACGACCGTGTGCAGGAGCAGACCAAGGAAGCCATCGATCACGCCAAGGCCGCTCATGTGCCGATTGTGATCGCCGTGAACAAGATCGACAAGCCCAATGCGGATCCGCAGCGCATTCGCAAGGAGCTGGCGGATTACAACATCCTGGTGGAAGACTGGGGTGGTGAATACCAGTGCGTGGACATTTCCGCCAAGAAGGGCGAGAACATGGACAAGCTGCTGGCGGAGATCCTGATCCGGGCGGAAGTCCTTGAACTGCAGGCAGTGGCGGAGGGTTCTGCCAAGGCGGTCGTGATTGATTCGCGTCTGGACAAGGGCCGTGGTACGATTGCCACCGTTCTGGTGCAGCGCGGTACGCTCAACAAGGGTGACATTGTGGTTGCCGGTACGGCCAGTGGTCGTGTCCGCCTGATGCTCGATGAGCGCGACAATCCCCGTGATACAGCACCGCCATCCACACCCGTGCAGCTGCTCGGCCTGGACAGTGTGCCGCAGGCCGGTGATACACTGCTGGTCTACGAGACGGAAAAGGAAGCGCGCGGTGTGGCGCTCAAGCGTCAGCAGATTCAGCGCGAGCAGAGCCAGCAGCGCATCAGCAGTTTCTCGCTGACCCAGCTCTCGCAGCAGATTGCGCTGGGTGAAGTTCGCGACCTGCCCATCATCATCAAGGGTGACGTAGACGGTTCCATCGGCGCCATCGCTGACGAACTGATGAAGATGCAGACCAATGAAGTCCGGGTGAATGTGATCAGCCGCAGCGTGGGTAACATCACGGAAAGCGATGTCCTGCTGGCCAAGGCCTCCGGCGCGATCATCATCGGCTTCCATGTAACACCGACCCAGAGTGCCCGCGAGCTGGCCCAGCGCGAGCGGGTGGACGTGCGCCTTTACAAGGTCATCTACGAGGTGGTCGAAGAAATTCACGCCGCTCTGGAAGGTATGCTTGCTCCGGATGTGGAAGAGGAAATCGTCGGTACCGCCGAGGTTCGTCAGGTCTTCCGCATTGCAAAGAAGGCCATCGCCGGCTGCATGGTGCTTTCCGGCAAGATCGAGCGCAATTCCAAGGCCCGTCTGGTCCGCGAGAACGAAGTCGTCCATCAGGGCGAGCTTTCCAACCTGAAGCGCTTCAAGGAAGATGTGCGCGAAGTGCTGCAGGGCTTTGAGTGCGGTATTCAGCTGGCCGGTTACAATGACCTTCGCGAAGGCGATCTGATTCAGGTCTTCACGCTGAAGGAAGTCACCCGTCGCCTGGATCTGGAAGGCTAGGGCCTGATGGCCAGCGAAAAGCGACAGCAGCGGGTCTCCGAGCAGATCCGCAAGGATCTGGGACGCATTCTCCTGCGCGAGCACGGGGACCTTGCGGCTAAGGCGAGCTTCAGTGAAGTCCGCCTTTCTCCCGATTTGTCACACGCCACCATCTTTGTATCCGTGCTGGCTGATGGCCTCGCCACCGAAGAGATTCTGGCCGAGGTACGACACCGCAACAAGGCGCTGCGCAAGAGTCTGGCTGCCAGCCTGCGTATACGCGCGGTTCCGATTCTGCGCTTTGTGCTGGACGAGTCGGTCAAGCGCGCGGCAGAGGTGGACCGGATTCTGGCTCAGCTGCAGGCCGAGCGCGGTGAGACGGACCCGGAGGACGGGAACTGAGTCAGGATCTTGCGCTGCGGCCACGGCTGGATGACCTGCCCGTGATACAACGCGGCTCGATCCTGCCCGATCGCGAGCTGCTGGCTCAGGGTGCAATCCTGCTGGCAGACAAACCCGATGGCAAGAGCAGTTTCTGGCTGGTTCGGCTGCTGCGCGCGCTGAGCAAGGTGAAGAAGATTGGACACGCCGGCACACTGGATCCCTTCGCCACGGGTCTGGTAATCCTTCTGATTGGCAAGAATGCCACCCGCCTGCAGGACGAGGTGATGGGTGGTGACAAGCGCTACCGGGTTCGCCTCAGGCTTGGTGCGGAAAGCGATTCGCACGACCGGACGGGTTCAATCGTTGCATCACATGCCGGACCATTGCCTGATCGAGAAGCCTTTGAAGCAGCGCTTCCGGACTTTCGCGGCGAGCAGCAGCAGATTCCACCCATGTTCAGCGCAATATCCATTGGTGGCAAGCGCCTTTACAAGCTGGCCAGAAAAGGCGAGACCATTGTGCGCGAGCCCAGGCCCGTCTTGGTGCATTCCCTCGAGCTTCTGGCTTGGGATCCACCTTATGCTGAACTTGATCTGCGCTGTGCCAAGGGTTACTATGTGCGCAGTCTGGCCCGGGATCTGGGCCGTTTGCTGGGCTGCGGGGCGCTGGTGGAAGAGCTCAGGCGACTCGAGTCAGGCAGTTATTCCGTAGAAAACGCCTTCAGTCGTGAGGGCCTTGAGGAGCTGTTTGGTGTTGCGGAAAGCTGACAGTTTTGTAGACGCCTATCGGGAACTCAATCGGGAACTGCCCTTTTGAAAATCGTCCAGACCAATCACCTCCACCTTCCCGAGATGCCAGCCTGCGTCCTGACGCTGGGCACCTTTGACGGCCTGCATCTGGCCCATCGCGAGCTGATTCGTCGCGTGCGGGAAAAGGCCGCCCGTGGGGGTCTGGCCACGCTGCTGCTTTCCTTTGAGCCTCATCCCCGTGATTTTCTGCGCCCCAGTGAAAGCCCCGGCAGGCTGAGCACGCTGGAAGAGAAGCGTCAACTGCTGGAAGCGCAGGATGTGGATCGCGTGCTGCTGCTTGACTTCAATCAGGCCCTGAGCGAGCTGGAAGCCCGCGCCTTCATCCGCGATGTGCTTTTCAAACTGAACATGAAGCATCTGGTCATCGGCCACAATCACGCCTTTGGCCACAATCGAAGCGGCAACCGGCAGACCCTCTCGGCCCTGGCCGATGAGTGCTCCTTTACCATGGAAGTTGTCGAGCCGGTTTTCGCAGCCGGTGAAGCCATCAGTTCCACGCGCATTCGCCGCGCGCTGGCTGAAGGCGAGCTGGCACTGGCCGAAGCCCTGCTGGGAAGGCCCTATTCCATGCGTGGGCTGGTTGTCAAGGGGCACGGCCGCGGTCGGGGCATCGGCTTTCCCACCGCCAACCTCAAGTTTTTGGGTGAGGGCAAACTGCTTCCCGCGCCGGGCGTTTACGCTGCCCGGGCGAAAATTAACGGAAACTGGCAGACAGGCATGCTGAATCTGGGGCCGCGCCCCACCTTTGGCGAAGCTGAAATTGTGCCTGAAATGCACTTCTTCAGCGATGTGGGCGACATCTATGCTCGGGAACTTGATCTTGAGTTTCTGGCATTTATTCGCCATACTATGCGGTTCAACGGAGTTCAGGAACTGAGCGAACAGCTTGTTCTGGACCGGCAACGCATTCAGGATTGGCTGGCATCAAGGGGATGATGGCTCGTCCTGGACGACGCAAGGAGATTGAAATGTCGATCAGCAAGGAACGTGTGGCCGAACTGGCCGCGAAGTTCGGCAAGGACGCACAGGACACGGGCAGCGCAGGCGTTCAGATTGCTCTGCTCACGGATCGTATTCGCCACCTGACCGAGCATGTCAAGGTGCACAAGAAGGATCACCACACCCGCCGTGGTCTGCTGATGCTCGTCGGTAAGCGCCGTCGCCTGCAGAAGTACCTGGAGCGTGTGGACCTTGAAGGTTACCGCAGCCTGATTCAGGAACTCGGCCTTCGTCGCTGATCGCCTTCTTTTGACGATTGCTTTCAAGCTGGCCGCTCCCTCTGGTTGGGAGCGGCCTTTTCCACATTCAATGGGTTCGCCAGCCTGGAACAGGCACAGCGGTAGACGGGTCAGTGCCCGCCCATCGGTGTGCCTCCTTTTGGGCAACGGATCCGCAAGGCCGCGACAAGCGGCAATGGAGGTTACATGATGATCGAGAAATCCATCCAGCTGGATGGACGCACCTTGACGATGCAGATGGGCAAGGTGGCCAGGCAGGCCCAGGGTTCCGTCTGGATTCGCTTCGAGGACACCGTGGTGCTGGTTTCGGCCTGTGCCGAGCGCAAGGCCCGCGAAGGCCAGGACTTCTTTCCGCTTTCCGTCGAGTACCGCGAGAAGCAGTACGCGGCTGGCCGCTTTCCCGGCGGTTTCTTCAAGCGTGAAGCCCGTCCCGGCGAGGCCGAGATTCTCAACGCCCGCCTGATCGACCGTCCGCTTCGTCCGCTTTTTGACGATGGCTTCATGAACGAGACGCAGATCATCTGCAACGTTCTCTCCTTCGACAAGAGCTGTGATCCCGGACCGCTGGCCTGCACGGCTGCCAGCCTGGCTCTGTGTGCGGGTCCGATTCCCTTCCGTCGTCCGGTTGCCAGTGTGATGGTAGCACGTGTCGGTGGCAAGTTCGTGGTCAATCCCGGCGTCGAGCAGCTGGAAGCCAGCGATGTGGAAATGGTCGTGGCCGCCACGCGCGAAAGCATCACCATGGTTGAAGGCGAGAGCGCCGAGATCAGCGAAAGCGAAATGCTGGAAATGGTGCGCTTCGCCCACGAGCACATTCGCGCCCTGATCGACCTGCAGGAAAGCATTATCGCCGAGCTGGGCGAAGTCGAGAAGTGGCCGGTGGAAGTGGCCGAGCGCAATGAGCCGGTTGTCACCGAGCTGAGCGCCACGGTTCGTCCCCGCATGAAGGCCCTCTGCGCCATCGCCGAGAAGAGCGAGCGCAAGGAAGCCCTGAAGGCCCTGGAAGAAGAGATCCTGAGCCCGCTGGTGGAAGCGGCTGAAGCAGGTGACGAGGCTGCCATCGAGCGTCTGGCCGCTGTCAAGGCGGAACTGGGCGAAGTCATGCACGACGAGCTGAAGGCCGAGATGCGCGGCACGATCGTGGGTGAAGGCCGTCGTCTGGATGGTCGCGGCACCACGGATATCCGCCCGATCACCTGTGAAGTGGACGTGCTGCCCCGCACTCATGGCAGCTCACTGTTCACCCGTGGCCAGACTCAGTCGCTGGGTACGGTTACGCTGGGCACCAGCCAGGACGCGCAGCGCATGGACGGCATCTTTGGCGAGCATTCCCGCACTTTCATGCTGCATTACAACTTCCCGCCCTTCTCGGTGGGTGAAGTGCGCCGCATGATGTCCACCAGCCGCCGCGAAGTGGGACACGGCAATCTTGCCGAACGCGCCCTCAAGCGCATGGTCAAGCGTGACGAGTTCCCCTACACGATTCGTCTGGTCAGCGAAATCCTCGAGTCCAACGGCTCCAGCTCCATGGCCAGCGTCTGCTCGGGTACCATGGCCATGATGGCCGCCGGTGTGCCCATGCACAAGCCTGTTGCCGGTATCGCCATGGGTCTGGTCAAGGAAGGTGAGCAGGTTGCCGTGCTGAGTGACATTCTGGGTGATGAAGATCATCTGGGTGACATGGACTTCAAGGTCTGCGGCACGGCCGATGGTATCACGGCCTTCCAGATGGACATCAAGATTGATGGTCTCTCCTTCGAGATCATGGAGACGGCCCTCAATCAGGCCCGCGACGGCCGCATGCACATTCTGGGCAAGATGGCCGAATGTATCACGGAGAGCCGCACGGAAATGAGCCCCTTCGCGCCGCGCCTCGAGGCGATTGTGATTCCGGTCGACAAGATCGGCATGATCATCGGCCCCGGCGGCAAGATGGTTCGCGAAATCCAGGAGAGCACGCAGACCAAGGTCGACATCGCCGACGATGGTACGATCACGATCGCTTCCGACAATGGCGAAAACCTGCAGCGCGCCCTCAACTGGATCCGCGACATGGTTGCCGAGCCGGAAGTGGACAAGGTCTACCCGGGCAAGGTGGTCAGCGTGGTTGACTTCGGCGCCTTTGTCGAATTCATGCCCGGCCGCGAAGGCCTGCTGCACATCAGCGAGATCGACTGGACGCGCACCGAGCGTGTTGCCGATGTGCTGAAGGTTGGCGACAAGCTGGATGTCAAGCTGCTGCGTGTGGAAGACGGCAAGTTCAAGCTTTCCCGTCGCGCGCTGCTGGACAAGCCCGAAGGCTGGGAGGAGCGTCCGCCCCGTCCCCGCACCGAGGGTGGCGGCAACCGCTTTGGCGGTGGTGGTCGGCGTGATGGCGGTCGCGATGGTGATCGTCGTGGTGGTGGCGGCGGCGGTCGCCCGCCCCGTGGTGATCGTCCCCGTGGGGATCGCCGCGACTGATTTCACTATGATCAAAATCAGCCGGCCCTTCGGGGTCGGCTGTTTTTCTTCAGGAGAGACATGACCTTTCCTCCGCAGGATTTAAGCCGCAGTGTGCTGGACAACGGGATCGTTGTCCTCTCCGAACACATTCCCGATACGCCTGCCTGCGGGCTGGGCCTCTGGCTTCGTCAGGGCAGCAGTGGCGAAGGCGAGTGGCCGCAGGGAATCACCCACCTGCTGGAGCACATGTACTTCAAAGGGACGATAAAACGCACTGCCATGGATATCAGCCGCGAGGTTGAAAGCCGTGGTGGGCAGATCAATGCTTCCACCGGCCGCAGCTCGCTTTCCCTTTACACTTCCAGCCTGATTGACGACTGGGAGCTCTGCCTCGACATTCTGTGTGACATGGTGCAGGATAGCCGTTTTGATGCGGCGGATCTGGCCCGCGAACAGGATGTGGTTGCCGATGAGATCCGCCTGGTTGAAGAGAGTCCGGAAGAGGAACTCTACGACCGCGCCTTTGAGGATATGCTTCCCGGAAGTTGCTGGGCGCATCCTGTTCAAGGAACAGAAAAGAGTGTGCTCTCGGTTACGGCGCCCCAGTTGAAGGACTATGCGAGCGGGTTGCTTGAAGGACACAAGCTGATTCTGAGTCTGGCTGGCGATTTGTCACACGAGCCATTTGTTCAGGCTGTATCACAGCGACTGGCCGGTCTTCCCATTGGTGAAGCGCCGCGTCTGGTCCCGCCCGGCAGTCTGCCCGGCAGGCGTGATCATTACCGCGACAATGGCCGGCAGGCCCATGTGCAGATTGGCCGCACAGGTCCTCTGGCTGGTCACGCGGATCAGGCCGCCATTGCCATGCTGGGAGTCGCGCTGGGTGATGGCATGAGCAGTCGCCTCTTTCAGAAGCTGCGCGAAGATCGCGGCCTGTGTTACAATGTCTACACCTGGCAGGAGGGGCTTGGCGCCGGCAGCTCATTCGGCTTGTGCTTTGCCTGTGATGTATCACGGGTGGAAGAAGTTGAAGAGGCCTGTCGGCAGGAGCTTGAGCTGCTGGCCAAAAGCGGACTGGATCAGGAAGAGCTGGAGAGCACAAGGCGCCAGATGCGTGGCGGCCTGTTGCTTGGTCAGGAGCAGAGCATGAACCGCATGGTGATGCTGGCTCGTGGCGAACACAGGCAGAACCGACTTGTCTCGCTGAGCGAACGGGTCCGACTGCTTGACGGCGTCAGCATGGAGAGCCAGCGGGAAGTTGCCGCGCGCTGGTTTCATCCAGATGAGTTTCATGTGACGCGGCTGGTGCCAAAGGGAAGAGACTGATGGCAATTACGGTGTTGGTAGAACTGATGGATCACGCCCGCGAACTGGGCCTCCCTGAGTATCAGACTGAAGGCAGCGCTGCCATGGATCTGCGCGCTGCCGTAGACGAGGAGATGACCATCAATCCCGGTCAAACCGTTCTGGTTCCTACCGGGCTCAAAATTGCCCTGCCCCGCGGCTACGAGCTGCAAATCCGCCCGCGCAGCGGACTGGCTCTCAAGAAGAACCTGACCATCCTGAACAGCCCGGGAACCATTGACAGCGACTACCGTGGCGAGGTCAAGATCATCCTCTCCAACTTTGGTGATACACCCTTTGTGGTCGAGCGCGGCATGCGCGTCTGCCAGGCGCTTTTGGCCGAGGTTGCCCGTATCGAGTGGCAGACTGTCAGTCAGGTGCCTGAAACCGAGCGCGGGGAAGGTGGCTTTGGTCACACGGGTGTCTGAGCTGCTCGCATGACACGCCGCATTCCTGTCCTTTGCTGGCACAAGATCAGCACTCACCTGGAGCCCGGGATCACGGTTGTCCATCCGGATCGCTTTCAGCGCCAGCTTGATGCTGTATCACAAGCCGGTTATTCCACGATTTCAGCCAGCAACTACCTCGAGCGCCAGGGCATGAAGGACGATGCCGAGCGGCTCGTGCTCTTCACCTTTGATGATGCCTATGCCTGCGTCTATGAGCAGGCGTGGCCGCTGATGAAAGCGCGCGGCTTTTCGGGCGTGATCTTTCCTGTGCTGGACTATATCGGCAAGGACAATCACTGGGATCGCGGGCTTTTGGGCAGGCGTTTTCGTCACATGAATGACGCGGAGATTGAAACCCTGTTGCGAGCAGGCTGGGACATTGGCCTGCACGGGCGCAGTCACATACCGCTTAAGGCGCGTGATCTGACCGTGCTTGATCGCGAGCTGGTTGAGGCCAGGGCAGAACTGGAATGCCGCTTTGGCAGGAATGTACACCTGCTTGCCTGGCCCTTTGGACAGTGTGATCGCCGCTCGGTGCGTGTTGCAGAGGCTGCCGGACTGCGCGCAGCCTTTGGTCGTGGTCCGGATGATCATCCCTTTTGCAGAGATCGGGCAATGATCTATCCAAACCACGGTCCGCTGGCAATTCAGCGCATGCTGGAAGGCGGCACAGATGATTTGCTTCAGCGCCTTGCTGCAATGGGGGCCTGGCTTTCCGCGCGCTTGCATTGGAATCGCTGAAGCCCTATCTTTGTGCTCTTGTTTTCCCGTGAAGGAAGCAGGAAAACGGATCCATTCGAGGAGGCTGGGTGGAATCCGGAACCGAACATCGGCTCTATTACAGCATTGGTGATGTCTGCGAATTGACCGGACTTGAAGCACATGTTCTGCGCTTCTGGGAGTCCGAGTTTCCCGAACTGAAGCCGAAGAAAAGCGAAGGGGGCACTCGACGCTATCGGCGCGAAGATCTGGAACTGATCAGGCGCATCCATCACCTGGTTCACGAAGAGAAGTTCACACTGGAAGGAGCGCGCAGGCAATTGCGCCGCAAGCTTCCCGCGGGTGGTGAGCTGGCCGGTGAACTGAGAGCCATCATGAAATTGCTTGAGTAACCATCGGGGCGTAGCGCAGTCTGGTAGCGTACTTGACTGGGGGTCAAGGGGTCGCTGGTTCAAATCCAGTCGCCCCGATTGGTAGACAAAGGGTTAGCAGAAATGCTAACCCTTTTTTCTTGCCCGGTGCAACCGCTGTCGCGGATATTTGCTTGTAGCCATGACCTCCCCCCGAATTCGAGCCATTCGAAAGTAGAGATTTCCCTTGTACACATGGACAAAGGAGATCAGCATGCGAAAGTCACGGTTCAGCGAGAGCCAGTTCCTCAAGATCTTGAAAGAGGCCCAAGGAAGGTCGCACGACCTTCTGTTCTGGATTCGGGGGAAGCAGTGCCAGGCTCAGGAAATGACAAGCAGAACTGACAGAATCAGCTGCCTAATGGACATGATCTGAACATTCCTTCAATCCCTCCTTGTTACCTTGCGGATTCATCTTTGGAGGAACCGATGACTGCAGTAAAAAACATCAAGGGCACCATCGGCATTTTGACCGGTGGCGGTGATGTCCCCGGGCTGAATCCTGCAATTCGCGCCCTGACTGTGCGGGCGCTTCGCGAAGGTTACCGCGTGCTGGGCATTCGTCGCGGCTGGGCCGGACTGATTGAGCTGAAGCGTGATACAAAGGCCGACAACCGCGAGTGTGTGATCGAGCTGACGGAGGAAATCGTCAACAAGGTCGGTCGTACGGGTGGTACTTTTTTGCACACCTCACGCACGCGTCCAAGCCATGTGCCACTGGCCAATGTTCCCGAGCATCTGGCGGACGCGTATACAAATGAGATCAATGACCTGACGCCCGATGTCCTCAAGAATCTGGAATGGCTCGGTATCGATACCCTCGTGCCAATTGGTGGTGATGACACGCTGAGCTATGGTGTGCGCCTGCACAAGGATGGCGTGCGCGTGCTGGCCATTCCCAAAACCATGGACAACGATGTGCCCGGCACCGATTATTGCATCGGTTTTTCGACTTGTGTCACACGCACCATCGAATTGACGCACGCCTTAAGAACCAGTGCCGGCAGCCACGAGCGCTTCCTGGTGCTGGAGGTCTTTGGTCGCTATGCCGGCTTTACGGCCCTGCTGCCCACCATGGCTGGTGCTGCCAACCGCTGTGTGATTCCGGAGCACGTCTTTGATGTGGAGCTGCTTTGCGAGCTGCTCTCGATGGATCGCTATTCCAATCCTTCGAAGTACTCGGTCGTGCTGGTCAGCGAGGGCGCAACCTTCAAGGGCATGGGCGAGATGGTCTATGAGGGCCACGAGGCAGACATGTTCGGCCACAAGAAGCTGGGCGGAATCGGCGATATGGTTTCCCAGCATCTGAAGGAGCTGTCGCCCAAATTCAACAACGGCCGCCGGGTGAATGTGATCAATCAGCGTATGGGCTATCTGGTGCGCTGCGGCGATCCCGACGCGACCGACTCGATTGTGCCGATGGCCTTCGGCAATCTGGCGCTGGACTTGATTCTGGACGGTGCCGATGGTCGCCTCATCTGTGTCCGCAACGGGCGCTATGACCATGTGCCAATTGGCGTAGTGACCAGCTCCAAGAAGCTGGTCGATGTCAAGAAATTCTACAACACGAAGCGTCTGCGCCCGATCTACGAACGCTTTGAAGCAAAACCCCTGATGATCATGACCAGCGACTACTGATCTCCGGGGGCATCCTGTCTGTCAAATTCCGGCGAATGGCGCGAAGCTGTCATTCGCCGTTTTGTTTGGAATTGTCAGGCAGGCTGGACGGGTTGGGGGTTGTGGTCCGACCAGTGGTCGGACCAACGGTCGGACCAATAGTCGGACCAGTAGTCGGACGGGTAGCCCCCCCCCTCAAGCAATCCCCCAAGTGCCCGATAATGCACTCAAGCGAGGAAGTCCAGCAGCCGGGCCATGGGCCCGCGGCAGTGGCCACGCTGCCGAGCATTCTCGTGGGACGGGGGATCGTGCCATTGGCCGGTCCCCTTTGTATTTCCTGCCCAAACAGACGGCAGTCCGGCACTTCCAAGCTCATGAAGCTGAAGCCGGGCGCAGGTTTGAACTCTCCTGCTGAATTTCGACTTTTCATGGTTAGTTCGGACAGCCAATGAGTGCGTCCGGCGCGACAGCTGCTTGTCAAAAATCTACAGGAAGATCATGCTCGATATTCGACGCATTCGCGAGAACACGCAGGAGGTGGCCGCCGGTCTGGCCGCCAAGCGAGTCCAGGCTGACCTTGAAGCGATTCTGGCCGTTGACGCCAGAAGACGCGAACTGATGCAGGAGGCCGAAGGCCTGAAGGCCCAGCGTAACACGGTTTCCAGGGAAATTGCCGAACTGCAGCGCAGCAAGCAGGACGCCAGCGAGCGCATTGCCTCCATGCGCACGGTCAGTGACCGCATCAAGCAGATCGATCAGGACATCAAGGAACTGGACGAGCAGCAGCAAGCCATGGTCATGGTGCTGCCCAACACGCCCGGTCCATACGCGCCGGCCGGCCAGTCCGAGGCGGATAACAAGGTAATCGGCGAGTGGGGCGAAAAGCCTGCCTACGATTTTGAGCTGAAGGATCACCTGACGCTGGCGGAAGAGCATGATATCCTCGACTTCAGTCGTGGCGCTAAACTCTCCGGCAGCGGTTTCCCCGTATACAAAGGGCTGGGCGCGCGCCTGGAGCGGGCCCTGATCAACTTCATGCTGGATCTGCAGACGGGCGAACACGGCTACACGGAAGTCTTTCCGCCCTTTCTGGTGAATGCCGAATCGATGACGGCAACCGGCCAGCTGCCCAAGATGGCCGAGGACATGTATCACATGGAGAAGGACGGACTCTACGCTATTCCCACGGCGGAAGTTCCGATTACCAATCTGCATCGTGACGAGATCATCGATGCCGCGAAGCTTCCGGTCAAGTACGCCGGCTACAGCGCCTGCTTCCGTCGCGAAGCCGGCAGCTACGGTCGTGATGTGCGCGGCTTCCTGCGTGTACATCAGTTCAACAAGGTTGAGCTGGTGCAGTTCGTGGAGCCGGAGAAGAGCTACGAGGCGCTCGACATCCTGCGCGGACACGCCGAAGAAGTGCTGCGCCGTCTGGGCCTGCATTACCGTATTCTGGACCTGTGCACGGCGGATTTGAGTTTCGCCAGCGCCCGCACCTACGATCTGGAAGTCTGGGCACCGGCTGAAGGCAAATATCTGGAATGTTCCAGTTGCTCGAACTTCGAGGACTTTCAGGCCCGCCGCGGAAACATGCGCTGCCGGGTCAAGGGCGAGAAGCCGCGCTTCCTGCACACGCTGAACGGCAGCGGCCTGGCCACCAGCCGTCTGATCGTCGCCCTGCTGGAAACCTGCCAGCAACCCGATGGCAGCATCCTGATCCCCGAGGCCCTGCGTCCCTGGATGAACGGCCTGGAGCGCATCGGCTGATGCTGCCCCGCGACTACGGAGAACGCGCGCGGCGCCTCCTGCACGCACCCGGCGAGCACTCCGTGGTCGCGCCGCGGGCCTTCCTGCTGTGGCGGACTCACGATTATGGCCTGCTCGAGCTCGAGGCGGCACGTGCTGATGAAGTCCTGCTGCGGGCCTTGCGCCGTGCTCTTGCCGTGTCACGACGGGCCGCCGAGCGCGTGGCGCTGCCCGTGGAGCTGCTCTACTGCCTGGGCAAGGAGCAGCTGCGTGTGTCACGGCATCTGGAAGAGGACGGCGGCCTGCCGGGCAAGGGATGTGTGACACGGATTGCAGGAACGCTCGTCTGCGCGAGCCGCGAGCCCGAAGCCTGCCAGGCACGGCTGGCGGAGCTGGAGCACGCCGCGCGGGAAACCGTGATGGCCGCACTCATCGGCGCACCACCAGCAGCAGGGGGCCATTTGGCACGTCCATTTGAAGCGGGACAACTTCCCGTTGAGGAAAGCTGCGGCGCCTGTCGCGAAGGTCTGCTGGGCGACTGTCAATGCCTGGGCGGCGCCTGCGTCAACCATGGACGGACACGCGCATGAACATCGTCATCATTGGCGCCGGAGACGTGGGATCGCACCTGGCCAGCTTCCTGAGCCGGGAGCCGAACCTCAACGTGACCATCGTCGACGTGGACGACAAGCGTCTGCAGGAGCTGGGCGAGCGCCACGACATCGCCACCGTCACCGGATCCGGCACCCTGGAAAGCGTGCTCGTGCGGGCTGGCGCCCGCGATGCCGAGTACCTGATGGCCGCCACCAACGTGGACGAGATCAACCTGCTGGCCTGCATGGCCGCCGAACGGCTGGGCGTGCAGCAGCGCATCGCCCGCATCCGCTCCGACGAGCTGACCCAGGAAGTGAAGCGCCTCGGCCAGGCTACGCTCACCGTGAATCCCGAGCGCGCCGCCGCCAAGGCTGTGCTGGACCTGCTGCTGCATTCCACGGCCAAGGACTACCAGGAATTCCTCGGCGGCCAGCTGCGCCTGCTTTCCCTTGACGTGGAGCAGGGAGGGCCGCTGGACGGGCGCAGCCTGATCAAGCTGGCGCACAAGTACGAGCACCTGCGCTTCCGCATCGTGGCCCGTGTTTCCGAGGGCCAGACCAGCGTGCCCCGGGGCAGCGACATCCTGCACGCCGGTGATACCGTGACCTTTGCCGTGCGCAGCCGTGAATCCGTCGAGGTCTTTCGCAT
>CAYFPS010000014.1:16089-19415 GCA_964345075.1 uncultured Bacteroidaceae bacterium | reverse complement strand
AACGTCATCGACGAGCGCAGCCGCCACGTGATGATCCTGGGCGCCAGTCCGGTGGCCATCACCGTGGCTTCCAACCTGGAGCGGCTGGGCGGCAGCAACGTGAAGCTCTTCCGCACACCGCGTGATACAAACATCAGCGATTTCGACCTGGCCGAGCGTCTGCCGCGCACCGCCGTGTTCAGCACGCGGGGCAAGGAAATCGACGCCATGGCGCAGGAAGCGCTGGGCGACATGGACGTGCTGCTTTCGCTCTCGCCGGATGAGGAAAAGAACATCATCACCGGACTGGTGGCCAAGCACCTGGGCGTGAAGCGCACCATCACGCTGGTGCAGAACACCGAGTACATGCCCATCATCAAGACCATCGGACTGGACGTGGGCATCAACTCGCGGCTGATCGCCGCCCAGGAGATGCTCAAGTTCGTGCGGCTGGGGCAACTGGAGGGGCAGGCCATGCTGCATGGTGCCGGCGCCCTGGCCACCATGTTCCGCGTGGGCATGGACAGCCCCTTTGCCGGACAGCAGGTGGCGAAGCTGGAGCTGCCCGAGGACACCATCCTGGCCGGCATCCAGCGCAGGGGCGAATCCTTCGTGCCGGCGGGACCCGACACCATCCAGGGCGGAGATCTGGTGCTGGTGGTGGGCAAGGAAAACCGGCTGGGCGAGCTGGAGCAGCGCTTTTCCCGTAAGCGTGATACATGAGTGCCGAACTTCTGCCATGATCCACCTGCCGCTGGTTTTTCCTGAAACAAGTTCTGGACACAACGCATGAACCCTTGGCGCATTGCTCTTGTTGTCGGTTGGACGCTCCTGTTTCTGGCGGGGCTCATGGTTCTTTCCGTACTGGTCAGCTTGTTCTACCAGGATGGCAATGTATGGTCCAGTCTTGCTGCCGTCTGTATCACGGCAGCAAGTGGTAGCCTGTTGGCCTGGTTCGCTCGTGCGAAGGGCCGTGGCGAAGTCAGTCAGCGCGAAGCCATCGCCATCGTGGTCCTGGCATGGCTGTGTACAGCCTTCTTTGGTTCCCTTCCTTTCTACTTTTCGGGTGAGTTTCCCAGCTGGCTGGACAGTCTCTTCGAATCCATGAGCGGAGTGACCACGACGGGAGCTTCCATTCTGGCCAGCCCGGCCGACCTGAGCCACGGTGTTGCCTTCTGGCGCTGCTTTATCCAGTGGGTTGGGGGTCTGGGGATCGTACTGTTTGGCCTGGCGATACTGCCCATGATCGGCGTGGGCGGCCTGCATCTGTTTCGCGCTGAAAGTACGGGCCCAACCAGCGAAAAGATTACACAGCGCCTGAGAGACACGGCCCGGATGCTGTGGCGAATCTACATCGGTCTGACGGCCCTGGAAGCGCTACTCCTCATGATATGCGAGCTTGGGCCATTTGAAGCGGTGTGTCACGCCTTCACCACCATGGCCACGGGCGGCTTCAGTACGCGCAATGCTTCAGCAGGTGACTTTGGCCCTGCTGCCCAGCTGGTCATAACTCTCTTCATGTTTCTCGCCGGAATCAACTTCGCCCTCTATTATCGTCTGCTGCTGGAGGGCAAATCTTCCCTACGGGAGATCCTGCGCGACCAGGAGCTCCGCTCATTTCTGGGTCTGGCTGCCATCGTGGTTGTGGGGATCAGTGCCAGCCTGGTATTGCAGCAGGATCGGGGAGTCGTGGATGCCCTGCAAGCCTCAGCTTTCCAGGTGGGGTCCTTGATGACGGCGACCGGCTATGCCAGCGAGGACTTCGGACTGTGGCCGCCCGTGACCCACGCCTTGCTTCTGTTGATGATCATGGTGGGAGGCATGGCGGGTTCCACGGCGGGCGGAATCAAAGTAATTCGAGTCCGCATCCTGATCGAGACGTTGCATGCAACTCTGCGTCGCCATGTCCACCCTGGCCTTGTGAGGCTTGTTCGCTACAATGGCCGCGGCGTATCCGATGCCATCGTGATCAGCATCGGATCATTCGTAGCCCTTTACTTGCTGTTTGCTTTGCTTGGCACGCTTGTGCTGACCCTGCAGGGCACAAGTGTGATTGAAGGGTTCAGTGCCAGTATCACATGTCTTTCCAATACAGGGCCCGGTCTGGAGAGACTGGGCCCCGTGACTCATTTCGGCTGGTTGCCCGGCTTGAGCAAGCTGACATTAATAGCATTAATGTTGATTGGCCGGCTCGAGTTCTTCAGTGTGTTGGTGCTGTTCAGCCGCATGTTCTGGAGGCGCTGACCCCGCATGAATCCATGGCGCATCAGCTACGTACTCGGCTGGATCCAGGTCTTCCTGGCCGGCGGCATGCTGCTTCCCCTGCTGGTCAGCCTGCTCTACCTCGACGGTGACAGCGCGGGCATGCTGCTCGCCATTGTGGTCACGGCGGCGGGCGGCGGTGCGGCGGCCTTTGTCTCACGGAAAAGGGGCCGCGGGGAGCTGACCATCCGCGAGGGCTTCGCCGTGGTGACGCTGGGCTGGCTGGTGATGAGCTTCTTCGGCGCCCTGCCTTTCCTCTTCAGCGGTGAGATTGCCAGCCCCATCGACGCCTGGTTCGAATCCATGAGCGGCTTCACCACCACCGGGGCCAGCATTCTGGTCAGTCCGCAGGCCCTGCCGCACGGCGTCGCCTTCTGGCGCTGCTTCATGCAGTGGATTGGCGGCCTGGGCATCGTGCTCTTCGGGCTGGCCATCCTGCCCATGCTGGGCGTGGGCGGCATGCACCTCTTCAAGGCCGAGACGCCCGGTCCTTCAAGCGAGAAGATCACGCCGCGGCTGAAGGACACGGCCAAAATCCTCTGGATCATCTACATGGTGCTGACGGCGGCGGAAGCACTGCTGCTGTGGATTTCCGGCATGAGCTTCTACGACGCCTGGGCCCATTCCTTCACCACCATGGCCACCGGCGGCTTCTCGACTCGGGATGCTTCCATCGGCCATTTCGACAGCCCGCTGATCCACCTCATCGTGACGCTGTTCATGTTTCTCGCCGGCATCAACTTCGCGCTGTATTACCGTGTGACACAGGGCACGGGGCTGAAGGCCATCTGGCGTGACACGGAATGGCGCTACTACGCCGGCATCGCGGGCGGGGCCGCGCTGGTCTTCTGGCTTGCCCTGATGCTGCAGGAGGACTACTTCAGCCTGCGCCTGCTGGTGGACAGCCTGTTCCAGACCGCCTCGATCATGACCACGACGGGTTTTGCCACGGACGATTTCAACCTCTGGCCACCGGTGGCGCGGGTGGGCCTGCTCTTCCTCATGATCATTGGCGGCATGGCCGGCTCCACGGGCGGCGGCGTCAAGGTGGTGAAATCCATTGATGAGGTGCGTGCGGAGGCTGA
>CAYFPS010000014.1:14425-16079 GCA_964345075.1 uncultured Bacteroidaceae bacterium | reverse complement strand
ATGGGCGGCCGCGGCGTGCCCCAGGCGCTGGTGGCCAACATCACCGGCTTCATGGTGCTCTTCGCCATCCTCTGGCTGGGCGGCACCCTGGCCCTGGCCGAGCTGGGGCACGACCTGGAAGTCGGCCTTTCCGGCACCCTGGCCTGCCTCTCCAACATCGGTCCCGGCCTGGGCGAAGTGGGCCCCACCGGCAACTTCAGCGCCATTCATCCGCTGGGCAAGCTGCTGCTCACGCTCCTGATGCTGCTTGGCCGGCTCGAGATCTACACGGTGCTCGTGATGCTGAGTGTGCATTTCTGGAAGAAGTGACGTAAAGCATAATAGGCAATATGATCCAGTTGCAAAATATGCCCTGCTTTATCATAATGCAGGCGAAATGGAATTCTATTTTGCAAATGGGGGTTCGAATGCCTGCAGCCACACGCCCCAAGAAGCCTGCCTTTTCCATTGGTGCTGGAACCAGATACACACGGAAGTCGGGCGAAGAAGTTACCAATCATCGTGTTAACGGACCTTCGGTGTATGACCCGAAAAAGGGGAAGAAGGTGCGCTACGGCCGAACTTTTGCAACCCTGGAATTGGCAGAAGAGCATGCCAATCATATGAATCAAGTGTATCAAGACTCAGGTATTATGGGAGTGGAGAAGGAATATTTTGCATACAAGTACGGTAGCAAGAATGAATCTGGTGCGGCAATAGGCCGGAAGCTGGATCCAGAGGTGCCTTCCCTCGAAGACGTGATCAAGCTGTTTCTTAGGAATCTTGAAGACTCTGTTCGAGATGGTGAACTTCGCGAAAACACCTACTTGGGCTATGTCACAACCATTGGCGGGGAGTTCAAGTATTTCGCAAAGTGGGAAGGTTGGCTGTATCAACCCATCTCACGAATCGGGGTACGACATGTGCAAGCCTTTTTGGATTACCGCGAAGAGGTTGGCAAGAAGGTCAGAACACGGACTACGGACAGGATGCGCCTGCGCGGATTCTGGTCATGGATCCTGGAGTACCAGGAGCGGGAAAATGCAGATCGTTTGATTGGGGATGAGCCCCTACTGGAATGGGTACGGCTGAATGTTGCGAAACTGGCCAAGGTTGCTGGCGAAAAATCACTTGCCGACTATGACCCAAAGAAACAAGCCTACACGGACCATGAATACGAGCTGATGATCAGCGCACTTCCAGATGGCTGGCGCGACCTGTTTCGTTTCGGTTACGCAACAGGGCTGAGGATTGCTGAAATGTGCGATGGCCTGATTTGGGAGAATGTTGAACTAGATGCTGAAAACGCGTGCGCGCACATTCGCATCCAGCGAATCCTGGAAACTGGTTGGAAGCCCAAGTCTGATGCAAGCACCAGAGAGCTAACAGTTGCAGGTTGGGCATTCGATTACTTGAAACGGATCAAACTACTCGGCGATGCAATGCCTACTGAGCCGGTCAATTACGTCCTGCGGACTCCTTCTAAGCCGCAAAGCCGGGTCAAGGTGACTTCCTTTTCTCAGCAAGTGCGGAAGACCAGGAATGCTATCAATACAACACTCCCAGAAAGCCAGAAGATTGCAGATGGAAAGTGCGTGCATGCACTTCGACACAAAGCGATTACTGACTATGTAAATGCGGCAGGCTGCAACATCATGGAAGCCAGTGCCCGCTT
>CAYFPS010000014.1:8261-14415 GCA_964345075.1 uncultured Bacteroidaceae bacterium | reverse complement strand
GGCACAGCAGTATCGAAACGACGAAGCTCTATTACCACCCCGACCGCAAGAAGGGGCTGGAGCAGGCCAAGATCATGGCCCTTGCGACAGATACCAAGAACTCTAGCTAGCTCGTGTTTCCTGGCATAAGAAGATGAACAACCATCTTCCAACCAGGAGGCTCCATGGCCATCTTCATTACGGGCGATACCCACGGCGGCGAGGATAGCCGCGCACTTCGCATCTGGCACCATCAACACAAGCAGCAGCTGACCAGGGACGACTACCTGATTATCGCTGGCGACAGCGGCGTGTTCTACTACCAGGACTACACAATAGCCTTCCGTGAGTGGCTTTCCCAGCTGGCTTGCACAGTCCTGTTCATCGATGGGAACCATGACGACCACTGGAAACTTGCTGATCTTGAATCACGGGAAATGTTCGGAGCTGATGTTGGCGTGGCGTGTGACAACGTCTATCATCTTCGCCGGGGACGCGTGTATACGATCTGTGGGAAGAACGTTTTCACCTTCGGCGGGGCCATGTCAGCGGATCAAGACACCAACAAACACAATCGAAAACTCGGTGCGGGATGGTGGCCCGAGGAGGTTCCCAGTCAGGAAGAATTCGAACGTGGTGTAGATTCGCTGATTGCGGTGAACTGGAAGGTGGACCTGGTTGTCACACACACTGCGCCACTACACTACCTGCAGCTGCTGGAGTGGGTGGATCCACTGAAGAAGAAGGATCCCACGGCGAGAATGCTGAACCGCTTCCATGATCTGCTGGCTTTTGACAGCTGGTACTGCGGTCACTTCCACCAGGACATGGAAGTGGGAAAGCTGCGGATTGTGATGAACGACGTGGTCCAGGTGACTTAGCCTATTCCAGAGGTGTACGGCAAAGTCTGAATCCTATCATGTGTTCTTCATCCTGAGGCTCAAGCCCGATATGATAAGCAGATGCTAGGTGGTTTGCATCATGAACAAAGCTGCCACCCTTGATCACCCTTTGTGATCCAGTAGTAGCTCCAACTGGATCAACCACGGGATCTGCTGAGTGTGGCTGAAGCCAATCATGGCACCATTCGAGAACATTGCCTGCGAGATCCTGCATCCCAAATTGATTGCTGCCATCCGGATAGCTTCCTACTTCAGTCGTCCAACCAACATTGTACCCGAAGTTTGCAAGCTGACTGGATGGATTAGTTTCTCCCCAGGGATACGTGTTGCCCTCTGTTGTTCTTGCACTTAGCTCCCACTCTGCTTCCGTGGGCAATCGGTAGGAACTAGACGGGTATGGGTTCGCTGCCCAGTTCCCATTGTAGGTTGGCTCCAGTCCTTCCATTTCGCTTAACCAGTCGCAATAGCATACCGCCCCGTACCAACTCACGTTCTTCACTGGGTGATTGGCTGGATCGTATGGTCCTTCAAAGCCCCAGTAATCGTGGTATTGCGCTTCAAGCGGTATGAACAGCCCGTCAGCAAATCCAATTTCGGATCCACCACCGCTCATGTACACAAGCCTCACACCGTGCTGAAACGGGTTTCCAGACTGAATCGTAATGTACCCAGAATCGTAGGCCCACTGTAGGGCAGTGATGTAGTCTGCTGTTGTCACTTCAGTGCGGCCAATGAAGAAGTCGTTTGTCAACGTGACCTGATGAACTGGCTCAGCACCGAACACACCAGCTTGTCCCATTTCGAACTGCTGAGCGGGGATGGCCAACAGACCATGTGGAAGCGTTCCAGGCCCAGCACCATTCACGACCACCCGGTAGAACACAAGCACATTACTTGTCCGACTTAGCGGGATCAGGTAGTTGGGTGAAGTGGTCGACCCAAGAAATGTGTCTGGATTGGGCTCGAAGTGTGGATCCTCGGACGCATGGACATCGTAGTCCTGGATCACGACTGGTGACCCACCATAGATGTCTTCTACTGGCGGAGT
The DNA here is from genome assembly GCA_964345075.1 of uncultured Bacteroidaceae bacterium. Classification (GTDB taxonomy): domain Bacteria; phylum CAIWAD01; class CAIWAD01; order CAIWAD01; family CAIWAD01; genus CAYFPS01. Next base: position 12,486 of record CAYFPS010000014.1, on the reverse strand, counting down.
CCAGGAAAGCACAACCCCTTCAGGTGTCTTTGTGGCTGTAAGGTCACTTACCGCAAGTGGCGGTGCCCCTTCCGTGATTCCACTGACTGTGTTCGACCAGCTAGATGTGTTTCCAGCCAGGTCAATGGCGCGTAGGGCGAGCCAGTGGCGCATTGCTGGCTGCAGACCTGTTACCGTGGTTTGGTTGGTGGAAATCGATCCTAGGCCTGGATCCTGTGCGTCTGACCACAGCAGGTCAGTTTCGTCCACCAGGCTGTCTGTAGACACAGCCAGTTCGTAGCGCTGAAAGTTTTCATCGGCAGTTGCAGAGAACGCAAGGTTCAGGCTAGTGTTTCCACTACCAGTAAGCGCTAGGGGTGGTGCAGTGGCATCGATACGTATACGTAAGGTGTCGCTGGAAGCCTGGTTGCCAGCCAAATCAGCTGCTTGGAACTGAGCGATGTATTCACCATCGCCCACGAAGTTGACCTCTTCCAGCACATCGACTAGGGATCCATCTATGTAGCCCGACAAGGTTTGCCACGCTTCTTCCGGCCCCGTAAACGCCCCATCTGCATTCGTGTCCACACGCATCTGGATGGTGGAAGCATCTACGCTCGCATCGTCCGTGACCTGGACGCCAACGCTTGTCGTTAAGTCCGGCAACCAAACAGGATCAGGCTGACCAGAGGGGATGTAGTTGGCGAAGGTCGGTGGTTCCAGATCCGCATTGATCAGTACGAACCAGTCATCTGCGATACCCTCGATACCAGCCGTTCCCGAGTAGCCCCATGCACCTCCTACAGACTTGGCTCGGAACTCAAACTTCAACAGCCCGTTGTTGCCAAACGTGGCCAGGTGTGTGACATCGATGCTTGCCGCATCTGCCTGCATTGGCAGATCGAGCCAGTCTTCTTCTGCACCATCCAAGTAGTCCCCATCACCGTTGTAGTCGATTCGGACCTGAAGACTATCACCTTCAACTTCCAAAGGCTGCATCCACGTGCAACCAATAGTGCCTGTTCCAGAAGTCCAGACTGCTGGTGGTTGTTCGGGTACTGGTGTAGAAGCGACAGGCGCATTGGGTGTGCCATTCAAGAAGAAGTCGTCGATTCGCCAGCTAGGTCCGTCTGTGATGAAATCGGAACGGAAGCGGAAGGCGAAACGGACATTGGATTCACCATCTACCCAATTGGATACATCTAGCAGGATGGTTTCATTCGTGCTTGCAGTCCACGCTTGGACAGTTGACCAGGACAGGCCTCCGTTTGTAGACACGCGGAAGGCTGCTTCGGAGTTGGCATGTATGTAGCTGTTGGTGAAGCCTGCTTCGACATTCTCCCACCAGGTCAAGTCGTAGACGGGGCTCTTCAGCCATTCATCGAAAGTGGCTTCGAAAGCTGTGTGGTTGGATTCCATGGCCCAATCTTCTCCAGACTCCTGGAAGGGTGTCCAGGGTGTGCTGCGGGATTGGGATTCTATGATCCAGTCTGTAGGTATCACTCCAGAATGATTGAAGTCCTCACTGTGCAAAGGTTCCGGGGGCAACTCTTGGAATAGAATCTCATAGGCTCCAACACCGGCCTCGTCATCACCTACTAGTAGATGGTAGTTACCTGCATTTAGCCAGACTGCCATCATGCGAGCCGCACCAACCACTTCATCGCAAGGAGTATAGGCCTGCTCTTGGATTAGGGTTCCACCGAAGCAAGGATGGTCGGTGAACAGAGATAGGGTTAAAGAGTAGGTAGACCCATCGAAGCATGCATCGAAGTTGTAGTAGCCATCCACTTGAGCTTCGATGTTGTAGCCAACATCCGGACCTGGACCCCAGTAAATGTCCACGCCGTCCGCAGTAGTTCCGGTAAGAATGGTTGGAGGTGATACGCTTGCAATAGTCGGATAGCTATCGCAGTCTCGTTGCACTTCAACCAAAAACGCCCCTTCGCCATCGATCCCGCTTAGGACCACGAGATGGTAGCTACCGCAATCCAGCACTAGGTCCGTGATTTGGCCTGGATTGATTGCTCCTCCTTCGTAGCAAGTAGCTTCCGTGGATTGAGCCACTACTGCGCCACCACTGCATGGTGAGCTATTGTAGACAGCGAGGATCACATTTCTTTCAGTTTGGGGTGCACAGGCTGAAAAGCTGTAAACGCCGGCATAGTTGACATCGAAGCTATAGCCCACGTCTCCGAAGCCGTTGCCATCGATATCAGTTCCGTCTACAGTAGTGCCCGTCACAATTCCGGGGAACAGAGCCTCATTGATGTTTTCATTGTAGACGACGCAGGGATCCTCGATATCATCGCGGATTTCCAGCGTGTAATCGCCGGAGGAGCTACCCCAGCCGTCCACGGCCAGGAAGTAGTCGCCTGGAGAGAAGGTGCAGAGCGTCTGGGACTGCAGGCTGCAGAAATCGTCGTTGCCCGCCACCAGCGTGCCCAGGGCCCCGTCCACGTTCTCGAAGACGCCGATACTCGTGTCGAAGCTGCTGCCGCAGAGACTGATCTGCAGCGTTGTCTCCTCGGCAAGCGTGAAGGAGTAGAAGACGTCTTGGCCGAGACCAGTGTTGGTCGTGCTGAAGTAGCCGTCCCAGTAGCAGGTGACGTAGCTGTTGTCGTAGGGACCAACATCCCCCGCATAGCCCGAGGTGGTACCTGTGTCGTTGAAGGGAAACTCGGTGATTGGGTATGCTTCTGATGGAGTATCGCCACCTTGTCTGGAAGATGTTTCTTGACTGCGCCCGCCGAAGACTTCCAGTTGAAGGCTTTCAGGAACTTCCATACCAGTATGCTTCAGCTGGTAGTACTCAGCCTCGGCTTCAGACTTGAACTCGTGTGAAGTAGCCAGGTATACGTCAAGCTGTTGGCCTTTCGCAGATGTTAAGGTCACGAATACACAAAACATTGCAAGCAGAATGGATACGTTCGGACGCATAGCGGCTCCAGAGAATTCAGGTGAGAGGGGGACTCGGAGAGTAGTGTTTTCTGATTAACAAAGCTAGTGGAGAAGCCAGGGCGGCGGTCTTCATGCTGAATCCAGGTAGCGGTTACGCATTCTACGCTTTCTACGCAAACGAACATCTACCCTACTGGGAACACTTCCCAATCCCACGGACTTTCGTCCCAATTACCGTAGAAAGCGTAGAAAATCAGCCATAACCAATGACTATCAAACGGATAGAGGTTACGGTACCGTAGAAAATACCGTAACCTATCCGTAGAATGGTGTAGAACTTAGGGTCGATAGCCCCGAACTGACTTGCCAGAAGCGTCTTTGATGGGTTCGATGGCAATTCCAAACTGCTTGGGTTTGCGACTGACCTTGGCTTTGGACAGGTCCGTGTACCCTTCATGGACGATATTGTTGAACAGAACATGGATTTCACACGAAGTGATGTACTTCCTGGAATCAGGACAGTAGTCACGCTCCTGAAGCACACCATATGCCCTGCCAGCAGATGGTCGACGCTCTGCATCCACCTGGTTGATGTTGTCCTTGAACCAATCCCAGTCCAAGTCACGCACCTTCTGGAAGAAGATTTCTGTGGTAGATAGGGTGGATTCCATAAGGTCTAGCTTCGGCTGATTGTCCAAGGTGCGCTGCACGTCCAGCAGGGACACTTCACGCTGACGAAGGAAGTGGACGAAGTCCTGCAGTTCATCAGCAAGCATGGGTATCAGCTGTGCTGGATCCCCACCAGGTAGCCAGGGACAATCAATCAGCTTGCGCTCCTGCCTGGGACAGACATTGAACCTACGATCCCCAGCTTCCAGCTTGATCGCATTAAACTTGTTTGAAAAGAACAGGAAGTTTGTGTATACGCGCGCCTGCCGCGCATCAATCCTTTTCTTTTCAAGCCGCACATTGTCTTCACCAATCAGCGACTTGATTCGACCATCTATTGTGTTTCTGTCATAGTCAGTGAAGTCAGCCTGCACTTCGTCCATAGCCACCAAGACTTTGTCTTCAATATCCCCATTGAAGTTGGAAACAAGGGTCTTCATGTCCTTCATCATCGTGTAGTTTCGTCCAAACAGGGGCGCGAGAACGTGATTAAACAGGATTCCTTTTCCCGTTCCTTGCGTGCCCTGGAATAGCCAAGCAGTCGTCAGCTTCCTGCGCTGCTGCACGATCACAGCAAGCCAGTTCAAGAAGTGTTCTACGCACTGTGGGTCATCACCAGCAACCTGTCGGATCAAGTTCCCGATCATAGTAGGTAAGGGTACTGGCTGAAGTGGAA
>CAYFPS010000014.1:0-8251 GCA_964345075.1 uncultured Bacteroidaceae bacterium | reverse complement strand
GTGCCTGGTAAGTGTTGACTGTGCAAGCGTCTTCATCGATGAAAGTGTCGCTGCTGAAATCGAAGCGGAAGTCCATATTGGGGCAAGCGTCAGGTGCTTGCGCATCCCACTGGGCATACCAGTTGGCTATCCCGCGTATGTCGATGGGTAGGACGCTGTATCCGCCTTCTTGCCGGTCGGGTCGAACCAACTTGTATCGATTCTCCTGCAAGTCTCGGATGATATGGAAGCCTTGCTTATGTTCCACGAACCTGGTCACGTCAGCTGGATCCAGCGTATAGGTTCCAGATTGACCAATCCCCCAGCCACGGCTGGCACAGCTTTGGCAATTGATGAAGGGGATCCCCTTGTCATTCAGCGCAATGAAAGCGTTGTCACGAAGGTCAGCATTGTCACCACGCAAGTCATGTCGATGCCCGCAAACGGGACAGAAGCAGCGTAGCTTGCCAATTTGTTTCAGCTGGTCAGCCAAACTGAAAACGGGCTTCCAGACCACTTCTTCTGCAACTAGCCTGATCTTGGTTGTAAGTAGCAGCTTGAAGTTGGGTACTTCACCAGTTGATGTAACTGCATAGCTTGCTTGAACGGCCTGCTTGACCTGGTAGTCAGCAATGACCGTTTCAACATCGATGGGAACATCCCCGCCAAAGATGGTGGGGAATGCCTTGTTACCACGCAGGAATGCGCGAGCGCGGTCCTTAAGTACCGACAGGTCGGGATCAAGACCATCAAACAGGTCCATCGCCCAATCCTTCAACAAATCAAATTCATCTTCCCCTTCCACTGGTCTTGAAAGGAATAAGACCAGGTGGAATTTAGGGTGCATTTCTTGACTATTTGAACAGAAATTGATATAATACAAGCAGTTAGGGTGGTTTTCCTGAAGCCTTTGAATAACCTTGTCAGGATGAATGCCACTGTCGAAATCGACAATCAGGCAGGTCGTTCGAAGGTAGTCAGCCTTGCAACGTTTACTTCCACGGAATTCATGTGGGGCTACCACATAAGGGCCGTTGAAGATTTGGTCTAAGTGATCTTGGTCAGCTGCAACGGTCTGGGGTTGAAAGGTTGTTGCCTGTGACATGATGTGGGACTTCTCGTCCCTGGACAGTGGGCCCGTATGTTCGTCCAGGTAAGGGACGTGGGCCGCGAATAGCGTTACTTTGTTCATTCTTATTACCTATATGTATAAATGTATAACTTGGGGCACTTCGCCCCGCTATGTATCGTATTCACTATCCCTAGATCACTATCACCGGTCAGTTGCTGGTTTCCACCTCCTTCCTGCGGATGTAGTTGATGATTATTTCCGTCTGTCGCCAGTTCAGTTGCCACGTCCTGGCGATGTAGCGCTTCGATTCACCACGAGAAAGCGCCCTACGGACACTTCTGATTAGATTGCGATTTTGAAGAAGTTCGATTGTTGGCTGGTTCAGCCGTGTACATCCATTGATACATTCCATCGTACAACATCCTTGCCGTTATATACTATCTAAGGATAGCATATTGACGGTCGTTTGTCAAGTGCTGGGGGCAAATTTTATCAACTATTTTCATTAAGGGAGTGATTAAAGAATGGTTACAAATCGACAAAATGCAATAGAAACACGGGTAAAAGGGCATCAAAAGCGCCCAAAACTGCGTGAAATGGGATTTCGGCGTTCCAGGCGGATTTTATCACACGGTCCTGAGTCAGCGACTGATCGGGACCCGCAAGACATCGGCGACAACGGCAAATCGCTCATGCGGGAATGGGCGCGGATGGACCAGGAGTTCGACGACTGGGCGAGAAGCAGGGCGTTTAGCTATCGGGAAGATTAGCCTGGGTGCGCGCCCTTAGTGGTAGTTGAAAGTGTTGTACGTGGAGTAAGTCGGTTAAACAGTATGGCATCTAGGCAAGTCTGTAAGCTGAGATCTTGCTTAGCTTTGTGATCCTGATGCTTAGAATCCGCTCGCATTGTCAAACAGAATACACTACCCTCCTTAATCCCCCTAAAGCCTGAACTGCTGGAGGAACCATGCCCCGAATTCTACTGCTTCTGATCCTGCTTCTGTTGAACCCAATTGCAGCGCTATCTGCAATCATTTGTGTCCCAGAAGACTATACAACCATACATGAGGCAGTTAGCGAAACAGCATTCGGCGACACGATTAGCTTGGCTTATGGTCTTCACCAAGTGGATGCTAGTATTAGCGTTGGTTCTTCAGTCACTATAGCTGGACGAGGATTGATAGACCAGTCAGATGTACTAACAAACGTACTTTGGGTTGGGCCTGACGATGGCAACCTAGTATTTTGCGATGCGGATTCTTCGGCAAACATGGTGCGGTTTTCAACTCTTTTACTCGATGGTTCTTGGTTTCGTTTTGCAAGGAATAATGGCCTCTTGGATACCCTTGCATTCGAGTACTGTGAAATGAATGCAGGAACCATAGCGCCGTTTGTGGGAATGCAAAACTTAGAGTTGATGGATTGCTCACTTCAATCTTGGAGTATTGGTAATAATTATGCGCCTCTTGAAATTGCCGCAACATCTTCGATCGTGATTCGAAACAGCAAGATTTTTGGTTGGACAACTAATCCGCAACATACTGGTCAATGGAGTCGTCTGACCATAAACTCGGCTGGTATTCTTGTGGTTGAGAATACTGTTATCTCAACATTCATGGAGGATCAGGCTGTTCACCTAGTTTGTGATAACGGGCTGTTCAGAAACAACATTATCACTGAATGCAGGCAAGCAGGCATTTACGGTCTTGTGCAGTTTTCGGGTGAATTGCAAGTTGTAAACAATATCATCTGGGGTAATGATTATGGCTCCTATTACTGTCATATTAGTGCAGGTAATGGGGCTGAGTTTGCTTACAATTGCATCGATGAAGGACTCGAAGCATTCTGCAGTGGTGGCTTCTATGAGTACTCGGAAGGAAACATTCAGATTGATCCATTGTTTGACCTTCAAGATTACTCGCTTTCACCTGATTCGCCTTGCATCGATGCTGGCGACCCAAACAGCCCACCAGATCCAGATGGAACCATTGCGGACATGGGTGCCTTTTACTTCTGCCAGGGCGAGGAGATCTCCCTGCCTGAAGAACATCGGCTAACTGCTGAACCTGGCTATCCTGAGCAGTTCACCATCGATCTGACTTCGGCATGTGATCCAGTTCAGATAGATAGTGCCCGAACGATGACTGCTGACTTCAACCTGATAGCCAGTCCGGATGTTGTAGAAGGGGAGTTCCAGACAGGTCAGTTCCAGATAGCCTTCAGTCCAGCTTCGCAGGGCGTGTACACAGACACTCTGCACATCTGGGCAGACACAGAGTTCAGCAATACCGAAGATCCCAGGCATCATGTCGTGCCCCTGATAGGTGAAGCTGGACCGATTCCTGCCCCGGTTAGGGACCTATCCATCTCAATTCTGGAAGACCTTTCAGCCCAGCTGACCTGGTCCCCTGTCGACACAACGATCTACGGAAACCCTGTCACACCGGATTGGTACTTGGTGTTCTACAACGAATTGGATCCTCTGGTGGACGACTACTGGTACTACCAAGGAGCAGTTGCTGGATCCGAGTACACGCACTTCCTAGCGGCCCAGTTCGCGGATATCATGAACTACCGGGTGGTGGCGTGGAAGGGGATTTATCCAGCTGCTCTCGGACTAAATCAAGGCAGTTCTTATGAAACGTTTAGGCATGTACTTAAATCAAATTGTCTATAACGTTCCATTACCTGTAGTAGTACTAAGGAAGGATTGTACGCAAACAGGGAGAGGAAAATGATCTGTATTGACACGCTAAAGCAGCAGCATTACTTTGAGCTGTTTTTTGCCGAAGCAAGATCTGCTGGTTACGACATTAAGTACTGTATATACGTTGATCGTTATGACCGCGGGGAAGGTGATATCGCCTTAATCCTCTTACTCGACACAGTTCTTGATGGTGAATACGCGAAGTATAGAGTCTTCAACATTTATAGCTCTAGTAGGTTTAGTCAAATCTTCTACATGTTCGGACTGATGGAAAGGTTTATCTATCACCACATTACTGACATCCTTTCCACGTTCAGCTCAGATGATGAGATTGAGGAACACACAATACGAGTTGATTCGGATTTCTTGTTCTCTATTTCTGATCGATTGATATTGCCTTATCCAGAGTTGTCAAGTTATACTTTCTATGGTCTGTTCGGTAAACACTTCTCGCAAAACAGATACTGGGAGGGAAATGGATTTCCGGGAATTGTTCCCGGAAGAGGGGGTGTAATTACATTTGGCGGAGAGTTTAGTAGTTGTCTGCTAGTGTTTAGATTTCAAAACGGGGAGATTGATAATTGTATTGTTCATCTATTCGAAGAGCTTGCATTTCATAGTGAAGATCTTTACACATATGAGAATCGCGTTCTTCATCTAAAACATGACTTCTCAAGAAGTATCGGTTATAAAATCTATAGTTCTCTTGACGAAGATATTCCATGCGTAACAGATTGGCTGCTTACAAGTGATGGCTATCGTCGATTGAGGCCATTGTAGTTCTTTGATGGTGTTTTCAAGTCAGCCCAATAATCACACAACATCCTTGCTGGCTGAGCCCCGTGTAAATCCTTAACGAAAGATTGCTAGGATGCTCCAACGATACCTAGATCTGAGTTAGGAATGATATAGGACACGTAATTGCACATGCTACGCCGAAACGGAGCGTTCAGTATCAGGGAAGATTAGCCTAGGTACGCGCCCTAAGTAAATGCCACAAGCGCTATTGCTGGAGTAAAAGGCCCCCGCAGCCGGGAAGGATGCGAGGGCTATTCAGGCACGGATCATCCCCCTCGGTGACCTGCCTGAACATCTTCAATCCGGAAGTAGGCTAACCGGAAGGCATCTTTCAAGAGGCCCAACGGGTCCAAGTTGCAAAGCTCTGGTGGCACACTATGAAACCCTTTTCCCGCTGGGCTCTAGACCAAATGTGGTCCCGGTGGGACTGGATCGTGGGCAATCGGAACAAAACAACAACCCAGTACCCCACCGAGATCCCACGAGAGTTCAATAAACCCTGGCAGTGTAGGCCACACTAACTGTCCAAGCGAGAATGACATGACTGCCAGGGATACCTCCACCCCGGAGGTTAGCATCCTAAACAGTTCCCGACGGTTCTAGGCCGTGCAAAGTTTGCGTGACCACGCACATCCCTTCACCGTCGGGAATCAGCGTTGGCATCTATCGCCTTGCAGCAACACATGCAAAGTAAGGTTTGTGCACAGCAAGGGCAAGAAGACACCAATCTGGCTTCTGGGAGAACGAAGCCCCCACGTCCATTGCTGGTGCAGGGGCTAATCGGCGGACCCTCCCCCACAGAGCTCGCCTGGCAATCATTATCGGCGAACATTCATTCAGCTTAAACTGGGAGGACTTATCCTGTTCGCTTCGTTGCCCTACGCTTTGGCTTGATCATTGTTAAAGATTAGCCATTCAAGATAAGTCGATTAACTGACGGAGGGGATTCCAAGATTCAGACGATATGATCAAGTCAATGCGCCCTTTTAGGCGTGTAGAAAGGAGACCCATGAAGAAAGCAGTTAAGGAGCTTCCAACCAGGCTTGAGGCTGGGGGTGTGTGCTTTCAAGGATTGGACTGGGGCGAGCTGAACGTTGCTCGTGTTCGTTTTCCAGCTGGCGCAGACGCAACACCACTTTTAGAAGGACTGCCTGGCAACTTGTGCCAGTGCCCCCACTGGGGAGTGGTTGTCAAGGGCTCAATCCATGTGACCTACACAGACGGCAGCGTTGAGACTGTCAAGGCAGGAGAAGTCTACTACTGGCCTCCTGGACACACGGTCCGTGTAGACGAAGACTACGAGGCGATCGAGTTCAGCCCAGGTACGCAGATGGGCGAGCTCATGAAGCATCTAGAGGCCAAGCTCGGCGGTTAGTTCAGTAGACAGACAACGAACAATGCCCATCCTTTTGCGGGATTGGGCCTTTCTTGCATATGCTATGGAATCAGTCGCTGTCCCTACTCGAGACGCCAGACGCGAAAGCCGCCTTCGACCTTCGCATAGCCAAACTTCAGGCCATGCCTACGACCGAAGCTGTAAGCGCTCTGGCGGACCGTACTAGGCTTGTAGCTTTCGTCGAACATCACACTGTCGCCTACTTCCATCTCGAACCAGGGGTACTTTCCGCCGCGACGACCTGTGTAGGGAACGTTCTTATCGATTTTCATCAGTACTCCGGAGTTTATAGTGGAAAGATGCTAAGTATTGGGTCGTAATCAGACATAAGTGCATAATCTATGCTCTTCTGCAAGCAACGATATTGATTCGATGAAAAGGCCCCATTGTTAGACTAACTCATCTCATGGCTAAGTTAATGGTTCAACTTCTAATAGTCATAACCACCTGCTTGACCCTTTGAGGGGTATTTGCTCAATTCTCATAATCATAGCCAGCTAGCGATATGCTTTCCTGATCAGTACGAAATGCTCGCCATGCACGAGTATAGTGCCATTCGTCATCTGCTCCAAACAACACATCCAATCGACAATCAAGCTCGCCGTATACATTATCATCCCAACCATTCATTTCAACGGAAATTGCTAGATTGTCCGTTTGCAGAGTAAATGATTCGAAACTGCTTTCTGCTGAAGGAGTGTAATCCACGGGTTCAACAGTCAGAGAATCATGATCCCAGATCTTGAAAGTAACATCTACCTCTCTGGCGCTGTCATCTATATCAATTAGGAACTCCTCACTACAAAATTCAGCGTTATGAAAGACTCCAGATAATCTAGTAGTTGTATTTGATCCATGCTTGACCTCTACTTCTATTTGCAAATCACCCCATGAAGCCGAATCAAGCTCTCCGAATACCGTTTCAATGTCAGCATAGCAATAAAGGAAACCATTCCCATCAGGCCAAAAGTCATAATCATGGTCAGCAGGGTTTACAGTCACGGTCTCTGAAAGGGCATTACCTCCATGGATATCGACAGCTAAAGCGCAAATCACCAAGTCCTCGTCATAACCATCACCAAAATCGTAATCGAATATGAATGGTGCGCTGAACAGCGTATCAACAGGTTCACTATTAACCAGCAATGTCACTGAGTAAATCAGCTCATAATTAGCCGCCCCAACACGCACATTGTGCAGACCTGAGACATACTGTCCCTCTTCAGGGTACTCTATATATACTAATGGTTCTTCTGTGTCTTCCGCTGGACCGTTGCCAGTTCCGCAACTTACAGCTAAGAGCAGCAAAGCTAAAATCAGTGGCGTGCAATTCCTACTGAGAACCATTTGGCTACCCTTTGGCATTTTCATGCACTTCGCATAATGGCTGAATCATCACTACTCGAATGCAGGGGTTTCAGCTTGCCTTGGACTTGAAGCGGAAATGACTAAATGGCAGCATCCCAACCAGAAAGGCCACATTCTTCCGCTTGAAGACCTGGTAGGACCAATCAAACTGACTGAACTGGGTACCAGTCATTTCAGCGACTTCGAGAATCGGGTAGAACCTAGAGTCGCGTATCCCTTGATTCCTTCCCTTTGAATGGTAGCAGTCTATCATCGTTGCAACCTGATCAGGATGGGGTGCGAAATCTGTGTTGCGCACAGCTGACACGGTGCAAACAACACCTTCTAGCCCACGACTATTGGCTTTCACGGCAGATTCCAACTTCAATCTGTCCAGATCCAAATAGTACAGCACTCCCCAAGGATTCTTGTTGCGTTTCAGCTCGTCGTAGATCTTGAACTCGGTAAGAACGAACCCACTTTGCGTGTAACCGACCAAATCTGCGCGGAAGTTTTTGGTTGATTCGCCTACTTCCTCTGGGGGAGTAAAAGACGGCAGGAGAAGTCGATAATCCACTTCATTCTGGAACAACCCGAACTTCATCTTCTTCAATCTGACTGCAGCAGCTTCTGTAATGGTTGTCTCCAGTGCATCTGGATTTGCCATGGTTGCGCTGATCAACTCGCGGTAGACTACTTGGAATTGTAGGAACATGTGGGCCTCCGCGCTGAATGGGAAGGTGTCTGCAATAGCTAATCTGATAAAAGTGTATTCCAGCTAAAAGAAGACCCACTCGGATCTTCTTACTTAAGTCACCTACCTGCGCAACCTGCCCTGGGTGCTCGCCGAAAGGCGGTGAAAATCCGGTGAACTGCAGTAAAAAGCTACCCAAGCCAAACAGCCACCTACTTCTTCTTCCGGACCAGCCACAGAATGAAATCCACCAGGGCA
>CAYFPS010000013.1:72647-78220 GCA_964345075.1 uncultured Bacteroidaceae bacterium | reverse complement strand
GGACGTGGTGTCGGACGTAGCTTTGCAAAAACGTCAAGCAATCCACACAGTGTCAAGCGGCTGGAACAGTTGCCAGTTACCAGTTACCAGCTGCCAGTAGCCAGCCAGAGACATCAGACGTCAGACGTAAGCAGTCAGCACTCGTCCTTCATCATTCGTCCTTCAGCATTCGTCATTCGTCATTTCTTCCCGTCCTTCGTCACTTCCTCCACGCCCTTACCAGCATCTCGGCGGCCAGATCCACATCCTCTTCCGTCGTGCCCAGACCAATAGAAAAGCGGCCCGTGCAGGCGGCGCTTTCGGGATCAAGGCCGATGGCGCTCAGGACATGGCTGGGCGTAGTCTGATCGGCATGGCAGGCGGCGCCGGCTGAGGCTTCAATCTGCGGGCAAAGGAGCAGCAGATCCTCCATACGCAGGCCGGGAAAACTCAGGCTGCTGGTATTGGGCAGGCGCTTTTCCAGATGGCCATTGATGACAAGTCCGGGAATCCCCGCCTTGAGCAAGGCCTCAAAACGATCGCGCAGCTTCTGGTAATGCACTTGCTGCCCATCGACTTCCTCCGTCCAAAGCGCAGCAGCAGCACCAAGCCCCACCAGTTCCAGTACATTTTCGGTGCCTGGCCGATAGCCTCGCTCGTGACCCGCGCCAAACATCAGGGGCGGCAGCTCAACGCCGTTCTTCAGATAGAGCGCGCCAACACCTTTGGGCGCATTGAGCTTGTGTCCGGCAACGGAAAGCAGGTCCACGCCCAGCTCGCTCACCTTGACGGGAATCTTGCCCAGCGCCTGCGCCGCATCGGTGTGCATCAGGGCTCCACCGGCATGCGCCACCCGAGCCAGCTCGGCAATGGGATTCAGGGTTCCCAGCTCGTTGTTGGCCAGCATGATGGAAACCAGCTTCGTCTCCGGGCGCATGGCGGTTTCCAGATCCCGGACCGCGACCATTCCCGTCTTGTCAACGGGCAGAATCGTCAGCTGAATGCCCTGCCCTTCCAGCCAGCGACAGACCTCCAGAATCGCTGGATGCTCCACGGCACTGGTGATGAAGTGACTGCCCGGAAAGCGCCTGGCCAGGCCCTGCAGCACCATGTTGTTGGATTCAGTCCCGCCGCCGGTAAAGATCATTTCAATGGGATGACAGCCCAGGAGCCTGGCCAGTTGCCGGCGCGCGCGATCCACTGCATCACGGCTGCGCCTGCCAGCGGCGTGTCCGGATGAAGGATTGCCCGTGGCCTCCGCAAGCCATGGCTGCATGGCCTGTATCACGGAAGGCGCCAGTGGTGTTGAGGCATTGTGATCGAGGTAAATGGTCTTCACGATTGTCTCCCGAAGGGCATTTGGCTAAGTTCAAGCGAGACGATTTCCCTCCCGCTTTATGCCAATGTAAGGTCGCTTTCGAGGTTCCGCATGCAGCCGTCCATCAAGGCCATTCAGGAGCAGCTTGTCGCACAGTCCATCGATGGCTGGCTGCTTTATGTCTACCGTGATCGCAATCCGGTAGCTGATCAGGTGCTGGGGCTTCCTCCCAAACAGCACCGGACGAGACGCGCCTTCTACTGGATTCCCGCCAAAGGCGAGGCTGTCCGGCTGGAGCACCGAATTGAAAACCGCACCTTCTCCACACTGCCCGGCACGCGCCGAAGCTACTTAAGCTACACGAGCCTGGAGGCCGAGCTGAAACGCCTGCTTTCAGGCTGCAAGCGTGTGGCAATGGAGTACAGCCCCAAAGGCATGTTGCACACCATGAGCTTTGTGGACGCAGGAACCCTGGAACTTGTATCACAGCATGTGGATGAAGTTATCTCCTCGGCACCGCTGGTCCAGTACTTTGTATCACGCCTGAAGCCCGAGCAGATTGAGAGCCACCGGCAGGCGGCAGAGCGGGTGCGGGACATTGCACGGGGAGCCTTCAAACTGGTCGAGGAGGCGCTGAAAGCGGCCAAACCGATTACGGAAGAAGATGTTCAACAGCATATTCTGGATCAGTTTGCGGCGGCAGGCATGATCACCGATCACCCGCCCATTGTTGCCCGTGGCGCGCACGCCGGGAATCCGCACTACGATCCCAAGGGAAACCTCGCCCGCATCGAGCCCAATCAGTTGCTGCTGATCGACCTTTGGGCCAAGGCCGACAAGCCGGGCGCTGTATTCGCCGACCAGACCTGGATGGCCTTTACAGGAAGCGAAGTCCCTGAAGAGATTCAAGTGGCCTGGACGGTTGTGCGTGATGCACGACGCGCGGCCAAGAATCTGGTCTCGGCGCGATTTGCTGTAAACAAGCCCGTATACGGCTGGGAAGTCGATGAGATTGCGCGTAAGCGTATTTCCGAGGCAGGCCTTGGCGATAACTTCGTGCACCGGTTGGGTCACAGTATCACGGATGAAGTTCACGGGCCGGGCGCCAATCTGGACAACCTGGAAACCCGGGAAGAGCGGCCGCTGATTGCCGGCACGCTTATGTCCGTTGAGCCGGGCGTATACACGCTTAGGTGGGGCATTCGCAGCGAAAACAATCTGGTGATCGATCACACAGGAGAGGTCTGGATAGCCGATGGCACGGACCAGGATGAGATCTTCAGGATGAAAGTGGAGGGCTAGGTCATGTATCGCAATCTGGAAGACATGCGCAGCTCGCTTGAGCGCCATCTGGTGCTGGATGGGGATCGTGTTACAGCACTCAAAAGCGATCAACTTGCGCCGGGCATTATCGACGCCTTCGCCCGTAATGCGGTCTTCAACTCCAATCCGACCATTCGCACAGTACTACGCAAAACTTTGCGTGATACAGCCGCCCTGCTCGGTGTCACCTGTTCGCGCATTCCTGAAGCACGCCAACTGGACACACCTGCCATTGTGATACGCCTGGGCGGGCACTGCTATGATCTGGCGCGCCTTGTATTACGCTCGCTTAAGGGCGCCAACCGGCACAATCTTGTCTTCGAGCAGGGCTGGGCAGGCCAGAGCCCCTGGGAGTTCACGGCACTGATGGCCGCAGCATCCTTAAGAGAGGGCTGGCAAGATCCGCTCTACCTGCGCTGCTGCCTGCCGCCTCTGGCCGGTGACCTGCTGGATGGTGGCCGTGATGCAGATCAGTTGATCCAGATGATTCAGCAGGCTGTTGACGCGCGCTTTCACAACCTGACAGTGCGTGTTACACCGGCGGCCGTTTTGCACGAGCGCAGCCGGCGCGAGCTGGAGCAGGTGCTGGCCTACGCACACGAGCACGAGGTCTGTGTGCTGCTGCGCTTCTGGGATGAGGGCCGCAGTTTGCCTGCCAGGCCGGGTGAAGAATTGAAAGCCGCCCTGGACAAACTCTGTTCCGGCCATCCGCCGCAGCTGGTTGGTTTGGGCCGAAGTGAAGTCAGTCACAGCCGCGAAGATCGTCAGGCCTGGCTGGACGCTTGCGGGGCCAGCATGCTCAGCATCAGTGGCGGGGCACCGGAAGAGCCCTTCACCCTTGTGGGCATGGATGAGTGGCGGCCGGACTTCCACTGGGCGGAGCAGATTGTTCTGCAACCGGAGTTTCCCGCCGAACAGCGCAGACGCCTTCTGGAGTGGCTCAACCGCGGCCCGGTGGGCAAAGACGAGAGCCTGCGGCACAACTTGCTCAAAAGCTATGAATATCAATCACTTGGCCATTTCGAGTTTGAACTCTGGAACCTGGACGGCATGCCGGCTTTTCGCGAAGACTTCATGCGCATGATGAAAGAGCGCTTTGCCTGATCCGATAAGGATCGGACCCCATGTCTATAATGTGTGGCCTTGCTACATTGGACGTTTATCTGCGGACAAAGGGGAGCAGCCTATTCAGCTGGTTCGAATGTTGTAATCCACTCTTTTCCCGTTAAGGGCGACTGAACTGGCGCGGCACGTGTCGCCAATTTCAGGCGAGTGGCAGCGAAAAGCGGAAAACAGGATTTTGATACGCATCCCCTGGACCGGTGGTGCACGCGGAGCAATTTTCTTCTTCGTGCTTGCCCTTGGTCTGATCATCAATCTACAGGCTGCCCTTGAGGATGGTCGCCCACAGCTGCGTATGCGCGCGGCCGATGGTCTGGCCTCTTCACCCTTTGAGCCCCTTCCTCAGCTAAGCGGCTTCGAAGAATTCCGCCTTAATCCCACAGCGCCGGGTGCGCTCTATGAATTTGAGGCGGACACGGCAGGCACACAGATTGTCTACAGCGCCTGGCACCGCGACGGCCGCTTCCTGGGCTATCGCACGCTGCCAAAGAATGAGGAGCTGGCCCGCCGGCTGGATGCGGGCAATCGCCAGGCACTACGAAAAGAACTGGCCGGAAATGCCCTGAAGGAAAAGACGGGGGGCGATCAGCACATCGAGATCGACGTGCCCTTCAAGGTCAAGAGCAAGACCTTCCGCCGCATCTTCGGCAGCGGGCGAATCGGCCTGAACGTACACGGCAACATTCGCGTGGAAGCCGCCTACTCTAACGAGAAGCGTGAGTCGGAATCAGCCAGCGCCTTCAACCAGAACCCTAACGACTTCACGCTGACGCAGGAACAGCAGTTCACGGTGGTGGGCAAGATTGGCGAAAAGGTCAGCGTCCACATCGACCAGAACACCGAGCGCAG
The DNA here is from genome assembly GCA_964345075.1 of uncultured Bacteroidaceae bacterium. GTDB lineage: Bacteria > CAIWAD01 > CAIWAD01 > CAIWAD01 > CAIWAD01 > CAYFPS01. The sequence goes on along the minus strand of CAYFPS010000013.1, from coordinate 73,629 downwards.
TTTCGACTTCGAGAACAACCTCTCCATCGTGTATACGGGCGAGGAGGAAGAGGTCATCGAGAGCATCAGCGCCGGTAACATTGCCCTGCAGTTGCCCAGCACGAAGTATGTGAGTTTTTCCGACCAGAGCTCGGGCCTCTTCGGTTTGAAGGTTGTCAGTCGTCTGGGGCCGCTGCGACTGACGGGTATCGCCTCCACGGAAAAGAACGAATCCAAGCAGCAGACCTTTACCGGTTCATCCAGTCAGAAGACGAACCAGATGGGGCCGGGCGATCACGTGCCCAACATCTTCTTCGTCAACGAATTCTACCGCGACCAGTACCGCATTTATTCCAGCAACTGGGATGCGGTGGTTGATCCCAACATGGTGATCGAGCAGTTCGACCTCTATGTCTTCGATGGACGAAACGAGGAACTGCCGGATCTGCGCCTGCTGGACCCGGCTGGAAACCCGGTTCGTGATACACCCTACAACATGCAGATCTACTCCTGGCGGGATGGCGCAACAGACCTGCCCTTCGAGCTGGACCGCAACCGCGGTATCGTGCGTCTCTTCAACGTGGACAACAGCCAGGACATCGCCATGGCCTACCGTGTCCGCAATCAGGGCTCGCTGGAAAGCTGGTTTGCGGCCAATGGCGAATACTCAAGCCAGATCGTGACCGGTACACTCAATGCCGGGCCGAATGATCCGGTGGTTGTATTACGGCCCCAGTACTTCAGCCCGGAAAAGGATCCCTGGTGGAACCTGCAGCACCGCGGCGTTTTCCACCTGGGCACCTCAGATATGGATCCGAGCTCCTTTGACATGTGGGTCGAACAGGTAGTCTCGGGCTCCAGCAACCGGCGTGATCAGGACGGCGTCAACCTGCTTTCGATTCTCTATCTGGACGTGCTCAACCTGAACGGCCGACCGGCCAACGATAACAAGGTCGATGAGCGCTGGATTGATCAGGAGACGGGAAACATCTGGTTCCCCAGC
>CAYFPS010000013.1:0-72637 GCA_964345075.1 uncultured Bacteroidaceae bacterium | reverse complement strand
CTGGTCCTGTGGACACAGCCACCAGGCGCGGGCGCAATCGACACGCTGGGCCTCTACCTGGCGCCCAATGTGATGGACGGCGCCGGTGAGCTATCGGTCTCGACGCCCTTCAATGGTGGCGAGACGCTGGATGAACTCTACGATCTGCGCCCCACCAGCCAGGACATTCGCTACACGGAATTGAATCAGGCCTACCTGCTTTCCTCCGAGGTTGAGATCGGCACGGAAGTCATCAGCCTGGGCTGGAATGTGACCAGTGTAACCGTGCGCGCCAATGGCAAGAAGCTGACCGAAGGCGTGGATTACACGCTGGATGAACAGGCGGGCTTGATTCGTATCACAAATCCGACCTACACGGCCAAGAACCAGAAGATCGAAGTCAGCTACGAAACCCCCCAGCTCTTTCAGCTGCGCAAGAAGACCTTTGCCGGCATGACGGCCGAGCTCGACTTGTGGAAGACGGAAAACAGGACGAGCAAGCTGGGCGCGGCCTTCATCTACTTCAATGAGGAAACCGCCGAGCGCAAGGTCAGGCTGGGCAATGAGCCCATTCGCAACAGTGTCTTTGACCTGAATGCGAACCTCTACTTCCAGCCGCGCATCATGACCGACTGGATGGACGCGCTGCCCTTGATCGAGGCCGACGCGCCTTCCAAACTGGACTTCACGGCCGAGTACGCGGTTGTGCTGCCCGACCCTAATCCATCCAACAGCCCCGGCACCGGCGACAATAACGGTGTGGCCTATGTGGACGACTTTGAGAGCAGCAAGCAGGAAATCCCGATGTCCATCGGACACAGCCTGTGGTACCTGAGCTCCAAGCCCGAACACGAGATCCTGGGACATCGTGGCTGGCTGGGCTGGCAGAACCCGCGCGATCGCGTGCCCAGTCAGGAAATCTGGCCCGAGTACCAGAGCAGCAACCGCGAGGGCATCAACAACGACGTGCGTGTATTACGCGTGCAGTACGACCCCTTCCACCTGGCCAGCCAGGCGATCACAGGCAGCGACGAAACCCTGACTGGCGAGCCGCTGATTCGCAGCCAGGGCTGGGGCGGAATGTATTACGACTTCCGTGGCGCCTACGATGATCTTTCCGAAAAGAAATTCCTCGAGCTGACTGTCAAGATCGACGGCGATCACAGCGGCTTCATCAACATCGATCTGGGGCGCATCTCGGAAAACGTGATGGTCTCCACCGGTTCAAATGACCTGCAGGATGAAGACTCCAACAACGACGGCGTGCTGACGCTTGCCGAGGACATCGGTCTGGATGGACGAGCAGGTGCGGACCCGCCCTGGCCCCTGCCGGACGAATTGTATACATGGAGCGGCTCGGAAGAGGATCAGGCGAACGAACTGAGCGGCTTCGACTGGTGGACGGGCACACCCTTTGACTGGTGGGATCTGGACAAGGACGGCATTCGTGATCCGGCCGAGCCCTGGTCCAACGATGATTATCGCACACCCGATGACATCAGTCAGGGCATCGACAAGTCACACGGCTGGGAAGGCAACAGCCAGGACACGGAGCAGAAAAGCCCCGACACCGAAGACCGTGACGGCGACCTGAGTCTGGACACGGAAAATTCCTACTTCAGCTACCGCGTGCCGCTGAACCCGGCGCACCCGGATTATGACAGCTACGTCTTCAGCAACTCGGGATCCGACTGGGTCTTCGTTCGCATTCCGCTCAAGGACAGCAACCGCCAGGTAGTGGGCAATGCCAGCCTGACCCAGATCGGCGGTGTGCGTATCTGGTTCTCGGGCTTCAGTCAGCAGCTGAACTTCACGATAGCCGAGTTCAACATTGTTGGCAACGAGTGGCGCAAGACCATCGTGGCCGACAGTGATACAAGCGGCTATGACATTACCGTGCTGAACAACTTCGACAACTCGGATTTTTATGTGAGCCCGCCCGGTGTGGTCGGTAACGAGGATTACAGTTCGGGTCTTGTATCACGCGAACAGGCGCTGGTGGTGGATCTGCAGGATCTACCCTTTGGCAAAACAGCCTGGCTTCGCAAGCAGCTGGTGCAGCCGATCAACCTGGCTGAATACCGCGAACTGAAGATGTTCGTCCACGGTGGCGAGTTGGACTCCACCGCCTTTGCCAGCGAGTACGATGGCGACATTGAATACAAACTGCGCCTGCAGTCGGCTGAAGGCAGCTACTACGAGTACTCGAAGTTCATCAGCGCTGGCTGGGATCCCGCCAACTCCATGCGGATTCTCTTCAGCGAGATCACGGGCATCGAGGCCTTTGACGAGGCCTCGCGTGACCAGGAAGAGCCGGGCAAGCCGGTTCTGCTGGCTGACGGTGGACAGGTAATTGCCGTGGGTAATCCCGCGATCACGCAGGTGCGCTCGATGCTGATTGGTGTCAAGAATCACGGAGCTGCACCGGCACGCACACAGGTCTGGTTCAACGAGCTGCGTGTCTCCAATGTGAAGAAGCCGGTCAGCCGGGCCATGCGCGCGGACATGAATGCCGAATTCTCCGATGTGCTCAAACTGAGCGGCAACTTCGAGCAGAAGGACGCCGACTACCACACGGTCAAGGAGCGCGCGGCTCGTAGTGGCGCCACCTTCAAGCGGATTGTCTCCGGATCGATGAACACGGATCTGGGACGCCTCCTGCCCCCATCCATGGGCGTCCGCGCCAACCTGGGGCTTACGGCGAATCGCAACTTCGAGATTCCCAAGTACTTCCCGAACGATGACCGCGAAGTTGTCATCGGCGAGCATCCGGCCTGGATCGAGCGTGATACACGCGGCCGCAGCGCGTCGCTTGGCCTGTCCAAGTCCGGCTCGAAGAATGTGGTGGCGCGTGAGACGCTGGACAAACTGAGCTTCCAGACCTCGGTTTCAGAGAACATCACGCGCAACGAGAACATTCTGGCCGACACGAGTTTCTCACAAGACTTCTCCTTGAGTTACTCGAACACGATTCGCTGGAAGCACCGACTGAAGCCGCTGGCCTTTACTTCCGAGTGGTTCCTGGCTAAAAAGATCTCCGGCCTGGAAATCGGCTACACGCCGGAAAATCTGCAGCTCTCGGCGAACACGCGCCGCAACATTCGTCATCGCTACGATCGCAACCTGACAGAGACGCACACGCAGACCTACGAGCTGACGCGCAAGTGGTCCAGCTCCATCAAGCCGATCAACGACTTCACCATCAGCGCAGGGCGCGATTATTACAGCAACCTGATGTTCAACCGTGATCAGGTGCGCCTGCGTGATCCGGTCAACCCGGAGAGCGATCTCTATCCTGCTGTCCAGGACTTCAATGCACGCCTGGAAGAGTGGCGAGCACAGACGGGCACCTTTTTTGATCAGGACTATCGCATTCGGCAGAAGGCGGACTTTACCTGGAACCCCAAGCTGCTTAGCTGGCTGGACACGCGCTTTACCTACAACACCACATATGACTGGTCACGCGAGCTGCCTACCCCCGCGTACGGCGCAAACATTTCCAACTCGGGTCGCTTCAGTGCGGATCTGGAACTGGATGGCCAGAAGCTGATTCACCGCATGATCTTCATGAGTGACGAATCCTTCAACACGGCAAAGCGTGAACTGACGGCCCTGAAGGAAGAGCGCGAAGAGCGCCGTCAGGGGCGGCGCGAGGCGCGGGAAGCCAAACGCGAGGCCAAGCGACTGGCCAAGGAGGCTGAAGAAGCCGGCACTGATGAAGCCGTGACACAAGAGGAGGATACTCCACTTGAAGTGCCGGAAGAGGAAACTGTGATACAAACGGTTGAGGCACCTGGTGATCGGGCCATCCCCTTCCCGGGAAGTCCTGAATCACGGATCGTTTCCGCCCCCCGGGCACCTGCTGACACACCTGCTGAAACACCCGTGGAGGCAGACGAGATTGTATCACGACCGGTAGCCATGGAAGACACGCTGCTGGCCATGTTGCCCGACAGCCTGCTGGCTCAAATTGCCAAGGCGGACAGCATCATCGCGGCACAGGCCGCGCAGACGGCGCAGGTGGCTGACAGTGTAGGCCTAGAGCCGTCCGAAGAAGAAGTGGATGACCCCAACGAACTGCTGGAAGCCCTTGGCAAGCATGCCCGGCGCACCTGGCAGCGCTTTGGCGTCTTTGTAAGCAAAGTGGACCCGATTGATATCCGCTTTACCCGCTCCACCAATCGCAGTGATCCAGGCAGGGCCGTTTATCCCTGGGATGATTGGCAGAGCTGGCATGCGAACCTGATGTATCAGCTGGCGCTGGATCCCGACCCGGGCATCGACCCCATGATGGTCACCAGTCAGGTTGTATCACTGACCCGTCACTTCGATTACGGGCTGGACTTGAGCACCAAGCTGAATTTCTTCCAGAGCGTGCCGATTCGCCTGGATTACAAGACGGACTTCAGTCAGGACTTCCGCGATGAGCGCGAAAGTGCCCGCAGCAAGAATCACACAGGCTGGTATGTCTTTGAGGGCGACGGGCTCTTCAGCGTGAAGGACGCCAAGGAAGGCGCCCTGGTAGCAGGCAACCCCTCGACACTGGACCTGCCCAATTACAGTTTCAGCCTGCGCAACCTGCAGGATATCTGGAAGCTCGACCGCTGGTTCAAGACACTCAACATGAGTCATTCCTACAGCGGCAAGACGGACACGCGCTATAGCGCTGGCGCTGAAGGACTCTACCGTAGCCAGCTTTCGCTGGACAAGAGCTTCTCGCCTTTTGCGGGCTTCGACTTTACGCTGGAAAAGGGCTGGAGCGGGCGGCTCGATTACAAGATCGATCGCCGCTTAAGCGTGAGTGATCCCGATGGTGCCGCGCGGCGCGTCAGTCTCAATCAGACGCGCGGCTGGACAATGAGCGCGCAGAAGCTCCTGAAAAAGGGCATGAAGATTCCGGGCTTCGGCAAGCGCCTGGAAAACGAGACAACCTTAAGCGTTACCTACGATAATCGCCGCACGCTGGAGCTGAACTCGACGACGACAGCTGGTGAAGAAGGCAACATCACCGTGTGGAACATGCCACTGACCCGCAAGACCTGGTCGATCAAGTTTGGTGCCGAGTACCGCTTCTCAAAGAACGTGAATGGCGGCGCCAGCTGGCAGTTTGAAGTTGAAGAGACCAGCAGCGCCAACGACAGAACCAGTCGTAACACGGTTCTTGTCTACGCACGAATGGACATCACAGGTCGATGAAAACCCTGACTTTTCTGTTTTCTCTTTGCTGGCCCCTGTTAACAGTGGCAGGGCAGTTCTCTGGCGATCGCGCCATGACGCTGCTGGAAGAATTGTGCGCTCTGGGGCCGCGTGTTCCGGGCACACCGGAAGCTCAGGCCGCCGGTGACTGGATTGTCTCCGAGCTCGAGTCACTTGGGCTGAGCGTCCTGGTTCAGGCCTTCACCGCCAGTGTATCACCCAAACATCCGCTGGCCGTTCGTGATACAAGCCTCGTCAGTCGCGGACTCCCCTTAAGGAATATCATCGCGCGGATTGACGGGACCCGCAGCGACCGCATTGTGCTGGGCGCACACTGGGACAGCAGGCCCTTTGCCGATGAGGAAGACACAAAGGAAAAGCGCGCAATGCCCGTTCTTGGCGCCAATGATGCAGCCAGCGGGGTTGTCGTGCTACTTGAGCTGGCTCGGCTCCTTGCCGAGGAGCCCCCGGTAGAAACCGTGGAGCTGGTCTTCTTTGATGGCGAAGACTGGGGACGGGCCGGCCATCTGGACGAGTACTTCCTGGGAAGTCTGGAATACGCCCGTCGCCTTGAAGCCCCATTGCCCGTAAGCGGCGTTCTGCTGGACATGGTGGGCGAAACCGATCTCAAGCTGCCCTTTGAGGCGATCAGCTGGCAGCAGAATCAGCCGCTCTGCCGCCGAATCTGGACACTGGCCGGCGAACTGGGGTATGGTCACATTTTACAATGGCGCATGGGTCCGGCCGTGCAGGATGATCACACTTCGCTGATTCGCTTTGGCGTCCCCATGATCGACATTATCGACTTTGACTTTCCGGAGTGGCATACACTGCGTGATACACCGGAAATCTGCTCACCGGCCAGCCTGGAAGCGGTCGGCAGGGTGATGCATAAACTTCTGATGGAAGGAATCTGATGAGTCTCTCGCTGGCCGTGCACGTGCGCGAAGAACACCGTGATCCCGTTTCTGGCAAACTCTTTGACCTTGGTGCCCTGGGCGTTGAAGAGCAGGGCGAAGACCTGATTGGCTGGTTTGGTGATCCAACCGAAGCCGATGCGCTGCGTGCCCAGATGGAGCAGTTTGTCGATGCGCTGGACGGCATGAAAGAGAGCCGCCAACCCTGGAGTGTCAAATGCTCGGTCATCGAAGACCGCGACTGGAACGAGAGCTGGAAGTCCCGCTGGCAGGAGCAGTTTTACGGTGATACACTGAGCGTCTGTCCTTCCTGGCTGGAACCACAAGACCCTTCGCGCACCGTGATACGAATCGATCCGGGAAATGCCTTTGGCACAGGGACTCATGAGAGCACGGCCCTGATGCTGGAATGGATCGACCAGCTGGGCAGCCTGGACGGCAAGACCGTGTGTGACGCAGGCTGTGGATCCGGCATTCTTGCCATTGCCACCATTCTCAAAGGTGCAGACTTCGCCTATGGCTTTGACATTGAAGTCGAATCGATTGACACATCGCGCGAAAATGCCCGCCTGAACGGCTGCCGCGTGAAGACACACTTTGTGCAGGGCACGCCCCGTGATCTGGGCAGCGAGTACACGTTCGATCTGGTCTTCGCCAACATCCAGCGCTCCGTGATCGAAGCTTTTTTCATGGACCTGCTCCGTCTTACAAAACCGGGTGGCAAGCTTTATGTTGCGGGCATCCTCAAGGAGGAGGAAGCTGCCATGCTGGCACTCGCCCGCGAATGGCAACTTGAGCCCCCCGTCATCCGTCCGCGAGGCGAGTGGATTTCCCTCTGTTACACACGGCCTGAATCTCTGGAGTTCTGATGCGCGGCCTGGTGATTCATCTGGGCGAAGGCTCCACCCACATCATTATGGCCTCGACGCGCCGCAGCGACCTGCATTCAGGCCCGAAGGCCCGCAAACCTTTTGACTCTGCGCCCCCGGATGAAGAAGAGCATCACGACAAACTCTTTCTGATGCACGATCAGGTAATGCGAAATGGCAGCGATCTAAGCCTTCGCTACACGGGCTCTGTGCGTCAGGATCTGCAGGAAAGCATGATTCGCCAGGCCGGCGAAGCCATGGCGTATTTTGCTGACATCGCCGAAGCCGTGACCATTGCCATCAGTGCCAGCCTGCTGGACAAGCCGGATGAACCGGACCGCGATTTCATGGTGATGGCCTTCAAGAAGCTCTTCAAGTTGCCGGTTCGTGTTTTGCATCCGGATGATGAAGCGCTCTGGATGTTGCGCGGTGTGCGCGGCGAATACCCCGGTGGCGAGCTGGCTTGTGCCACGGCCGGTTACTGGCACAGCCAGTTTGCGCACGAGATTCCCGGCAAGGTGCCGCGCTTCCATGTTCAGCAGAATGGCATCACGCGCGAGCCTGTTGCTGAAGGCAGCATCCCCGCTTTTCCCGCGAAAGACAGGCTGGCCAAAAACCCGGAGATCCCCTTCCTGCTAACCGGCGATGCCGCCTGGACTGCCGCCGCCTGCAAAATTGGTCTCTGCTTTCACGATCTGGATCTGCTGGACGGCACCTGGCTGACCACCGCCGACCTGCTGATCCTTCACCGGGAATATGCCGCCCTAAGCGTCGAGCAGCGCAACATGATTCCGATGATTCAGCGCAGCGGTGATACAATTCTGGAAGCTCTCCTGCTTCTGCGCGACCTGATCCAGCAAACAGGCCGCGACCGCGCCCGCGTCTGCAGCCGCGGCGTCACCCACGGACTGGTCAGCCACCTCTTCTATGAGGGACGCAGGAAGTAAGTCACTCCCTGTCATTCCCGCGAAAGCGGGAGTCCAGACCAGCGCACATCGGCCTACCCAGCACACCCCGCCTTTCGCCCCTCTCTGCTACATTGAGCGCAACTAGAAATGGAGAGACCATGCCGACCTACGAGTATCGCTGCCGCGAATGCGGTCACGAACTGGAAGCCTTTCAGTCGATGAGTGCCGATGCACTGACAGACTGCCCCGCATGCAACAAGCCTGAACTTCAGCGCCTGATCAGCAAGGGCGCGGGCATGATTTTCAAGGGTTCAGGCTTTTACCAGACAGACTACAAGTCCGGTGGCGCACCAAAGACAGAGTCCGATGCTCCCAAAAAGGAAGCGAAGACTGAAGCGCCCAAAAGCGGCTGCTGCGGTGGTGGCTGCGCCTGTAACTGATGTCTGAAACCCGCCAGAACATTTCCATTCCCGGCCACAATGGTCGGGAATTTTACTCCAGAGCCGAGCTCTACGACATCGCCTATGACTGGGATGTAACGCAGGAGCTGCAGTTCATTCTGACATGCATGGAGTTCTTTGGGAACGGTGTTCCACACACCTTGCTGGAGCCTGCCTGCGGAACCGGGCGCAACATGGAATGCCTGGCCCGTATGGGGCATCAGATCACGGGCTACGATGTATCACGGGAAGCCCTTGATTACGCCGCGGCGCGCCTGAAGCGGGAAGGCCTTCTGGATCAGTGCCAGCTGCATGAAGCCTCCATGCAGGACTTTCAGGCAGGCAATCAGGTTGATGGCGCCTTTGTGACCATCAACAGCTTCCGTTATTTGATTAGCGAGGAAGATGTTGCCAGGCATTTGTCACACACAAGAGACATGCTTAAGGCCGGGGCGGTTTATGTAATCGATCTGAGCTATGCCATGCCCGCCCGGCGCCGGCCCAAGATCTACCGCTGGGATGCCACGCGCGGTGACACACATGTGGAAGTTGTCTGGGAAACCCGGGAAGATCGTGCCGCGGGCCTTTCTCACGAAACCTGCACACTGAATGTGAGCGGGCCGGATGGTGACACATGCATTGAGACTCGCCATCTGACGCGCCTCTGGCTACCCGAGGACTTTGTCCGTATGACAAAAGAAAACGGCTTCACACTGGAAGCCGTTTTTGATGCGCAGTTTCGTCAGGTTCCCGAGGGAAAGAAGCTCGATGGAAACCTGGACAACCTGTATCACGTGCTAAAAAGATCCTGAGCGGCAAACCAGCCACAGCGAAACCTGCGCCCATCGCCCTCATGCTCCAGTTGAACCAGTAATTGTTTGCCCCGGTAGAAGCCTGCACCCAGTCTCGGCCACTCGATCAAGACGATGGCCTCGCTTTCCAGACTTTCCTCAAAACCGATTGCCAGCAGCCGCTCTTCATCTTCAATGCGATACAAATCGTAGTGATGCAGCTCCAGCCCGGGTTTCGAATGAATGTTGCAGAGACTGAAGGTCGGGCTGGTTACAACCGAATCAATGCCAAGCCCCTTGCTAAAGCCCTGCACCAGGCTGGTTTTGCCCGCGCCCAGTTCGCCTTCAAGAAGAATTGTATCACCGGGCTTGACCATTATGGCCAGTTCAGCACCGAGGCGCCGTGTTTCCTCAAGCGAGGAAAGGCTGATCCAGCCCGTAAACATGCCGCTGGGAACGGAATCGAGCAGAGCCATCAGCGCGGCTCCAGAATGGCCACTGGCAGCACCAGCTCTTCCAGTGAAATGCCGCCGTGCTGAAAACTGTCGCGGAACTGGTTCTGGTACTGGTTGAAATTGTTGCCATAGAGGAACATGTGATCCTCTGTGGCGAAAACCATGGTCTCGCTCTGGGTTGTGTGAGGCAGTCTCCAATGCTCGGGGCGGTCCACAAAGACACCGGTACGATCATCCTCCAGACGCAGGTTGCGGCCCAGTTTGTAGCGCACGCCGCGTGTTGCGTCACGATCGCTGTAGACCCGTGCGCCCTTCTGCACGCGAATGGAGCCGTGATCGCTTGTGATCACAATCGTGTAGCCCTTTTCGCGGAAGGCCTCCAGAATGTGATACAGGGCGCTGTGGCGGAACCAGCTTGAGACTACACTGCGATAGGCGGCTTCATCCGGCACCATCTCACGCACGATATCGTTCTGATTACGACTGTGCGCCAGGATGTCAACGAAGTTCCAGACCATCGAAACAAAACGATGATTGAAAAGGTTGTCCACCTTCTTCAGTGTGTCGTTCGCCTCGTCAAGGTCGATCACCTTGATGTACTTGTGCGCGGGCTTGAACTCGAGGCCGTTAAGCTTCAGCTGGTGATCCAGAAACTGCCGTTCGTGGCGGTTGGTGTTTCCCTCGTCTTCCATGTTGCGCGCCCAGAGCTCGGGGTGCGCGCGGGCAATGTCCGAAGGGAACATTCCGGCAAAAATCGCATTACGCGAATAGGGCGTCGCCGAAGGAAGAATCGACCAGTGGCACTCGCGCCGAATGCGAAAACGATCCTGCAGGGCCTTCTCCAGCACCATCCAGTGATCCATGCGCATGCAGTCGATCACGCAGAAAAGGACCGGGCGATCTTCACGCAAAAGCGGCACCAGATACTCACGTACCACTCCGGGCGAGAAAACTGGGCCTTCGTTCCCTGTCTGAATCCAGTCCAGATAGTTGCGCTCGATCAAGCGGGAAAACTCGCGGTTGCAGTCGCGGCGCTGGTCAAGCAGCGTTTGCCTGAAAGCAAGCTCAGGGTGCTCGTCCAGCTCCAGCTCCCATGCGCACAGGTCCTGATGAATGCTCTGAAAGTCCTGCCAGCTTGCATCCATCGCCAGTGTGCGACCGATGCGGGCCAAGCCCTGCATGTATTGCTCGCTCATCGAACGCCCCTGTATACGGCGTCGCTCGATGTTGCGCTTGCAGACGGCAATGATCTGCGAAGGGTTGACGGGCTTGGTCAGGTAATCGTCAATCTGCCGCCCGATGGCCTGATCCATCAGCGATTCTTCCTCGCTTTTGGTCACCATCACGCAGGGCAGAGCGGGATCCAGCTTCTTGATCTCCAGCAGCGTGTCCAGCCCCGTCTTGCCGGGCATCATTTCATCCAGCAGCACCATGTCAAACTGGCTCGTCCGCACCTGCTCAAGGGCGTCTTCGCCATTGGTAACACCGACAACCTCGTAGCCCTGCTTCTCCAGAATGATTACGTGGGGACGCAGCAGCTCAATCTCGTCATCGGCCCACAGGATTCGTCGACTCATGCTAATCTCCTTGGTCGTGATACAAGACGAGAACCAGTCTTCAGAGCTGCTCCTGTTGATTGGAATGATTGGGGGTTTCAAGCCAGACATTCAGGCTCGAACTCGCGCTGTCACCCAAAGGTTCCCGCAGCGCCAGAGCAGTTTGCTGAATCTGACGATAAAGCTCAACCAGATCCGGACGATTCTCGGAAAGCCAGTCCAGATGTCGCTTAACCGTTGACCGATCACCGCGCGTCAGGGGGCCGGACAGACTTGCCAATCCACCTGTTTCACGGCTGTTGGCGATAACTTGCTCAAGGATCGGCGCCAGCATGTCTGCATTCAGACGGCGGCCATCCAGCAGTCCCTCTGTCGCTCCCAGTAAAACCGAGAGCGCGTTAGCCGTGATCACACAGCCCAGATGGTAGGGCACCTGCTCGTTTTCATCCAGCTCGATCACATGAGCCTGGCCCAGCAACGAATGCAGGCGGCCGCGCTCTTCGGCTGAAGCGGCAATGGCCCAGCGCGGAATCGGAATAATTGGATCATCCAGCCCGGGGCGTCTGGGAAAGCTCATCAAAGGATGCAGCATGGCCGTTTTCGCGCCCCGATCCACCAGAGGGTTCAATACGGCAAGCGGACTTGCTGCGGAGAGCTGTGCGACAATCACGCCCTTCAGTCCATCTGTCCAGCGTGAGGCCAGTTCGACGGCCAGACGCGGCAGGCTGTCATCGGGAACGGCCAGCAGAATCAGCTCCACGCCCGGCTTGTCCGACAGCTCGCGCCCTGGCTGAAGTCCACTCATGAAGGCCGGCAAAGGCCTTTGATCAACAGCCCAGACAGGCGCAATACCGCCAGCCTGAAGAAGCCAACGCAGGGCGTGGCTTCCGGCCGCGCCGCAACCGATCAGACCCGTCTTCATGCGTGTCACGGAATCAGGCTCCTTCTCGCGCCAGCAGCTGACTGCGCTCAGGGCCGTTGCTCACCCAGCTGATGCATGTATCCAGCTGCTTTTCCAGCCAGGCAAGGTACGCTAGTGTTTCCGCGGGAAGCTCCTGCCAGCTGCGTGCAGTGCCTGTATCACGCCAACCCTTGAAGGAGGCGTGTTCGCATCCCTCCAGATCCTCCAGCAGTCTCAAGTCTTCGGGCATGCTTTCCTGTGTGCCACTCTTCAGCTGGTAAGCCGTTGCTGCCTGAATTTCATCCATACCATCCAGCACATCCAGCTTGGTGATCACAAGATCCGTGAATCCATTGATCTGACAGGCATAGCGCGCGGCAACAAGGTCGAACCAGCCGCAGCGACGCGGACGACCAGTGGTAGCGCCAAACTCACCGGCCTTCAGACGGAACTCATCAGCAAAGTCACCGGCAGGGAACTCGCTGGGAAAGGGCCCGTTCCCCACCCGTGTTGCATAGGCCTTGAAAATGCCGATCACCTGATCAACTTCACGCATGGGAATGCCAGCCCCAATGCAGGCACCGGCCGCAATCGGGCTGGTTGAGGTGACAAAGGGATAAGTGCCCCAGTCGATGTCCAGCATGGCTCCCTGCGCGCCTTCCATCAGCAGTCTGCCACCGGAAGAAAGGATCTCGTAGAGGCGGCTCCTTGTATCACGGACCCATGGGCGAAGTTCATCCGCCACATGCTCGCAGAAAGGAAAGAGTGGTTCCAGCTCGACGGGTTCGGCGCCCAGCAGCTCCAGCTGACGATTGACGCGGTCAACTTCTTCCGTGATACGCGTGCGCATTCGACCCGTGTCCAGCAGATCGCCCAGACGAATACCATGTCGGCCGGCTTTATCCATGGCACAGGGGCCAATACCGCGACCGGTGGTGCCGATGGCAGCCTCTTTGCCCAGTCGCCGCGCCAGATCCGCTTCCCGAGCCTTGTCCAGCGCACGATGCCAGGGCATGATCACATGACAGGAGGGGCTGATCAGAAGACCGGAAAGGTCGCGTCCGGTGGCCGCCAGCATTTTCAGCTCATCGGAAAGCTCCCAGGGGTCAAGCAGCACGCCTGGCGTAATTGCACAGTCGATGCCTGCATGCAAAATGCCTGTGGGCACCTGGTGTAACACGATTTTCTCGCTGCCTACAATCACCGTGTGACCGGCATTGGGGCCACCCTGAAAGCGGGCGACGAGATCGATTTGCGGCGCCAGAGCATCAATGATCTTGCCCTTGCCTTCATCACCCCACTGGGCACCGACGAGTACGGTTGCTGGCATGCTTCACCCCTGAATGCAAAGGCCCCGGCTGAACCGGGGCCTCAGTGTCAACGTGGCAGAATTCCCGTGTCGTGTATCACGTCGGGAAGCGCTTTCATCTTTTGTCTACTTGCGCAGCGCGGCCTTTGCCGCAACTCGGTCGTGCCATTCGATCAATACCGGCGAGGCGACAAAGATCGAAGAGTAGGTACCGACGATCACACCGATCATCAGCGCAAAGACCATGTTGTGCAGTGTCTCACCGCCGAAGATGAAGAGCACGACAACAACAACCAGAGTAGTCATCGAGGTCAGCAGGGTGCGGCTCAGCGTCTGGTTGATGCTTTCGTTCACCTTGCCGATGAAGCTTGTGCCCTTCAGCTTCTTGTCGTTTTCACGAATGCGATCGTAAACCACAATCGTATCGTTCAGCGAGTAACCGACAATCGTCAACAGCGCGGCGATAATCGGCAGGCTGATCTCCACCTGGAAAAGCGAGAAGATGCCGAGTGTGATCAGGATATCGTGCACCAGCGCCAGCAGCGCGCCCACGGCGTACATGAACTGAAAGCGCACGGAAATGTAGATCACAATGAAGAACATGGCCCAAAGAATGGACCAGGTGGCATCCCACTTCAGCTCTTCTCCCACACGGGGGCCGATCTTGTGCGAGGCGCGCAGTTCGAAGCCGTTGCCAGCAAAGGACTGCTTGAAGATGCGCTCGACGGCTTCCTTTTCGCCCTCAACATCCGCGCCCAGCTTGACCATCCAGTCAGGATGTGTCACGTCCTCGCTGCGCAGGGTGGTCACTTCGGCATCCAGACCGCCGCCGGTAAGGGCATCACGAATCTGGCTCTCGGTGATCGGCTGCTCGAAGCGGTACTGCAGTTCGGAGCCGCCGGTAAAGTCGATGTTGGTGGCAAAGCCGCGCACGAACATGGACACGATGCCTATGATCAGCACCAGGCTGGAAAGCACAAGCGCCTTGCCGCGCATTCCAGCGAAGTTGATGTGTGTATCACGAACAATCTGCATGACGCGTCCTTAGATGCTCAGTTTGTTGGCCGTCTGGTAATTGGTGAAGGCATTGAAGAGCAGCCTCGTCACCTTGATGGCCGTATACATGGATGCCGCGATGCCGATCATCAGCGTGAGGGCGAAACCGCGGATGGGGCCGGAACCGAACTGATACAGCACGATACCGGCGATGAAGGTGGTCACGTTGGCGTCAACAATGGTGCTGAAGGCCTGCTCGTAGCCTGCCTCAACTGCATTGCGCACCGACTTGCCCTTGCGCAGCTCTTCGCGTATACGCTCGAAGATCAGCACGTTCGCGTCCACCGCCATACCAATCGTCAGGACGATACCCGCAATACCGGGCAGGGTAAGCGTAGCGCCGAACCCGGCAAGGATCGCCATGATGAAGAGCATGTTCAGCAGCAGGGCGATCACGGAGAAAATGCCGGACTTCTTGTAGTAGATGGCCATGAAGAGAATGACCAGACAGAAGCCGAGCATGGCCGAGAAGGCACCCTGACGCACACTCTCCTGACCAAGGCTTGGGCCCACAGTGCGCTCTTCGATCGGCTTGACCGTCGAGGGCAGGGCACCGTGCTTCAGCAAGTTGGCTAGTTCCTTGGCTTCCTCGATGGACTCCATGCCTTCGATGATGGCCTGTCCGTTGGGAATCTTGGAGCGGATGTTGGGCGCCATGAAGACGCGGTTGTCCAGCACAATGGCCAGACGACGGCCCGTGTTGTCGCCCGTGATACGCGCGAAGCGGCGAGCGCCGTCGCGATTCATGCGCAGTTCAACGATGGCGGCACCGGCATTGGCACCGGTCTGACCCTGATTGATGTTGACACCAGCGGTCTCGAGCGCCTTACCCGTCAGCTGTGATTCAGCCTCAACAAGGAAAAGCTCGGCGGCCACGATGCCGTTCATCTCTTCCATGCGGCCCAGCAGGAGGTTCATGCCGGGGGGAACCAGCTCGCGCACATCGTCGCGGGCCAGGATCTCCATCAGGGCATCGCGGTTGGATTCGGCAACCATCACGCTGTTGCGGCCGGGGACGGCCAGCAGCAGGTCGTAGAGGGGATTGCCCGTGCCGGCATCCAGCTCGGCGGCGGCGTCTTCAGCCAGCGGATCGAAAGCTTCATCCGCGTTCTCTGCCAGCGGATCAAGCTCTTCTGTGGCTTCGGCAACCACCTCTTCGCCGGCTTCTTCAGTCAGCGCGGGCTCTTCTTCGCTCAGCGTGGTCTCGGCAAGGCTTTCCCCGGCTTCGGCCTTCAGCAGATCATTGATCTCCGTCAGGACCTGATTGGTACGGGGAACATCCTCGACCAGCTTGAACTCAAGCAGGGCCGTCTTGCCGATCATGCGGCGGGCGGCTTCGGGATCCGAAACACCGGCCAGCTCGACCACGATGCGGCGCTGTCCCTGCTTGGTGATACTGGGTTCCTGCAGACCGGAACCGTCAACACGATTCCTCAGGATGACCAGTGAGTTGTCGATGGCGTCGGTGGACTGCGTCTTCAGATCGGCAATGATCTCGTCGTTGGTCTGACGGCGTTCGCCGAAGTATTCGCTGAGCTGCGCATCCTGAAACTCTTCGGCAAAGATGACCCAGAAATCGGAAAGGGCATCCAGACGCGTCTCAACGCGATCCATGCGCTCCCGGAAACGGGCATCGGCGCGCTTGTCGGCCAGACCGCGCATCAGTTCCACAAGATCCACTTCCAGGACCATGTGCATGCCGCCCTGCAGGTCCAGGCCCTGCTTGATGGTTTTCTTGCGCAGTTCTACCTGCTGTTCAGGACTCTTCGACTGCCAGGCTTCGTCGCTAATGGTGGCAAGCTGTACGGTCGGGTAGACCTTCCAGGCCGCCACGGCGATCAGAGCAAGCAGGATGATCCAGCTGAGCTTGTTGTTTTGCTGTTCCATCGTGATGGAAAGCTCCTTCCACGTCCAAACATTGAATTTTTGGCAATTGGGCAAGTTAGAAAGGGAGGCTTCGAGATGCAACTCCAAGAGCAGGCTCTGTGCCCTCTTCTTAAAGGAGATGGCTTGACATGCGCCGCGCATTTCCTAAAATGGTTTGTTGCAGTCACACTGAATTCGGGAAGCGAGTGGAACAGCATCCACAGCAGAACAGCCTCCAGCAGCCCCCCCGCCAGCAGTCCGGCGGCTTTTTGCGTTACGCGCAGAAGGCCCTGACGGTGGCGTGTCTTTCGGCCGCTATCCTGATTGGCTTCCGTTTTCACAGTGACATTGAAAAATCGAAGCTTGTTAAAGAAAACGCACAGATTTCCCTTGATGTTGCCAGTCTGGGCAGTCAAGTCGCCCTGCTGCGTGCAGAAGTTGACAGTCTGCATCGTCTGGATCGCAAGCTGCGCAATCTGGCCGCGCTGGATCCTATCTCGGATGACGTGCGCCGCATGGCTGTGGGTGGCGCGGTTTACGAGCCCGAAAACACCACACTGGGCTCTGTCAGCAGTGAGAGCATCGATCAGCTCCTGCGTGAGGCCAGCCTCCTGCGCGAGTCCTTTCTGGAATCCGCCGAGCGTCTGGCCATGCGCGCCGACGAACTGGATCGCATGCCTTCGATTCCACCCGTAAACAACGGCTTTATCTCAAGCCGCTATGGCTACCGCAACGACCCCTTCACGGGTCGCAGGCGCATGCACAAGGGCATGGACTTTCAGGCAGCGAAGGGCACGCCCGTTTACGCCCCGGCGGGTGGCCGTGTGATCCAGAGCGGGCGCGTTCCCGGTTTTGGCCGCGTGATCAAGCTCGATCATGGCAATGGCATCGTGACCGTCTACGGGCACCTTTCAAAGATTCGCGTGCGCAACGGCCAGGAGGTTGAGCGCGGCGAGCGAATTGGCGATGTGGGTAGTTCCGGCCGCAGCACTTCATCCCACCTTCATTACGAAGTGCGTGTCAACGGCCAGCACAAGGATCCTTCAGACTACATCTTTGATGAGTTGGCAGAGATCAACTGACTGATTTCCTCTACAAAGCCGCACAAACCTGACAGGCCCTGACTCTGCCCCGTCATTCTGTCGCTCCTTCTGTCAATCTGACATGGCCTGTCAGGGCAAGAGAGCCCAGAAGACCCGGTCTCCATGCGCGCCTGAAGCGATCTCCTTGATTATCAACATGTTGAAAAACTGGCATCGGCTTTGCTTAAGCTTCTTCCGTCGATGCGACAAAACAGAAACACAACAAATTGCATAACGAGGAGAACCATCATGATGATCAACAGCCTGCTTCCCGCCGTCCTGCACCGTGAAATCAGCCGCAGCCTGAACGGCCTGAACAGCGAAGGCCAGAGCTTCAGCAAGATGCTGCGCAGCGAGCTTATTGAGCGTGAGCACGGATGGGACCTGATGCTGGAACTGCCCGGCATGGATCGTGAAGACGTGGAGCTGCAACTGGACGGGGATGAACTGGTGGTCAAGGGCGCCAGAACCCGCGAGGCGCGTGCAGAAACGGATCGACTGCTGCATTCCAGCCGCCTCTACGGCAGCTTCGAAAAGCGTTATCGCCTGACTGAAGAAATCGACCGCGAGAGCATTGAGGCGAACATGGACAAGGGCCTTCTGCGCATTCAGCTGAAAAAGGCCGCCCAGTCCCTGCCACGCAAGCTCGAAATCCGCTAATCCGACTGTTTCCTTCGAAAAGACCTGTCCGAAAACGAGCGTGGCGGACAGGAAAGAAAAAGCGCCCGGCCAGGTGGTCGGGCGCTTTGCATTGGATCTGACTGGCTTTATTCTACGACAGCCGTCACGCGGTAGCAGGCGTCAGAAGCCGCCGGCAGCGTGATTGTGGTGTTGGCCGTACTATCGGCCAGGTTCTCGAAGAGGCCGTAGCAATCGGCATCCGAGTAGACATTGTAGCTGACAGCGCCCGGAACAGCCGTCCAGTCCAGCGTTACCTGACCGGTTGCGTAGCTGATGCTGACTTCGGCCGGGCAGATGTAGTCTTCCCAGAGGATGGGGCCGACCGTGATGACTGGCGCGTCATCGCTGATAGTCAGCTGACGGTTGGTGAAATCACCGTCCCACTCCCAGACCCAGTCCGCAGTGGCCAGATCGTAGCGGGCGAACTTGTACTCCACATTGAAGGGAGTTCCGGCCGGGAAGGTCACGGTCACTTCAAAGACACCGTCCACACCGGTCATGGGCGTGGAGCCTTCGTTGTTGTCAAGCGGAGCATTCATGCCCTGCAGCGAGACGCCGCCTTCATACAGCGCGGGATCCATGCAGCTGAGGTCCGCAATAAAGGTGGCTTCCACATCAACTGTGGTGCCGGGCGCGGGCTCGTAGTCGTCAAAGAAGACAACCGGCGCAACCATGAAGGGCGTACCGGGCATGCAGAGGAAGCGGTTGGCAATGCTGTTTTCCCACTCCCAGGCGGCTCCGTCAGCACTCTTGATAAACTTGTATTCGGCGCTGTTGACCGTCCCGGAGGGGAAGGAAATGCTCAGCGTATAGACGCCATCACCATCGACATCGCTCAGCAGGTTGTCACCGGCGTTCCAGGTGAGGGGCTCGTGGTTACCCTGAATGGAAACGCCACCGGCATAGCTGGCAGGATCCTGATGGCTCATGTCCACGGAGAAAATCACCTGCTGATTCATCGTCAGGTTGAATTCTTCGCACGGGCACTCAACTTCGTTGTTCCAGTAGCCCATGTAGACATCTTCAGTCGCGCCGGGCAGGATTTCGTACTCGCGATTGGCAAAGGCGCCCCCCGGCAGCGATTCCCAGGCGGCTCCATTGCGGAACTTGAACTGAATGATCGGGGCGCTGTTGGCAGGAATCACCATGTCATAGGTGTAGAGACCATCGCCAGCCGGCGTCATGACGCTGTAATCCCAACCGTTGAAAGTACCCGAGATGCCGGGACCCTGGCCACTGGGCTGAATGCAACTGAAGTCGCCCGTGACATGCAGGGTGAACTCTTCGCCCGTTGCATCCTGCAGCAGATAGAATGCGGGCTCTTCGGCCGTAAAGGTGAACTGCTCGCTGCCCGGGCGGCTGGTGAAGTCGATGTTGCCATCGAGATCGCCGTACTCGGCATAGAAGAAGACAGTGTCGCCACTCAGGGTCTCAAAAGGAATGAGGGCCGAGTACTCGTCTTCCGGCGTGTAGCAGTCGCCCGTGTTCAGCGTGAGGGGGGCGGTGGAATATTCCGTCGCGCCCTGTGCACGGTAATAGAAGGTGTAAACAAGATCGGCACACTCGGTTCCGAGTGTATCACAAACGCCCGTGCAACCCGTCTTCAGCACGCGGGAGTACACGGTAAGATCGCCGCCATTGGGCTGCTCGGTGCCGTTCTCGGGCCACTGCAGGTAGCTGCTTTCCACCACCGCCTGAGCGGTTCCGGCCAGAATCGCAACCAACATAGCGCCAAACAGGCTCTTCGTGAATGTCTTCATCATCTCTCCTTGAAATGAAATCGAATGTTGGTCTATGTTCATCCTGTGTTACAGGCTTTTAGAAATCTCTGGCAACAACCCGGTAGAAGCCGGAATCACCGGAAACGCTCAGCAGCAGACTGGTTCCGGCCAGCTCACTTACGAGTGTCCCGCTCGCCTGGCTGTAAGGCGCGTCCAGCTGATATACGGCATAGCTGGCGGCACCGGACACAGCCGACCAGCTCAATTGAAGACTGCCGTTGCCCAGGTGGACCAGCTGCAGGTCGCTCACTGCCTGAAGCCCCGCGCCGCCCAGATTATTGGGCATCACGCCCATGGCCGGCATCGGTCCGGGCAGCTCGGGCTGGGCAAAGATATACCAGTCGCTCAAGGTAATCGAAGCGCCGGTGGGGTTGCTTTCCGGCCAGACCAGTGTTGTGGTCTGCGTGTCTTCCTGACTGACGCTGGCAGAAATCGCCACCTGCTCGGGGTTACCCAGATCCGACCAGGGCACCTTGATTTCCGTCAGCAGATTGCCCGTCCAGCCCTCGTAGGTAGAGCCACCGTGCGCGCCGTACTGGACATAGTTCCAGCTGCCCGCCCACGAGTTGATCTGCATGCTGTTGCCACCACCCTCAATGGAGAGCTCGTACTCGGGCCGGTGTGCGCTGGCGAAGTTGACTCTTCCCCAGGCACTCAGCGCGGCTCCACTGCCGGCAAGCAGATCCGTGTCCAGATAGACGAAGAGATCGCCACCAGTGTTGAGGGCCGTGCCCGTGTGCCCGATGTAGAGATAATCCGCATCCCAGGTGATGAAGAGGCTGTCGGTGCCTGTATTCATCGCCTCCGTCTGGGCATTGAAGTCCGCTGTGCCGTCCACCAGAATTGTGTGGGGCGTCAGGCCATTGGGCATCTGGAACGCTGCCTCTGCATAGGCAGCATCCACTTCGTTGCCGGCCAGATCTGTAACACCGGAAACATGTATCACGCCGCTGTCACCGGCATTCAGTCCCGAAAGGCGCAGCAGCACGCGATTCCACCATGTATCACGCTGAGCGGAAACGATGCTGACGGAAGGCGGAAAACCGGAGAGGGAATAATTGGCCGCGTTGCTCGCGCTGGCTTCATCAACCGGCTCGCTAAAATCGAGCACGGCGAAGTCGGGTGCCATGAAGGGTGCGGTCGTCGCCATGCGGGGGGCAGCGACATCCAGATCCAGCTGGGATAGCGTTTCGAGCTGGCTGACATATCCAGCGGCATCAGGTGCGGCAGCGGGCCCTGCATAGAAGATGTAACGAAACTGCCCGCTGCCCCTGAGCTCATCGCCCCTGACCAGCGTCCCCTGGAAATCGCCCGAATGAAGGGCGCCACCGTTTCCAAGAACGAGCGCGCCCGTCCAGCCCGATGTGTTGTTGCGCTGCCCCATCCAGGCGCTCTGCGGCCAGATGGCGTCCGGATCCCACAGGCGCTCGGTCTCCGCGTTGTAGAGCAGATCCATGTAGTCGGGCGTGAAGCCGTGCTTGACGTAGACTTCGCCGGGCGCGTTGTAATCAACCTGCATCCAGGCATTGTCCTCAGCAAGCGTCATGGATTTTTGCAGTCCGCCAGCGTGGCTGAAGCTGACACGGGCGAAGTCGGCCGCAACTGTGTCGATGCTCATTGTGTAGAGATCATGCTCAGTGTTGGGGCTGACATCCGAGAAGGCCGCCACATGATTGTTGCTGGCGCCATCGTTGTAATCGCCCTCCGTGTCCACCCAGTAGGTGTTACAAGAGCCAACCACGCTGACCGCTCCAGTTGTATCACGGGCGAAGATCCATGGTGCGCGACCACCAATCGACTCGAAGACGGCCATCAGTTTTTCATTCCAGAGCACGACTTCGTCCACACCGTCTGCATCGATATCGTTGAACTCGGCACCCACTCCTGTAAAGGCGGTACCATCGGACCAGCGCGCAGCCTCACTGTAGACGCGGGCATTCTTGATGTGGCCGGAATAGCGATTGATCCAGCCGGAAATTTCCGTGCCGTCATGCCAGCCGGTTTCGTAGAGATTGGTCATCATCACGGTCCAGGCCAGCCCGGACAGGCCGTTGTCGGGCCCGGCCATCAGGTGGCTCCAGGTGTTGTACCAGATGCTGCCGTTATCCCACTGGGGACTGTGCTGGTCAGAGACGCCGGGCGTGGAGGCCCAGTGTCCGTACCAGGAATTGTGCGTGCCCGGGCTCAGCCAGTCGCTGCCGTAGCCGCCGCGGCCACCCAGCAGGCCGTAGGTACCGTTCTGCAGATTGATCGCGCCGCCGGAAAAACCGCCCAGCGCTTCGTCCAGCTTCATGCTCTGCACACTTCCGGAAGCGCCGGCAATCTGCTGCACGAGCCAGATCATGTTGTTCAGTGCATTCGGGAACTGATCGGCGAAGCCTGCCACCTCGGCCACGACTTCCCAGTCTGTGCCGTAGATCAGAAGTTCATCGGCGCTGCTGCTGATAATCTGATTCCAGGCATCGCCGGCATCGTGGTGACAAGCGCCGGTGAAGGGACCGTTGATCGGCAGGATTTGCAAATCGCCCTGCTCAGGTATGCTGATCGTGTAGATATGGCGATCGTTGGCCCAGTTGTTCTGGTAGTCGCAGTGTTCTTCCTGGTCCAGCAGAACACCCCAGACGCCGTGCGGCAGCCAGTCGTCACCGATCCAGTCCACCACATGGGCAGAAGTATCCCAGGGGTTGCCGTCATTGTCCGTCGGGCTGACCCAGACTCGCTCCGGCACCCAGGCCACGTGCGGCGTGTAGCCATAGCGCCATTCGGTCATGGAGGCATGCACGCTGACGGACCAGTCATTCATCGAATCCTGCACGAAAGGCATGATGTGCTGGGCATAGGCCGAGGTCAGCATGGCAGCCCAGCCTTCTGTCACACCGCGCGCCAGCCACTCGTTCCAGCCTTCAACAGCGCCATCCGGATAATACCAGGCGGCAGCTGACTGCAGTGTTCCGCTCACGTGGAAATTGCCCGGCACATCCAGCAGGTCATGCAAGCCGAGCACTTCATCGAAACCATTATGCAGCGAGCCCGTGTCCAGATAGTCCGCCCAGTGCTGCTCGTGCGCATCGGCTTCATCACCCCACAAAACATCCGTCCAGGTAAGGCCCTGATTGCCGTGATGCACAAAAGCGACATGGTGATCGGTGCGGCTGCCATCGCGCATGCCCTGATCAAGCTGGTCGACAAGTTTGCCCGCTGCATCCAGCGTTTGTATCACAAGGGAGTTGCCGACAAAAGCATCCTGCAGTTCAGACTGCCATTTCTCAGGAATGGCCACTTCGAAAACGGCTGCGCCGGCAGCGCGCTCGAGATGTGCACGCACACTGTCCGCCTGCTTCCACTGGCCTGCTTGCCAATTTTCGAGCAAAAGCTGACTGGTACCAACAAGGCGAAGGCGCAGCTGCGGGCTTTCTACCAGCAGGCTGATCTCACCTTCCCAGGGCGCGCGAGTTCCAATCCTGAGCACGAGCTCATTGCCCCGCAAGGCCAGGCTGGCCAGGCTCAGGTCTGCGGCCGCAGGCGACAGGTTTTCGATTGGATCCAGGCCGATGCGCAGGTTCTGGGCGCTGAATCCCGGCACATTCAAGGCCTGTGCCGTCACCGCGCTTGCCAGGAGCACGCTCAGGGTCAGAATTCGGGGAGCTTGGTGCATGGTTTCTCTCATACATCATTGTCTAAACGCCCTCGTGCGAGCAAAAATGAAGCCAGAATTGAGCGCGCTAAAGAGTATTGACTATCAATAGGATTCCAAATTCCAAGCTTACTCACCTTGGGCAGAAGATTGTCGAAGGTGCCGGATTTTGAACAGTCTGAGGAGGGATGGGCGTCAAAAGTGCAATTGCTAAGCTTTGTCTTTGGCACATTTCCACAGCACCCTCAGCCTTCACCAACCCAGAGTTCAGATGAAAAGCTTCATAACAGAGCTGATCGACCAGATCGACCTCCATACTCTGGCCAACAACCTTGCGGGCTGGGCACCCAGACTGCTTTCGGCGCTTTTCATGCTGCTGCTTTTCTGGCTTGTCTGGGCGATGGCACGCAAAGGGCTTGATGCCGTTCTGCGCAGGGCCGGAATTGATTCAACATTGATCACGCTGGTACAGTCAACGGCCAAGATTGTGATCGGTACAATCGGAACGGTTACGGTGCTGGGCCAGCTGGGAGTGGATATTGCCGGCCTGCTGACAGGTCTGGGAGTGGCTGGTCTGACCATTGGATTTGCTGCGCGCGACGCGCTTTCCAACATGATTTCGGGCTTTCTGATTTTGTGGGACAGGCCCTTCACCATTGGTGATCTGATCGACATTGGCGGTGATTACGGCCATGTAGAGGCGATCACGCTGCGAACAACCCGCGTGGTTACGCTGGACGGGCGCATGCTGGCGATTCCCAACACGGAAATCGTCAACAAGGTGGTGGCCAGCTACACCAACTTCCCGCATCTCCGTCTGGACATTGATTTCACGGTTGGAGTCAATGAGGATCTGGATCGAGCCAGGCAGGTTGCGCTTGCCATCTACAACGGTGATACACGCCTGATGGCCGATCCCGCGCCTTCGGTGGTGGTTACGGCACTTAATGATTACAACGTGGCCATGCAGTTTCGCGTCTGGCTAAGCGACGAGCGAAGCCATGTGCCGGTCCGCTACGAGCTACGCGAGAAGCTCTTCCTCGCCTTGCGCAAGGCCAACGTCGAAATGCCCTACGAGACCATTGTCATGGCTCCACAGGCAGATTAGCGGGCAGGAAGGAAAAACACCCGACGCAGCGGCTTCACGCTCCCCCGAAGCCACATCTTGTATCACAACTCAATCGGCATCCACTGAATGTCGACTTCATCAGTCATGGTGCAGGCAGACTGCGTGTGCACGGAAAGGGAGAGCATGAAACGGCTTTGCATTGTTGGAGCTTCCGGAAAACTCGGGCAGTACATGGTGCAGCAGGCACTTGATCGGGGCTGGCAGGTAACGGGCGTCTGTCGCGAAAAGAGCGCGAACAAACTGTCTCGCTTTGGGGATAAAATCACCATCCACACAGGCGCAACCAATGATCGCCACGTGATACAAAAGGCGGTGAAAGGCTGTGATGCAGTCCTGACCGTGCTGGCACCCTGGGGCGTTCAGCAGTACTCATCGGGCACGGCACAGGCTGTCATGGATTATGCCCGGCCGGATGCGCGCCTGATCTTTTCCTGTGGTTGGCATATCTCGCGGGATGGCAAGGATGTATACAGCCTGAAACTCAGGCTCATCGTCACGCTCTTCGGCCCGCTGGCTCGCTTCTTCAGACTGGTAGAACTTGATGACCAGGTTGAGGCCTGCCGACGGATCTTTGCCAGTGATACAAAATGGACGGTTGTGCGTGGCAGCGATCTTGAAGAAGGAGCAAGTCAGGGTCTTCCCGTGTGGAGTCAGCATGTGGGTGATCCGATTCTCGCCAGTAACCTGACTCGGCGAATCGACTTTGCGCTCTTCATGGTGGATGCCATTGAGCGTGATGAACTTGTGCAGCAGGCTCCTGCGATCAATGGCTGTCAGAGCCCATCAGCCCTTGCGGCCGGTGGAAAGTAAATCCTTCGTGATACAAAAAGAGGGGCCATAAAGGCCCCTCCTGTGTTACAATGTGCAAGACCTACTTTTCTTCACGCAGCAGGTAGAGCCGGGTGGCAGTAAAGATCAACAGCAGGCCGAGCAGGACACCACTCACCAGGTCGAAGGAAAGGTGTTCTGCCACCATCCCTGCGCCAAGCATATCACTGAACTCCTGATCAACTCTTCCGCCGAGCCTGAGACCGGGCGGCATGCCGTGACGCAGCATCCAGCTCCAGACATGTCCGCCGCCAAACCAGAAGGCATCCACCATGATTGCGCCCCCGGCCAGAGCCGTGGTTATAAGCCCCTTCCGCTCGATGGCAAGGGTTGAAGCGATCAGGGCAAAACCGATGAAGGGGAAGAAGTAGAGGATGTCCACAAAGAGTTTGCCTGCAAATCGCAGCATCAGACTGAATGGTGCGCTGACGCTCCAGAAAAGCGTGATGGGGTTGATGCCGTTGAAGATGGCGGCAATACTGTAAACAAGGAGCGTTCCAAGTGCTGCCGCCAGCAGGCTCAGCAGAATAATCAGCGGATAGACGATTGTTGCAACCATCACCTTGGAGCCGACCAGCTCGCCTGCTGACAGTGGTAGCGATTTCCAGAAGAGTGCGCTTTTGTCTTTCCGTTCCTCCGAGAGAGCTTTCCAGATGTAGCCAGGAAAGACCCAGGCCAGTACGATCAGCATCAAGCGCATTCCGGCCGTCAGAACCATGTTCAGCATTTGTCCGCGCGGCTCCTCGGGCACCTGCTCCAGAACGCGAAGACTGTTGCCCAGAGTGATTTCCCCAAGCTCCACGCGCAGCGAACTGTTTCCCGAAAGACCCAGCTCCTGATTAAGCAGGATGCTCTGCCCGACGCTCGACTCGATCAGTTCATTGTTGATCATGGACGGCGCAAAGAGGCTTAGCAAGGCTCCGGCGACGGCAAGGCCGGCAAGGAGTGCTGGCATCCGAACTAGCCAGGGGTGTTCCCACAGCTCCCGCTTGAGGAGCATGAAGAATGCTTTGCAGCGACCATTGTATTCCGGGTTGCCGCCGATCTGCATCGTGCTCTGGCTGTTCATTTCTCCCCTCCCATCATCGCTACAAAGAGGTCCGCAACACCTGGCGTGCCCAGTTCGCCCAGAGGCTCAAGCGCCTGCCGCTGACAACCATCGTAGATCAGAATATGCTGGCCAAAGAGCTGCTGCTCGAAAATCGGCGACCGGGCGCGTGCCGCGTCCAGGTTCTCAGCGCTCGTCCTCAGCTGCACAAAGCGCTCGGGCAGTTTGCTCATTGATTCCTGCAGGATCAGCTTGCCGCGCTTGATGAAAATCAGGTCGGTCAGGATATGCTCGATTTCTTCGACCTGATGCGTGGACACGATGATCGCGCGCTCTTCGCTGAAAAATTCGCTCACCAGACTCGAGTAGAACTGCTTGCGGTAAAGGATATCCAGCCCGAGTGTTGGCTCATCGAGAATCAGGAGCTGGGCGTCAATGGCCATGACAAGCGCAAGATGCAGCTGGGTCGTCATGCCCTTGGAAAGCGTTGCCACCTTTTGCCCGGGACTGATCTCCGTTCGTTCAAAGAAGCGCATGAAGGCCTCGCGATTGAAGGTGGGGTGTACACTTGCCATGTACTCCACCAGCTGGCTGACGCGAATCCAGCGGGGAAGGCTGGCAACGTCGGCAATGAAGCTCACCTGCTCCAGCATGCGGGCCCTGTCCTGATGGGGGTCCAGACCGGCCACGCTCAGCTCACCATCGTAGCGCAAAAGCCCCAGAATCGACTTGAGCAGCGTGCTCTTGCCCGCGCCGTTTGGTCCGATCAAGCCGTAAATGCGGCCGGGCTCCAGCTTCAGGTTGACGCCATCGAGCGCCCGCTTGTCCCCATAGGATTTGCCCAGATTGCGTGCATTTAGAAGTTCAGTCATGGGATGCTTCTCCCGAGCTGTTTGAGTTCAATTCCGCAAGAAGTTCGGCCGGTTCAAGCCCCAGCTGCTGAATGCGCCTGAGCATGCGCGGCCATTCGTCTTTCAGGAAACGGCCCCGCTCAGCCTCCAGCAGGCGGCGCCAAGCACCTTCGGTCACATACATGCCCAGCCCCCTTTTCTTTTCCAGAATTCCCTCATCCACCAGCAGCTGATAGGCCTTCATCACGGTGATCGGATTGACCGCCAGATCGGCCGCGACCTTTCGCACCGAAGGCAGCTGCTCGTCGGCCTTCAGCGCGCCGCTCAGCACATGCTGCACGATCCGTTCGCGAATCTGCAGAAAGAGCGGTTCCCTGTCGTTCCAGTTCTGATCCATTATCGTTCCAGTGTTTTACCACAGTACAACACTAATACCGCAAAACAGGGAATGGGTTTCAAGGGCTGAGTAAACTCTTTTTAGAGAGTTGCAGCTTTGGGGGGATGCTGGTCCGACCAGTGGTCGGACCACTGGTCGGAAGAAAAGCTCCCCACCCCCCTTGACAATCCCCTCAAAATGCATGACCATATGACCCGTTTGACTGGTTTTGTGTTTTCGGTCATTTGGTCAGTTCTGGCATGGAGCAGTATGGACAAACTGGATCAACTTCTCGAGGCGGCGGCCAATCGCTTTGCCCACTATGGCTTTCGCCGCACATCTGTCGATGATATCGCCCGTGACGCGGGCATTGCCAAGGGCAGCATCTACCTGCATGTGAGCGGTAAGGATGACCTCTTCTTCAAGACCGTTGAGCGCGAGCGCGAACTCTGGACTGACTCCAATGAAACGGCCATTGACGGTGTGGAGAATCCTGCCGAGGCCCTGCAGCTGCTCGTGCTGGACTCCATACGCTGGCTGGATCAGCGCCCCCTGATTGGCCGACTGATGATGGGCGACCCGGAGCTTGGTATCACACAGGAGCTGCTGATAGCCTGCATGCATGGCCCCCGTGACGATGCCGAACAGGGCTGTCTACCATCGGTAAATCGCAAGATCCAATTGATTTCCAGCCTGATTGAAGCTGGAATCAAAACAGGCCGCTTTCGCAGGGACCTGAGCGTGCAAACAGCCCTGACTCTGGTCGTCAGTCTTTTTCATATCCACCTGCACAACCGCAGGATGAAATTCATCGAGATGAACACGCAGGACTACATCCGTGAAGCGATGAAAATTCTGCTTGAGGGAATTGAAGAGCGTGGCGACAGGACCCGCCGCGAAGAAAGGGAAATCGCATAGTGAACTCATTTCTATCAAAAGGATTGGCCACGGCCTGCCTCCTGCTGCTGGTAAATCTGGCAGAAGCGCAGGAACAAGCCCCCTTTGACCAGCCACCCGGTGAAGCCGTGGAGTGGCTGCTTGCGCACAATCGCGAGTATCAGAAGGCTCTGGCGGATATGGAAAAGGCCAGGCTGAATGTCCAGGATGCCGCCGCTGACGCCTTTCCACAGCTGAGCGCAAGCGCCACCGGCACCAGGCTGGGCAATATTCAATCCTTCAGCTTCGAGACCGACGATGGTCCCAGCAATCTGATGACGGCTGCTGAAGACAACTATTCGCTCAAGCTGGAAGCGACACAGCTGGTATTTTCCGGCAGTGTGCTGAATGCAATCGGTGTATCACGATCATATAGCCAAGTCGCCGAACACGGTTTGCGCACCACGCGGGAAGCGCTCCTGCGTGATTTCCTTCTGCTCTATGCAAGGCTCAATCTTCTGGAGGAGCTTCGTCAGTTAAACGAAGATCTTGTATCACAGACGCGCGCCCGCTACGAGGATGCCATACTCCTGAGCGAGATTGGCGCACTAAGCCGCTTTGACCTTTTGCGCAGCGAAGTTGAACACCTCAACTCTATCCCGGCTCTTCGCGAGGCTGAGAATCTAAAGGACGAGGCAACACGGGCTCTTGCCCTGATGCTTGACCTGAGTCCGGGCACGGAAATTGTCACACACGATTTCAGCATGTGTAACACGGTGCTGAAGGAGCAATTTGGGCCACTGTGTCAGGACCTGCCCGACGTGGCTGCCATCGATCGTGAAGAGTTGATCGACTTTGCCGCCGAAAACCGCCCCGAAACACAGGTTGCCGTGCATTCCGTAGAAGGTTATCGCCGCGCCGTCAACGTCTACCGCTCACAGATGCTGCCCACACTGGCCGCTTTT
Organism: uncultured Bacteroidaceae bacterium; assembly: GCA_964345075.1. Lineage (GTDB taxonomy): Bacteria > CAIWAD01 > CAIWAD01 > CAIWAD01 > CAIWAD01 > CAYFPS01. The sequence continues at coordinate 43,143 of CAYFPS010000013.1, read as the reverse complement.
GCCAACTGGGAGCGTGTTACAAGCTGGGATCTCTTCGCGCAGAATGATGAATGGCGCAACAGCTGGAACGCGGGGCTGCAGCTAAGCCTGCCGATCTTTACCGGCTTTCGCACCAGCGCGCAGATTCAGATGGGCAAGCAGGACCTGAGAAAGGCCCGCGCAGATCAGGAACTGTTGCACGATGCCATCGAGCTGGATGTAGAAACAGCCATGAATGAGCTCGCTCGCCGCACGCTGGACATGGAAGCCTGGCAGCGCAATGTGGAGGCCGCCAGCGAGGGTTACGCCATTGCTGAAAATCGCCGCGCTTCCGGTGCCGGCAGTGAACTGGAACTGCGTGATGCACGGAATGCAATGAAGGCTGCAGAGCTCAATCGGGCAGAGGCGGAATACAATCTGCTCAGCGCCCGCATTCAGCTGGCACACGCGCTGGGGATGATGGACCAAACCGACTACATCGACGAAGGGAAATAGAACGATGAATCACAAAATCTGGCGCGGGGCCCTTGCCTCTACCACCATGTTGCTCGCCTTCTCAGTCCTGACCGGCTGCAACGAGGAGAGCAACGCAGCACAGAACAGCGACACCATGAACAGCGCCACGCACGAGCAGCAGATCAATGTTGCCATTTCCCCCGTCGAGTCCGGTGCTTTCGTCAGCAGGCTCAGCCTGGTTGGCGAGGTTCAGTCGCAAACGGACGCACTTTTGGCCTGCGAAGTTGGCGCACGCCTGCTGCGCGTTCGCGCTGACCGAGGTGCCAGCGTAGAAAAGGGTGATACACTGGTGGTTCTGGACAGCAGGCGCTACCAAGCCGGTTTCGACGCGGCCCAGGCCCAGCTGGAAAATGCGCGGCTTGATTTCGATATGGCCGACAGGCTGTACAAGCAGGGGCAAGGCATTTCGGAGAACGACTGGCGCAAGGCGTCAAATAGCCTCAAAATGGCAGAGGCCGGACTGGCCAACGCGCGCATCGATCTGGAAAACTGCTTTATCACAGCGCCGTTTACAGGAACCATAGCCGAGCGATTTGTGGATACCGGCGAACTTGTATCACCCGGTACGCCCGTGATGCAGCTTGTGCAGGATGGCGAGTTGAAGGTCCGCTTCGGGCTTCCCGAGAACCAGGTCGGCTACGGCCGCAAGGGCGATGCCGTTGAGATTCGCGTTCCGGAGGCTGGCATCGATGCTTCTGGGAAGATCACGTGGGCCGGAAATGTTCTGGACGGACGCTCTCGCACACTGCCAATGGAAGCTCGTATCACAGGAAATTCCCGCCTCAAGGTCGGAATGGCCTGCCAGGTGGAGCTGTTGCGCGAACACAACGCCAGCACGGTGGTTGTGCCGGTAACGATTGTTCAGTCTGCACCCGATCACCACTTCCTGTTCATTGAGGAGAACGGTCTGGCCGTACACAGGCGTGTGACACTGGGCGATCGTGATGGATCACGAGTGGAAATCACAAGCGGCCTGAAGGCCGGCGAGCACCTGATTACGAGTGGATACCGCGGACTTGTAGACGGCCAGCCCCTGCGCGTCGTCGCCAACTGAGACAAGGAGCCAGCAAGGCATGAAAATCAGCGACTGGGCACTGGTCAACAGGCCGGCAGTCTTCACCATCATCGTGATGTCGGTGCTCTTCGGCTTGAACAGCTATTTCTCGCTGCCTCGCGAAGCATCACCCGATGTCACCATCCCCTATGTGATCGTCAACACCTTCTACTTCGGGACAAGTCCTGAAGACATGGAAAACCTGATCACCAAGGAGATCGAAACGAAACTGGGCGAGATCGACAACATCAAGGAGATGCGCTCGATGAGCAGTGAGGGCCTGAGTGCCATCACCATCGAGTTTGATCCTGACGAAGACATCGATGCTGTTCTCGCCAAGGTTCGGGAAAAGGTCGATCTGGCCAAGCCGGAGCTGCCGACGGATGCCGAGGATCCAATCATCAGCGAGCTCAACTTCAGCGCCTTCCCCATCCTTCTGGTCAATGTCTCGGGTGAGTACGGACTCGTTCAGTTGAAGGATGTGGCCGAGGATATCAAGGACGAAATCGAGAAGCAGGTGGAAGGCATTCTCGATGTATCACTGTCAGGAGGGCTGGAGCGGGAAGTTCAGGTCAATGTGGATCCGGAGAAGCTGCGCCACTACAGACTGGCGCTTTCCGATGTGCAGATGGCTATCCTCAACGAGAACCTCAACCTGCCGGGCGGAAACATCGATGTTGGCGATTACAGTTTCCTGCTGCGCGTACCGGGTGAAATCGACGATCCCCACGAGATCGAGAATTTTGTGGTCAAGGCCGACGAGCACTTCCCTGTGTATGTGCGCGACCTGGCCACTGTCGTATACGGCTTCAAGGATCCATCGAGCACGGCCCGCATGGAGGGTCTCGATTGTATCACAATCAGCGTGTCCAAGCGTAGTGGCGAGAACATCATTCACATCGTGGAAGATGTCCGCTCCGTGATCGCCGACATGCTCCCGGATCTGCCACCAACCACTCGTGTTACATTCACCAGCGACCAGTCCAAGGACATCAAAATGATGGTGGACGAGCTGGAAAACGGCATCATCAATGGCCTTGTGCTGGTGGTGCTGGTGCTCGTCTTCTTCCTCGGCTTCCGCACATCAATGTTTGTTGCCGTGGCCATTCCTCTTTCCATGCTGATCAGTTTCATCGCGCTGGACGTGATGGGCTACACACTGAACATGGTCGTGCTCTTCAGTCTTATTCTGGCGCTGGGCATGCTCGTGGACAACGCGATTGTGATCGTTGAGAACATCTATCGCTACATGGAAGAAGGGCTGAAGCCTGCACAGGCAGCACACAGGGGTGTTACAGAAGTTGCCTGGGCCGTGACCGCCTCCACGGCAACCACGCTCTGCGCCTTCCTGCCACTGGTATTCTGGCCCGGCATCATGGGCGAGTTCATGAGCTACTTGCCGATTACGCTGATTGTCACACTGACGAGCTCGCTCTTTGTCGGTCTGGTAATCAACCCTGTCATCGCTGGCAGTCTGATGCATGTCAAGTCAAAGCACGTGGAGCAGGACCGCCTTCAGGACAGTGCTTTCGTCGGTCTCTACCGCCGGGCCCTGGTCTGGAGTTTGAATCACAGGGTTTTCGTGCTTTCCCTGGCGCACTTCTCGCTCTTTGGCGTGATCGGTCTCTATGGCGTCTTTGGAACTGGCGTTGAATTCTTCCCAGAGATCGACCCCAAGAAGGTCTTTGTGGATTACGAGCTGCCTTCCGGATCACGACTGGAAGCAACCGACGCCTTCCTTAAGTCAACGGAAGACTCGCTGAAGAAGTACCCCAACATCCTGACCTATGTGGGAAATGCGGGTGTCGGCACCGGTGATTTCGATGCCTTTGGCCCCAGTGGCGGGCCGGCCAACAAGGGTCGCATATCTATTGATATGGTTGATCGCGAATTCCGCAACCGGCCGACACCCGAAACCATCCTGGACATTCGCAGTGATGTGCGTGATGTCACTGGTGCCGAGGTTGTTGTGCAGAAGCTCGAAGAGGGCCCGCCCACTGGCAAGCCCGTCAACATTGAGATCTCCGGTGATGCCTTTGCCACGCTGGGTGACATCGCCGATGAGATCATCGAAAAGGTGAAGGGCGTAGAGGGGCTGGTCAACCTGCAGAATGACTTCGATCGCGGCAAGCCGGAGATTCAGATCCGGGTCGACCGCCAACGGGCAGCCTTTCTCGGTGTCAACTCAGCACAAATCGGTGGTGTGGTGCGTACGGCCTTCAATGGCGCAGAAACCGGCAGTTACCGTGATGGTGAGGACGACATTGATATCACCGTTCGGTTGGACAAGAAGCACCGGACACGGGTTGAAGACATCGAGGACCTGACACTCATGGTCGAAGGCGGGGACATGGTTCCGCTTTCAAGTGTGGCCAGTGTTGACCTGACGACCGGCCTGGGTGGCATTGTGCGCAAGGACCAGCAGCGCGTGGTCACAGTCTCGTCCGATGTTGAAGGGCGTCTGGCCAACGATGCCCTGAACGAGGTCAAGGCCCTGCTGGCCGAGCACGAGCTGCCGCGTGGCTACAGCATGGCCTTCACGGGCGAAAGCAAGGATCAGCAGGAAGCCGAAGAGTTCCTGGGACGCGCCTTCCTGATTGCTGTTTTCGCCATTGGCATGGTGCTCGTGTTACAATTTCACAGCCTGACAACACCCATGATCATCATTTTCAGCGTGCTGCTTTCGCTGGTGGGTGTGTTCAGCGGACTGCTGATTACGCGAATGCCCTTCGGCATTATCATGACCGGTGTCGGTGTAATCAGTCTGGCGGGCGTGGTGGTAAACAACGCCATTGTGCTGCTTGATTACACGATTCAGTTGCGTCAGAGCGGCATGCAAAAGCGGGAGGCCGTTGTACTGGCCGGGGCCACGCGCCTGAGGCCCGTCCTTCTAACCGCAACCACAACCATCCTCGGCCTGGTGCCGATGGCCACTGGAATCAGTTTCAACTTCAAGGAATTCGAGTGGGTCTTTGGCAGTGATTCAAGTCAGTGGTGGAGCTCGATGGCCATTGCAGTCATCTTCGGCCTGCTCTTTGCCACAGGCCTGACCCTGATTGTCGTGCCCGTGATGTATTCAGTGGTTGACACACTCAACGGCAAACTGAAAAAACGCTTTGGCGGCCTGATCAACGAAGGCTGATCCCGTCAAACTCGCCTGTCTCAAGGCCCCCGTTGTGCTGAGCTGCGGGGGCCTTTTATTCGCCCGAGGTTCCGGGGTGGTGCCAGACCGCTTCTGCTTCAGCCCGAAGACGGTCTTTGCTGAAGCGGAGCCGTGCCGATCGATCGGCACTTCGCCAGGGGCCATTTGCCGACTGCGTCGACAACTGACCCACTGGCCCGCTGACTTCTGGCTGGAATCTGGCAACTGGCCTGCTAGTTGCCAGGAGCTGTGTAGCTGTGTTATGATTTCGCGTATGAAAAGTGTCAGGCACGTGCCAGACACGTGTCTGGCACCGAAGCTCCCGTCCGTCAAGGATTCCTGACACTTCGCGGCTTTGCTAACGCCTGACGCCTCTCTGACTGACCTGCTGGCCCGCTGGTATCTGGCAACTGCCAAATGTCCTACCCCTTCGTACCTTGTACAGCAGACTTAAAGGGGCCCTCCATGCTACATGTTCATACCTGCAAGGATATCAGACTTCTGGTGAGGCATCTGGCCGAATCTCTTGGACAGGACAACCGGCATCCTTTACAAGCCCGCCATGTGATTGTTGAAAATGTGGGCATGGCCCGCTGGCTGACCATGGAGCTTGCCCACATAAACGGCCACTGCACGAATGTTCATTTTCCTTTGCCGTGGAGTTTTGTCTGGCAGCAGCTGCTGGCCCCCCTGCTTGAGGATAAAACACAAGAGGATCGCTGGAGCGCGGAAGTTCTTCGCTGGCGCATCGCCCGCATTCTGCCGGACTGGCTGGACAAAGAAGAGTTTGCCGCGCTTAAGGCCTGGCAGAGCAATCAGCGAAGCGAGTTTGGCCTGCTGGAGCTGTCGGCCAGACTGGCCCGCTGCTACGATGCTTATCAGGTTTATCGCCCGGACTGGCTGCTTGAATGGGAGGGTGATTCCGGCGCCGCCCGTCTCTTCAATGGCGCAACGAAGCCGCCGGACGCTCATCCCTTCAGCAGCTGGCAGCAAATTCTCTGGCGCGAGCTCGTTCGTGATACATCACAGCCCCATCGCGCCCGCCTGCTGGCTAACTGGCTAAGCCTGCCAATAGAAAAGCGCCCCGGACCCGGCGCGGATTCACTCGTTCATTACTTCTGCCCATCCAGCCTGACAAGGGTGCTGGGGCTTGTCCTGGGTGCCATGCCCGTCAGTAGAATGGAAGTGATGGTACACACGGCTTCCGAGGATTACTGGTCGGATCTGGAAAAAGACAACCGGCGCGTACGTCGGCGCAAGTGGCTTTTACCCGAAGAATTGAGTATCACCGAGCAGGCAGAATTGGAGCCGCGCATCCTTCTTAACAATGGCCGCGAGCGGGCCGAACTGCTGGATCTGCTGCTGGAAGAAGAGAGCCACCTGAAGGACATGAAAGCCCCGCCTCGTCCAGAGCGTGATACATGTCTTTCCCGGCTTGAGAGCAGTTTGCGTGAATTGAAAAATCCCGAACCCAAAAAGGCGGGGCTGGACGATTCATTGCGCGTTTTTTCGTGTCACAGCCTTACTCGCCAGGCAGAAGTCCTGCACGATCAGGTCATGCGCCTGATGCGCCTGGATAGCAGTCTCCGGCCATCAGACTTTCTTGTGGTTGTTCCCGACATGCCCGCTGCCCAGCCAGCCATCGAGGCGGTCTGGGAGTCCATTCACCCTGACGCAAGAATACCCTGGAAGATCTTTGGAACACCACCCTGGCGCGGAGATATCGGTCGCTGCCTGCTTGCAGCACTTTCGCTGAATCAGCGGCAGTGGACGAACGCCGCCCTGCTGGAGCTTTTCGATTGTGCCTCTCTGCGCAGACGGCTCTCGCTAAACGGCAATGTCCGCGGGAGCCTGGCGGCTCTCTTCTCCCGGGCGGGCTATCGCTGGGGTCGAGATCACGAGTCAACCGGCCTGGCCGGATTGGATGGCGCCCGTCGTAACACACTTGAAAGCCTCCTGGATCGATTGACGCTGGGGCTTGTAACACAGGATGCAGGCATCATCTCCGGCACACTTCCACTTGATACGGAGCGTGATGATCGTGAACTCATGGAAGCCCTGCTGATTCTGCTTGAAATGCTGAAGCCGATCGTATCAGACCCCGAGACAAGGCGCAGCATGGAGGACTGGGTTGAGGTCACTTCAAGCTTTCTGGGAGCAGCCCTCAAACCAGAAGGCATCGAAGAGCAGGAGCGCAAGCACTTGTCGCGCGTTTTGCGGGAAATGGCTGCAAATGCCCGCGTTGGAGATTGTGATACACGTTTATCGCAAGCCACATTCCATCGACTGCTCGAAGAAAGGATCGCCGCAAATCAGGGCATTCGGGGCGGTGGCTTTGATGGCAGCCTGATCTTTGCTCCCATGCTGGCCGTGAACAAGGTTCCGGCACGGGTTATCGCCGTGTTGGGCATGGATGACGGCAGTTTTCCCCGCGGCAGCAGTCGCGACGAGCTCGACCTGAGTCAGGAAGAACGCAGACCCGGTGATCGCTCCCCGCGCGACCAGGACCGTGGTCTGTTCCTTGACACTCTATTGCAGGCCAGAGACCACCTTCTTTTCTTCTACACGGGCCGCGAGCAGAAGGACAACACAAAGCGCCAACCCAGCGCTTGCTTGAGCGAGTTGCTTGATACCCTTGGCCAGTCCAGTGGTGCCGCGGGCATGTTCATTACCGATGTACCTCTGAACCGCCATGACAGCAAGCATTTTCAGGCAGACTCCCTGCTACAATCCTGTGATCCAGACTCCCTGGCCTCAGCCAGCCTTTCCTGCAGGCCGGGTCATGTCAGGACAAGCCCTGTGCCACTGGCGAATCCAGCAGCCGAACTGCCAGCGTCGCTCAGTCTGCAAGAGCTGATTCGTTTCTATCGAAACCCGGCCGTGTGGCTGCTGAAGCGAAGCCTTGGACTTTATCTCCCTCGTGATACAGACAAGCCCGAAGAGCTTGAACCAATCGCCCATGACAGACTGGCGAACTATGCGCTGCGCGCCAAGACGCTGGAACTTCAGGCGAAGGGCTTGTCCGAAGTGGAACAGCGGGCCATGCTTGAGGCTGGTGGACGGCTTGCCTGGCAGGCACAGGGTGAAGAAGATCAGGCCGTCCTGCGCGATTGGCTGGATAAGCTTGAAGCACAGGAAGAGGCCCTGACGCCCCAACTGGGTGATGCTGTCGACTCAATTGAGTTCGATTTTACCCTGAACAAGCTCCGCCTGGTCGGGGAAATTGATCGGCTTCACCAGAAGGCTCGCCTTGTTCGTCATCACAATGATGACAAGCCACAGACGCATCACTGTTTTGCACACTGGATCACTCACCTTGCACTTCAGCTTGTGCGGCCGAATGCACAGATGGCGACTTATATCCTGCACGGCAGCAAGCACATTCGCTTCAAGCCGATTCCTTCTGAACAAGCTCGCGCGCATCTTGACGTGCTGGTGACACACTGCCTTAAGGGTACACGGGAGTGGTTGCCCTGGATTCCCGAAATCATTGTACTGAAGAACAAGACTCCATGGTTCGGCATTTCCGGATTTGAGCGCAAGGATTATGTGATCAACAATCCCGCGCTACGACTTCTGCGCAACGGCGAAGACTGGACCGCACACAATCCCGTCAGCGAAAAGCTGGAGCAGCTGGCCAGTGAGCTCGTGGTTCCCATGCAGGAGGCGACTGATGTCAGTTAACCTGGAACGCATTGTGCGCATGCCTCTGGATGGGCGCATCCTGATCGAAGCCAGCGCGGGCACAGGCAAGACCTGGACGCTTTCCCGGCTGTTCCTCAGACAATTGATCGAAAGCAGGCTGAATCTTCCGGAGATTCTGGTTCTGACCTTTACGCGTGCTGCAACACAGGAATTGAAGGAACGATTGCGCGAGCAGGTTGCAGAGGCCTGCGAAGAAGCCCGGCAGCTTGCCAAAGGACAAAACCCCACAACACCCGGCCTGCTGGCTGTGATGCTGAAAGAGGGAAGCCTCGCAGAGGGGGACCTTGAGCAATGCACGGCCATGCTGACGCAGGCACTCAACAATTTTGACGAAGCTTCGATCTTCACGATCCATGGTTTCTGCCAGCGCGCACTGCGCGATTTTTCCTTTTCGGCAGGGATGGGCGAGGCTACCGTGATGAATAGCGAAAGTGCCGCAATCCCGCCTCCTCTTATGGATGCCTGCAGATCCTTGTATCACAGCCCACAACCAGTCGAGGCGCGTTGGCGTGCCCGGAACAGGACAATAATCACGCCAAAGAGCATTCAAAACATGCTTGGCTCGATCTCCCGTTATGAAGGGCAGAAAATTGACCTGCCGCTGAAGTCCTGCGTTGGCAATCCAGAATCTCTTGCAGCTACGATTGCATCTCTCCGGCAACAGCTGAGAACCTGTGTTACAAGTGATGCGGACTGGAGTCAGTTGCTTCAGAAAATGAGAGCCGTCAAGGGACTAGGAAAAGTCAAGATCGAAAGATTGCAGGGTCTTATAACATGGTTGACAGGTGAGGAAGATGGCCCGGGCGAATGGGCAAAGGACATCGAATGGTTCCGGCGCAATAAAATCAACGAGAAGGCTGCAGAGCCCGAGTCTTTTCATCATGCGATTCATGATCTGACGGAAGAATGGCTCAAGGCACAGGATGATCTCGACGAGCTTTTGTGGGCCAGACTCCATAACGATGTAGCCACGCTTCTGATGGGGCTGCCTGAAAAGCTCAGGGCTGATCGGCTTGGGCAGGGCCGCTTTTCACACAACGACTCACTGGTCCTGCTTCATCAGGCATTGAAGAGCATTGACGGTGATACACTTCGAGCACGCCTGCATGAACGCTGGAAGCGCGTGCTGGTAGACGAGTATCAGGACACGGATCCCCTGCAGGCAGAGATTCTCAATCAGCTCTTCGGTCAACGCGACGGCACAATGATACAGGTGGGCGATCCCAAACAGGCTATCTATGGCTTTCGAGGGGCGGATCTGGACACCTATCTGCACGAGCGCGACATGGTCATCGAGCAGGATTCATCCAGACTGAGATCCCTTGAGGAGAACTGGCGAAGCACTCCCGAACTGGTTGATCTGTTCAACCATCTCTTCGGCAAAGGGCAGGATGAGACACGCAATGTCTTCTTTGATAAACGCATCGAGGCCGAGGCTGTTCAGGCCGCGGAAAACGACAACCGCGAGCAACTGCTGATCGACAACAACCTGGCGCCCGCCCTGACGGTTGTAACACACGAACAAGGGCCGCAAGGGGAGCAAAACCCGCTGATTCTAGAAGACCTTGCCTTTCGAGTTCAAGAGCTTCTGATGGCCTCAGCTGCAGGTACTTGCGTGATACAAGGCGGGGACAAGAGTCACTCAAGACCACTTGCAGGTAGCGATATCGTTGTTCTTGTGCGAAGTAAGCGACAACTGGAGGAGGTTTCAGCAGTGCTGCGCAGGCACCGCATTCCCCATGTGGTTGAAGGCGCGCAATCCGTCTGGAAAAGCCAGTCCGCATGGCTCCTCAGGCTCATGCTATTGGCGCTATCCAATCCGGGCAACACTGCCCAGATTCGCACCATGCTCTTCTCCGGCTTGTTCTATGGCGATGAACAACGCGAAGCGGGCTTTGACGATGAGGAGCTGGAGTCCTGGGTTCTGCGTCTTCAGGACTGCAATGAACTTTGGCGACGACACGGATTTATTCCTGCGCTGCGTGAGCTCTTTCGTCAAGGCAAAATGGAGCAGGCGCTTCTTTCCTACAGCGACGGCGAACGCCTGCTGGCTAATCTCAATCATCTGCTCGAGTTACTGCATGAAGCATCAGGGAGTCGATTTACAGAGATCCACGACCTGTTGCGCATCCTCGAGCTGGAGGGAACTGGCGAAGAAGAACGGGAGGCCGGCGAGCAGCGTCTTGAAAGCGAGCACAACCTGGTTCGTCTGATGACGCAGCACAAGAGCAAGGGGCTTCAATTCGGGGTTGTCTTTGCTCCATTTCTGTGGGAAGGTCTGCGCCTGAAGGAAAAGGCTCCGACGGTTGTTCCTGCCATGCAGGGCGGTCGCCTGCAACTTGAACTGCGCAATCTTGATGCACACAATCAAACCCTGATGCTGAAAAGGCTTCAGGAGGAAACTCGCCTGAGCTATGTCACCCTGACTCGTGCGTGTCACAGGTTGATCCTGCATGTGCCTGTTCACAAAGATCCAATTGAGCAGTCACTGGGCTCGCTCTTTGATTCCACAGAAAACGGCTTTGCCGGCAGCGATGATCTTAAGCGGCCGGTCGACCACGTACAGGAGGGATTCAAACGGCTCGCCTCCGCGCTTGGGGAGGCAACGATTGAGCTTGCGGCCCCTGTGTCCATCCTGGATGTGGCTCATGACCCGGTAGCCCTGATGAGCAATCAAGATCTGCAGGCTGCCCCGATTCCGAATCTTGTAACACGCACGCGAAACTGGCACCTCTCCAGCTTTTCCTCGCTCATCAAGCATGGCGATGCCGACGAGCCAGATCACGACGCACAATCCAGCTTGATCACTCTGGAAACACACAGACCCGAAGGCAAGGCCAACTCCATTGAAAACACTTTTCCGCGCGGCGCAAGGGCCGGTAGTTGCCTGCACGGAATCTTTGAGCGAGCGCCCTTTGCCGGAAGTCCCAGCGAGATCGAACCTGTTGTCAACGAAGAGTTGAAGCTCTACAATTTTCCCGAAGAACTTTCCGGTGATACAAGCAAGTGGGTGCACCGAGTGCTAAACGCCACTCCCGAAGGCAAGCCCGCGCTTTCCTGCCTGCCGCCAGCAGACATGCAACACGAGCTTGAATTTCACCTGCGCACCGGCAAGATCGATGGAAAGGCGCTGGCCTCACTCATTCGTGACAGCGCTTATCTGAGTTCAACCCGCCTGGAAGTTGAAGACAGGCAGCTTGAAAATTCTTTGGCCGCTGCGGGTGAAGTCCTGTCAAAGGGTATTCCGCCCGGGCTGCTCAAGGGCTTCATCGATCTTGTATACACAGAGAATGGACGCTGGTATATCCTCGACTGGAAGTCCAATGCGCTTGGCACAGAGCCAGGCGATTACAGTCGCAAAAATATGGTGCAGGAGATGTGTGGCAACAGCTACTTCCTGCAGGCGCTTTTCTACGGCCTGGCCCTGCACCGCATGCTCAAGACCTGGCTACCCGGGTACACGGCCGAAAACCATCTGGGTGGCTATCGCTACCTGTTCCTGCGAGGGATTCAGTCAGGAGAGTCGACGACCGGCTTCTTTGATGATGTCTGGCCCGAAGGCCTGATCACGGGTCTTGACGAGCTTGCCGGAGGAGCACAGCATGTCTGAATCACAGAATCAATCACTTTTTACAACTCATTTCGGACTGCTTCTTGCCCGTCTTGACCACCAGCATGCCGGCATCATGGCCGAGGCAGGAAAGGCTCTGGTCGAGGCCTGGTCAGCCGGACATTCATGCATGCTGGCAGGAGACAGGCTGGACAGCTCTTCCGGGATCTTCCCGAAAGACTGGCTGGACTCGCTTCGTGCAAGCAGCCTGACAGACAGTGCTCCAGGCAAGGGTGTACCACTGGTGCTGGAGGAAGACAACCGCCTTTATCTTCAGCGGCACCATGAAGCCGAAAGCCGCATTGCCGGAAAGATCAAGCGTCTTGCGGCAATGGATACCCGCAGGCACGATCCACACAAGCGGCAAGAGCTGCTGGATCGCGTGTTCCCCCCTGACCCGGAAGGCACGACACATACCGCGCGGTCAGCCGCTGAAGCAGCCCTGAGTCACCGATTTGTGATCATCACGGGCGGCCCCGGCACGGGCAAAACAACCCTTGTATTACGCGTACTCGCTCTCCTGCAAAGCCTTGAAGCTCGCCCTTTGCAGATTGAACTGGCAGCCCCAACAGGCAAGGCCGCAGCGCGCATGGAGGAATCCATCCGCCTGGGCCTGGAGCGTGTATCACAGGAAGTGGAGCTGCGCGAGGAGCTTCCCCGGGCCGCGCGCACACTGCATTCGCTGCTTGGACCTGAGCGGGATCGCCTGCGCGCCTGCGATCTGCTTGTGGTGGACGAAGCATCAATGGTCGATCTGAATCTGATGTGCCGGCTACTTGATGGCCTTTCACCCACAACCGGACTGATTCTCCTTGGCGACCCGGACCAGCTGGCCTCCGTTGAGGCTGGGGCCGTACTCGCCGACATGATCGAAGGCATGCGCGATCACCCGGGCAACCATGTCAACCGACTGACGCACACGCATCGCTTCAGCGATCACGATCCTCTTGGCATGCTGGCCGATGCGATCCGGCAGGGCAAGGCTGATGAGGCCTGCGCGCTGCTTGAAGCGGGCCATGCCGATCTGGAGTGGGTGAAAAGTCCCGACCAGTTTGACAAGGCGCTATCCGATCGGGTAATTCCAGCAATCAACGAAGCGCTTGTTATGCCGGATCCCGCTGAGGCTCTGGCAGCGCTCGAGGCCTGGCGATTGCTGACCGTTCTGCGGCAGGGCCCACTCGGTTCAGAGCAGATCAATCAAGGCATGGCGCGTCGTTTCCAGGGACAGGGCAGACACATTCCCCTGCTAATCACACGCAATGATCCAACGCTCAAGCTCTCCAACGGTGATACAGGTCTGCTACTGATGAATGAAGACGGGCGTGTCTGGTTCCCTGCAGGCGGCGAGCACCTGCAGGCTCGCAAACTGCCCCTGGCCTTCCTTCCGGATCACGAACAGGCATGGGCCCTGACAGTGCACAAATCACAAGGCAGCGAGTTTGATCGTGTGGCCGTGCTCTTGCCATCGGCGGACTCGCCCCTTCTTTCTCGCGAACTGCTTTTTACAGCTGTAACACGAGCGCGCAAAGGCCTGCTGCTGCTGGGCGAGCGCGACTCCGTCATTCGCTGTGTAAAGCAGCCAGCCCGGCGCATGAGCGGTCTGGCCCAAAGGCTCAAAGGTTGAAGTTTGGCCAGGGCAACTTTTTCGTTGCCTCTTCGCCTGCGGGATGTCTCCTTTTCTGCGCCTGACCAATGTCAAACCATCCATGGTTCTTCACGGCGGCCAATGCCTGTCGGGGAGAACTGCACACACTGGAGGAAGCATGCATCCATTGCGTGGCTTAGGTCTTTTCCTGCTCACGGGCACAACGACCCTTGCCCTGGCCAGCGAAGCCCCCTACCGACCCGAGCACGGGTACTACAAGGATTTGCGAATTGAGTTCGCCTTTGTGGATCAAGCACCTGTCAGCCTGACAGGTGATGATTTCCACTCATCCATGAAATGGGACTACGCTGATGTAGAGGGCCTGCTCAAGCAGTATGGCGCTCACGACTGGCAGCGCCTGTTCTTTGAACACAGCCCGGAAAAGCTGGATCAGCTGCGCAAACAAGGCGAGGAGCGCCGGGGAATCAAGCTGCCCGACCTGAACAACTGGTACACGGCCATCATCGATGACGAGCTGCTGGCGGCACAGCTTGTGGAAGAGCTTGAGCGCGTCCCACAGATCCGCTCTGCGGCCGTGACACCTGTCCCCATTTACTTCACGCCCAACTACGAAGCCAACCAGTACTACCATCAGGCTGCGCCGCGAGGTGTGGGAATCGCCAGTGGCTGGGCCGAGAGCGGTGGAAATGGCAGCGGCATCAATGTGATTCATCACGAAGGTGGCTGGATCACGGATCACGAAGACCTGACCAACCTGAACTACACGGGTGGCGGAAACGAGTATCCTGCCGGTGACAGCGGCTGGTACAACCACGGCACCGCCTGTGTCTCAATTCTGGCCTCTCCCCAGAACGGTTTTGGTGTTACAGGTCTGGTACATTCGGCCAGCGGTCTCTATTCCCGCGGATTCTGGGACAGCGGTAGCCCCAACACCTGGATTGCCTGCACGAACTACATCAATGTCGGTGATGTAATCAGCGCTTCCTGGGGTTATGGCGGAAGCCTTCCCAGCGGCTACTCCTGCAGCTGCAACCCTGGTCAGGCCGGCGGTCAGCCTGCCGAATCAAATCAGTCTGACTTTGATGCCATTCAAACGGTAACGGCAAACGGTTACATCATCGTCAACTCCGCTGCCAATGGCTGCGTGCCTATGGACAATGCCTTCTACGGCGGCATCTACGACCTGAATCAGCGTGACAGTGGCGCACTCCTGATCGGCGCGATTTATGACGGCGGATCGCCCGCCTGCTTTACCAACTACGGTAGCCGTATTGACGCGCACAGCTGGGGTGCCAGTGTATACAGCGCCGGCTATGGCGATCTCAACAGCTCCAGCCCGCCGGCATCCTACACAAGCAGCTTTGGCGGAACCTCTGCAGCCTGTCCGATTGTGTCCGGGGCAGTGGCTTCGCTGCAAGGCGTATACAAGAACAGCACGGGCACGACGCTGGACGCCTGGGAGCTGCGCAACCTGCTGCGCACAACGGGTACGGATCAGACAAGCAGCCCGATTTACGATGTGTCCAATCAGCCTGATCTGGCGGAGCTGATCACGGCGGTCGGCGGAGGCGGACCGGACCTTACCGCTCCATCAATCAGTCACACGCCGCTGGACGATACCGGTGATACAAGCGGCCCCTACGCCGTTTCCGCAACGATTACCGATCCGAGTGGTGTCGTTTCGGCCAGTTTGTCCTACAGGGTAAACGGCGGCTCCTATTCAAGTCTGGCCATGAGCGTGGCGGGAAGCACCTGGTCGGCATCCATTCCCGGCCAGAGCGAAGGCAGCCTGGTCGAGTATTACATCACGGCAACTGATGGCGCAAGCCCCTCCAACACTGGAAGCAGCAGCAGCTGGTCCTTCAGTGTTTTTGGACCCTTTGATGGTGTGGTTATTCTAAGCCCTTCGGCAGGGGCCAATTCCAGCGGCGCAGAATGGGCGAGTGCCCTGACGGCTGCCGGCTACAGCGGCAACATCGCCAATGTGGACAATCTGGATTCCGTCTTCCTGGGTGGACCCACGGACGCTCTGATTGTTTTGCTGGGCGTATACAGCAACAACTTTGTGATCGCTGATGGCAGCGCGCTGGCCCTGGCAATCGAGGGCTTCATCAATGCGGGCGGAAATGTATACATGGAGGGCGGTGACTGCTGGGCTTATGATCCGGGCAATGGCGGACACGACTTCAATACACTCTTTGGTGTTACAGGCAGCGCGGACGGAACCGGCGATCTTTCGTCCTTTACTGGACACGGCGTCACCAGTGGAAGCTCTACCTACTCTGGGGAGAACGCATGGATCGACCATCTGGACGCGGCGGGTGCCAGCCTGCTCTTCAGTAATGACAACGTCGGCTACAATTGTGGTTACTACCAGACGGGTGCGCGCACAACAGCCTGTGCGTCCTTTGAGCTGGCTGCCAGCAGCAATTTTCAGACAATCGTCAGCGACCTGTTTGGTGGCAGTCTCTTCGGTCTGCTCGGGCCCGGCCTGACACCTCCGGAGCTTGTTTACAGTCCGGCCAGCATCAATGCCAGCGTGGAGCCTGCTGGAGCGAGCTCCCAGCTTGTATCACTGCAGAATATTGGCGAAGAAGCCCTAAGCTGGTCACTCACGCTAACGCAGACAAGTGCAAACCGAAGTGTTGTCTATGAAACCCTGCCGCCGCTCGAGCTGGCCAAGGGCGAGGAAGACCCCAGGCCGGGAATCCTGCCCCAGAACGCTGGTGGACCGGATGCTTATGGTTACACCTGGCAGGACTCCAACGAGGCGAGCGGGCCTGCTGTCAACTTCCAGGATATCAGCGGAACGGGAACGCTGATCAGCCTGAGCGATGATCAGAACAGCGGCCCCTACAGCCTCGGTTTCGCTTTCGACTTCTACGGCAGCAGCTACAACGAAGTCCGTGTCTGCTCGAATGGCTTCCTTAGCTTCGAAAGCACTTCCACCGCATACAGCAACGCCAGCATTCCCGGGAATACCGATCCGAATGCACTGATTGCGCCCTTCTGGGATGACATGAACCCGCAGTCGATTGGTGCTGTGTATTACCAGTCGCTCGCTGATCGCTTCATCGTGCAATGGAACGGGGTTCCCCGTTATGGAACAACCGAGCCCAACACCTTTGAGGCCATTCTCTACGCAAACGGCGACATCGAGTTCCAGTACGGCAGCATGACAGCGGCCACACTGAACAGCGCGACGGTTGGTATCGAGGATGCTGCTGGCAGCGATGGCCTGCAGGTTGTCTTTAATGCGTCGTACATCACGAGCAACATGGCCGTGCGTCTGTCAGCGCCTGCGGCAGAAGCAACCTGGCTTGACGCCAGCAGCTACTCGGGCAGCGTAGCCGGCTTTGGAGGCACGGGATCATTCAGCGTGCTGATGGATGCTGCCGACCTGACCGCTGGCGTATACACAGGCAGTGTTGTCATCAGCACCAATGAACCGGGAAGCCATTCCATTCCCGTGACGCTGACGGTTTCTGCCGGTGATACAACACCACCTTCGATTTCGATGAGCTGCCTGGGTGATACATACAGCTCGTCTTCCCGTACCGTGTCTGCAACCATTACGGATGACACCGAGGTTGACTTTGCCTATGTGGCCGTGTCAGTCAATGGTAGCGGAAACACCCTCTACCCGCTGAACACGGCAGGGGGAAGCCTCTGGACAGGCCTGATCCCGGATGCAGCTACCGGAAGCAGCATTGTGTATCACATAGAAGCACAGGATCTGGCTGGCAATCAGGCGCAGAGCGGCAACTGCTCTTACTCGGTTCTGGGGCTGTCTGTCCCGAACCTGAGTATCACGTGGATCAACTCGACAACCGTGCAGCTTGGCTGGACGGCCGTGAGTGGCGCGGTGAACTACACTGTTTACTCGGCGCCGGATGCCAATGGAAGTTTCACGCCACTGCTGACCACAGCCGCCACCAACTCGCAGGTACCGGTTTCGAGTGATCAGGTGCAGATCTTCCGTGTTACAGCCAACAGCAACTAACCGTCGTACATCAAACAAAAAGGCCCCGAATCGGGGCCTTTTCTTTTTCAGCAAAATCGCATCACATAAAAAGAGAAAGGGCAAGCTTTCGCTCGCCCTTTCTTCCCGGGTTCTTGGTTCTACCGCACTCCCCCCCAGGATGCAAGCAGACCATGCTACCCGTTCATCTTTTTCGGTCAGTTCGGGCAGTACCTGCGCCAACCTTCGCACAATATACTGCTCCAATTGTTCAATGCAAGCAAATTCTGAGAATATTTTGCGGAAATAATGGACCCTCTCTCTAGAAAGGCCCGTTCGCTGAATAACAACTCATCAAGGGCGTTGAAGTTGATTCATACTCGTGACATTTTCAGCACGAATATCAACATGGAATTCCTGCAATGTTCCTGCAAAAAATGCGTCAACTGCCTGTTCGGGAAAAGCTTCCGGGGCAACAAAGCAGCGGATTCCAGCTGCGCCAAGGCGGCTGGCCAACCAGCAGTCCATGCTGGCTGCAATCAGCACGGCACAATCGGCCAGTGGATTTTCCACCTCCAGTGGAACATCCCGCACGCGATGGCCGGTCTCCAGAACCCTGCATTCACGCCGGAGTTCGCCTGATACATCCCTGCTGAAAACATAGAATCGGCGACAGAAATCCGCGTGACGGGTCACACGCATTCCGTCCATACTGGCAACAGCAATTTTCATCATACCCTCACCTCTTCATCAACTAAGGGAGGAATGATCTTCGACCAGGGGGATCGGGAGGAAGTCAAGGCATGCCCCTTTTGCAGAGGCATGCCGTCATTGTCTAGTAGGCATTCAAATTCGGGCCGGCCATACGCACCGACTCGGGACAGTCCGCTGCGTATTTACGGAAATTCTCCACGTAAAGCGAGCCCAATTGGCGGTATTTCAACTTGTAGGCATCCTTGTTCGACCAGGCCTCGTCCGGACGCAGCACAGACTCCGGCACATTCGGGCAACTAAGCGGAACCTCAAAGCCAAAGAGTGGGTCCTTGCGGTACTCGACCTTGGCAAGCTCCCCGTCCAGAGCGGCATCAAGAAGGGCGCGGGTATGGCGAATGCTGATGCGCTTGCCCACACCATAGGGGCCACCAACCCAGCCAGTATTGACCAGCCAGCACTGGGCATCGTGGCGCAAAAGCTTCTGTTTGAGCAGGTCCGCGTAGTAGGACGGACGATGCACCATGAAAGGCGCGCCGAAACAGGCGCTGAAGGTGATCTCCGGCTCCTTGCCCATGTCGATTTCGGTGCCCGACACCTTGGCCGTGTAGCCACTGATGAAGTGATACATCGCCTGATCGGGTGTCAGGCGCGCAATGGGTGGCATCACGCCACTTGCATCACAGGTCAGCATGATCACGTTTTTCGGATGCCCGCACATCTTCTCCGGCACGGCATTGTCAATAAAGGAGAGCGGATAGGATGCGCGCGTGTTCTCCGTGCGTGATTCATCATCCAGGTCCAACCTGCGTGACTGTGGATCGAAGGCCACATTTTCGAGGATGGTGCCAAAACGCCGGGTGCAAGCGTAAATCTCCGGCTCGGCATCGGCTGAAAGGTTGATCACCTTGGCATAGCAGCCATTCTCGAAGTTGAAGACACCTTCATCCGACCAGCCATGTTCGTCATCACCGATCAGTCGGCGGCGCGGGTCAGCCGAAAGCGTCGTCTTGCCCGTGCCCGACAGGCCGAAAAAGAGGGCGGCGTCACCCTGCTTGCCCACGTTGGCGCTGCAGTGCATGGTCATCACACCTTCACGCGGCAGCAGGTAATTGAGCACGGTGAAAACGCTCTTCTTGATTTCGCCACCGTATCCAGTTCCGCCAATCAGGGCCAACTTGTGCTCAAAGGAGAGCAGGATGAATGTCTCGCTGCGAGTACCGTCCAGCTCGGGCACGCCCTTGAAAGAAGGAATGCTCATGATGGTGAACTCCGGCACGTGGCGCCTGTATTCATCCGCATTCTTGCAGGGAATCAGCATGTTGCGCGCAAAGAGGCTGTGCCAGGCGTACTCGGTGATCACGCGCACCGGCAGGCGATAACGCGGATCGGCGCCGCCCCAGCAGTCCTGCACAAAGAGATCACGCTCCTGCAAAAAGGCCTGCAGCCGGTTCATCACCTCGCTGAATTTGGTGCTGCTGAAGGGCCTGTTGTACTGTCCCCACCAGACCTCTTCCAGGCTTCCCGATTCGCGTACTACAAATTTGTCATTGGCCGCACGCGCCGTGTGCTGGCCCGTGTTGACCACCAGCGGCCCCATGTGTGATACATGGCCCTCGCGGCGGAAGAGAGACTCCTCGTAGAGGACTGGCGTGCTCAGATTCCAGTAAACCGTGCCCAGATTCTTCAGGCCGTGATTGGCGAGTTTGAATTCGCTGGCCAGATCACCCGCAATCTTCGCGGCCGGGCTTTTGATATCGAGATAATTGATCATTGAAGGAACTCCTGATCCTTAGACCCAGTCGCGAACCATCTTGCGGTCGCCGATATAGATCTCGTTGGGAGATTCGGGGTCCAGCGCCCATTTGATGCGGGCAATGCCTTCCATGATCTCCTTGACCGTGCCACACGTAGAAAGGCGCAAGTGGCCTTCCGCGCCGAACTCGATGCCGGGCACGGTTACGACCATCACCTTCTTCAGCAGGAACTGCGCCAGCTTGCGCGAATCTTTTTCGTAAGCGCTGAAATCGGCCAGACAGTAGAAGGTGCCCTTCGGTTCCCGCAGGTGCACGCCATTGAAAGCACGCAGCTCCTGCTTCATCACCTCGGCATTGTTCTGCAGTGTAAGCCGCAGGTTTTCCACCGAACTTTGCAGGCCGTTGATCGCACCCACAGCCGCGGCCTGACTGATCGCGCTCGGGCTGCTGGCCGTCTGCGCCTGCACCTTGGCCATGGCAGCCTGCACCTTGCGCGGAGCAACTGTCCAACCGATGCGGAAGCCGGTCATCGCGTAGAGCTTGCTGGCGCCGTTGACCACAATCAGCTTGCCCTCATCGAAGTCCACATTCTGAAAGCGCGTGGCCGGTGTCCAGCTGTAACCGTCGAAAACCAGGCGATGGTAGATATCATCCACAATCAGGTAGATGCCCTTTTCCTCGCAGAACTCCGTGATTGCCCGGGTAAACTCCGGCGTATACACTTCACCCGAAGGATTGTTGGGACTGTTGATGATGATCGCCTTGGTGTAACCGGTTACGGCGCGGGTGATGTCCTCCATGCGCGGCGTAAAACGGCCGTCTTCCGGCTTGACGATGATCGGCACGCCGTAATACATCTTGACCAGCTCGGGATAGCTGACCCAGTAGGGCGCAGGGATGATCACCTCGTCCTGCTGATTGATGATGGAAGCCAGCACGCCGGAAATCGACTGCTTGGCACCGGCGGACACAACCACATTCTCGGGGGCAAGCACCTTGTCGTAGTGCTCCTCCGTGTAGCGAAGAACAGCCTGCTTGATTGCCGGTGTTCCGTCTGCCGGCGTGTATCGAATATCTGCGCTGCTAAGCTTCGCAGCCGCTGTACGAATGGCGTCAATCGGCGCTTTGCTGATCGGCTCGCCCGCCCCCAGATGGATCACGGGCTGTCCCGATTCACGCAGAATGCGGGCCTGCTCGTTCATTGCGAGGGTCGGCGACTCCGCAATGCTCTGGGCAAGAAAACTGATGCTCATGGCCACCTCTGCTTGTCAAGTTGTAAACAGCCAAGATATCAACTGCCTCTGCAAGCACAAAGGTGAAGAAGGGCTTAAGCACTGGTCGCGGCCGATTATTTACCTTGGACGAAACCCCCCATGTTCAAACAGAACACAGGCGAAACAGGCGATGTCCCCTCGCTGGAGAATCAGGCATGAGCATGACCGAAAAAGACCTGACTGAGGCCCTGAAAGCGGCCCGCACAGCCCATCCCGATGTTTTGGCCAAAGCCGCTGACAGGCTGCTCATTTTTGGCCAGCAGCAAAAGAGGGATGACCTCAGACGCATGGGGCTGAACGCTCTGGGCGTTGCCAGCATGTTCAAGAAAGACTTCTCCGAAGCGCGTCGCCGCTTTCTGGAAGCGCTCGAAATTACCCGCAGCCAGAAAGACGTGGACAATGAGATCGGCATCCTGAGCAATCTTGGCATGATTCATCTGTCACAGGGGCACTACGAACTTGCCCTGCAGGCATACCTTTCGATCCTGCGTAAAATTCGCGCTGAAGGCCTGCCTGTATCACAGGCGGCAACACTTAACAACCTGGCCGTCGCTCATCATTACCTGGACCAATTCGACGAGGCCTCCGAGGCCTTTGAGGCGGCCGCGCGCATTTGTAGTAGCGACGGCGACCATGTTGAAGAATTGAAAGCCCGCATCAATCTGGCACAGTCCCAATTACGCAGTGGGCACCTGGAAGCGGCTCAGACAGCCTGTCAGCGCGCGGATGATCTTCAACAGAAGCAGGAAATTCCAGAACTGCTTGGCAGCCTGCTTGCCGTCAAGGCGGAGATCGAGCTCAAGCGGGGCAAGGTTGAAGAAGCCCTTGAGTTGACAGGCAAAGCGCTTGAGACGGTTGACTCCAAGGCCAGACAGGAAGACTATCTGGGGCTATTGAGCACACGAGGAGAGTGCCTTGAGGCCCTGAAACAGTGGACCGAAGCCGGAGAATGCTTCAAGCAGGCGCAGGAACTTGCCCAAAAGCTTGGCCGCGACCGGGAAGCTCTGAACACAAGTGAGGCGCTGGCCCGCCTCAATGCGGCAGCCGGCAATTACGAGGAAGCCGCGCACTGGTATCGCGAGACCTTGCTGCAACACCGTGAGCTTTTCAGCAAGGAAGCCGCGCGCATGCGTAGTGAAGCGCTGGTGCGACACCAGACCGAGATGGCCATCCATGAAAAGAAGCTCCTCGAAGAGTTAAACGAGGAGCTGCTGGAATCCAATCAGAAGCTGCATGAAGCTCTGGCACAAGTTCGAACGCTGCGCGGTCTGCTGCCCATCTGCTCCTCCTGCAAGAAAATCCGCGACGATGACGGCTACTGGACACAGATCGAAAACTATGTGTCTGCACACTCGGAAGCACAGTTCAGTCATGGCCTGTGTCCGAACTGCTCGGGTCACAAGGCCGGCGAGTACTTCCTTCACGAAAGCTGATCGACAAGATGAATCAGAACACGGCCGGAACATCTCTTCAGGATCCACAACTGCTCGAAGACATTCAGCTGCTGGGGTCTTTGCTGGAAGTGGTTCTTGAGGAACAGGGTCGACAGGACCTCTGTGATACACTGAAGCGTTTCCGGGAATCCCGCGACAAGAATCCAACTGCTGAACCGGCAAGCGGCATGCTCCCGAAAATGGAGCCAGAGCTGGCCAGGCAGACTCTCAAGGCCTTCTCCACGCACTTTTCCCTGATGAACATGGCCGAGCAGGTACAGCGCATTCGCCGGCGCAGGCAGTATCTGGCAACGAACACGAACCAGACAGGATCACTTCGTGACGTGATACAGCGCCTGCACGATCAGGGTGTTGGCGCAAGTCAGATTGGCGAAACATTGGCCCAGATGCGCCTTCAGCCTGTTTTCACGGCGCACCCCACGCGGGCCGAGCGGCGCTCTGTTCTGGACAAGACCCAGCGCATTGCACGCGCGCTGGTCGATCGAATCGAGCAGCCGCAAATGACGCCTGAAGAGAAACGCCGTGTCCACGAGCGCCTGGAAGCTGAAATCACCCTGCTCTGGCAAACAGAGGAGCATGAAGCATCCGGGCTGACGGTTGCCGACGAGATGGAATTTGTCCTGTATTACGTGGTTGAAATCCTCTACCGCGTTGTCCCTGCCGTACACGAAGAGCTGGAGCAGTCGCTCGAGCAGGTCTTCGGGCAGGACCACGGGATTGCCCTGCCCCGTCGCCCGCTCTTTTTTGGAAGCTGGGTAGGCGGTGACATGGATGGAAATCCAAACATCCACGCCGGAACCATGCTCGCGGCGCTGTCACGACAGCGTGAGCTGATTGTATCACGATACCTGCGTGAAGTCAGTGGCCTGCTTTCGCATTTTTCACAATCGCCGGACTATGCATCGAAGGCACTGAACACCTTGTGTGCCGGGCTACTTGAACGTGACACGGCTTTTCGTGAAAGCATTCCCGCTCGTCACCGTGATATGCCCTATCGTGTTCTGCTGCACCACATGCGCAGACGACTGCGGGCGATCAGTGCCAGCGGGCAACTGGCCTATCAGCACCCTTCCGCGTTCATCGCAGATCTGGAGCTGATGGCTCAAAGCCTTGCGGCAAAGGGCGGCAAGCATGGCGGTCTACCCTTTGTCAAACGGTTGCTGCACCGCGTTCACTGTTTCGGCTTTCATCTGGTAACCCTCGATGTCCGTCAGGATTCGCTGGTCCTGCGTCATGCGGCATCCGAGCTCCTGGGTGATACATCGTTTGGCGATAAGCCTGCTGAGGAACGCGCCCGGATTCTGGAGCTGGCCATCGAAAAACGCCAGTGGGAAACAGAGCCCTACACGGGAAGTGATAGCCAGACCCTTTCTACCCTGGATGTGCTTCGCACCATCAAGGATCTCGCCCGGGATTACGGGGAGGATGCCATCGGGCCCTTTATCCTGTCCATGGCGCGAAACCCGGACGACCTGCTCGCCCTGCATTTTGCGGCCCTGCATGCGGGCCTCGAATCAGTGGACAAGAAGGGCTGTGTAGAGCTAAATCTCTGTCCTCTTTTTGAAACCGTCGACGACTTGAATCACGCGCCAAAGGCCCTGCAGGCTCTTTATGAGAATGAACTCTGCATGCGGCAGATTGTATCACGCAAGAGCCGCCAAATGGTCATGCTGGGCTACAGCGATTCAAGCAAAAGTGGCGGGATCACGGCCAGCCGCTGGTCACTCTATCAGGCGCAGGAAGCGCTGCTGGCCGTTTCCAATCGCGCCGGTATCGAACTGATTTACTTTCATGGCCGCGGCGGAACAGTCAGTCGCGGAGGCGGCAAGCCCCGCCAGGCAATCCTCGCCGACCCTTGCGGCGCAGTGCAGGGTCGCCTGCGCATGACCGAGCAGGGTGAGACGATTCCCCTCAAGTATGGACTGCGCGGCATTGCCTTGAGAACCCTTGAACTGACAGCTGGCGCCCTGCTGGAGACCACCGTGCTCTGCAGCCCGCGCAGCCATGCTGGTGAGGGATGGGTCAGGATGATGAATCGTATCACAGAGGAGAGCCGTCAGGCCTATCGCAAGCTGGTAGACGACCCTGCCTTTCATGATTACTTTCGAACGGCCACGCCAATAGATGTAATTGAACGCTTGCAGATTGGATCACGCCCGGCCAGCCGCCGAAGCGGCAGGGGTGTGGAAAATCTGCGCGCCATTCCCTGGGTCTTTTCCTGGGTACAAAATCGCCACCTGATTACGGGTTGGTATGGATTGGGTCAGGGGCTTGCCGCCGTGATACAGGAGGGCAATGAAGCCACTCTGCGCGAGATGGCTCAAAACTGGCCCTTCTTCCAGACACTGCTTGCCGATGTGGAAAGCGCCATGGCGAAGGCGGACATGCGCATTGCCGCTAACTACGCAGGACTGGCTCCTGCAGCGTCAGCGGGGATCTTCCCCATGATTGAGGACTCCTTTGCGCAAAGCCGCGATCTGCTGCTTTCCTTAAGAGGCGAAGTGGACCTGCTGGACCGGGAGCCAGTCCTTAAGCGATCAATCCGCTTCCGTAATCCGCTTGTCGACCCGATGAGCCTGATCCAGGTTGATCTGCTCAGGCAATGGCGCGAGGAGGGCTCGCCCACCGGCCTCCTGCTTGATGCGCTCTTCGAGAGTGTTCGCGGCCTGGCGAGAGCCATGGGAAACACCGGATAACAAAAGGGCCACGCCGCTAGCGGCATGGCCCTTTTTCTTTGGCGTGAACCACTTATTCCATCACAGCTGTAACACGATAGAAGCGTCGTGTTCCCGAAATGATGCAGTCAATATCCAGGAAGGTATAGGTCGTGGTTGCCTCCAGAAGCCATGGTTCTGTCATGCTGGACCGTGTCCAGATCTTGTAAGCAGTCGCCCCCGGGACGGGCTCCCAGTCAATCTGTGTAGCACAGGCGTTAGGCGAGCTGATGGTCAGCACGGGAGCGTCAAGGGCCAGCGTTCCCACATGCATCACAACCGAGATGCTTAGCAAGGGGCTGGATGGATCGTTACTGCTGATGTAGAGGATCGCCTGATAGTCACCCTCTTCCAGAATCTCCATGGCTGAGAAGTCCAGCGTCACCTGCTGAGATCCACCGGGCAGAACCGTTCCGGATGCCGGTGTGACAAAGAACCATGGCTCTTCAAAGGCAAACTCAATGGCCATGCCGCTCGCCAGATAGTCTGCGTTGGCAACTACCTCCAGGCCATCACTTCCGTCGGCATTTTCAATACCGACCGTCACACTCAGGGCGTCGCTGATGGTCTCGTACTGGAAGACGATTCTACCGTCGGCGTAGAGGATTGCCTGGAAGGTCTCGAGCGCGGAAGTGTTGCCGTAGCGTGGCACAGCATCCCACTGGACAATGAAGCGTCCATTGGCTGCATCGCTCCAGGTGTAAATCGTGCCGCCACTTGAAGGATTCAAGTCATCCCAGAAGGGCGCAATCAGATTCTCCGGCTCGCCACCTGTGGGAATGCCCTGATTCGAATAGGCCGTGGAAGTACTGGTGAAACTCAAGAAACCATTCGAGCAGACATTGACCGAGCTGAAGGTGTTTCCGTAGAAGGGCATGCTGAAGCCCAGACTGATGGGGCCGCTGTTGGAGTCATCACCAAATGTTCCTGCCGTGCCAATGCCACTGATATCCACCCATGAATAGGTGGGGCCATCAGGCTCATTGCTGTCTACGAAAGTGTAACCAAAGTTGTCCGGGCCACCCCCGTCGCGTGATACATGACCCTGTCTCGGGTCGGCTTCATCCTTACCGAGCTTCATGGAAGGAATTGAAGCCACAGTGGGGCTGTTTGTTGTAAAGGAGGCCGACCAGTTCAGCTCGCCCTCGCCCTGATTGGCAATGGTCAGGTACTCGGTACCGATGAAGCCAGGCTCAACCCAGGTCTCGACATCGGTTGGCCCCACAGAGATGGCTGGTGCAGGCGGCAGGCCAAGTGCAGGGAAGACGATGTAATCAATCCAGGCACAGTCGCTGCCTGTGTCCACTGAGCCGTCCTTGGTATAGGCCCACATGAATGTGTGCGTGCCCACGCTAACCGGGTAGGTTCCCAGACTCCAGTCTACCGTGCCGGACCATGAGGCCTGCTCCACTCCGTCAATGTAGAAGCGCAGGTAGTCGTAGTTGGACTCCGATGAAACCTTGTAATAGAAGCTGATGTCATCGGCGCTCTGAATGTCCACGGTCAGCACCAGCTGGCTCTGCTCATTGTGCGTGATCGATCCGGACTGGGCGCACCAGCTGCCCTCGTAGGGTGAAGCGGCAATCTGCCAGGGGGCGGCTCCCACCTGCTCCCAGGGGAAAACAGCGAAGGACGCACTTTCAAAGTCCTCGAGCACCAGACCGATCGGGAAGGTGAAGCCCGTGTTCATGTCATAGGCACCGGCGTCAAGCACCATGCTGAAGCCCGCCGGTGTTCCAATTGGCGCATCCGCCGAAACAAGCACGTCAAAAAGAAGAGTGCGGGTTTCGCCGGCGCTAATCGCATTCACAGCCTGTGATACATCCAGCAGGCTGATCCAGGTCGAGCTTGTGGAAAGCGTGGCCGACCCACTGATAGTAGCGGCGTGTCCGCTGTTCGTCACGGGAATCTCAAGGGTTACGGTCTCGCCGGGGTCCATGCGATTGTTGCCGTTTCCTCCTGCTGCGTCATCGACACTTGTCATGCCCGCATGCAGGCTGGGAGCCTGTGCCGTCACGTTAAGGCTTGCATTCCATGTATCACGGGCCGTGCCGCTGACGGAAAGATCAAACTGAATCTCTTCCTGATCGGGCACACCATCAGCCAGGCTGAAAGCAAAAGCGCCCGTACCATTGGCCGTGGCACCGGCGGCAATAGTCCCATAGGATTCACTTCCATCGCCAAGACTTGCATAGGCGTTTGCCGTGGTCAAGGTGGCTGTAACATCCGTCGCACCCACGGTTCCAATGTTCTCCAGCGCCACATCCAGCGACACCGTGCTGCCGTATACGGCCTGCGCCGGGCTATAGCTGGAAAGGGTCACATAGGCTCCGTCATTGGGAACACAGGGAATGGTTGTGATCACGGGAATCTTCTGGTGATGCGTGACAACAAGATCCGCATCCGTGGCTACCGTGATCGGATCGAAGTCCAGCGTAAGGTTGCCACTGGCATCGGTCAGGCCGGAAGCCTTGAGCTCGCCGGCAACACTCAGGCCTACATAGGAGTAGGCTTCGGCGCTCAGACTCAGGCTGCCCTGCCCAAGGAAGATCACCTCCGGGTGTGACACGGTATTGGCGTCGGGCACGCCCAGCCAGGTGCTGATGCTGGGATCACCCATCAGGTGGTAGATCTCCCAATAGTAGGTCGTCAGGCTTGAACCTGCCTCGGTAACCGCCAGATTTCCACGGGTCAGCAGTGCGCTCTGACAGGTATACCAGTCGGCAAAAGGCTCACCGTGATCATGGAAGGCTCCATCGTATGCGCCAAGTCCCGTGTCCTCATAGGCCGGACCACTGCCAACCACGGAGCCGTAACCCACGCCCCACCAGTAGTCTTCATCCCAGTAGGTGTTGTTGGAGCCGCCAATGTAGCCGATAGCGCCCTTGTTCTCCGCGCGCAGCCAGGCTTCACCAAAACAGGTTTCCACCTGGAAGCTGTTTGTAAGACAGCAGTTACCGACAACCGTCGGGTACATGTGAGCATTGCTCAAGGAGTTGATATTGGTGATGGTGAAGGACGGATCAGCCCAGGATGTCTGGCTGCCATGCGCCGTGTAATTCACGAATCCTGCACCAGCGCTAACGTCGGCCACGACCTGCGCATCCACCCATGATTCGGAAGATGTCGGATAGAGATAGGTGCTGGACGTGATGCCATGGGCAGCATTGAAGTAGTAGGTCGTGCCGTAGTTGATCTGACCGTTGCCATGGGTGGGAGCATAGCCGCTGTCCACACCAGCGATCAGGACGCTTTGGCCAAGATAGCCCGGATCCGGCATCTGGTACTGTTCGTACTCGAGTGTCTTGTCGATCTGTGCCTGCAGCTGTGCTGCATCACGGGCGCTGAAGCGTCCGTAATACACCTCGGGCAGATCATCGCTTCCCGTATACAACACATAGTCCAGATCGGTCACGTGGGAGCCCGCCCCGCCATCCCAGGCCGGAATCAGATTGTCATCACCCACGTAAAGCACAAAGGAGGGTGCAGGCTGGGCGGGTGTTGCCGCATTATAGAGCCCCTGCAGCCAGGCCTTGATGCTGGTCGTCGTGCTGCCGACCTCCGGGCTGCCGGTTTCCCCGACGATCACCGTGAAGCCCTTCTTCGTCTTCCATTCGATGAAGTCCGCCAGCTGTGCCGTGAACATCGGATCCGTAACGATCACATAGCTGATGGGGTACTCGGTGATTGTATCACGGCTGTTTGAAAAGGCTTGGTGGTTGATCAACGCGCCTGCATAAACAGACTCGAAATAGGGCGAACGAGTCCGGGCCGCCAGCTCAGCCGTGGCCTCAAGGTCAGCTCCTGTGAAGTTGACCTGAAGTTCGAGATCCTGAAACAGCCTGATTTCCTGTCGTGTTACATCAACCTGAATGGGCTCCACCTGAACCCGCGCCAGGCGGACACCTCGCATGAAACCCAGATCCTCAATGCTGACTCGCGGAGCGGCATCCAGCCGACTCTCTGCGTAGGCCGCCTGATCCATGATCATTGCATGCGCGTCGGAACTCAGGGCCTTGCTGCGCGGTGCTTGTGCGGGGGCCAGCGGCTGTGTAATGCCCAGCTCGTCAAAAGTGAACTCCTGTTGACGACCAGCACTCACATGGACATCCAGTTCAGCTCCGAGCGGCACCTGAATCAATTTGCTGAAGCGTGGCATTGCAGGGTGCCCCGGCTCGCCACCACTGGCGCATTGATCGAGCTGCAGAGTTGAAAAGCGCTCGCCCTGATGCTCAACCTCTGAACATTCAAGGGAGGAAAATCCCAGTTGCAAGCTCAGGCCAAGCTGGCTTTGCTCCAGAACCCGAAGACCGGGCTGGTTCAAATCCAACTGGTGAAGGGCTGCTTGCGCTTGCGGGGCGGCAGACAATCCCGCGATCAACGCCATCATGAACAGTTTGTGTATCACGAAGGACCTCATGTGTTCGGCGGCCTTGTGGCCGCTGTTCTCCTGTCATTCAAAACGGGGCATGGCAGCGCCCCGGACTAGTCAGTTCAATGCGATCACGCGGAAGAGCACAACGGCATCTTCCACGGCACTGATTGTCGCTGAGGGAAGTGCCGTGGTTGTCAGGGCTTCCCAGCTTCCACCGGGCGCAGGGAGCTGCTCAACCCTGTAGCTCGACGCGCCCGCGATGGCCGTCCACTCAAGCAGCAGGCTACCCTCGTTGAACTGGATGCTGAGATCCGTCACGGGATCAAGCGCCAGCGCACCAATGGTCATCAGCACGGGGATTTCAATCAGGCCGGTCGCGGGATCGTTGCTCAAAATGGAGAGCGTGCCGGTGTAGTCGCCCGCCACGCGCTCGCCGGCATCGGCCGTCAACGTGATCATGCTGTTGACACCGGGCAGTACGGTTCCGCTGGCCGTATCCCAACTGAGGAAGGGTGGTACAACCGGGCCGCCAGCGGTAAGAGTCAGGCTGCCTGAAACCTCGTGGGGGTCCGCACCCCAGATGTCACCGGTTATCGTCCATGGAATCACAAGATCGCCACTGAAGCCGGCATCGACCGTGAGGCTCAGGCTTCCACTTGCTGTCTCGCCAGGGTAAATCTGGCCATAGCCACCATTGGGGTCTGTCCATGAAACGGTGACACCATTGCCCGTGACGCCATCGTATGCAAGGTCGCCAGCCGATCCGCCAGTGAAGTTTGCACCACCGGTAACCGTGACACCTGAAGGCAGCGACATGCTGGCTGCGGAGATCCACTCGTTGTCGGTGGATGTGTTCGTCAGGCTTAGTGGAAGGGTGAAGCTCTCACCGGCGTTGTATTCGACAAGGCTTGTGCTGATTGTTGACCCGGCAATGCTGCGCGCTGCTGGGGTCGTTTCCACAAAACTAAGTGACCACTCAAGTGGGCCTTCACCAAGGTTCCCGATTTCCAAGGTCTGCTGGCTGCTTGCTCCAGGGGCAACCAGGAAGTCCAGCGCGAGTGGCGCGACCGTGATGTCCGGGTAGAGCGGTGCGCTGGTCGGGGGCATGAGGATGGAGTCGATCCAGGCTGTATCACTGCCGCTGGAAACCGACCCATCCTTGTCGTAGGTCCAGCTGAAAGTGTGTGAGCCCGCGCCGACGGCATAGCTGGCCTCTGTCCAGGCGACTGTGCCCGCCCATTCGCCCTGTGTTACACCATCAATTGCAAAGCTCAGGAAGTCGTAACCGGACTCGCTGCTGACGGCATAGGCAAAGGAAATTGTTCCTGCCTGTGTCACATTCAAGGTCAGGCTCAGCACCGAGTTCTGATTGTGTGTGATCGTTCCCGCCTTGGCGGCATAGCTGCCGTCGTAGACATTGCTGCTCTGCACAAGCCAGGAAGCATTGCCCGACTGCTGCCAATCCCAGGCTGTGAAGTTCCCGCTTTCAAATCCTTCAATTACCAGTCCAATCGACTGGCTGATCGGGAAGCTCTCGCTTAGTTCGTCACACGCCGCAATTGCCGTGAAGGAGGCCGAACTGCCAATGGGAGCAGCCGCGTCAACCGTCAGTGAAAAATCAGCCGTGACTGTCTGTCCAGGATTGACGCTTCCCAGCGAAACAGCTGAGCCAAGATTGCTGATGTAGGGGCTTGATGTGGCCAGTGATACAAGCAGATTGCTGGCGACATCCGTCCCCGTATTGGAGACCTGTAGGCGCAGTGTGGCCGCCTCACCGGGATCAAGCGCGCTGTTGCCTCCATCGATGACGGATACAGCGGCAAGTTCCAGGGCGGGCTGAGGAGTCTCCGGCACAAGGGCAACATCCAGCCGTGTTGCATCACCGGAGCCGACACTGACTCCACTGATGGATTGTGTCACATAACCGCTCTTGCTGAACTCGAGCGTGTAACTTCCCGGCAGAAGGATGCGGTGGTAGTTGCCAACATCGGGCGATGACCAGGTGATAAAGTCGCTGTTCGTCATGCGAACGGACACGCCTTCTAGCGGCAGGCCGGTTGTGCTGGACGTTACAATGCCGCGAACTCCGCGCAGGACCCACTCCATGTAGCTGATCATGCTCTCGCGGTTGTCGTCCCAAAGGCCCGGAAGCAAAGAGGAATTCGGCCACTTGGTATTGTAGAGCTCGACACAGACCTCCATGCCGCCTTCGTATACGTAGTGCCAATCCTGCATGCCGCCGTCAATCGCATACCAGGCCGCGCCATTGGTGATTCCTTGCGAGAAGGAGCCGTTGTACATGGGCAGATTGTCCATGCTGTAGTCGAGGCTCATCTCGATGAAGAGGTCATCATCATCGGAAGCCGTGTAAACCGAACTGCCGGTGGGATTGTTGTCACGCGGATAGTTCACCACCGTCGCCCCGCCGTGGAAGTTGGCGCTCATGGCAAAGTCACGGCCCTGCGACCAGTTCATCACCAGCTGGACCTCTACCGGGCGACCATTGGGCGTATTGCTTGGGCTGGAATAGGGATCCGGGAAGTTGCGGTTCAGGTCGTAGCCGTTTGCATTGTAGCGCTGTCCCAGTGCGTTGCCATCCGGATTCATCATTGGCAGGAAGTACATCTCGACCTCATCGACAAGCGTTGTCATGCGCGAGTCACTGCCATAACCGGTGAGCAGGTCATCCACCAGCTCGAGAATCATCTCGGTGCCAACGGGTTCGTCACCATGCATGGTCGAGACGTACTTGAACTCCGGCTCGTCCTCGTCGACGTTCACATTGTCGGAGATCTTGATGACCCAGAGGTCACGGCCCTGAACGCTCTGCCCGATCGAGAAGACCTGACAAAGATTCGGGTAGGCACTTTCATAGCTCAGCAGGAGACTTTCGATCTGGTCATTGTCGTGATAGGCACGATCGCGGGCGGGAAGCTCCTGAAGCGCCTGCCACATTTCATGAGCCTCGTTGGGAATCTCGATAAAGCGAAGGCCCTGCCGCTCCAGCTTCACCCGCTCGTCCGCGCTCAGCCAAAGATCAATTTCCGCCATGCCACGTGGCATCCAGACGCTTGCCGTTCCCAGACCGCGAACCTGATCGATATCAACCCTTGCGGCGACAAGGAGATCCAATTGCACCTGGTTGGCCTGTTCAATTCTCAACAGGGTTCTGCTCGGATTTTGAACACTCGCAACCGAGAGCTGCGCAAAAAGAGCAAAGCTCATCAGTACAGACAACAACTTGCATGTCCGCATGTTGGATTTGCCTCCGTTCTCAGGGATGATTCTTCTTTGGGTCGGTTGGACTTGATAATGGTGTTGCAAATGCTGTGCCCGTCCGCTTCAGCGTCAGCCCGAAGACGGTCTTCCCTGAAGCGGAGAGGTGCCGAATGAATTCGGCACTACGCCAGGGGCCATTTGCTGACTGCGTCGACAACTGACCCACTGGCCTGCTCGGTGCCTGGGGAGTTCCGGGGGAGTGCCGGGGGAGTGCCAGGGGAGCTAAAGCTATTTCAAAAGCCCCGTCAAACAGCCCTGACAGATCTGAATCCAGCCAAAGTTTTTCAGTGACTGCAAACACCTGATGACTGTCTACCTGAAGCGGAGCCGTGCCGAATGAATTCGGCACTTCGCCAGGCGCCAGGTTGGTGCCAGGGTCGACCCCGGAACCTTGCTGCAAAAAGAGAAAAGGGGCAAGACCATCGGCCTTGCCCCCTTATCTTCCGTGCCACCCAGAATGGTGGCATGCCACATCTCAAAAGT
Organism: uncultured Bacteroidaceae bacterium; assembly: GCA_964345075.1. Lineage (GTDB taxonomy): Bacteria > CAIWAD01 > CAIWAD01 > CAIWAD01 > CAIWAD01 > CAYFPS01. Next base: position 9,523 of record CAYFPS010000013.1, on the reverse strand, counting down.
AGCCGTTCATCAGCCGGTGCTCCCACTCGGGAACCCTGGCATTGGCCACATGATCATATTCCGGGTAGTAGGGCTTGATGTCCAGAACGGGTGTCTGGTTGATTGCATCCAGCCCGCGAACCACAAGATTGCCATTCTCGATCTTGATGATCTCAACGGCCGTTATGCCCAGCGGATTGGGCCGGTCCTTGGCGCGTTGTGCGAAAATGCCAACCTCCGGCATATCCTCACGCCAGCGGGGCCTGCGCTTCAGGTGCTTCTCCGGCGCATAGGCGCTCAGGTGGAAGTAGGTAACAATCAATGCATGCGAAAACTGATTCAGGCTCTCGAGCCCGGCCTGATATTGTGGCAGGAGCTCAATGGTGCTTACGACATCGCCCCAACCCTCATCGACGGGCAGGGCAACTTCGTTACGAACAGTACCGATTCGTTTGACATAGGCCGTACTCACGCCCCTGTCCTCCTTTTATCGTGGCGATCAATCGCCCGTGAAACCGTCACTTCAGTCAATCTTCCGACCAAACCCACCCGCTTTTGCATCAGGGGCGGCCGGCAATTTCAATGGCATAACCATCAGGATCGGCCAGCCGAAAAAAGCCAAAATCCGGCGCGAATTCGCGATAGGGCTCCAACATGGTAACACCAGCTGCAACAAGTTCTTGATAGCTTTGTTTTACTGATTCAACTGCCAGGCATGGACTGAATCCCGACTTTCCATCCGGATCAGGCTTGCCCCTGCCTGTTCCTGGCTCGAGGTAGATCAGTAAATCGCCGGCTTTGACAATCTGCCCGGGACCCATTTTTCACCAGGCTCAAAGCCCAGCACATCAAGATAGAAATGAAGCGAGCGCTCCATGTTACTGACATGGGAGGCGATCACATTCAAGCCGGTAATGGCGACCTTTGCCACCGGATCTCTCCTATTTCAATAGAAGCATGGGCTGTGATTCAGAGTAGCCGGCCGTCTCAACGATGGCAATATAAGGGCCAGAAGTCAGGCGGCTCACACCAACTCGATGCTCAGCCGGCCCCTGCACAAAGCTGCCTACTGACTGGTAAACCAATTTACCAGCCAGATTGTACACACGGATTCTGGCATCGGCAGCAACAGGCTGATTCCAGCTCAAACGCGTAACCGGATTAAAGGGGTTGGGGGCGGCAAGTAGATGCAGGCCTTCCGGGCGCAGGACGACTGGATCATCAACGGCGTTCATCGGAACGCCCTCCATCCAGCAACTGCCCCCTTCAACACTTACAGCCTCCAGGGGATTTGTGCTGCCCAAAGGCAAACCAAGCCCTGCAAAAGTAAAGCTGATCTCTGTCGGATCCACCTGCAGACTTAGCGACGTTGCAAAGCCAATGATCTTCTGCTCTGCTGAAATTGCCCCCAGGATTTCCTCAATATCAAGGCTGTCGGGCAGCTCTGTCGGAAAGGCCAGACTGTCCATGCCGTAAAGGAAGAAGAACTGGGCCGTGGCCGTGGGGTTGGATTCGCTTCCACTCTCAACCAGACCATCTGGCCGGTACAGGAGCCCGAAGGCATGGTAGCTGGTATCGTTTCCGCTGATCTCTCGCTTGCCCGAAAGGCTTAAGAGCGTCTGACTACCCGTGGAATCGGCCTCACTCAAGTAGCCGCCCACGCCCTCATCAAAGCTGGGCAGGAAATCGGTGGTATCAATAACGCCCTCTACCGTGAATTCGCCGTCGAAATCACCGAAGAGCTGGCTGTAGCTGAACTCAAGACCGCCCTGCACATAAAGCAGTCCTTGCTGGGCAAAAGCCATGACCGGAAGCAGCATGGCAAAGACGAGGGGAATGACCTTCAACAGAGCTCTCCTTTTCCGCAATTGACGATGAACAGGGGAAAGTCTTGCCGCTGAGTGGCTTCGCCTGGGTGGGGGCAGGTGCAGGGGCATGTTTTCCGACCCAAGAGAAGCAAAATTCCTCTTGCTGTGCAACCACTTTCCGCCAGCCCTCGTTTTGTCGCGTCATTTTCTTGTTTCGGCACGCACTTTGCTCTATGGCCCCGGTATGCTGAAGCAAGATTCCATTCCCGGATTCACCTCATGAAGCCAATCATTTGCAGCTCGATCCTGCTGCTGGGGCTTGGCCTGGGCCATTTGCTTGAGGCCAGAGTCCGCCACGATGACCTCCTGCCCTTTCTGGGTGATGCACGGACGGGCTCATTTCAGATGTCCATGTCCGGCAAGCAGTTCCTCTTCGAAGAGGATAGTTCCCGCAGCGAGGCGGCCTTTTCGATGACGCTGGGCGTCTCGCCACATTGGTCGATCAACCTTTCGCTTCCCTTCATGATGGAAAGCCAGCAGGATTACAGCAAAAGCGGCCAGGGTGATATCAGCGCTGGAATTGCCTGGCACAATGACCTGCGCAGCCTGCCGGGGATCAACATTGGAATCCGCCAGACAGTGACGGTTCCCAGCGGGTACAGAAAGGAACTCGCCGGTTTTCCCAGCTGGACAAGCCGTCGTGTTCAATGGGAAAGCCTGGCCCATGTGGAGCATCTTGGCCTGCCCGAGAGTCCGTCCGCACTTTCCCTTCAGGCATATGGCGGCATTCGCACGGACGATAACAACGAAAACACAGTCATGATTTGGGGCAGCGGGCTGCGTTATCGCTTCCTCAATCAATTGGCCTTTCTCGAAACAGAACTTGGTCAGGAAATTCGCACGGACGACAAATCCAGCAGCTTCCTGTTTTCGGCCGGCATTGGTGCAAGGCTGCCTTTTGGGCTTCAGTTCAGAACCGGCATGGAGCAGCGCCTGCTTTATGGACTGGACCGGGTCGGACTTTATGCCGGCCTGGTCTGGACGCGTACACCGCCCGTTGAAGTGCGTGTTCGCAACCGCTACCTGCGTGAACCTGTCCTCAGGCGGCTGCGTGACCGGAATGAAATTCCCGGTTTCAGCCTTGAACCCGGCGCCCCGGAGCTGTTGAAAAAGGCGGGCAGGCTTCCCTATCTACCGCTGCGCGTTGCTCTTCTCCCCCTTGGAAAGCAACAGGATCTTGTTGATGACTGGGTATTTCCGGCCTTGCGGCAGGCCATTGAACAGGATACAAGTCTGGTTGTGATTTCGGCCGAAACCGTCAGGCAAGCCATTGCCCAGCGTCATCTTGAGCCCGGTCAGAGTCCGGACTGGGTGAATCAGTTGGGGCAGTTGCTGGATGCCGACTACATCTTGACCGTAGATCTGGCACGACACGAACCCTGGAGCGAGCAGCGCTTCAATCTGGCTGGGCTGCTAAGACGATCGCGCCCGCAAGCCGAACTTGAAGCAATGGTGCGCCTGCATGAGGTTGACGGGGCAGGACCGCCACTGACAACCACTCTCGACAGCCGCAGCCAGGGCCGTGAGCGCCTGGAGTGGCTCCCCAAGGACCATCTCGCGCAGGGTATGCCCGATTCCGCAGAGCGGAGCAGGTTGAACCAGCGCCTGCTTGATGACTGGTGCGAACGCGCGCGCGAGAGACTCTTCTACGAAACCAGCGAGCAGGTGCTTATCCAATGAAGCATCAACGATTTTACTTATCGGTTATTATTTCTACCTGCTGGTATGCAGGTTGTGCCAGCGACCCGGCCGAAGAAATCAACCTTGCCCCTGAAATCGCAAATCTGCGTGTGGAAGGGGCTCTGGTGCCTTCCAACACCCTGAGTTTTCACGTGGATGTTGTCGATCCTGAAGGCGACAGTCTTTCGGCAGTCTGGCTTCCCAGCCACGGGCGCATGCTTAGTCAGAGCACGGATTCAGCCAGCTGGGCCAGCCCCGACAGTGCCGCCAATATCCACATGATCTACACGGTGGAGGATGCCCTTGGCAACCTGGCTGCCGATACGCTGAGCTTCTGGATTGACAATCAGCCGCCAAGCATCCTTTACAGTTATGCGGCGGACAGCACGGTGCTCAATGGAAACACCCTGCAGCTTTTTGCGGCCGCCTCGGATCCCGATGGCCACGCCGTCGAGCTTTTCTGGTCAAGCCCCTGGGGTCATTTTCTTGACGCTTCCGGTGAAAGTGCGCGCTGGGTGCTGCCCGATTCGACCATGCACGCCTGGGCAAGCGTGACGGCACAGGATGCCTACGGTGCAGAGGCCAGTGACACTGTTTACGTCAAGGTCTACACGGAAGTTGGCTGTGCGTGGATTCTCAATCAGGGCCAGCAGGAGATCGTCAAGCTCTCCAGCATCGGCGACGAGTTGCTGCGGCTGAGTGGGTTCACGGATCTTGTTGACATTGAAGTAGATCCAGAAAATCGCAGGGTCTGGCTAGCCGAGGCCCGGCCAGCAGCCCTTCACGCAATCAACCTTTCGGGCGAGCTGGTCTTTAGCGAAGCGGCACCTGCTTTTCGACCCAAAAAACTGCGCAGCTGGTATCGCACGGGTTCCCTCTTTGTGATTGATGAGGACAGTGCGCAGGTTCTGGAATTGAGCCTGCAGGGTGATCAGGTTCTGCGCCGCGTCGGCGGACTAGACCGGCCCAATGACATTGACGTCAATCAGCACAGCGGAGCCCTCTGGATCTGCGATGAGGGAAGAGGTCAGGTCTATCATCTCTTTGATGGCTTTGAAGGTGATATCGCGTGGGCGGATTCCAGCGAGCACCTGCGCGCCCACGGCCCCTATCCCTATCCTGCGGCAATCAGCGTTGAAGATTCGACCGGCGCCTGCTGGGTGGCCGAGCGCGAGGATGGCCTGATTGTGCGACATCAGGCAAATGGCCTTGACAGTCTTGTGGTTACGGGATTTGAAAATCCGGTCGCGCTGGCGACGGCTTCGACAGAAGGCCTTTGCTGGGTGCTTGATCGTGGTCTGGGCGGAAGTGCCAGTCGCTACTTCTTCAACCAGCGTCAGGCGGAATACACGGGCTTGCTCTTCCCGAAGGATCTGGCCTTCAATCGCATCGATGATCATGCCTGGGTTCTGGACAGCGAGCGCAATCGCGTGCTGAGGCTTGACCCGAATGGGGAGGTCACCGGATCCTGGACCGACTACGACTTTCCTACGCGCATTGTGATCAACGGCGGCTATTAAGCCTTGACCATCAAGCCGTTCAGGAAGAGCTTCATCAATTCATCCGCCATTTCATTGGCCGTGCGAATTTCACCGCCCTCCTGAAAGGCGTGGGTGTAAACCGCCAGTGATTCCAGAAAGATAATGGCCACACGGTTGGCATCCATCGGTTGAAGCTCACCCAGATCCATCCCCTGCCTTAGAATCTCAACAATACGCGCCTCGAGGTCTGCGTAGCTTTTTTGCGCCTTGGCGTGGAGCATTAGCTGGCTGTCGCGCCGGAGTCGTTCGCGGAATTGTCGCCAGATCAGGAAAAAATCCAGATTCTTGCGGAAGTAAATCAGGAACATGATGCCCAGAGCGCGGAATTGCTGCGAACTGCTGTTGGCCTGCGAGCGGACTTTGGCCACGATCTGGTGCAGGTCCTCGGCACCTTCAAGCAGGATCGTGTAGAAGAGGTCTTCCTTGCCGGGAAAGAACTGGTAAAGTGTCGGCTTGGCAAATTCGGCCTGTCTGGCAATGTCCTCGAGGGTCGTACCACCGTAGCCGCGCTGGGCAAAGAGCCGTCGGGCGACTTCCAGAATTTCGCGCCTGCGAGCAGCCTGTTCACGAGCGCGCCGGCCTAGACCTTTGGCTTCCTGACCATCGGCCCCGGCACCCTTGGGAAGCCCCGGCTGCACAGAAGCCGCCGCTGAACGGAAGCGTTCCGGGCCCGCGCCGCGATCCTGCTCATTCATTTATTGCCCCCGCGAGATTATCGCCCACAAGCATAAAGAACAGTGGGCTTACTGGCAAGTAGGATTTTGACCTGCCAGGATGGTGCCGGGGGAGTGCCCGTCCGCTTCTGCGTCAGCCCGAAGACGGTCTTCCCTGAAGCGGTAGCCGTGCCGAATGAGTTCGGCACTTCGCCAGGGGCCATTTGCCGACTGCGTCGACAATTGACCCACTGGCCTGCTCGGTGCCGGGGGAGTGCCAGGGGAGTGCCAGGGGAGCTAAAGCTATTTCTCAAACCCTGTCAGCCCTGACAGACCTGAATCCAGCCGAAGGTTTTCAATGACTGCTGAGTCTGATGGCTGCTCTCCCTGAAATGTCATGGGATCTTGACGAATTCGAAAACGCAATCGGGAACTCAATCGGGAACAGCGAAATCCAACGTGTCGCCCCTGCTTTACAAGCTCCCACCAGGCACAAAAAATCCCCCCACCGCTCAATGCGATGGGGGGATGAAAAGCCTGATTTCCTGGCCTAGTAGTTGACTGTCACTCGATACTGATTGACCGTCTCTGCCGGGCTGGCCGTGCTGGCCTGATAGCTGGTTCCGCCTGTCGTTGAACGCAGGGTCCAGGCACCGTCGCCGACCTTTTCGTAAACCGAGTAGTTCAGCGCGCCGGGCATGGCCGTCCAGCTGAGCACAACACCGCTTGCCGTGTAGTCGATCATCACGACGGTCGGGTCCATCACGGCCGTCATCACATTCATCACAATCGGGATGACGGTCGGGTTTTCGTCCGGATCGTTGTTGGCAATCCTGAGCTCACCCGTGTAGACACCAATGGTCTTGTCGGTTGCGTCGAAGCTCAGGTTGACCGTGACGCTGCCACCAATGCCCATGCTGCCGCTGCCATTGTCCCAGCTCAGGAAAGGCGGTACAACCGGGCCGTTGTTGGTCAGTACAATGCTGCCAACCACGCTGTGCGGGTCCGCACCCCAGACATCACCATCAATCGTCCAGGGAATCGTGATGTCGCCGGTAAAGCCAGCGTCAATGCTGATGGAGAGTGTGGCTGTGGCCGTTTCGCCGGGATAGACCTGACCATAACCACCATTGGGATCCGTCCAGGCAACAAAAGCACCGTCACCCACCGCACCGTCATAGGCAAGGTCGCCGGCCGAGCCGCCAACAAAGTTGGTGCCGCCAGTAACCGTCACGCCAGCAGGCAGATCCATGTCGATGCCCGATGTCCACTCGTTGTCATCAGAGGCATTGTAGTGGGAAAGGCTCAGGGTAATCGAGCTGCCAGGCTCAAAGCTGCTGACATCGGCCGTGACCGTGGACCCAGCCATGCTGCGACCAGCCGGTGTGGTGTCCACAAAGGACAGGCTGTACTCAAGGATGTTTTCGCCAACATTGTTGATTGCCAGGCTGCCGCTGCCTACGGTGCCCTCGACCACATTGACATTGAAGGAGGCCGGGCTTACCGCGATGTCGGGATAGGTTGGCGGGGTCATGGTCGGCATTTGAATGGCGTCAACCCAGGCGCAGTCGCTGCCCGTGCTGACCGATCCGTCCTTGGAGTAGGTCCAGGTAAAGGTGTGAGCACCAGCACTGACCGGATAGCTGATTTCCGTCCAGGCAATGGTTCCCGACCACTCGTTCTGCAGCGCGCCATCGATGTAGAACTCGAGGAGGTCATAGCTCGACTCAGAGCTGACGCTGTAGGCAAAGCCGATCTCGCTTGATTCGGTCACATTCAAGGCAAGAGACATGCTGCTGACCTGATTGTCCGTAATGACACCAGACTGGGCGGCATAGCTGCCTTCATAAACAGTGCCCGACTGCACAAACCAGGCGGCCGAACCGGAGCTCGTCCAGTCCCAGCCACCAAAGTTGCCCGACTCGAAACCTTCAATCGGGCTCAACTGCAGATTCAGCTGGCTGGCGGCATTAAAGTCAACAGAGCCGGATCCCGCGCCAAGCCCTGCAAGCGAAGCCGCAACATTGTAGGTGTAACCCAGCGGCAGGCTCATCTCGTAGTAACCAAGGCCATTAGTCGTGGCGCCACCAATCGAGTAATTGGTGATGAAAACACTCGCGCCGCTGACCGGATCACCGGCAGGGTCATAGACATAACCATAAAGCAGCGCAGAAGGGGCCGTTGCCAGCGCGACATTGCGCGTAACCGTACCGTCCGCGGGAACCACGATGCCATTCACCGTCTGGCTGACATAGCCAAAGGCTTCGTAGGTCATCGAATAGGTGTCGGGAGCCAGCACCATGTCGTAAGCGCCGCTGGCATCGGTCGAGGCTGTCTGCGGGCCAGCGGTGTTGCTAACCAGCGCACCGTTGATCGGGCTGCCCGTGGAAGCATCGCTCACGGTTCCCTGCAGAGTTCCAAAACCATTGATCACGGCCAGAACGGCCTCGTAGGCGTCAATCCGGCCATGACCGTAATCATTGTCCTCGCCGACCACCGGTCCCATATCGATGGCCGTATCCATCAGGATCTGCTTGATGGTGATGACATCCACATTGGGATTGGCCGCGCGCATCAGGGCAACCACACCAGCCACATGGGGGCCGGCCATGGATGTACCGCTCAGGTACTGGTAGCCGCCACCCGGCTGGGCGCTCCAGATGTCCGATCCGGGAGCCATCACTTCGGGCTTCATCGCATAAGCGCCGCCACAACCGGAAGGTCCGCGGCTGGAGAAGCTGGAAATGGAGCTGCCGTCATTCAGCAGGCTGCCTACGCTGAAACAGTTGTAGGGGCTGGTCGCGCGGTCGGCCGGGCTGCGCAGGGTCATGGAACCGGAACCCTCGTTACCGGCGGACCAGGTCAGGCAGACACCGGCGGCTTCGCAATTGTCGATGGCCGTCCACCAGCGGGTGTCGCAATCCGTGTAGCCGCTGAAGCCCTCGTTGACGCCCCAGCTGTTCTGCACCACATCCGGCACATCGTCAATCGTACCCGGGTTGCCATCGGGATCGGCCATGAATTCCAGCGAAGCAATCACGCCGTTATCAAAGACGCTGCCCGTGCCGCCACCAATCACATTGGAAGCAATCCACTGGGAACCCGGCGCCACGCCGATTTCTTCACCCGGAGCGCCACCACAGATGGTGCCCATCACGTGCGTGCCATGATAGCCCGAGTCGCCGGGCGTCGCATAGCCACCCAGCGCGTCGTACCAGCATTCGCTGTCCGGGTAGCCATTGTTGCCACGATAACGGCTGCTGAGGGCCGGATGCGTTCCGTCCACGCCCGTGTCAAGAATACCGACCAGCGCGCCGGTACCGTCGATGCTCAAGAGGTTCCAGACATCGTCCGCATTGATGGCCTGAATGCCGGGCGTGGCCACGCGGCTGTTGCGGTCGCTGAAGGGCACGTCCTTCTGGGCGCGCTCGACGGGATCGATCAGCTCGACCTCAAGGTTGGCCTCGGCGCGCTCCACATCGGCGCGGGAAGCCAGCATACGCAGCGTAGCGACATCACCATGAACAACAACACCATTGACCAGCCAGTGGCTGTAGAAGGCCTCGATCTTGCCAGCGGCCTTAAGCTGCTCGAGTTCACTGAGCAGATCTGCCTGGCTTGCCGTGGCTGTGTTCTGCAAAAGGGCGATCACCTGCTCGTGACGATCCCAGAGCTCGGCCTGGTTGTCGCGCAGCTGCTGATCCAGCGTGGCGATGTCCGCCTGCTGGGCCATGGCCAGAAGCACGGTCACGGAGCTTTCGGCCGGATGATCGGCCAGATAGCGCTCGAGGCCGGGGGTGAA
>CAYFPS010000012.1:101715-105686 GCA_964345075.1 uncultured Bacteroidaceae bacterium | reverse complement strand
GCTCCTGAGGAGGGACTTGAACCCCCAACCTAGTGGTTAACAGCCACCCGCTCTACCGATTGAGCTACTCAGGAATAATGTCAAGTGAGAATCTCAATGGGTTTTGGGAACCCCCATGCCGACTTGGTCGGCATAACAGCCACCCGCTCTACCGATTGAGCTACTCAGGAATTTCAAATCCGGCCATGGCCGGAACAAGGTCAGCCAATATAGACGCTGAAACCTTGATTGTCAATAGCTCCTGAATCGGCGGAGTTCTCTTCGGCCAGTCAATTCTTAATTGCAGGTTGCTTCGGCTTTAAGGAACTTGACGGTTCAGTTTCCCCCACTATATGCTTGAATCAGGTGGCACTGGCACTATCCGGAGCAGGTAAATGGACAACCCTGGTGGTTCAGCCCTGAACCCATCAACAGCCTCGAATGATGAGCCAAGCGCCAAGCACGCTGACGATACTGCACTGCTTGATTTCTTTAATGAAGTCCAGGAAATGATTTCGGTCGTAGATCTTGACGGCCGCATCATCACCTGCAACAAGGCTTTCGAAAAGGGCCTTGGCTACACGGCAGAGGAGCTTGCTGGCAGGCATGTGAGCGAGTTTCACCCTCCAGCATCCAGATCTGAAGTTGCAAGCTTCAAGCAGCGCATGGAAGAACTGCCCTCATTTGCCTCGGCTCTGCCCATGCAAACCCGCGATGGCCGCATTGTGCCCGTTGACCTTCGCGCATGGAAGGGTAGCTGGAAGGGCCAGCCTTGCATGTTTGGCGCACACCGTGATCTGAGCGTAGAAATTGAGGCCAACCAGCGCTTCGAGCACCTCTTTCGCACACATCCCTGCCCGATGCTTCTCAGCATTCTCCCTGAGCGGCTGATTGTCGATATGAATGAAGCTTTTCACGCGGTTCTTGGGCATTCGCGCGAAGAAGTTCTGGGAAAGACAATTGCGGATTTGAACATCCTGCCTGATGTGGAGCGGGTCGGTCAGCTTGTTGAGGAAGTTCTGAAAGGCAAGGGCTTCACTAACGAGGAGTTGAAGATCAGCTGCAAGGATGGACGATTGCTTGATGGCCTGTTTACGGGCGAAGTGATCGAATCGGATGGCAGCAGCTACTTCCTGGCTGTCATGATCGACATCAGTGAGAAGAAGCGCGCCGAGAGTGAGCTACTGAGCGAGCGTGAACAGCTGGACGCTACCATTCAAGGCACGCGCGCCGGCACCTGGTTCTGGAATGTCCAGACTGGAGAAACTCGATTCAATGAACGCTGGGCAGAAATTGTCGGATATACGCTGGAAGAGCTTGCACCAATTTCAATCCAGACCTGGCTCGACCTTGCCCACCCGGATGATCTGGTGCGAAGTGGACAGGCACTGGAGGCCCACTTTGCGGGCGAGCAGGCTTACTACGATGTCGAATCCAGAATGCGTCACAAGGATGGACGTTGGGTCTGGGTACAAGATCGTGGCAGGGTAGCGCAGTGGACCGAGGACGGCAAGCCTCTGCTCATGTTCGGAACTCACCTGGACATCACGGCTCGCAAGAATGCCGAGCTGAAGCTCTTGCGAAAACAGCGTTACGATGATCTGCTGATCGAAATTGCCAGCAAATTCATCGGATTGAAGGAAGAAAATCAGCAAACGAGTTTTCAACACGCACTTGATCAGATTCGCACCTTTTTTAAGGCCGACCATGCCGCCATTCATGTTCTAAATGGGGCGGACAGTGGACTGTGTTTGATGACGGCAAGCCCGGCGCTGCAGAAGAATGAGCTTTCGGCGATACCGACAGAACTCAGTCCCTGCATGCGGGAAGCCTTGCGTGGAGCCATTGTCCTGCCTGGTGACACCGTTGGAGGCATGCCGGCCAGTCAGGGCTACAGTGCCCAGCAGTTTGCCATGCCACTTCTTGATGGTCAGGAAATCGTCGGTTTGCTGGTCATGAATCCTTCAAGCCTTGACAGTCCCTGGGGTAGCAAGGAACTGCGTATGCTGCAGCTTTTTGCGGACGATGTTGTCCTTGCCCTGAACAGCCTCAAGCAGAATCAGGCCCTGATCAAGTCGCGTAACGAAGCCCGGCAGATGGCCCAGCTGGCCGAGTCTGCCAATCGCACCAAAAGTCTCTTTCTGGCCAACATGAGCCACGAAATCAGAACCCCTATGAACGCGATTCTTGGCTTTTCGCAGGTGCTGGACAGCAGCCCCGCGCTGACACCCGCCCAGCTCGAACACCTGGCGACCATCACTCGAGCCGGGCGAAAATTGCTGGGACTGATCGACAATCTGCTGGAAATGTCCAAAGTGGAAGCCGGAACGCGAGCCCTTCATATCAGCAGTTTTCACCTGCGACTCTTCCTCGACGACCTTTTGGCGGCCTTTCACAAGCAGGCTCTGGGCAAAGGTCTTGAGCTGGTTTTTCATCCGGATCATGATCTGGGCTACTGGCTGCGTGGCGACGAGGCCAAACTGCGGCAGATCCTGTTCAACCTGCTGAGCAACGCGATCAAGTTCACTCAAAAGGGCAGGGTCGAGCTTGCCGTTGAACAAGCGCATGTCGCCGAAGGTGCCGACCAGCTTTTCTTGCGATTCCTCGTTGAGGACACTGGGCCCGGTCTATCCGAGGCAGATCGCAAGGACCTCTTTCAAAGTTTCGCGCAGGGAGACGCCGGCCGCAATGCCGGCGGCTCGGGCCTGGGTCTTGCCTTGAGCCATCGCTATGCAGGGCTGATGGGTGGCCGACTTGACCTGGACACTAAATACAGCGATGGCGCGCGCTTTTTGCTGGAACTGACCCTGCCCGTCGAGCGTCGGGAAGTTGGCATGCTGCACGTGTCCGAAGCTGGGGAAGGGGCAGCTTCCAATGGGGGTACCTTTAATGAGACACCCAGACTTGCCGATAAGCTCTGTCAGGATTTCCTTGCCAGCCTTGCGGATGGTGATACAGAGGCCATGAGCCGCATGATTGTCGATCTTGATGCCCAGCATCCCGCTTTTGCCCGGCAATTGAAAAGCCATCTTGATATGTACGAATACGAAGAACTGGAACGCCTGATTCGATCCAGCTGCTGAGAGAGTCTTCCCCCCGAAGATTCTTCCGGCATCAGCTCAACGGGAAGAGCCATGATGCGAAAATTGTCCATTCTGCTTGTCGAAGACGACGCAAACTCCGTCCGGATGATGCGTTTTCTTTTCAAGGAGATTGCCTTCCCCGGGGCACAGCTGCATGTTGCGGGAAACCTGCGGGATGCGGCTACGCAGCTTCGCGCCCGACGGACAGACCTCGTTCTGCTGGATCTTAACCTGCCCGATGGCTCCGGTCTTGATGCTTTCAGGTTCATCCATGAATGCGATGATGGCGTTGCAATCATCCTCGTTTCCGGGGCCGGCGATGAGCGCCTCAGTCTTGAACTGATTCGCCTGGGCGCACAGGACTATCTGGCCAAGCAGGATCTGGAAGCGGACCTTCTGGAAAAGTCCATTCGCCACAGCCTTCAGCGTAAGGGCGTGGAGGAAAAGCTCAAAAAGCTCAACCGCGAGCTGGAGCTGCGCGTCGATCAGCGCACGCAGGAACTGAAGCAGATCAATGCCCAGTTGGCCGACGAGGTGGAAGAACGTCGCAAGGCCGAGCGCTCGCTAAGAGAAAGCGAGGCCCGCTATCGTCAGCTGGTTGAAAATTCTGGTGAGGGCATAGGTCTGGTTGACCTGCAGGACTGCTTCCAGTTTGCCAATCCTGCGGTGGCGGCCCTTTTCGGCGTGCCGGTTGGCGAACTTTTAGGCCTTTCCCTTCGCGACTTTGTGAGTGTTGAAGACTACAAGCGCATTGAGCGCATTTCCAGGGAGCGGGGCAAGGGCGGGCTTTCCCGCTACGATCTCGTGATACGTCGCCCTGATCATGAAGTACGCACGCTGGATGTCACGACAACCGACCACGTTGACGCTGACGGTCGCGTGATCGGTTCCTTCGGCATTTTCCGCGAT
>CAYFPS010000012.1:76808-101705 GCA_964345075.1 uncultured Bacteroidaceae bacterium | reverse complement strand
AACAGATACAGCGCCAGGAAGAGTTGAAGCATCAGCTGGCGCTCGAAAATCTGCTGGTGCAGATCTCCAGTTCGTTCCTCCGTGCGGATGAGAGCAATCTGGACAATCTGCTTGCTATGGCACTTGCCCGAATTGGTGAGATGGCACAGGCCGACCGCGTATACATTTTCCGTTACAATCAACTGGCCGACACTGTCAGCAACACTCATGAATGGTGCTCGAAAGGAATTGATCCCGCCATTGATGATTTGCAGGATCTTCCCAGGGAGGTCATTCCCAACTGGATGGAGAGCATTCTGGCAGACGAGGTGATTCACCTGCCCGTGATCAAGGAAATGGATGAGTCCTGGAAACAGGAGCGGGAAATCCTGGAGTCTCAGGGGATCCAGTCCCTGTTTGTTCTGCCCATTCGGATCGGCGACAGTCGTGGTCACTTTATCGGCTTTGACGCTGTCAGGGAGTTGCGCGACTGGAGTCAGGCGGATCGTCTGCTGCTGCGCTTTCTGGCTGACAATGTCGGACGAACAATTCATTCTGTCGAACAGCGCCAGCAGCTGATTCTGGCCAAGGAAAATGCACAGTTGCTGGCCGAGGTTGCGGCGGCTGCGAATCGCACCAAGAGTCTCTTTCTGGCCAACATGAGTCACGAGATTCGCACTCCCATGAATGCCATTCTGGGATTCACCCAGGTTTTGCAACACGATCCCTTCCTGAGGGAAGATCAAGCCCGCTATGTCAACACCATCGCGCGCAGTGGCAAGCACTTGCTGCAACTGATCAACGATGTCCTCGATATGTCAAAGATCGAGGCGGGCAGGCTGGAGCTTGGTGTTGATGTCTTTAGTCCACTCGACATGGTCCGCGATTTGTATCACATCTACCGCGGGCGTGCGGAGAGTCGCAAGCTGGAACTTGTGCTTGAGCTGAATGGTGAACCCGGCCTGCCGGTCATGGGTGACGAAGTCAAAGTGCGGCAGGTATTGGTTAACCTGCTGGGTAATGCACTCAAATTCACGCAGGCCGGTCGTGTGACACTGGGCCTGCAATCAACACCATCGGAAGCTGGATCACAGGAGCTCAGATTCTGGGTTCGCGATCAGGGTCCGGGAATTGAAGCCGATGAATGTGAGCATTTGTTTGAAGCATTCGCCCAGGGCGAAGCAGGTCTGCGTGAAGGTGGAACGGGCCTCGGGCTTGCCATCAGCCGCAAGCTGGTGGATCTGATGGGCGGGCAGCTACTGCTTGAAAGCTCACCAGGCAAGGGGAGTGAATTCAGCGTGACACTCCAGTTGCCCAATGCAGAAGTCCTTGAAGAAGAAAGCAACGGCGCGAAAGCCGAGATTGTCGGATTGGTTGCTACCCCGGATCCAGTACATGTTCTGGTTGTGGACGACAAGGAAGATAACCGCATCCTGTTAGCCGAAATCCTTCGCCCCATCGGCTTTGTGATACATGAGGCGGCATCGGGCATTCAGGCCCTGGAGCTGTTTCAGGCATTACATCACCGGATTGTCTTGATGGATCTGCAAATGCCCGGGATGGATGGCTACGAAGCCGCTGCCCGTATACGCGAACTACCTGGTGGCGCGAAGGCCTTCATCCTTGCCGTAACCGCCAATGCGCTTGCCGAATGCCGTGAACAGATTGAAGCAGCTGGCATGGACGATCTGCTGGTCAAGCCCTTTCACGAACGACAGCTTCTGGAGCTTATTGAGAAGGGCACGGGACTCGCTTATCAATACAATGGAAAAGCTGCATCACAACACGCTGCGTCTACCACCGAGCTCGATTTCAATGGACTTGACGCGAGCCTGCTGGTGGAGATGATGCAGCAAATTGAAAGTGGTGATACAAACCGGTTGATGGAATTGATCGGTGGATTGCGTGATACAAATGCCCCTCTGGCTGGTCACCTGGCTGCCTTGACGGCTGGCTACGAGTATGACCAATTGGAGCAATTGCTGGAAAGGGCACGTGCTGAACTCACTTGAAAGACAGTATCAGGCACTCGTCCTGATCGTAGATGACACGCGCGAAAACCTCCAGTTACTGGAAAGAATGCTGCGCGAACAGGGTCACCGCGTGCTGGCTTTCCCGTCGGGGAAAATGGCCCTGCGCGGACTTGATCGACATACCCCCGACCTGATGCTTCTGGACATCAACATGCCGGAGATGGATGGTCTGGAACTTTGCCGCCGAATCAAGCAGGATCAGCGCCTCGTCGACATTCCCGTGCTATTCATAAGCGCCCTGTCGAACACGGAATACAAGATCGCCGGATTCGCTGCAGGTGGCGTGAACGATGTCACCAAACCTTTTCAGGTGGAGGAGCTGAACGCCCGTGTGACAACCCATCTGCAGGTCAGGCGCATGCAGCAACAATTGCAGGCGCAGAATCTTCAGCTTGAAGGCAAAGTTGCGGCGCAGCTCGAAGAGATTGCAGAAAGCCGATGGCTACCATCGTGGCCCTTGCGCGCCTGCCCGAATCATGGCGCTGGCCGATACTTATGATGCCCTTCGCTCCACCCGGCCCTACAAACAGGGCCTGGATCACGAAAGTAGTTGCGAATCATTCAGGAGGGTTCAGGTTCGCATTTTGATCCAGCTCTGGTGGCGATTTTCATGGACCTTCGCGATGATTTTGCGCGAGCCGTTTTAGAGAGCAACGAGGAAGAGTGATGAGCCTTGAGACTGCCACGATCATGGCTGTAGATGACACGCCGGCCAACCTGAAGCTATTGCAGGAGATGCTACAGGGAGCCGGCTACCGGGTGCTTGCCTTTCCCCGCGGCACGCTGGCCCTGAAGGCTGCCCGTCGCAATCCGCCCGACCTGGTTCTGCTGGATATCACCATGCCGGACATGGACGGCTGCGAAGTCTGCCAGCATTTCAAAGAGGATGAGAAGCTGAAAGATATCCCCATCCTCTTTATCAGTGCGCTCAACGAGATTGGCGACAAGGTTCGCGCTTTCCGCGCTGGTGGTGTGGATTTCGTGACCAAGCCCTTTCAGTTTGAAGAAGTCAATGCCCGCGTTCAAACCCATCTTGCTCTGCAAAAGCAGCGGCGTGAACTCGAAGAGCGCTATCTGGAGCTGAAGCGTCTGGAGGAGATGCGTGATGGTCTTTTGCACATGATCGTGCACGATATGCGCAGTCCCTTGACTGTCATTTTGGGAAGCCTCGATCTTGCGGAGCTGGAGCCTCAAACGGACTCAGGCAGTGAGAGTCTGGAGCACGCCCGCTTTGCCAGTCGGCGGCTGATGGAGATGATTTCGACCCTGCTGGACATGAATCGACTGGAAACGGGACAGTTGAAAATCAATCCAGCAGCCGTAGATTTGGATGATTTGATTTCATCATCGATTTCTGCATTCAGCCCCACATTGGGGGGGCGCGTGATCAAGCAATCAAGCAAGCTTGCTGAAAGCGAATATCGGCTTGATCAGGAGCTGATGGAGCGAGTGCTTTTCAACCTGCTGAGCAATGCCATCAAGTACACGAGTGACAGTCATGGCCGAATTCAGGTTATAGCGAGCGATCGCCCGGATGGCCAGCTGGAATTGGCAGTGATTGACAATGGTCCGGGGATTCCTTCTGAGTTTCAGGAGCGAGTCTTCGAGAAATTCATTCAGGTTGAAAAAGGCTCTGAGCGGCGTCGTCACTCCAGCGGACTTGGGCTGAACTTTTGCAAGCTGGTCGCAGAAGCTCATGGTGGAAGCATTGGTTTCAGGGAAGCCGAGGGCGGCGGTAGTCATTTCTGGATACGTATTCCCACGTAGATAAACTCTTGTTTTCAAAGTGAATAGTAGATTGCTCAAGGGAAGGATATTCGTAAGTCGCTAGTTTTTAATTGCTGTGGGGTCTGTCGAATTGTAGCTTGTTGGAATACAAACAACCATGAATTGGGCAGCCTTTCGGGGGGTGTATGGAGTCCGGTTCTGCGAGCTTTCCGGTAGATATCCACTTTTCCAGTATTACTGAATCCGCTTGTGCAGCTTTGGATCCAGCCAGCGGTAGATGGATCTGGACCCGGGGCATGTATAGCCTGCTTGAGCAGGATTCAAACAGGGTAAACCCTTCACCGGACCTTTACTTGTCCGGCTGCCATCCCGATGACAGGTTGCGGGTGGAGCAGAAGTGGCAGCAATTCCGCGAAAGCCGCCAGAAATGCAGCTTCAACCATCGCTTGCAGCTTAAGGAGAAGGGGTTGCGTTTTGTCACCGTAACCCTGCGCGCTTCGAATGATCCTGGAACCCCACTCCTGTTTTTTTGGAATGTGCAGGATGTTACCGAGGCTGAACGGCTGGCCCGCATAGAAGCGGCGCGCTTCCGCCTGCTCGAGCTTAGCCGTGATGAGAGCCTCTCAGCCATTCTTCAGGCCACGCTGGATGAAGTCAGCTCGCTTACCGAAAGCGAAGTGGCCTTCTATCACTTTGTGGAATCCGATGGTCGCTCGCTCTCGCTACAGGCCTGGTCTACTCGAACGGTCAAGGAATTCTGCCAGGCCCTGGGTACAGGCTTTCACTATGACCTTGATCAGGCAGGAGTTTGGGCCGATTGTGTTCGTCAGGGCAAGCCGGTCATTCACAATGATTACATGTCTTTGCCCAATCGCAAAGGTCTGCCACCAGGTCACGCGCCCGTGATACGCGAGCTGGTGGTGCCTATTTTCGCGGCGGCAAAGCCGTGGCCATTCTGGGCGTGGGCAACAAACGAAGGGACTACGATCAGGAAGACCTTGATCTGGTGACGAGCTTTGCGGATATGGCCTGGGATATCGCCGATCGCTTGCGCTTGCAGGAGGAGCGACGCGAGTTGGCAATGACGGCAGAACGGCATAAACACGAACAGAGTCTGGGGCGCATGGCTGCTGCCGTGGCTCATCATTACAACAACATGTTGACAGCCGTGCAGGGCAATCTGGACCTGCTGCGTCGGGAGCTTGATGGAAACCCGCGCTGCGCAGAGTTGGCTGAAGAGGCCTACCGGGCTACCCGCCGCGCAGCCAGCCTGGGCAGCGAAATGCTCACCTTTCTAGGCTTTCAGCGGGGCAGGCAGGAACTGGTCAATCTGGCAGCAGTGGTTGGTAAGGCTATCGGGCAGATCGACCTTCCAAAGGAAGTCGAGCTTGTGCAGGACCTTCCACTGGCCGGTCCTTATGTCAAGGGTGCGCCCGAACAGCTGGCGGATCTTGTATCACAGCTTTTGAAAAACAGCCTGGAAGCACTTGAAGAGGATCGTGGTACCATTCGAATAGAACTGGGCAGGAGCACGGTTCCCAAATTGAATGGCCATAGCCACTCGCCTCTGGACTGGAAGCCCGAAGAAGCCGGTTTTGCCAGTCTGCGTGTTACAGACAGCGGCAAAGGTATCACGGCAGAAGTCCGTGAGCGCATGTTCGATCCCTTCTTCAGTACCCATCAGGTGGGGCGAGGTTTGGGGCTTTCCATTGTAACAGGAATTCTGCGCTCGCATCAGGGTGTCATCCTGGAAGAAGATGAGGATCTTCCCGGTACGACCTTCTGCTGCTATCTTCCTCTGGTGAAACAGGAAGACGGGGCCGCCATGGCCCACATGAGGCGCAATTGAAGCAAAGGCTAATCTGATGACCCTCCTTTATCTCGCCTCTGACCAGATGGGTCAGGGTGATCCCGCACTTGGACGCAAACTGCTGGCTACCTATCTGGAAAAGCTGGCAGCCAGCGAAGTACAAATTGACCTGGTCGGCTGTCTGAACGATGGCGTCCGCCTGACAAGCGAAGGCAGTCCGGTGCTGGAAAGCCTGAAGGCGCTGGAAGCCAGGGGCGCGCGCATTGCCAGCTGCGGCACCTGCCTTGATCACCTTGGCATTCGCGAAGAGCTCGCCATTGGCGAAGTGGGCAACATGGACATGACCGTGGAAGTGCTGGCCACAGCGGAGCGAGTGATCAGGCCCTAAGTTTCTGGATTCCACGCCATTTCCGCCCGCAATCCCCTATCCACCATCTACATTCCTTTACAGGGTGAAGGCTTTCCTTGCACGGGCAATTGGTTCGGGAATCACCGCCTGCCGGAATCCCTTTGATAATCATGTAGATATCCATTGATGCTGGCGGCCGAAGCCTTTTCGAAGGGCTTTCCTCTTTTTGGAATGATTCTTGCTTATCTTTTCAGATTCAGCTTTTCCACTTGAAGGGGAAGAGCAAGACAATGGATGAATCTGGAGCCTGCATGTCGCTCAAAAAGTTGATCGGACCTGCCCTCGTCGGCTTGACGGTCCTGTCCTGCGCCGAACGCGAGGACGCCCTGCAATCGGAACTGAATCTGGTCGGACAGTGGACGGATACCTTTGGCGAGGTGGCAGACCTTGCCTTGGGCGAAGACTTCATCTTTGTGGCGGCCAATGAGCGGGCCGGCGTCTTGGCCTTCAATCGCGGCGATGAACAGGCACCCTATCCCGCTGGCGGCATGACGGGCATCGACAGCCTCTACGCCCCCGGCGACGAAGATTACATTTCCAGCTATCTGCTGGACAACCGCATTCTCTTCTGCAAGCTGGCCACGAATCTGCTGGCTTTCGATGTAAGCAATCCGCTTGAGCCGCGCTATGTGCGCAACTTCTTTGCCAGTGGCGTCAACGATATCGATGCCTTTGTGGAAGATGGCGTGGCCTACCTGTATTACAACGACCGTTCCGACGGTCTTTCCCTGCACGCTTTTGCTGCCGACACCAGCGGCCTTGTGGCGGATGATCCTTCCCGCTGGTTCATGGAAGGCTTGAACCCGCCCGGCGACTTTGTGGACACGCACATTGCCCCGGAAAACGACGGCAACGATCTGCGCGTGATCGGTGACCACATCTTTCTGGCCGATGGTCGCTACGGACTGAAGGTTTTCCGCCACATCGGCGCTCGCATGCCGATGAGCCTTGAGCAGATTGCCACGCTGCGCCTGCCCGGAGATGCCATTCGCATTGATGTTGAAGACGGACTGGCCGCCATCGCCCTGGGCGGAGAAGGTCTGGCGCTTGTGGACGTGAGCGATCCCAGCCGCCCCTACCTGCGCAGCGTATACAAGCCCGGTGGCACCACGCTGGATGTGGAACTGAAGGGCGATTACGCCTACCTGGCCAATTCCAGTCGCGGCGTGCTGGTAGTGAATGTATCACAGCCGATTCGCCCGCAGGCCGCCTGGCAGCTGGAGCAGGGCTACGCGCGCCGCATTCATCTGGATGGCGGACGCATCTATGTCGCGGATCAGGAGCTGGGCCTGCTGATCCTGGATGACCCGGTAAACGACTAAACGAACATAAACGAAAACACAGGAAAGCAAGCATGCGTATCACGCGAAGCAACCTGAATCTTGGCCGCGGCCTGCTGCTGGTCGGCCTCGTGGGCATGAGCGCCGCTCCCTTGAGCGCGGAAGATCCCACAATCTACCCGGGCTGGACCGATCGCCCCGACGGCGTTCCGGTTCGTCAGGGTTATCACATCGAGTGGCAGCGCTCGGCAGAAGGCGGCAATCCGGGCGAGCTGATCATCAGCTGGTCGGACACGCGCTTCGGCATGCGCGATCTCTTCGCGCAGAAGATCGATTCCGCCAATCCGGCAAGTCCGGCCATGTGGAGCACGGACGATGCGGATCACGGCATGGTGGACGCCCTTATCGTCAACGATGATGTGATCCGTCAGGAAGACCCCGTATTGATCAGCGATGGTGCCGGTGGCGCTATTGTCTCCTGGATTGACTTCCGCGACGATCCGGCCGGTGACATCTACGTGAACCGCCTGGTGGACGGCGACGGCAACGGCGGTCTGGCCTGGGGCGAAGACGGTGTGCTGCTCTGTGACGAATGCGCCAATGGCAGCGAAAACATGAGCAAGAGCCACTGCATCGACGGTCAGGGTGGTGCCTGGGTGACTTGGGCCGACAGCCGTGGATCCAACTGGGACATCTACACGGCCCATGTCGAGGCTGATGGCACAATCGATCCTGACTTTGGTGTGAACGGCCTGCCCGTGGTCAACGAGGTCGGCGATCAGCGCGTGCTGACGACCGAGCACGATGGCGCCGGCGGTGTCTTCATCGCCTGGATCGACAAGCGTGATGCCGCCGACGACAACATCTACATCCAGCATGTGAATGCCGATGGCACCATGAGCGGCCAGACCAACGGTGAGCCCGTGGCCGTGATCGCCGGTAGCCAGCAGAGCGTCAAGGTTACCTGGGACGGCGGCACAGGCTGCTATGTGGCCTGGGTTGATCTGCGCGCGGACAATGCCGGTGACATTTACATCCAGCATTACGACGCGGACCTGAACCCGACCTTCGCCGAGAACGGTGTGGCCGTGGCCAATCAGGTCAATAATCAGGAAAAGAATCCTCGCCTGAGCTACGCGGGTGACGGCAACACACTGCTGATGTGGGAAGACAACCGCAACGACCCGGGCAACCAGCAGGCCGACATCTATGTGCAGAAGATGAGCACCGACGACCTCGAGCAGTGGGGCGCCGGTGGTGTTCCCGCGACGGAAGCTGAGGGCAACCAGCTCCAGGCACGCGTTTCGGGTGACGGCGCGGGCGGTGCTTTCGTGGTCTGGCAGGACTACCGCACGGAGAGCTATTCCAGCATTTATGCGCAGAAGCTCGACGCCAATGGTAACCAGCTGTGGGCGGCCGATGGCAGCGTTGTGATCGACCGAGTGGACATCGAGTCCGACGCGATTGCACCGGCACTGCGCGCCGACGATCAGGGCGGTCTTTTCGTGGCATGGGGTGACCTCAGCCTTGGCAGCCTTGGTATTTTCACCCAGCATCTGGATGCCAGTGGCAACATTGGTTTTGCCTCAAATGGACACGAAAGCGCCTGGGGTATTGCCGGTTCCTGCACCAATGTCCGTAACATCGGCACCGAAGAAGGCACGCTGGTCTTCTGGACCGATCCGCGCAATTCCGGTGGACCGCATGTCTACATGCAGTTCCTCGACCGTGAGACAGGCGATCCGATGCTGGCCGCCAATGGCGTGCCGGTGGCGCTCGATCTGGAAGGCGAGCAGCACAACTACCAGGTGCTGGCCGATGGCATGGGCGGCGCTTATGTGCTGATTGAGTCCGGCTCCGAAAGTGCCCAGCAGGGCTTCCTGACGCACGTGAACGCTCAGGGTCAGGACCTCTGGGGCGGTCCGCAGGCTGTCACACCGGCCTTTGACACTTTCACGGGTCTGGAGTATCAGGAGCGCAATCGCCTGCTGAAGGTTGGTGATCGCATTATTGTTGCCTGGTCCGGTGTGGACACCGATTACGCCGACTTCTTTGGCGAAGTTTTCGTGCAGGCCTTTGATCTTGATGGCAACATTCTGTGGGGTGACAGTGGTCTGCGTATCACGGAAACACCCTCGATTCACGAGAAGTTCTCGAGCGTTGCGCCCGGCCCCGACGGCAGCATCTATGTGCTGTGGGACAGCGGCACCTGGATCGATACCAATGTTCTCTGCCAGCGCATCGACGCTTCCGGCAACCTGGTCTACCCTGTAGACGGCCTGCCCTTTGCTGATGGCACCGGCAAGCAGGAGCGCGGTCAGGGCATTGCCGGCGATCACGGCAACCTGCTGGGCATCTTCCTCGATTACAGCGTCGAGTTCTCGGACAGCGACATCATTGCCCGCTCGCTGGCTGCTGACGGCACGGTGGAGTGGACAACGGAAATCGACATGCGCACGGGCAGCCAGAAGACACCGCTGATTCTCTCGGACGGTGCAGGCGGTGCATTTATTACCTACACGGACTTTTCCAATGGTAGTGATGACGATGTCTACGGTCAGCACCTGTTGGCCGACGGCAGCATTGCCTGGGACGAGAGCGAGTACGGCATCTTTGTGGGTGCAGGCACGCAGGAAGACGTGACCGCTACGGTTGTGCCGCGCGGTGGCTGGCATGGACTGGTCGTGGCCCTCTCCGGTGAAGAAACCGGTGATACAACCGGCTACAAGGACATCTGGATGCGCGACAGCCATGTGGATCCTGTTAGTGGCGACATTGCTGAAGAGCGCTACTCGGGCATCCTCTTCAATTTCTTCCACACGCAGCGCGAGCCCTTCCTCAGCTACGATCATGCCGATGGTGTCTATCTGAGCTGGGTTGACATGCGCGCTTCCGGCAAGGAAGACATCAAGGACATCTACACGCAGCGTGTGGGTGAAGTGGACACGGATCTGGATCCGGAGAGTCCCCAGCTGCGCGGCTTCCAGCTTGCCCAGAACATGCCGAATCCCTTCAATCCTGTCACACGAATCAGCTTCCAGCTGCTGCGAGGATCAGATGTGAATCTGCGTGTCTTTGACATGGCTGGTCGTCAGGTGGCCGAGCTGCTCAGTGAAGAATTGGGCGCCGGTACACACACGGTTACCTTTGATGGTAGCCAGCTGGCCAGTGGACTCTATGTCTACCAGATTGAGGCTGGTGGCTACACGGACAGCCGCAAGATGCTGCTGGTCAAGTAAGCCGACTCAAATCGCCTGTGAAGCCCCCGCCCAATGGCGGGGGCTTTTTGTATCACACCGGTTTGCTCGACAACAGTCACTTTTGTACTCTGCAGAAAGGCTCTGCACAGTGCCCGCCTGACAACCCCCTTTGTCAGGCTTGATAAACCGGAGAAAACAGGCCGCCATGTGGTGGGACGACAATCGCGAGGACCTGAATCAGCCTGATCAGGGAACCCTGCCCACCTGGGACATGCTCAGGCGGATCCATCCCTATGTCCGTCTGCACCTGGCATGGTTTGCGCTGGCCTTTGTGCTTGCCCTTCTGGGTGTAGGCCTGATTCTGATGCAGCCGGTCATCTTCAAGCACATCATCGATGTGGACTTTCCCAAGGGTGATCTGGACAGCTTGATGCGCAGCGCGCTCAGCTATCTGGGGCTGCTGGCGGGCGGAGCCATTGCCACCGGAACGGCCACCGTGATACTGGGTCGGCGCGGCGTTGAAGTGGTCAATCACATTAAACAGGATCTCTTTGATCGCATTCTGGGCCTCGGCATTTCCTGGGTGGAAAAGCACCAAACCGGGACGCTTGTATCACGGGTTGAATCGGATAGCCAGCGACTTGTATCACTGACAAGCACCATGGCCATGCGTATGCTCAGTGCCATGGTGATGATTGTCGGCGCAATCGTGATCATTGGCAGTGTGGATCTCAGGCTCTTCTGGATTGCCGGCACCTTTCTGCCGCTGATGCTGGCGGGCACGATCCTGCTTTTTGCCAAGCTCAGGCCGCGCTTCCGGCAGGAACGCCGCTACTATGCCCGCATTTCCGGGCAGGTGGCCGAACTGGTTCCCGCCGCCCGGCTTCTGCAGGCACTTGGCAGAAGGGCCTGGGCCCACGAAAGGCTGGCAGGCGAAAACCGCTTCTATAAAAGGTTCACCCTGCGCCTGATGCTTAGAGAGTATGGCTTCTGGAATGGCATGGGATATGTGCAGATTGCCATGACCTGTGTCGCCCTGTTTCTGGGGGCGGGCTGGATTGCCGATGGCAGCCTCAGTGTGGGTAGTCTGGTGATGTTCGCCCAGTACGCGGCCATGATCTACTGGCCTGTGATCGAATTGTCCGAACAGCTTGCCGAAATTCAGCGCGCCGGTGGTGCCGCCGATCGCATTTTCACGCTGCTTGAGGAAGCGCCGACAGTGCCGCAGCCCATGAATCCCGTGCCGCTGCCCGAGCGGATTGAAAGCCTCGAGTTCGACAATGTCACCTTCGGTTACACGCCTGAGGAACCTGTGCTAAGCAAGTTCAATCTGAAGGTTGCGGCCGGCCAGACCATCGCAATTGTCGGCCCGACGGGAGGCGGCAAGAGCACGATCCTCGGGCTCAGCACCAGGCTGCGTGATCCACAATCCGGCTGCATTCGGCTCAACGGACGCGACATTCGCGAGTACGAGCTGAAGGGCTATCGCAGCTTGTTTGGTTTGGTCCTGCAGGACCTGTTTCTCTTTCCCGACAGCATCGAAGCCAACCTGCGCGCCTTTCGTGAGGATGTGACACCGGAGCAGGTGCACGAAGCTGCCCGTGTCGCAGGTATTGAGGAAGAAGTGCTCAAGCGGGCCGGTGGATACGACGGGCAGCTTGCCGAGCGCGGTGCCGATTTGAGCTACGGACAACGACAATTGCTTGCCCTGGCGCGGGCCCTGGCTGTGGACCCTGCAATCCTTGTGCTGGACGAAGCCACCTCATCGGTTGACCCCAGAACCGAGCGGAACATTCAGCGGACACTGGATCGACTTACGCGCAGCCGCACGACACTGGTGGTGGCCCATCGCCTTTCCACCGTGCGCCATGCCGACAGTATCATTGTGCTGGAGAAGGGGCAGGTCGTCGAGCAAGGCAGACACGATGAGCTGCTGGCAAAGGACGGCGCTTATGCCCGTCTGCTCAAGCGACAGCAGGAATCCGGCGAAATCGTGGATGATTCCACAGTGGCGGCCAACGGGGAGGCCGGCCAATGAAAGCGCTGCGCAAGGTTTTGGCCTGGTTCATGCCTTACTGGAAGCAGCATGGAAGCGGCATGCTGGTTGTGCTGATGCTTACTGCTCTGGCTGTGGCAGCCAGCACGCTCTACCCGCTGATCTTCAAGTTTGTGATCGACAAGCTCGTGCACGAAGGCGATCCTGTTGGTGGCAGGCGCTGGGTGCTGGCGTTGGTAGCTGCCGGAATTTTTCAGCAGTTGATTCAGTGGCTCTTGCCTGTATCACGGGCCTGGTTGAATCTGGAACACGGCTACGATATTCGGCTGAACATCTTCCGGCGAGTGCTGCGCAAGGATGCCGGATTCTTCTCCCGCTTTCGCAGCGGGGACCTTGTCACACGCCTGACGGACGATATTGATGCGGAAGACAAACTGCACTGGTACAGCTGCAGTGGGGTCTTCAGGCCAATTGAAGCATTCTTCAGGCTGGCCTTCGCCCTGGCTGTGATGTTTGTGCTGGACTGGCGCCTGACTTTGATGGCTGTATCACCGCTTCCGATTGTCGTCTGGCTATTGACGCGGACCGAACACCTTCAGGAAAGGCATTACAGCGAAAGGCAGGCGCGCACAAGTGATACAGTGGATGTGCTTGAAAGCGCATTCAGTGGGATTCGCATCGTGCTTTCCTACGCCGCTGAAAGGGCGCAATCACTGCTTTTGAAGGGTGCGCTGAAGCGTCGCGTAAAAAGCGAAAAGAATGTGCTGACCCTGCGTGCCGTGCTGGAGGGGCTTGGCGCGCTGCTTAACCAGAGCGGCGTGATCATCGTACTTTTCGCCGGTGGAGTCTATCTGGTCAGGGGCGAGATTACGCTGGGCGACTTCTATGCTTTTGTTGCCTACCTCTCCAGCCTGACGAACCCACTCTGGACACTTTCCTGGTTCTTTGTCTCTACCACTGTAGTCGCATCAAGCGTCGATCGCATGCTGGAGATTGAGCGCGAGCCGGAGCGCTCCGACGGGCAGAATCAGCCTGGCAGGCTTGATCAGCTGAAGATTGATGGTCTGGTCTTTACCTGGCCCGGGGAACGCCAGTCCTTGCTTGAGGGCGTGGAGCTGAATGTCCGACAAGGCGAAACGGTTGCGCTTGTCGGGCCTGTTGGTTGTGGCAAATCCGTGCTACTTGAGCTCTGCGCCGGACTGCACGACCCGGCTGGTGGACACGTGCTGCTTGGTGATACAGATGTGCGGGAACTGTCTTCCGAGGATCGATCGAACTGGCTGGGGTGGGTGCCGCAGGAGAGCCTGCTTTTTTCAGGCAGCGTTGCCGAGAATGTGCAAATGGCTCGCGAGAAGGTGGATGAGGATGCGATGAAAATGGCCTTGTATACGGCCTGTGTCATCGATGAGTTTCCGCCTGAGAGGCACATCGAGCAGGGTGGTGTCGGCTTGTCTGGTGGGCAGCGCGGCCGCGTGGCACTGGCCCGTGCGCTGGCAACCCGCCCTTCCATCCTTCTGCTGGATGATGCCACCAGTGCCCTGGATGCTGCAACCGAGCAACTCTTCTGGAAGCGGCTGCGCGAATGGCTTCCAGAATCGGCTGTATTGGTAGCCACCCATCGCGAGGCAACCGCGCGAGAGGCGGATCGTGTCGTCTGGCTGGAAAAGGGGCGCTTCGTGCATCAGGGGAGACACGAGGAATTACTCAGCCGTGAACCGGCATATCGAGAGCTCTTTGCTCGAGAGGACGCTTGATGGCTACCGCAAGACGCATCGCAGCATATCGAATCCGGACACCTTTTGGCCCTGCCCTTCTTGGAACTTGTGAAGGGCTTGTAGCCTGGCTTTCCTTTCATCGTGAAGTTGACTTCACGGAGGGTTTTGAGGGGCTTGCCCGCCACTGGAAGGGAGCGGAGATCAACGAGCTGACATCCCCAGCCCCGGCTGACCTGATCAAGCGCATGTTCGGGACAGAAGACGAGCAGGCGGGGATCGGCCTATTGCTCAAGGGCACGGGCTTTCAGCAGCAGGTCTGGCGTGGCCTTTGCGGAATTCCCCGGGGATCCGTGATACATTACGGTGATCTAGCTCAGGCGATCGGCAAAAAGGGTGCGGCCAGAGCAGTTGGCAGTGCTGTTGGTGCCAACGCGATCAGCTGGTTGATTCCCTGCCACCGTGTGCTGCCTGTCAAGGGCGGAGTCGGACAGTATCGCTGGGGCAGCTCAATCAAACGCGAAATGCTGATTCATGAAGCTCAGCTTCGCTGAGGACCACCTTCAATCCACTCCGGTGTCTGATTGACCTTGGCGTAAGACAGTCGTCCAATCCGCTGTGTCACATGATAGGCATCCAGCCCGGAAACGGCCACCAGTCCCAGCTTCCCTATGTCCAGCCAGCCATCCTTGCCAAGGGCCTGCCGGTCGAAGTTCATGTGCTGAATCTCTCCGATCAACAGAACGGTTCCATTGATCTCCAGCTTGATCTCATCACGCAGATTGAGGGCAAGAACCAGCGGGCTGCCCTTGACATGCGGTGCATGAAAGCCGTCAAGATGATCCTCTTCAAGGCTGGTTGCAGCAAATTCACTTGTATCACGATCAAAACGGGCGCTGGTATGGTGCGCCTGGGGAACCATTTCCCGTGTGACACCACTCAAGGTCCAGCAGCCTGTCGCGCGAATGTTTTCAAGTGTGTGACGCTCGACGCTGTCCGGCCTGCTGAGCATACCGATCAGGGGCGGTTTGGCGTCCACATGGAAAATACTGGCGAAGATGGCCAGGTTGCTCTTTCCCTGATTGTCCGCTGTTCCCACCAGGAAGGCATTGCGAAAACCGCTCAGGCTGTTGATCAGGCGAATGTGTTCCCGTTCATTCAGCCCCGTCAGGGGGTGGGGCCAGCTCATTTCCAGCTCTCCAGCGCGCTAAGGAATGCTTCACCTTCGTGATCCAGACCTGTGGAGACACGCACGCCTTCGGGAATGCGGAAGGGCGGCAGTGGTCGCACAATCACGCCCTGCTCGAGGCAGTGCTGAGTAAAGGCCGCTGCCTCGTCGATCCCGGCCATCGGGAACATCACAAAATTGGCTTCTGAAGGAACTGGTCTGAAGCCTTTTTCTTCCAGGGCATTGTGAAAGTGATCCCGCCAACGGGCGTTCTGCGAAATGGTTCTTTCCAAAAACTCATCATCCAGCAATGCAGCCATGCCGGCTGCCTGTGCCGGAATGGAAGGCTCAAAGGGGAGTTTGATCTTGAGCAGGTTCGTGATCAGATCTTCATGGGCAAAACCGTAACCAACGCGCAGACCGGCCAGTCCGTGCGCCTTTGAAAAGGTTCGCAGGGTGATCACGTTATCAAAGCGATAGCTCATGGAATCTGGAAAGTCGGCACCCGGTGTTACATATTCGATGTATGCTTCGTCGAGTATCACAAGTACATGGTCGGGGACCCGCTTCATCAAACGCTCGAATGCCTCACGCCCGAAAATGCTCCCTGTCGGGTTGTTCGGGTTGGCCAGATAAATAATGCGGGTTTTCTCGCTGATGGCATCGCCGATTGCACCAAGATCAAAGGTGTAATCCTTCAGGGGTACGGTCTTCAGCGTCAGGCCGGCGCTCTGCGTGAGCACATACAGCCCTACAAAGGTGCCCTCGCAGGTGAGGACTTCGTCCAGCGGCTCAGTAAAGGTGCGCAGGATGGTGGCCATGATGCTCTCACTGCCGGAACCGCAGATGACGTTTTCCTTCTTAAGCGAGAAGTTGGTGGCAAGCGCCCCGCGCAGCGTCAGTGCCCCTACATCCGGGTAGCGCGCCAGATCGGAAAGAGTGGAGCGAATCGCTTCAAGCGCCATTGGGCTGGCGCCAAAGGGATTCTCGTTCGAGGCCAGTTTGTAGACGGTTTCCAGCCCCAGTTCCTGCTGAACCTCCCAGATGGGCTTGCCCGGCTTGTAGGGGTGCAGGTCACGAATGTGCGTTGGAACCAGCTGCCGCTTGCTCATGGCATCTCCTCAAGGGCCATCCAGCTGCCGGATAGAGCAGGAACGACCAGTTTATGTGTACCCAGTCCGAAGGGAAGAGCCAATTCCAGCTCCACGGACTGATTGCTCTTGTTCAGGGCTGCCAGGCTGCGTGATACAGAGCCGTCTGGCTTCTCGGCAGAACGGAGCCAGCAAATGGCCTCCTGATCTGCATGGACAATGTGAAAGTCGCCGCGCCTAAGCTCCACACGGTCACGCCTGATGCAAACCCAATTGGAGGTTGCCTCCAGCATTTCCTGCTCCAGCTCGTTTAACTGGCTGCCAAAGCGCATCATGCGGCGATTATCCGGGTCGGTCGCGCCCGCCATGGCAATTTCATCACCGTAATACAGGAAGGGAATGCCGGGAATGGTCAGGAGGTAACTCAGGTAGAGCCTGGTCTTCTGGTATGTCAGCGGATCATCGTTCTCTGGAGGATTCGTCCAGGCGACTTCAGCCAGATTCATGCCGGAAAGCCCTGTGTCACCTTCAGCCAGACTGGGATAGCGCTCCTTGTCGTGGCTGTCCATCAGATTGCCCATGCGGTGGTTGGGGCCGTGTACATCCAGATTCTGTTCCAGCAGTCGCTCAAGCTCGGTGAAGGCGCGTGTATCGTCCAGAAAGACTTCGCGAGCAGGATGGAACAGGTTGAAGTTGAACTGAGCGTCCATGGCATCGGGCCCGACATAGGAGGCAATAAGCTCATCGCTGCCGAAGGTTTCGCCGATCTGATAGAAGTCCCTTCCGGGAAAGCGCTCGGCCAGCTTTTCTGTCAGCCGTGCCCAGAAGACACGGGGCACATGCTTGACAGCGTCATGGCGGAAGCCGTCCAGGCCGTAGCGGCCGATCCACTCGACAGCGGCATCGGTCATGGCTTCTACAGCTTCCGGACTGTTGGCGTAATCCAGATCCGGCATGTAAGGCTCGAACCAGGTGGTCAGGCGGTGCTCGTCCCAGCTGCGCAGATTTAGACTGCCATCGGGCAGTTCCAACTTGCCGAACCAGTCAGGGTGCTGGCTGACCCAGGGGTGTTCCTCGTGCACATGATTGGCGACCAGATCGAGGATCACGCGCGTGTCCGCCTCGTGAGCGCGTGTTACAAGTGTGCTGAATTCCTCTGCACTGCCAAAGCGTGGTTCCAGGCGCGTGGGGTGAACGGGCCAGTAGCCATGATAGCCCGTATACATGCGATGGGGCTCGGGATACTCGCGCCAGGCCTTGTCCGTGCTCTCGTTTAATGGATAGATCCAGAGCACATTGACGCCCAGCTTTTGGAAGTAGCCCTCGTCCATGGCCTGCTGAATGCCTGTCAGGTCGCCTCCCTGCCAGTTGGCTGGAGGCAGCAGGTCTTCATGTATCACAGGATCATCGTTTGCGGGATTGCCGTTACGAAAGCGATCGGGCATCAGCGCGTATACGATGGCATCTTCCCAGATGAAGTCCTCGGAAAAGAAAACCGTCTGCAAGGCGCTGGAACGCTGTCCCTCGTATACGGCAATGCGCAAAAGGTCCGGACCAATTGGCGCTTCCAGTGGCAGGCTGACATGCAGCGTGTCTGCCGTGATCCAGACCTGATTCCCGGCAAGCGACCGGTTACCATGAAGACCGGCCCACTCCGGGTGATCGGCACCTTCAATCAGAAAGCGCAGATGGCGTGTATCACCATCAATCTGCCAGCCGAGCCGCCCCAGTCGCAGGGGACTGAATGCCGGCTCCTTAAGCTTGATCAGTGAGTTCCAGTCACCAAAACCATTGGGCAGACTGTCCTGGCATGCCGGGTCGCGCATATCACGGCCGTTGACACGGAGGAGGTAGGGATAGTCACCCGCCTGCAGATTCAGCGTGAGGGCAAAGTGGCCGGGGCTTGTCTCCTCAAGGGGCAGGCTCTGACGGTTCCAGCTATTGAAGCTGCCAAAGACATGGACTGTATCACCAGCCTGACCCGAATAGGCAAAGCTGGCCTTCAGGCCGCTTTGGAACTTGAGCAGCAGATCGCCCTGGTTCGTCGACAACACACGCCAGGGCCGCTCATCAGCCACCTTGATCCGCAGGCTTTCGCCCTGTTGTTCGACAAGAATCTCAGCTGGGTCACTGCCAATCAGCAGGCGATCGTTGGAAAAGCCCAGCCTGGCAAGCGATAACTCCTGCCAGACGCCTGTGCTTTCAATCTGCACTACCGGGCTGCGACCATCATGGGCAACCGCCGGGATAGAGGACAGCCCTGCAAGGAGGGCTGTCACTGAAATGAGGATGCTTTTCTTCATGGCTCAAATGTAGGGAATGAGCCGCTTCCCTTGTGCTTCAGGAATGAGCTTCAGACACGCAGCCCCTTGAGCAGTTCCGTCACTTCCCGCTTGAGATGACTGGCTTCGTCAACCATTCCGCTGGCGCTGTCAGCGGAACTGCGTGAAGTACTGAGGGTATTGCCGGCATCCTGATTCACCAGCTCCACTTTGTTTCTGATCTGGGTGATCTCACTGCTCGCGCTGCTGATGCTTCCTGCTATCTCGCTGGTTGCAGCCTGCTGCTCCTCGACGGCCGAGGCAATGGTGGTGATGTAGGACTGATTTTCGCCAATAGCCTCGGCAATTTTGCTGATGGCTTCCGCTGTCTGATTACTCTCGTCCTGGATCTCATGAATGTGTTTCGAGATCTCATCCAGCGCGCTGCGACTCTGTGATGCAAGCGATTTGACTTCATCGGCAACCACGCCAAAACCCATGCCTGCCTTGCCGGCGCGAGCGGCTTCAATTTTTGCGTTCAGGGCCAGCAGGTTCGTCTTGTCGGCAATGGCGGCAATGATGGCGATGACTTCACCGATGCGCTGGGCAGACTCCGTCAGGGGCTGCACGCGCGCAGTGGCTTCATTGGCCAGCCCGACAGCGCGATCGGCTGTCTGGGCAGATTGCGCCATCTGTCGGCCGATCTCCTGGATGGTGGATGTCAGCTCCTCGCTGGTGGCACTCACGCTTTCCATGCCGGCAGACATGGTCGCCACCGACTCCAGAATACCAGCGGTCTGTCCGGATGTGTGCTCGCTCAATTGCATCACATCACCGGCTTCACTGTTTAGCGATCCGGCCGCCTTGAGGATGGTATCGGCAACCGTTCCCACTTGCTGCTCGAAGCGTGCTGCAAGCTCTAGCAGCATCTCGCGCTTTTGCCTGGCTTCCTGCGCTTCGTGTTCCTTCTGACTGGCCACCAGTCGTTCATTTTCCAGCATCTTGTCGCGAAAGACTTCAACCGCGCGGGCCATGGCGCCCAGCTCGTCTACACGATCGACACCCGGAATCTCCTGAGTGGAATCGCCATCTGCCAGCACCAGCATGCTGTGCTCCAGATCCAGAATCGGCTGTGTGATACGTTTGTGTAAAAAGCGCATGGCAAGAAACAGTGTTCCCGCGGCCAGCAAGAGCAGGATCAGCTGGATTTCCTTCAGCAGCAGAACCTTACCACCAGCACCCTCTTCATACATGCTGACGGCCTTGTTGCTCTCCTTCAGCAGGACCGTGTTCTTGGAGTACACATCGTCAAGTGCTTCAAGCCAGCGTGGATCATCAGGCTCGAGCTGTGATACAAGATCGAGTGCGTTGCGAAAGGGCAGCCACAGGCCGCGAATCGTGGCAAGCTGCGCCTGAATGGCCTCCGAAGAAGTGGCCTCAAGACCCAATTCGGCGCTTCCTTCAATCATGCCCTTGAGAGATGTGTCAAAGAGGCTGGCGGTTGCAACCAGGGCCTCCAGGCTTTCCTGGCGCTTTCCCAGCGGCGCAATCTGCGCAGCGAAGAGCTCCTTGCTCATCTTCTGGCTTAGCATGCGCTGTCTGCCGGAGATGTTCAGCACCCGCGCATCGGTCTTTTGCAGGTTGACAACCCAGAGAGTGGCAGCAATGGAAAGCACGAGCAGGACGAGGAAAACAGCAGGAATCAGAATGATTTGTCGTTTCAGGCTCGTAGACATTTGATTTCCCCCCATTTAAATCATATCTACAGGTAGGATAACGGCAAATCAGGCCTTCATCTTTAGCGCCTTCGGAGAGATTTTGCTTTTTTCAGTGACCGACAGCAGCAGGCAAAGCCATTCAAAATCAATGGTTTTGCTGCTTTGCAATGGAGTTCTGCTGTCTGTATTTGCCACTGAAAAACTCATTAGCCGAATGCCTGTCCGAAGCCCACTTTCGCTGGGTCATTCTGGACGCAAGACGCGAGGCCCCGTATGACTCACCTGCTTTCTGGTTCCGGACTCAGCCTTGAAATTCTTGAAGCCATTGCCCGTCGTGGCGAGGCCGTTCAGCTTGATCCTGCTGCGCGCGAGCGTATTGTGCGCTGTCGGGCGATGCTGGAGAAGAAGATTGCCGCCCATGAAATCATGTACGGGATCAACACCGGAATCGGCGAGTTCAGCGAGGTTGTGCTGAACGATGACCAGGTCAAGCAGTTCCAGCGTTACCTGATTTACAACCACAGCGCGGGGATTGGCGAGCCTGCTCCGATTGAGCATGTGCGCGCTGCCATGGTCGGGCGCATTAATGTGCACGCCCGTGGTCATTCGGGTTGCCGGCCGGTGATTACGGAGACGCTGGTGGAGATGCTCAACAAGGGTGTCACACCGGTGGTTTGTGAAAAGGGCTCTGTTGGCGCAAGTGGCGACCTGGCACCGATGAGTCAGATTGCGCTGCTGCTGATGGGCGAAGGCGAAGCTTTTTATCAGGGTGAACGCCTGCCCGGTGCCGTCGCGATGGAACGCGCGGGAATTCCTGTTCCCGGCCTGGAGGCGCGCGACGGTCTGGCCACGATCAACGGTTCCAACCTGCTGACTGCCATCAGCGCGCTCACCCTGCTGGATTATGATCGCGTTTTGCGACACGCGGAGATTGCAGCCGCGATGAGCCTGGAAGCACTGCTGGCCAACCTGAAGCCCTACGACACCCGTCTGCACGAGCTGCGCGGCTTCAAGGGTGCTGTGGCCAGCGCCGGTGCCATACGCCGCTGTCTGGAAGGCAGTGATCTGCTTTCCGGCAAACTGAAGACGAAGGTGCAGGATGCCTACAGCATGCGTTCAACGCCGCAAGTGATTGGCGCCGCCCGTGATGCCCTGCGCTGGGCGCGAGAGCAGGTGGAAGTTGAACTGAACGGTGTGGGCGATAATCCCATTTTCCTGCCCGATGAAGATCTGACCCTGACCGGCGCCAATTTCCAGGGAACGCCCGTTGCACTGCCCATGGACAACATGGGAGCCGCCGTCACCATGGTTTGTGTGCTCTCGGAACGTCGTCTCAACCGTCTGCTCAATCCCGCCCTGAGCGTGGGTCTGCCTGCCTTCCTGACCAAGGGAGCGGGCATGTTCAGCGGGCTGATGCTCAGCCAGTACACGGCTGACTCGCTGATTGTCGAACAGCGGATTCTTTCGCAGCCAGCTTCGATTCAGTCGATTCCGGCTGCCGCCGATCAGGAAGATTTTGTTTCGATGGGCATGAACACGGCGTTGAAGAATGTGCAGATTCTGAAAAACGCCTGGAGCGTGCTTGGAATCGAATTCATGGCCGCAGCTCAGGCTCTGGATTTCCGTGAGCATGACTTTGGCCGTGGTGTATCACGGGCCCACGATGTGATACGACGCCATGTGGACTTCCTGGACGTAGATCGTCCGCTCTATAAGGATCACAACACCATGTCTACACTGGTCTCGTCCTGCGAGATACTGTGCGAAGTGGAGGAGGCGACACGGGCCAGCTGATGGCCTGCGCGGGATGTTATGCAAGACGGAAGAAGTCACTGGATCACCAAGCTGATGCTTTTGTTGATGATCGCGCTTTTCGCGGGACAGTCAACCATGACTGGCCTGCCGCGCTTCAGCGTGCATCACAAAGCGCTTGATGGTTTCATGCACTGCGACTGCGGCTGTGATTGCACTGATCATCCGGACTCTGCCGACTCCTGCCTTAACCCGCTGAATATTCATGAAACACCGGACTGCGGCTGCGAAAAGGAGCACGAGCTTGTTGTGCTGCCCCCGCTGCCCGAGCTCTCCAGTTTTGTCAGCCCCGGGATTGCGCCTGATTTTCCAGCACCTGCTGCGACGGGCCGCCTGACTGTGCCGATTGACCATTCTCCCCTGGAGCC
Source organism: uncultured Bacteroidaceae bacterium (assembly GCA_964345075.1). Taxonomy (GTDB): domain Bacteria; phylum CAIWAD01; class CAIWAD01; order CAIWAD01; family CAIWAD01; genus CAYFPS01. Next base: position 79,140 of record CAYFPS010000012.1, on the reverse strand, counting down.
AGTGCTCGCCTGCCTGCAGCCTCCACATTGACCCTGTGTGACACACATCCCTGAGTTTTCTAGCCACAAACGATGATTGTCACACGATGGAGGTTGCTTCGTGAAGACAGAGACATGGTTTTCCGGCGGCACGGCTATGCTGATTCTTGCAAGCCTCTCGCTGCCCACACTATTGCACGCCTATCGTCCGGATAGCCTGGACACATACTTTCTGGATCCGTTAACCGTGACAAGCCGCAGCCCGCTGCCAGGACTTGAGCAGCAGAGCCTTGATGGCAGGCCGGTGGATCGGGCCCTTTTGGAGCTTGGCATTCAGCCCGTCAGGCGCGGCGGAGCGCACACGGGGGATATCAGCGCCGGTGGATTCAAGCGCGGCGATCTGGAGATTCTGATAGATGGCGAGCGTCACCCCAATGCCTGCCCCAATCGCATGGATAACACAAGCACACGCTTCAATTCGAGCGAAATGGAGAGCATGGATCTGATGCGCTCCTGCTGCAGTGCTTCCTGTGGTCTTGGTGGTCTGGTGGAGATGAAGCGCCGCCGGCCCGAGCAGGAATTCTCCTGGGATATTGATGCCTCCAGCAGCCTGCTGGCAGAAAACGAGCAGCAGTTCAGCGCCGGCCTCAACATGCTGGGAACGCGCCTGAACATTCGCCACATGATGGGGACCGGCTACGAGGATGGAGAGGGCCAGAGTTTTCAGGAACTCTATCCCTTTTCGGCCGAGGCGGATTATCAGTCAACGGATCTTTCGGTGCTGCATGAGACGGGCGATGTATCCGTTGGTGCCAGTCTGAGCTCTAACCGTGATTTGCCCTTTCCCTATCTGCTGATGGATGAAATTGAGACAGATCATTACGCCGGACACGTCGCCTTTCGCGGACACAAGCTGTATTACAATCAGACTTCACATCTGATGGACAACAGTCTGCGCCTTGGCATGGACGGCCAGCCCCTGAGCGCTCCGACCATGATCAGCGATGCCGAGAACAGCGTGATCGGATTGAGCGGTGAAGGCTACCATGTATCACGCTTTGCCTGGGATCTGGACAATGTGATCAAGACCCCGATGGGTGCAATTGTGAATCACATGATTCCAGAGCTCGAGCAGTACCGGGCCGAAGCGCATCACAGTTTTGATCTTGGATCACGCCTGAAGTTCTCGCTGCGTGGCGGCCTGGTGATGGATCGAGTGGGGGATGACACGCGTGTTGAGAGCTTCAATGGACAGCTCTACGCCAATCCTTCAACGGACAGGACTTTTGTCACACACGGTTTTGCCCTGCAGCTGCCCTTTGAGTGGATGCAGAGCCGCGGGGCCCTGCTGCTTGAGTCTGCCAGCTCGGATCCAGGTCTGGAGGAGATGTGGATCGGCGTGCAGAAGCCGACTGGCAAAGCCTGGTGGATGGGCAACCCGGAATTGGATCTGGAGCTGCGTCACAGTTTGCGGCTGCGTGCTGCGCGCGGGCCGATTCAGCTTGAGACGGCGGCATCCATTCTGCATGATTATGTAACACCGGTTGCAGCCAGTTTGACAGTTAATGGCGCAGCCGTGCCGGTTCAGACCTACGGGTCTACCCGTGCCGGTCTCTTTGAGGCCCAGCTCCGCTACACATCGAAGCACTTGAAGAGCCGCGCGATTTTCGTGTGGGGCAAGGATCTGGATGCCGAGCAGCCGCTGGCTGAGATTGAGCCACTGACCATTGAGAGCACCCTTGGAAGTGATTTACCCATGGCGGGCAGCCGTGTCTGGTTGCGTCACACCTGGGCTGCCGCCCAGCGCCGCATCAGTCCTGATCTGGCTGAACTGCCGACGGGCGCATGGAACCGCATCGATCTGGGTATGGCCGCCAGCTGGAAGAACGCCGTGCTGGAGCTGGAACTCGACAATGTGCTGGATCACGCCTACAACACGCATCTGGGCTATGCCCGCAATCCCTTCAGCGCCGGCTTGCTGGTGATGGAGCCGGGCAGGACCCTGCGACTCAGCCTGAGTGTGAATGGCTGAGCGGGTGATTCATCATGAAGATCAAAGGGGGGCGCAGGCTCCCCTTTTTCAATGTGCAGGGCTTAGTCGTCAGGCGTCAGGCGTTAGCCAGAGGAAGTCGCCAGTCTCCACTAGCCAGCCAGAAGTAGCAGGCCTTTGTCGTCAGGCGTCAGGAGCCAGAGGAAGTCGCCAGTCTCCACTAGCCAGCCAGAAAGGCAGGCCTTAGTCGTCAGGCGTCAGGCGTTAGCCAGAGGAAGTCGCCAGTCTCCAGTAGCCAGCCAGAAGTAGCAGGCCTTAGTCGTCAGGCGTCAGGCGTTAGCCAGAGGAAGTCGCCAGTCTCCA
>CAYFPS010000012.1:0-76708 GCA_964345075.1 uncultured Bacteroidaceae bacterium | reverse complement strand
GCAGGCCTTAGTCGTCAGGCGTCAGGCGTTAGCCAGAGGAAGTCGCCAGTCTCCACTAGCCAGCCAGAAGTAGCAGGCCTTTGTCGTCAGGCGTCAGGCGTTAGCCAGAGGAAGTCGCCAGTTTCCAGCTCCAAGTAGCCAGTCGTCACCCCCTGTCATTCCCGCGGAAGCGGGAAGAAAGCGGGGGCAGTCTCCAGCTTCCAGCCAGAAAGGCAGGGCTTGGTCGTCAGGCGTCAGCAGCCAGAGGGGCAGTTGTCGACGCAGTCGGCAAATGGCCCCTGGCATAGTGCGATTTATCGGCACGACTACCGCTTCAGCAAGGACCGTCTTCGGGCAGCAGCTGAAGCGGACTGGCACCACCCTGGCACCAAAGGCAAACCAAACGCCCCATGAGTTTCCTGTTAAAACCCTGACGATCCTATTGATTTCCCTATATTGGTTCAGTTTGAGTGGTTAGTCGGCTGGTCAAGTGATTGGCGATCAAGATGATTCGCCCTGATCAGCCTGGAAGGAGGCATGATGTCCCGCCGAATGGTGACGATTGACGGCAACGAGGCCGCCGCATATGTTGCGCACAGAACCAATGAAATCTGTGCGATTTACCCCATCACCCCGTCCTCGAACATGGGTGAATGGGCCGATCAGTGGTCTGCCCAGAACCGCAAGAATATCTGGGGCACGATCCCGCATGTTGTTGAGCTGCAAAGTGAAGGCGGTGCCAGTGGCGCCTGTCATGGTGCCCTGCAAACCGGTGCCCTGACCACGACCTTTACCGCATCGCAGGGTCTCCTGCTGATGATCCCCAACATGTACAAGATCGCCGGTGAGTTGACAAGCACGGTTTTCCATGTCAGCGCCCGTTCTATCGCCGCGCAGGCCTTGTCGATTTTTGGTGATCACAGCGATGTGATGAGCGTGCGCATGACCGGCTGGGCCATGGTGGCTGCTGGTGGCGTGCAGGAAACCATGGATATGGCCCTGATCAGTCAGGCCGCCACGCTGGAAGCACGCATTCCCGTGCTGCACTTCTTTGATGGTTTCCGCACCAGTCACGAAGTGGCCAAGATTGAGCTGATCGAAGACGATGTGATGCGCGAGATGCTTGACGACGAGCTGATCTTTGCCCATCGTCAGCGCGGTCTCAATCCGGACAACCCCGTGCTGCGTGGTACGGCCCAGAATCCGGATGTCTACTTCCAGGGTCGTGAGACGGTCAACAGCTACTACAATCAGTTCCCCGACATTCTGGAGAAGGCCTTCGCCCGCTTCAAGGAACTGACGGGCCGCGAGTATCACGCCTACGAGTATTACGGCGCGGCAGATGCCGACCGTGTTACAGTCGTGATGGGATCGGCTGCTGGTGCCGTGCGCGAAACCGTCGACAAGCTGAATGCATCCGGCGAAAAGGTGGGCATGATTTATGTCCGCATGTATCGCCCCTTCTGCACAAGGCGCTTTGTTGCTGCCCTTCCTGCCAGCGTCAAGACGATCATCGCGCTGGATCGCACCAAGGAGCCGGGCGCAGCCGGCGAGCCCCTTTATCAGGACATCATCACGGCCGTGCAGGAAGCCATCAGTGAAGGCTTCGCATCCTTTAGTGGCATGCCGCGGGTGCTGGGTGGCCGCTACGGCCTCTCTTCAAAGGAGTTCACGCCCGCCATGGTCAAGGCCGTATACGACAATGCGGCCGGCGCGGGCAAGAATCACTTCACCATTGGTATCAATGATGATGTGACACACTCAAGCCTTGAGTGGGACGCCTCCTTCAGCGCCGAGAACGAAGACGTCAATTGCTCGATGTTCTACGGACTGGGTGCCGACGGTACGGTGGGTGCCAACAAGAACTCGATCAAGATCATCGGTGAGCAGACGGACAACTACGCACAGGGCTACTTCGTATACGACAGCAAGAAGTCCGGCTCGATGACGATCAGTCACCTGCGCTTCGGTCGCAATCCGATTCGCGGCAGCTATCTGGTGCAGCGGGCCAACTTCATCGGCTGTCATCAGTTCTTCTTCCTGGAGAAGTACGATGTGCTCAAGCAGGCGCTGCCCGGTTCCACCTTCCTGTTGAACAGCCCCTACGGCGCTGAGGAAGTCTGGGATCACCTGCCCCGCCACATTCAGAACCACTTGGTCGAAAAGCAGATCAAGTTCTTTGTGGTGGATGCCTACAAGGTGGCGGCCGCGACCGGCATGGGTCAGCGCATCAACACCGTGCTGCAGACCTGCTTCTTCGCGCTCAGCGGTGTGCTGCCGCGCGAAGAGGCCATCGCCCGCATCAAGGACACGGTCAAGAAGACCTACGGCGCCAAGGGTGATGCCGTGGTCGAGATGAACTTCAAGGCCATCGACAGTTCGCTCGAAGGCATGCACGAGGTGAAGGTCCCGGCTGAAGTTAGCAGCGAGATCACGATGGCTCCGCCTGTAACACCGGATGCGCCGCCCTTTGTCAAGGAGACCATCTCGAAGATCATCGCCGGCATGGGTGACGATGTCAAGGTCAGCGAAATGCCTGTGGACGGCACCTGGCCCCTGGCCAGCGCCCGTTTCGAGAAGCGCAACATTGCCCTCGAGATTCCCGAATGGGATCCCGACGTCTGCATCCAGTGTGGCAAGTGCGCTCTGGCCTGCCCGCACGCCGCCATTCGCATCAAGGTTTACGATGGCGATCTGCTTAAGGACGCGCCCGAGAGCTTCAAGCACACGAAGGTGAAGGGCAAGGACTGGCCGGCTGAAAAGGTCTACACCATTCAGGTCGCCCCTGAAGACTGCACGGGCTGTGAGCTTTGTGTTGAGTACTGCCCGGCCAAGAACAAGGCCGACACCAGCCGCAAGGCCCTGAACATGATCGCTCAGGAGCCTGTGCGCGAGCAGGAAGCTGCCAACTGGGACTGGTTCTTCAAGTTGCCGGAAATCGATCGCAGCGAAGTCAAGCTGGACAGCGTCAAGGGCAGCCAGCTGCTGCAGCCGCTCTTTGAGTTCTCCGGTGCCTGCAGTGGCTGCGGTGAGACACCCTATGTCAAGCTGATCAGCCAGCTCTATGGCGATCGCCTGCTGGTTGCCAACGCCACCGGTTGCTCGTCGATTTACGGCGGCAATCTGCCGACCACGCCCTGGAGCACGGATGCCGCCGGACGCGGACCCGCCTGGAGCAACAGTCTCTTTGAAGACAACGCCGAATTCGGTTTCGGTTTCCGTCTGACAATCGACAAGCAGGCCGAGTATGCCCGCGAGCTGCTGGTCGAGCTGCGTGATACAATCGGTTCCGAACTTGTCACACAACTGGTCGAAGCCGATCAATCAAATGAGCAGGGGCTGGCCGAGCAGCGTGCCCGCGTTGAAGCCCTGAAGAACAAGCTCGCCGGACGCAATGACTGGCAGAGCAAGCACCTGCTTTCCATCGCTGGCTCGCTGGTCAAGCGCAGTGTCTGGATCATGGGTGGCGACGGCTGGGCCTACGATATCGGTTACGGCGGTCTGGATCACGTACTGGCCAGTGGAGCCAATGTCAACGTGCTGGTGATGGACACGGAAGTCTACTCCAACACCGGCGGTCAGAGCTCCAAGGCAACACCGATCGGTGCCGTGGCCAAGTTCGCGGCGGGTGGCAAGCCCGGTCGCAAGAAGGATCTGGGCATGATGGCCATGACCTATGGCAATGTCTATGTGGCTTCTGTCGCAATGGGTGCAAAGGATCAGCAGACGATTCGCGCGATCACGGATGCCGAAAGCTACAACGGACCTTCACTGATCATCGCCTACAGCCACTGTATCGCCCACGGCATCAACATGGCCAAGGGCATGGAGCATCAGGATGCCGCCGTCAAGTCCGGCCACTGGCTGCTCTATCGCTACGATCCGCGCCGTGCGATGGCCGGCGAAAACCCGCTGCAGCTGGATTCCCGTGATCCAAGCATGCCGCTGGATGAGTACATCTACAGCGAAACCCGTTACCGTATGCTGGCCAAGGCGCAGCCCGAGCGCGCCCGCCAGTTGCTGGAGCTGGCCAAGGCCAACGTCGAGGAGCGCTGGGAGCTCTACAAGCAGATGGCTGGAGCACGTTAGACATTCGTAGACAAATCCATCGGGGCGCAGTCATCGCAGATGGCTGCCCCCTTTTTTCTGGGAGTGTGATTCAATGAAGACCATCGTTCTGTTCCTGCTTGCTCTGCTTGGACTCCGCCAGGTTCAGGCTGACCAGCTGCTGGAACCCTATCTGCAGGGGCATTCCCTGCAGGCATCGATAGAAGGTGCTGCGGAGAAGATCAGTCAGGCGCTTGAAGGCGAAGGCTTCGTTCTGCTGGGCGAGCACAAGCCTTACCCTGAGGCCTGCATTCTGGTTGTCACACGCGAAGACCAGCTGGCCGCCGCTGCTTCCACTGAAACGGGCGGCTTTGCTGCAGTTACGCGCGTGGCTCTGACGGAAGTTGAGGGCGAGGTGCAGGTTGCCGTGACCAATCCCGATTGGATGGCCGCCTCCTGCAGGCTGAATCAGAGTCTCTCCAGCCTGCTGCCCTCATTGGAGAAAGTGCTGGGCGAATTGTCGCCCTTTGGCTGTGAAAAGGGCTTCAAGACCAGCGAGCTGCGCAAGTATCACTACATGATCAGCATGCCCTACTTCGATGATCAGCTGGAGCTGGCCGATTACGGTTCGCAGGAGGAAGCCCTGCTGGCTGTTGAGGCAGGCTTGAAAGCTGGTGCCGGTGGTGTGACACAGGTCGCGCGTGTGGAAATTCCGGAGCAAAATGCCGTGCTTTTCTGCGTGGCTCTGGCTGAAGGTGACGGCGCCGATGCGAAAGTGATGGCCACCTGTGATACAGGCAATCCCCGTCACACGGCTCATCTTCCCTATGAACTGCTGGTGGTCAATGGCAAGGTCCGGGCTTTGCACGCCAAGTTCCGCATTGCCAACTCCTTTCCTGATTTGACCATGGGCACCTTCATGAAGATCGTGAAGGCTCCCGGTGCCATTGAAGATGCGCTGGAAGCGGTGGCATCACCCCGCTAAATCAGTAAACCTTCTGAACTTGCGACCCCCGCCGATTTCGGCTGGGGTCTTGTTTTACAGTCCCGGCTTAGCACATTGCGCCATGCCTTTTCTGATCCTCATCCTGACCTGTATCACAACGCTGTGGGCGCAGCCACCCGTCTGGCACAGCGAGCACTTTGAGAGTGCTGGTTCTTGCTATCACTGTCACACAGCCGAAGGTCTGGGGCACCAGCATCAGGGCGAAGATGTCAGCCCTGTTCGTCACTGGGCCGGCACCATGATGTCCATGTCTGCCCGTGACCCCTATTTCCTGGCCAAGCTTGTGGTTGAAACTCATGCGCTGGATGATTCCAGTCGAGCGCGTGTCGAGGATTTCTGTCTGCGCTGCCACGCGCCGCTGGGCCGCCTTGAAACCCACTGGCAGGATAATCGCCGCTACTCGCTTGCTGACCTGCTTGCCGACGAGCGCGGACAGGACGGTGTCTCCTGCAATGTGTGTCACGCGCTTGAAGAGCCAGAGGATGTGGACAGCACGGCCTGGTCGGGCAATCTGCGCCTTAATCAGGAGCGCCTGATTTATGGGCCTTTCCCGAATCCTGAAACGGTGGCTATGGAAAGCAACATCGACATGACGCCGGTCCAGTCGAGCTATCTGCGCAGCGAAAACTCCTGCGCTGGCTGCCACATGCTGTTTACGGATATCCTTGACGAGGCTGGCCAACTGGTTGGACACTTCCCGGAGCAGGGGACCTGGGCCGAGCAGGCAAACAGCTCCTTTGCAGACCGCAGCTGCCAGAGCTGCCACATGCCCGTGTTACAGGATTCGGTGATCATATCCAATGTGACACAGTTCCCCTGGCCACGCTTTCCGGTTTCCGCGCATGAGCTGCTCGGCGGCAACACCATGATGCTCGAACTCTTCCGCGACAATGCACAGGAAGAGGGCTGGCCCTTTACTGCTGAAGAGTTTGAGGAAAAGCGTGCGGCCACGGAGGCTTTTCTGCAGACAGCCGCTGAGCTGGATCTGGAGGCGGAAGTCATTGGCGACTCCCTGCATGTTGCCGTTCGTGTTACAAACCTGACGGGACACAAACTTCCCACTGGCATTCCCTTAAGGCGCATGTGGCTGGAAGTACTGGCCGAAGGCCGGGACAGCGGGGAGGTCCTGCTGCATTCCGGCGCGCTGGACTGGAATGGTCAGATTGTGGGTGCCTCGGAGCTAGAGCCACACCGTCAGTCCATACGCGGGAATCAGGATCTGCAGATCTGGGAAGCCCGCATGGGCAATGCCGCCGGTGATGCAACCTGGACATTGCTGGAGGCCAGCCACTTTATCAAGGACAACCGCCTGCTGCCTGAGGGCTGGCAGGACACAGGTCCCTGGGCGCATCACACTCGCCCTGCCGGTGACTGCCTCTTCGATGATGACTTTCATCAGGCGGCCAGTGGTAGCGACGTGATTCATGTGATACTTCCGCTGGAAGCCCTGCAGCTGACGGTTCGCCTCCATTATCAGAGTGTGATCCCTGAAGCCGTCGATGCGCTGCGTGGTGTGGCTCACGAACTGGTCAATAGCTTCCTGGAGATGTGGGATCTTCAGCTGCACACGAGCACAGTGCTGGCTGTATCACAGCTGGAATGGCCACCGCTTGCTGTTGAAGAAGCAGAGCTTCGCACAAGCGGACTTCGTTTGAGTCGTCCGCAGCCCAACCCCTTCAATCCGAAGACCCGTATCGGTTTCACGCTGGATCAAATGGCACCGGTGAATTTGCTGGTTCATGATCTTGGCGGCAGGGTGGTTTACAGGCAGAATCTGGGCGCTCTGCCAGGGGGAGAGCACGAAATTCTGCTTTTTGCCCAGGACTGGGCCTCCGGCATTTATCTCTATACAATTCAAGCTGATGACGCACAGGCCAGCGGACGCTTGCTGCTATTGAAATAGGCTGATCGCCGATTTTCTCGAAACTGAATATTGAATCATTTGGGTCGCTTTGTTTGTTTGCGCCTTCCAGAAGGGGGGGATTATGAACAACAGCATGCGACTTGAGCCAAACCGCGGCGAAGAACTCGCCAACATGCTCAGCCACGCCCTGGCCATGCCACTGGCGCTGGCAGGTGGCGCATGGCTTATTGCAAGGGCGGCACTTTCAGGTGATGCGTGGCGGATTACATCGGTTTCCGTCTATGCTCTCTGTCTGCTGCTCGTCTTTCTGGCATCCACCGTTTACCATGCCGTTAAGCGTGAGCACATCAGGCGAAAGCTTCGGGTGCTGGATCACAGCGCCATTTTCCTGATGATTGCCGGCACCTACACACCCTTCACGCTTGGCATTCTGCGGGGCGCCTGGGGCTGGTCACTCTTTGGAGTCGTCTGGGGACTGGCCCTGACGGGCATTCTCTTCAAAACTTTTGGCGGCATGCGATTTTCACGCCTTTCGCTGGGCATCTATCTGGCCATGGGCTGGCTGGTGATTGTGGCGGTTAGACCCATGTGGCTGCACATGCCTCCGGCCGGGCTGGCCTGGTTGCTGGCGGGCGGGCTGGTCTACAGCCTGGGTGTGATTTTCTATGTAGCGCGCCGCATGCCCTACAACCATCTGATCTGGCACTTGATGATTGTTGCCGCCTCTGTCTGCCATTATGTGGCCATTTTCGGCTATTCCGGCTGAAGCGTTTGCAATGAAGCCTGCATAGACCTAGCTTGAGGGCCGCTTTTACAAGCAATTGCCGCAATCCGGCATCTTCTGTTTCCGAGTCCGGCGGAGAAGAAGCATCAAGCGCCGGACGGATTCCCATGAACCAGACTGGTAAACCAAGGCGTCCTCGACGCCGCAGGCCGGCCAATGCCGCCGGCACAAAGGGTGGCTCTTCGGCCCAGCGACGCGATCCGCGCCTGGATGAGCTGCCGGAGGCCAATGGCGCTTTCGCCCATTTGCAGCCACGCCTGCGTGCCGCGCTGCGTGATGCGGGCTACGAACATCCTACGCCGATTCAGGAGCAGGCCATTGAACCGCTGCTTTCGCGCCGGGACCTTCTGGGCAGTGCCCAGACTGGAACGGGCAAGACAGCTGCTTTCACGCTTCCGCTTCTGCAGCTGCTTTCAGACATCAAGGGGCGACCGGCACCCGGCACACCACGTGCACTGATTCTGGCACCTACGCGCGAGCTGGCTGCCCAGATCGGCGAGAGTATTCTGACCTATGGCCGCTACCTGCGGCTGTCCAGCACCGTGATCTTTGGCGGTGTCAATCAGCACTCCCAGGTCAAGGCGCTGGAGCGTGGTGTAGACATTCTGGTTGCCACGCCGGGCAGGTTGCTAGATCTGATGGGACAGGGCTACATCTACCTCGATCAGGTGAGCTTTTTTGTTCTGGACGAAATGGATCGCATGCTGGACATGGGTTTCATGCCCGACATCAAGCGGGTCGTCAAGGAACTCCCGCAGAAGCGCCAGACCTTGTTCTTTTCGGCGACCATGCCCAGGGATATCCTCGAACTGGCTCATGGCCTGCTTGAAGATCCAGTCAGGATCAGCATCGAGCCGGACAAACCCGCAGTGGACCGTATCGAACAGCGTGTCCTCTTTGTGGGCAAGGGCGACAAGCCGGAGCTGCTGGCCTCCCTGCTTGCTGATCCAGCCTTCAGCCGCACGATTGTCTTCACACAGATGAAGCATGTGGCCAACCGTGTTGTATCACGGCTGGAGCGATCCGGAATTCGTGCCTCAGCCATTCACGGCAACAAGAGCCAGGCGGCGCGCACAAAGGCGCTCGATGGTTTTCGTCGTGGTGTTCACAGTGTGCTGGTGGCTACCGATGTGGCGGCACGCGGCATCGATGTGGATCAGGTCAGTCACGTGATCAACTACGATCTGCCCATGGAGGCCGAGACCTACGTGCATCGCATTGGGCGAACGGCTCGCGCCGGGGCAGAAGGCATTGCGATCTCCTTCTGTTCGGCCGAAGAGCGATCGCTGCTGAAGGAAATTGAGAAGCTGCTGGGCAGGCAGGTGCCGCAGGATCTTGAGCATCGCTTCCACTGTGAAGTGGCACGAAAGTCCATGGAGCCGGCGCCCAGCTACGACAGAGCAAAGCGCAATCGCACACCCCGTCATTCGGTGACTGCCAGTCGTGGCAGAAGGCCCGGCCGCGGCAGGAACTGAGCGGTTTTATCTGGCGCTGCGGCCGCTGCTGGCTTCTATCGGCTGACCTGTGTCCATATCCGAGTGCCTGTAATACATTTGCAGGTACTCGTAGGCCAGGCCGGACGGGATGCTGTCGTAGCGGCCGAGGCGACGGGTTTCAAAGCACTCGGCCAAACCACTCACAATCAGGCGTCCGCTACCGACCTGAATCTCTGTCGCAACCGCCAGACTGTCTGCCAGCCTATAGAATGTATTACCGCCCTTGACGCCTTGAACAGCTTGGGCGAAGACCGGAACGGTGTGTCCGTCGCCCAGCACTTCCACATTGCTGCGCCTGTCTTTGATGAATCCTGCGCCATATGGATCCAGCCACTGGTTGATGCCATTCACAATGTTTCCGGGACTGCCGATCACGGCCAGGGTTCCGCCCTCACGCATGAACTGGTCCATGGCATTTGTATCACGCTCATCGGGAATGCTGCGCGGATTAATCACGAAGTGAATCCTGCTGCTTACTGAAGGCGCTCCAGACACCAGCTCCGGAATGCGCCCACTGCGATACTGCCAGATGTAAAAGGTTTCCATGTCTCGCGGCGTGTCCGCCTCCAGCTTGTTTTTCAGCGGGAGTGTCAGCTGACTGTAGAGTGTGTCCAGACTTGCAGTGGGCAGGGCTTGCCTTTCTTCGGGCCAGGAGTAGCTGGCGGCCGAGAAAGCGCTGGCGAGCGGCAGAACGATCAATAAGGCCAGCATCGCTGGCACCAATTGCCCTTTTGCACCTGCACCCGATCGCATTGCCTTGAAGGCCGAGGCCAGAGCAAGCAGCGAAAAGAGGAGCCGCCAGGGCAGCAGGCTGTTGCGACGGTTAAGCCACTCGACGATGGAAACCAGGTGTTCGAGTCTGCCGGGCAGGAACATGGCGAAGTTGCTGTAGGTGGTGCTGTCGGAAAAGCCCACTACCCGGCCTTTACCGTAGCGGCTGGCCACCAGCTGCACCAGATTGCCGAAGCGTAGTTCGGTCCGCGGATACCAGGTGTCAAAGAAGTTTGATGTGGCATAGGACAGGAGATCACTGCCCGTGTTGGGCCCCGTCATGACCACTTCGCAACCGGGGCCTGGCTTGATGGAGCAGCCCGTCAGGTAGTGATACCAGGCCACATGCTGCGCGGCAGGATGAACAATGGTATCCGGCCCAGGCCAGTATTGATCGCGTGTACTGGTCAGATCAAAGACCGTGTCCTTGTTGTAGATGAAGCCGAAGTGATGGCTGAATTCGTTGATGTAGCTGCTCATTCCGAAGATGTCGGTGTGATCGCTGATCAGGTAGAGGCCACCACCGGCCTTCACCCAGCGCAGAATTGTCTGCTGCTCTTGCTCAGAGTATGGACGGGTGGGCGTCTTCAGGATGAGTACATCCACATCAGCCAGCAGGGAGTCACTGATGCTGGCTTGTGTCACGCTTACATCGTATACACGCGAAAGCATGCGCGCCAGACCATGATAATTGTAGGTGGTCTTGGTGCCGAACTCCCGTGTATTCATGGCTTCGCCAGCCCACTCCCAATCTGAGTGGCCATCATCGATCATCACACGGCCAGCCTTCTTGACGCCGGGATCCTGCACCAGTAATGCAGCAAGGATCAGCAACCAGGTGGCGAGTGACCAGATCAGTCGGCCTGAGCTTTTGCTCACTTCTTCAGCAGCCGACACTGCCTGGCTGTGTGACAACCAGCCTGCCAGCAAAGCGACGGGCAATGCCGCCAGAATTTGTAACCAGGCCAGCATGGGCCACTCGAAAAGCTCATGCATGTCGGCCTGCAGGGCGTTAAGCAGAACAAGCAGGGCAAGCCAGATCCAGGCGGCAAACAGGAAGGCACCAAGCCTGGCCAGGGCAGAGAAGAAGCCAATACTCTTTTGCAGCAGATTGTGAGACAAGGCGACAAAGAGCAACAGCAGGAGGACGAGCCAGAGATAGAATCCCGTCCACTCAGGAGCCATCGAGAAATGAAGGCTCTCTTCGGAAGTCTGCCATACAAGATTGCCAGCCACCAGTGACAGATCCATGCCAGCCAGCCTGCCCAGACTCTCAGCCAGCAGGGCGACCGGTCGATTGCAATCAAACATGGCTTGTATCACACTGGCTGGCCCAATCAGCAGAAGTCCGGCATAAAGCGCCAGAGCGGCCCGGCCAAGACCGGCTGCCAGTGACCTGCTCCGCTGAATCGGAAGCAAGCCAGCCAGTCCGGAGAAGGCCAGCAGGCCCAGTGGCAGGTGCCAGACACGGCCGTGCAGCGGGATCAAGGCAAGTGCCAGTACGGTCAGCAGTAGCCGGTGCCAATAGGGCAGATCGCGCTGGCCTTCCGGTGCCAGCAGGTAGCCTGCCAGCAGCGTGGTAGCAAGGGCGGGTAGCCAGAGGCTTTCCGGGAGAATGTAGAAGGGCTTTAAAAGCAGGGCTGTGGCCAGAGCCAGAAAGCAGCCAAGGAACATGCGGGCTTTCATGGTTTTGCCTCCAGCGGCTGGCCCCTGTCGCCCGGTCGATGACTGGGGCGCACGTTGAGCAGGTTTAAGATCATGTCCTGTGCTGCATGGCTGTCGCGTTTGGGACCTTCCGGTGGGGGCGCCCCCACCATGTGCAGGCTGGCTCTGTGTCGCTGCTCCCAGTCCATCAGCGCGGGATTGGTCGCCTTGGGGCTTGGCCGCTTCTGTGCTTCTTCCATGAAGCGTTTGGCTGTGTTGAGCGGCTTTCCCTGCCGGCTGCTGCCCTCCAGCATGTAGCGGCTCAGTATATGTTCATCACCCATGGCAATGACGGAACCTTCGCCCACCTTGCGTTCAAGGATGAATGGCAGCCCCCAGCAACTGGCCAGCGTGTCCGCCGCCTGATCAAGGTCTTCCAGAGCCCAGGCCTCATAAAACTCAAAGGACAACGAAGTGCCAGCGGCATCGACGGCCTCCGGGGCTGTACCAAGCGGTGTGTCGCTCAGGCGCATGCCAAAGGTGGAAAGCAGCTTGTTGACCGGCCCGGCCCGTCTGCCATCTGCGCTGATCAAAAGTCGTCCACCCGCTTCCACAAAGATTCGCAGCTCCTTCAGCTCGTCATGGGTGAAAGCGCGGGCTGGCGCATTGATAATGAGCAGCTCGCTCTTTTCCAGATCGAATGCTCGCGTATCACAGGTAAAGAGGGGCAGGAGATCCGCATTCATCAGGACTTCCGCCAGCGACATTACACTCCAGTCCATGCTGGAGCTCATCATCCAGTTGGGCATGTGATGTCCATCCAGCCAGACGATTCCAGGGTTGCTGACCATGTCGGGTAGTGGACGAAGCTGCGTCTGTCGCGCGATGATGGTCGCCGGCAGGAATCCGGCAAGCAGCAGTAGAATCGTGACGCGCGACGGGTGGCGAAGTGCTATCAGGCCAGATACGGCAGTCGACACCAGCAGCATGAGCAGCAGCCAGGCCGAATCCATCCATGCGGCGCGACCGCAAAGACTCCGTGTCAGGTTCAGGTAGAAGGGCCAGGCCTTCATTGCACTCAGACTCATCAGTCCGCTTGTATCACCAAAAACGCACAGCGTGCCCTGGCCCACGCGCTCAACGGCAACCAGCGGAATGTCAGACAGCCTTTCGCCCGGGTCGGGCCTGCTGTTGCCCATCTTGCCTGAAGGGTTATCCGGATTGCCGGTATCGGCAAAAGCAAAGCGCCCGCTGACCAGTGGAAAGGCCGGCCAGTCCAGCTCCAGACTTCCGCCAATACTGATACCGAGATCATCAGAGTCACCCAGGGTTATGGTAGCGCCGGCCGTGTGCGCTTCCTGCAGGTGCTTCCAGTTCCAGCCCTTAAGCGCCGGAATCGCACTGTCGTCACGCAGTCGTATTCCGCGGCCAGCCAACAGGCTGTTGACGCCTGTCATGATCTCGTGCACGTTGGTGTGTTCACCCACAACCAGAAGCGTGCCGCCACGCTTCATGTAATTATTCAGGTGATTGCGCAGCCCGGCCTCCACCTCCCCCTGCGGATGTATCACCACGATCATGTCCGGATCCTGTGAGGCAAGCAGCTCGGGGTCACTGACAATGCGCAGCTCCGCTCCCCAGGCTTCAAGCACGCGGAGAAATCCACCCATGCGCGGGCCATTGCCCATGGCATGCCGCCCCAGACCGGCTGACCATTCACCGGATTCGCGCACCAGTACTGTCATGCCGGCGAGTGTATCACGGCCTGGCGCAAGACTCATCCAGATTCCCAGACTGAGCAGCAGCCCGGGTAGCAAGGCGATCAGGAGATTTCGGCTGTGCGGCGATCCTGCCTCAGATATCTGCTTGTGACACATGGCGGCCGGTAGAAGACTTAGCAGGCCAAGCAGCTGCCAGCTTGCGGGAAGGAAGCCGACTGAAGAACTTTGCTGAACACCAGCCGCATGAAGCAGAAGAAGCAGAAGCCATCCGGCAAGAAAGAGCAGGCCCGCTCCAAGCTTTCGCCCTTCAACCAGCGATTCGAAAAGGACAGCAAGCATGATCAGCAGAAGAGGCAGACCAGCAGCAAGGGGCCCTGCGTGGACTTCTGTGGGTGATACAAGTGAAAGGAACCAGCTCTGCATTCCTGCAAGCGGCTCAAGCACGCTGCGCAGGGGGGCAAAGATTGTCAGTCCAATCAGCGGCAGACTGGTCAGGGCAAGATTGATCCTTAGCGGCGCCTGCTTTCCATGGGCAAGTCGCTGCAGGCCGGCATGGACAGGAACAAGCAGCAGCAGACCGGGACCAGCGGGAATGGCGAGTAGCAACGGGGCGATGAGTGCCAGCAGATCACGCCTTCTGGGACCGCGCTCGAGGGCTGCCAGTAGCCAGGCGAAGAGCAAGAGCAGATGAACGGCAAGAGGCCGGGCCTGAACGGATAGCGCCGGCAGTGCGCCAGCAGCAATTGCCAGTCCGGACAGGACTGAGAGACGCGCGAGCCGTTCAGCGGTCTGTTTCCAGAACATGCCATGCCTCTCGTTGCTATGGAAGGAGCTGTTGTGAAGTGACTGTGTCAGTGTATCATGCAGAAAGAGATGATTCAAGGGCAATCCCATTTTCTGATTCCTGGCCATGGAATTCATCCTGCTGAAGCTGCTGGCGGCTGAGTGTCCCGTGACAGTTTTTTCCGACTTCGAAAGTTCTTGACAAGCAGAAATCAACTGTTAGAATGTTGACAGTCCTCCCAAAAATGCTCCCCTGAACACACACAGTTGTGCCGGTCGTCCTGCCCGGCCCAAGGAGGCATCATGAAACCCTGTTCCCGCGGTGGCCCTTGCTGGCCGCTCATTCTGTTTTCCACCATTCTCATGGCCGAACCGATTCTGGGTGATGCAGTCAGCCCGCTCTACGACTATCATGTGCAGGGAACGGGCGAGCGCTTCAATGCGCAGCTGATCAATGTTGAAGGCCAGACTGCAGCTGCGCCGGCCGGGATTAGCGAGCCGGTGCTCTCACCTGGCAGCAGCAGCTCGTCGACGGATCCAGCCTTCTACCCGGTCTGCGGGATGACACAGCCTGAGTACTTCCCGGAATGCGGCCACACGGATCCACAGTTTGATCCGCCCTGCGCAGCAACGGATCCGATCTACAATCCCGCCTGTGCTGAGCCGACGGATCCTGTCATGTATCCGGATTGCAGTCCGAACTGGACGGATCCGGGACTGAACCCCTACTGCGAAGTCAACATGACGAATCCTTTCATTCTGCCTTCCTGTCAGATGGAAACGGATCCCATGTTTCATCCTTCCTGTGCGGCGCCGACAGACCCGGGCTTCATGGTGGAGTGCCAGACCGACCCGTCATGGGATCCCAACTGCACACAGCCCACGGATCCGGTTTGGGATCCGGAGTGCAGGATGACGCTGCCTGAGTGGGATCCGGAGTGTATCACACTTCCGGGCTATGATCCTGCCTGCCCGGCGACAAGCCCGCAGTACGATCCTGAATGTGTTACGGTCCCGGATTATGATCCTGCCTGCCAGGTAACCACGCCCGGATACGATCCAGAATGCGCCACCATTCCAGGATACGATCCAGCCTGTGTGACAAGTCCTTCCTGGGATCCTGACTGTCCGGAGACTACTCCCCAGTACGATCCAAACTGCGTGACGATTCCGGAGTATGACCCCGAGTGTCACACGAATCCGGTTTACATGATCTGTCAGGGGACGGATCCTGCCTATGATCCGGGCTGTGTGACGGTGCCTGCCTGGGATGCGGCCTGCGTCACCAATCCGGAAATCGAGCCCTGGTGTGAGACCAATCCGGCCTATCACCCGGCCTGCCCGACCAACCCGGTGTTCAGCAGCTTCTGTTTCACGAATCTCTATTATGATCCAAATTGCTCGACAAATCCCAATTACGATCCACTCTGTCTGACCAATCCGGATATCGATTTGAATTGTGATACGAATCCGTGGTACACACCGGCGTGCGATACGGATCCCGTCTATGGCTTCTGCACGACAGATCCAGTCGTGGAACCGGGCTGCGCTACCGCACCGGCCTATGACCCCTTCTGCCTGACGAATGTCTTTTACGATCCATCCTGTGGGACAAATCCAGCTTATGACCCGGGCTGCCAGACCAATCCTGCTCATCAGCCGGATTGTCAGACGAATCCACTGTGGTCACCCCTTTGCTTTACGCATCCTGATTTTGATCCGGCCTGCCAGACCAATCCCAACTGGGGCGTGATGTGTGAGACGAATCCAGATTACGATGCGCAGTGCCTGACCAATCTCTTCTTCGACCCGGATTGTTCAACCAATCCCTGGTTTGACCCGACCTGCATGACAAATCCGCAATGGGAAGCCGGCTGCGAGACAAATCCGCTCTACCAGCCATGGTGTGTTACAAACACGGCCTTTGACTTCTGTCTGACTAATCCGCAGTTTGATCCAGGTTGCGAGACCAATCCGATCTACTTCAGCCAATGCGTGACCATGCCGGTCTGGGATCCTGCCTGCGAAACAAATCCGGAATTCGACACGCACTGCCAGACCAATCCTGAGTTCCAGTTTGATTGTCAGACCAGTCCGCTGTGGAATCCGGACTGCGCCACCAATACCTGGTTCGATCCTGGTTGCCTGACCAATCCTCTGGTTGATCCGGGCTGCTTCACCAATCCGACAGTAACACCGGGCTGTGAGACAAGCCCCTTCTACATGCCGCTTTGTGAGACGAATCCGGATTACGGCTTCTGCACGACTCACCCGCAGTATGAACCGGGCTGTGATACGAACCCGCAGTTCAACCCATATTGTCTGACGAATCTCTTCTTTGACCCGATTTGTCTGACGAATCCGGTTTCCAGTCCCTTCTGTGCGACCAACCCGACCTTTGAGCCCGGCTGCGCGACCAACTCCATGTTTGATCCGGTCTGCCTGACCGATCCCGTACTGGATCCGGGCTGTGTTACCAATCCGGCCTTTGGTCTATGTGTGACGGACCCGGCCTTTGATCCCGCTTGTGTCACGAACCTGATGTGGGATCCTGCCTGTGCCACCAACCCGCACTGGGATCCCCATTGCCAGACGAATCCGGCCTTTGATCCGAATTGCGCGACCAATCCGATATTCCAGCCGCACTGTCAGACCAATCCCTTCTTCGGCTTCTGCCTGACCGATCCCTTCTGGCATGCTGGCTGCAGCACGAATCCGTTGTGGTACCCGGCTTGCACCACCGATCCGCTGTGGGATCCGGCCAACTGCGCGCCCCTGACGAATCCACAGTTCTTTGGTGGTTGCCAGACCAACACACTCTATGACCCGGTGTGTCTGACCTATCCTGTCTTCGATCCGCTTTGCTGCATTCCCTGGGAGCCGCTTGATCTGCGAATTGAGCTGCTGCAGTCCGGGGACAGTCCGCAGCTGCGTCTGAGCTGGACGCCCTTCCTTAACGCGGATCACTACAGCGTATACGCGCAGGATGAGAACGGCGGCTGGAGCGTGATTGGCACGACGACGAATGCAGAGTATCTGCTGTCTACGCCCATGACCTTGCCCAAGGCGACATGGAGCTTCCGTGTAACGGCTGTCTGCCTGGACGCCCAGCCTGTGACTGCGCCATCCAGCCACCACAATTCGCCGGCATGGATCGAGGATGACTTCGATCCAGATGCCAGATAAACAACTGCAGGGTTGAATCTACGGGCGCTCTTCCATGGAGGAGCGCCCGTTCTATTTCAGGTGGGAAAAGCCGAAGCTAGTGTTGAATGTTTCGCCTTCCACATGCATCAGAAGAAAGCCCGCCGGCAACAGACCCCAGTCAGGCAGCGTCTGTCTGAGATCAAGATGCTGCCTCCCGGCGGCGATCACGGGCGAGGTGCCATGCATCAATTGTCTGCCAAGCAGATCATAAACCGTAATCCGCAGTTCCTGCATTCGGCCAAGTTCCAGGTGAAGACTTGTTCCGTCAAGCCGTGCATGCGGTTGCTGGACCCCTGCAGGCTGATCGTACTCTGGTGATACATCGACACCATCGCAATTCTCTGTCATTGCACCGATCGTGCCACAGGGCGATGTCCAGCAGGGAGAATCATCCTGCAGGCGAAGATCCAGCTGAGGATCACAAAAGAGCGGATTCTGCTGAAGGTTTCCAGGACCCTCACTACCGCAGAAGTCATCCCCGCCAGCGTTTCCGTGTATCACCGTACAGCTGATGTCCGGCAAAGCGTTTTGGCAGGTGATGCCGGCCCCGGCAACGGATTCAGCCAGAATGCACCCTTCGATCACGGGATTGCCATTCAAAGCGTAAACAGCAGCACCATGCTCGGCTGCGTTCATCGAAAAGCTGCAGGCTTCCAGCGTGACTTCGCTAGCGCCCTCCAGCATGCGCAGCGCCAGTGCGCCGCCCGTCTGCGCCTGATTCAGCATGAAGACAGTCTGTGATACAAGGCCATCTGCCTGCTCAAGGCAGAGGGCGCCGCCTATTGACGTCCCGCCTGCAATGTTGTTTCCCAGCCAGCTGCTGGTCAGGTCAAGACTGCCGCCCTCGATGTAGATGGCACCACCCACATCAGCGGTGTTGTAGCGTAGAGAACAGGCCTCCATCCTTGTGATACAATTCAACAGGGCCAGCGCTCCTCCAAACAGAGCCTGATTATTGATGAGAGCAATATTCTCAAGATCGATTGTGGAAGAGAGAGCATAAAAACCTGCGCCCGCGGCCTGTCCCACCTGATCAGCCAGGGCATTTCTCAGGCAAAGGTTTCTGATGACAAGCGAGTTTGAGCCATTGGCGGTCAGAATTTGACCAAGAGCTTCAGCGGGCTCCAAAAAGCAGCTGTTTCGTCCACTTCCAATGATTACGAGCTGGCGACTGCCAAGCTCCGCACCTTCCCAGATTCCTGAGGCAATCTGAATGGTATCGCCTGGACTGCTGATATCCACGGCCAATTGCAGCGTTGCTGCATCTTCTGGCACATTTAGGGTTGCTGCGCTGCAAAAGCTCGAAATACCTGTGTAAAGCAGAAAAACCAGTACTTGCATGATTGCCTTCCGCCATTTCCGCTGCTTGTTGATTCAAACATATCAACTAACCTTAATACATTGTTCAAGCTGTTCGAGAAATGTACACTGCCAATAAAGGCACTTCGAATTGAAGATTCAACCTTTTAACGTTTTGATGGACAACAGGATATTCAAAGTCAATTGCTTGAAGCTAGCTAATCTTTAACAAGCCTGCCGCCCGAAATTGAACAAATCGTATGTATAGCTTGTGTCCAAGTCAAACAGGCTAAGTCGTGAATTAACAAGCTGTTGCCAGAACTGCACCGTAATTGGTACGGAGTTTGTATCGGCTTTAGCTGCACTGAACTGCCTCCAGCCGTCCTCCCTATGCTTCCCCCCCCGAGGCTGGTAGGGATAGATGCCAATCAATCGCATGAATATTGGCGCGACAGGACTCTAAGCCTGAACTGGAACTTCTATGCCTTGTCATCCGCTGCCGGGAATCCTTGTTGCGCTGCTGGCCACTTGTCTGCATGCGCAATCCCTGATTCACCTTGATCTTCCAGAATGTGCCACACCAGGCGAGACCCTCACGCTGGCTGTATCGGTTGACCTGGAAACTGGCTCAAGGCTTAAGAGCTACGATCTGCGCTTGCAGTTTTCGTCGCCCGACATTGTCGTGCGGGAAGACCAGATTCAGCAAGGCAGCCTTTTCCCAAGCGCCGGTCCGACTTTCTTCTGGACGGACCTGACGGACAATCTGCTGATCGTCAATGCCGCCATTCTGGGGCCGGGCCTTTATGTGGAAGAGGATGGCGTGCTTTTCAGTCTACCTGTGGAAGTGCCCGTTGCCCTGTTTGAGGATATCCAGGTGACGGTTCATGTCCTTTATGATGACACCGCATCTGTCATGCCTTCGCTGGCTTATCCTGCCACGATAGATGCCCCCTGCACCAATCTTGACCTGCAGTTGAACAGAACCGGTGATACAGGCCTGCTCGAGTTGAAGTGGAACGCTCAGCCGCTGGATCCTGTGTATCACATCTATCAGCGCCAGATATCATCAGATCTCTGGACGCAAGCCGCAGCCCTTTCCGACACAAGCATGATCGTACCTGTGACACAGCCTGGCTTCGTTTATCGCGTGAGAGCCGAGTACTGATGAAAGTGGAGTTCGAGATATGAACCTTGCAATCGGTAATACAAACACCTGGCGCTCCTTTTGTGTCCTGGCTGGAAGCTTGCTTGCTGGCACGCTGGCGGCGCAGGAATACGCCGTGTCTGCCGGTCCGGATCAGACATTAGGACTCTGGAGCGTCTGGGAAACTGGCGCCAACGAAGTCGAAGTAGAACTGCGCATTCACCAGCAATCTGCCACACCCACTGCCATGCAGTTGTGGAACCTTGAGCTCGGCTGGGATGCCAGTCGCCTGGAAGCCGTCGGGGATCCAACAGAGGGTGACGCCTTTGATGGGCAGGGGAACGCCTACTTCAACTTTTTTGGCAGTGCCGGAAGTCTGACGGTTACGGGCGTTCTGCTCGGGCTTGAGGAGACGACGCAGCCAGCTGATGGGGCCCTGCTTTTCAAACAGCGTTTTCATGCACTGGATCTGGCGGGCGGACTGGCCGAAATCAGCATTGCCTCTATTGATCTTCGTGATGGCAGCAATCAACCGATCGATGCATCCGTCGGGACTGCTGCCGGACTCACGATCGATGTGACCGCGCCGGAAGCCTATCAGATGAGTCTGGCAGCCTTCAATCCGCTGGGAAATGAAGACTGGACGGCGCAGGAACTGATTCAGTTGAATACAGTCGAAGGGGATGGCAGTCTGCTCTCCTGGCAAGTGAATGAGAGCTCCCTTCTGATTCCAAATACAGATCCAGCATGGCTGCCTTCCCCCTTTGACACAGAGTTTATCCTTTCTACGGGTGATGGTCTCAAAACAGTCTATCTGCATTTGCGCGATCAGTATGGCAATCGCACAAGCCTGCAGGATGCGATCACGCTGGACACACAGGCCCCCGTTTACCATGTGACACAATTCGATGCGGAGAGCCGGCATGAGCGGGTAAACCTGAGTTGGCGCAACCCTACCGCTCCGGACTTTGACCGTGTCCGCATCTGGCGTAGTCATTGGGAAGACAGTCGGGCGGCTTATCCCGAGTACGATGATCAGGTCGAGATGGACGCCTACCCTTCAAGCGAGGCTGAAGCCATGGCGGCAGGCTTTACCCTTGTTTATGATGGGGCGCTGGAGAGCGCGCAGGATTTGATTCTGCCCCGTGATGTATACCGCTATGCAGCCTTTGCCGTGGATCACGCGGGTAACGTGGGCCCCGGTGATGAAGCGGCCAGGGATCGCAGTGCGAACTACATCCTTGGTGATGTCTACGAGCCGGTTGATGGACGCGTCTTCGCCCGTGATCTGATTCGCCTGTCCATGGCCTACTACACGACTGAAGGTCATGTCGCGTACAACCCCATTCTCGATATCGGTCCTACGGACGATGCCAGCCGCGAGGGCATTCCCCTTACCGACAACGCCATTGGCTTCGAGGATCTGATGATCTTCGCCATGAATTACGGACAATTCGGCCCCACCGCCATGGATGCAGACTCGCTGCAGACAAGCCTGGAAGTGGGTGTCCGCATAGATGGCACGCGACGTGTTGTATCACGCCCTGTGTCACAACCGGAAAACTAGAACTGCTGTGAACAGCCTGCTGGGCCCCGCACGGCTACAGAGGCAAAACCCTTGGGAGACTCATGATGAAAACACGCAACCTGATCACGCGACTGTCACTGCTTTTGGCCATGAGCGCCATTGCCAGTGCCATGCATCCGGCAGCGCCAATTGGTGTGGATATGCCGGCAGAGCAGGCAGCCAAGGGCATGAACATGCCCGCGATTACTGCTTTTGGAGACTTTGGTGATTTTGGAGCCGCCGGTGCCGCTGCTGCCGACTATCTGGTGATGATGCAGGCGGACATGACAGAGGACAATGCCGGAAACGGTGATCCCGATGATGATCCGGATGATGGCGGTTGGCCCTGGTCAACGACGAACTTTTCCTACACCAGTACGTCCGCAAGCCCGCCGAACCTTTATGGTGTGACCGCACTTGGTCTGTATCACAATTATCTGAAGACACCCACCGCCAGCTGGTATACGGCCATGCAGGATGCAGCCGACAATATTGTCAGTCACGGGCCGTCGATTGTCCGCTCCGGTGACGATATCACCTTCCTTGTCAAGTTTGCGGCCCTGGATGGTGTGGCTGATCCTTCCGTCTACCATGCTGCAGCGGAAGCTATCTGGGCGTATCGTCTAGCCAATTATGGTGATGGGACAGCTACTGGATTTGCTGAGTATTTGCGTGATGTACGAGGTGTAACACAGAATTATCCCAACGGTATCATTCCCTGGGACATTTCCAAGTGGTGTATTGCCTTGACAGAGCTCGAAACAGTGGCCCCTGGCAATGGCTATGCTGCTGACGCTGCAGCTTGTGCAGACGTGATGTGGCAAGACTCCTTTAATGGAAGCCCGGGCCTGTTTGATCCTGACGGATACAATCAGGGCTTTGATCCCAATTATGGCGACCGCGCCTTCTGGTGGTATTCGCTTGGTGTGTCAGGTTTGATTCTCGGATTTGACGCCGTTGGCGGATACACGACCGAACTTGCCCAGCTCGAGACGCTCCTGCTGGATTGCCAGTACGATGATGGCGGCTTCAGTGACGAGTACGGGATGGCTAGCGGCTATGCCGATTGGCAGGATACTGCTTATGCGGTCATGGCAATGGGCGAGACCGGAATGGATCAGGCCAACATCAATCAGGCCTGCTGGTGGCTGGCGGCAACCCAGCACAGCAGTGGTGGCTTTGTCTACGACAGTGGAACCCACTATCCTGAGATCGGTGGTGAATGTGCCACGGCCCTGTCTTACGGCAATCCCTGGAGCCTTGGTCTGACGACAGACTTTACTCACATCGCCGAAAATGATGGCGCGCCCTATCGCGATGAGGCCACCGTCACCTTCGATCTCGCTGGCGGCGCTGAAGCCTTCCGCAGTGTGACCTTCTTTGTGAACTACGATGCCAGTGTGCTTGCGCCCACGGATGTGACACAGATCTACTTCCCGGCCAACAGCTATTTCATCGCCGACACCGACGCCAATCCCATGGAAATCACCCTGACGGTGCTGGGTGTGACCGATGGCCTCACCTACAATGGCGACATCTTCAGTGTTGGCTTTGATGGCATCAGTGATGGCACGCCCAATGTGGATGGTGCTGTCAGTGTATCACAGATTGTAATGCGCGACCCCGCCAATGCAACGATTTATGCTGAAATCGGTGATGGCGTCAGCATCACGGTTGACGACGAAGTTCCCGCTGTCAGCGCAACGACTGCCGCGCCCTTCTGCGTGAATGGCGATTTCGACATGAGCCTGACCTTTAGTGACAACGTGGATCTGGGCAGCGTGGATTATCGCATCGATGGTGGCAGCTGGGTGGAGATCACGACGCTTTCCGGCCTGAGCGGAAGCGCGAGCTTTACTGTTCCCACCACGGGTCTTGCCACGGGCGATCACACCGTGCAGTTCCAGGCTCATGACGCCGTGGGTTACAGCTACATGAACACGGCCTACTCCTTCCATCTGGACATTGAAGCTCCGGTTGCGGCCACGGATCTGGCTGCCATGCCGGCCTTCCACGCCGTGACCCTTAGCTGGACGGCTGCTTCCGATCATGACGGTTACAAGCTCTATCGCCACAAGCGTGACGGCTATCCCTATGCCGGTGGCCTGACGGCCGTGGGTGCTTTCCCTGCCGACTTCACGCTGATTGACGACGCGATTGATGCCGGTGATACAAGCTACACGGATGACTTCGGTAGCGATAGCTACGCCGCGCGTGGCGTCTATGACTACGTGCTGGTTGCCGCCGACTGTGCCGAAGACAATACGCCCGCCGCGACGGACGTGGTCAGCGCTACCAACTACTTCTTGGGTGACTGGGCGGATGGTGATGGCTACAGCGAGCCTTATGACGGCTTTGTCTGCATGCCCGACCTGAACTTCCTTGGTCTGGCCTACGGTGATGCAAGTGCCGCGGCCAATGAAGAAATGGACATGGCCCCGACCAGTGACTACAGCCGCTTCGGCCTGCCCGGCCCCGATGGCACGATCAACTTCGAAGACCTGATCGTTCTTGCCATGAACTTCCGTGGTGGTTGCACCGACAGCCCGCTGCTGAATGTCTTCAATCAGGAACTGGCCAAGGACCAGGAAGTCAATGTGGCTTCCGGTGTGGAACTTGCCGGTGCCGGTACGGTCTGGAGCCTGCTGCTGGACGGCGAGCTGCTGGGTTACACGGCCAGCATCCTCTGTGATACACAACCGCTTTTTGTGACGAGCACCGAGGGCATGGCCATGAGCTACGCCACCGCTGATGGCTTTGTGGTTGATGTTGTGGGTCTGGCCGAGCTGCTGGGCGAAGACACGGTTGTTGAGATTCATTTCGCCGACAATGCCCAGCCCATGCTGGACACGGTTGATGGCCGTAATGAGCTGAACGAATCGATCATGCTCGAGAGCACGGATCTGGGCGAAGGCGTGCAGCCTGCCACCTTCAATCTGGCCCAGAACCATCCCAACCCCTTCAATCCGACCACAACCATCAACTACAGCCTGGCTGCCGATGGCGCCATGCGCCTGACGCTTTACAACGCGCTGGGTCAGGTGGTTCGCGTGCTGGATGAAGGTAATCGCAGTGCCGGTCAGCATCAGGTGACCCTTGATGCCAGCGGCCTGGCAAGTGGTGTCTATCTCTATCGCCTGGAGGCCGAAGGCTTTACGGCGCAGAAGAAGATGGTCCTGCTGAAGTAGTCTCAAAAAGCGGGCCGGGGCACCCCGCACGGTTCCCCGGCCCTAGTGATGAAAACACGCTCACGCGGAGGTGAGCGAATCGGTCAGAAGAATACAGTCCTGTTCGCGCAAGCGCAAGGCTTTCTCACCGCTTCGCTGCCTCCGCCCCGCGTGGCGCAAAACGCCCGCGAAAACGGAGACACGGTTATGAATTGGAAGAAATCGAGTGCTTTGCTGCTTGCATCCCTCTGTTCCGTGGGCAGCGTCATGGCGCAAGCCCCAGTCCCGGATTATGGCTGGGATGTTTTTACCATTCGCAACGCTTCTGCTGCGCCATATAATCCACCTGTGATTCAAGACAATGACGATCTGGTGACAGATTCCATCGAGTTCTTCATCACTGAATCCGGGCAAAAGGCGGCCCTTGGAACGAACATGATCAACGGTGCCCGCGTTGACCAGATTGCGACCCTGCATATTGATCGACTTGATGACTATGTGAATTCAACCGCGCCTTATGGGCCCTATTTCAATATCTGGGTCACGGACGGACTGGGAAATTACGCGGTCATTGCCAATGAACCATCGAATCCTGCCTGGATTGGCAGTCGCTGGGATGTTCCGGACTGGACATTCCTTAGCACTAAAGTGGCCAAGGTCTACGAAACTCCCGGCTGGAACGATTACACGAGCTGGGTGCATAATCTCGTGGGCGTTAATGGTGCGCTAACCTTTGCAGATGTTGCGGCCCTGACCATCGCCCCGCCTCCGGCTGCCTATATCACCAATCCCGCCAACGCAGTGGGTAGTGGCGCTCCCGATGATATCAACGAGAATACCGCCTATGGCTACAATTGGATCTTCGGTGATACAGCCAACAACTATGTCTCGGGCAATGGCTACATCGTTGACAACTATTACGCGACAACCAGCTATGCCGTCCACAATGTGACACAGGACCTGTATTACAGCACCGTGCATGCGGCTGTTGCAGGCGCTGTGGAAAATGATCTGATCACGGTTGCCAATGGCGTCTATCCCTTCACCAGCACACTGAACATTCCCGTTGGCATCACGATTGATGGCGAAAGCGAAGAAGGCGTGATTTTCGCGGTGGATTGTGGAGCCGGCTACGGCATACATCCCTCAGTCGGCGGCATTACACTTCGTGACTTTACCCTCTCGATTCCTGAGACGAGCACACAGTCAGGCTTCATCGTTCACGCCTCGGGCACACCCAGTGTGCAGGATGGCCTGACGGTGGAGAATGTGACGATTCAGGGTTCGGGCGCTGCTGCCCAGCGCCGTGCCGGACTGGATGTTCACGGCTACGACAATGTGAGCCTGTCCAATGTTTCCTCAAATGACGCCACATGGGGCAATGGCATTCAAATCACTGGCTGTAGCGATGTGACGGTGGAAAACTGCTCTACCAGCAACAATGCCTGGGGCAGTCTGGCCATCTACTGTTCGCAGTATCTGGTTCCAACCCGTGCCAGCAGCGATGTCACCATCAATGGCGACAACTGTGTCTTCGGTGAAAGCAATGTCTTCATCGAGAATGAGTTCGGTCTGACTTGCTCCGGCATTACGGTTACGGGTTACGAATACGAAATGCGTAACACGACCTTCCGCACAGGTGCCGAGAACTTCATTTTCCTGAAGGACACCTGGGCCGATTGCGCCGCCCTGGCAGCGGCCTTTGTCGGCTATGAAGACGCCACCACCGTCAATGAGATCGCCACTGGCAATTTCATTGTGGATGCAGCCCTCAGTTTGACAATTCAGGCTGCGATTGACGCCGCCAACAGCGGTGATACAATTGAAGTGGATGCGGGAAGCTACGACGAGAACGTGATCCTGAACAAGGCGCTCACGCTTAACGGCGCCAATGCCAATGCCGCCTGCGATGCGCGCGTGGCCGAGTCTGTGATTGCACCGGCCAGTGGCCTGCCCGTGAGTATCACGGCTGACGGCGTAAGCCTCAATGGTTTTGAAGTGACCGCCCCGGGCTATCAGTATGGAATCATCCTGAGCGGAACGAGCGATGTTGCCGTGATACACAACAATGTGCACGACATCAACAGCTCGGCCACGCCCGTGATCACAAACACCTACGGCATTTATTACAGCGTGCCCAATGTGGATGCCAACAGCAATGTGACGATCAGCGACAACTGCCTGGACAACATCGCCAGCAGTTCCCTGACAGGAAACAGCTGCGCGGCCATTGGCGTGTTGCAATCTACTTCCACCGGAACGCTGAGCAATTTGACCATTGCCGGCAACACGATCACGGATGTAGCCGTGAACACAGGCGCCTGGCCCACGGGCAAGATTGCCTACGGTATGATTTTGAACACCGGCAGTGCGAACTACCTGACGACCACGGGCAAGATTGTCGATGCCATTATTGAAGACAATGTGATCGATGGTCTTTCCGGTTTCATCTCGACGGCCATTGGCCTGGAAGGCAACACGGAAAACGCCTTCATTAGCGGAAACACCATTGCCAACCTTTATGGGGCCAAGACGGCTGACCGCGCGGGCGGCGGTTATGACCTGAATGGACTCAAGTTCGAGAGCAATCGCTATGTCGGCACGGTCACGGTTGAGAACAACTCGATTGATCGTTCGACCTTCAACCACAACGGCACGATGGATCGCGGCTATGCCGTGGCCAACTATGTTCCTGTGGGTGATGCTTATGCTGGTGGCACCACTGCTGCTGCCGATGTCACCTGCACCTGGTTTGGTTCTGCAGATATAACTGCTATTGCTGATGCAGAGGATCTGACAGGATCGATCCTGAACAAGATCGGCGCGGAAACAGCATTCGTTCCATTCCTGATTGACAGTGACATTGCCAATCCCACCTGTACAGGTGGCCTGGTGGCTCACAACACCACGCAGGGAACCGACTACGCCACCATTCAAGAAGCCATCGACGCCGCCAACAGCGGTGATACAATCACTCTGGATGCTGTCACCTTCGAGCCTGTATCACAGGTGCAGGTGAACAAGAGCATCAGTCTGATCGGTGCTGGATCGGCCAATACGACCATTGATGTGGGTGGCTTCAATGCCTGGGGCATTTATGTGAGCGCTTCCGATGTAACACTGCAAGGCTTCACCTTGCTGGGCGATTCGGTAGCCAACGAGCAGTACGGACTGCATGCGAATCCGGGCATCAGCAATCTGACCTACACGGACATTACAGCCACCGGAACCAAGCGCACGGCCATCGACCTTAATGGCGTTGACGGCGCGGTTCTGACGGACATTGTTGCCAATGACGCAACCAGTGGATTCGGCTTTGCAATTTCATCCAGCCGCAATGTCACCGTCACCAATCTCAGCTGCACGGGCAATGCCTGGGGCGCTGTTGGTGTCTTCCCGGCGAATACGCCCTATCAGCTGCCAGGTCTGGAAGAGCCTACGGCCATCACCTTTGCCGGCACCCTTTCGCTGGATGGTGGCGCGGGTGCAATCTCCGTGCAGGATGGCGCCCTGGCCAGCGGCGGCACATGGAAGGGAACCATCAGCACAAATCCTGCGGACAATGCTGATGTGACGGTCCCGGCCACTTTCAGCCATGTGGTACACAGCACACGCATTGATGGCCTTGTGATGCATAACGCCACCACGCAGGCGACCGCGTATACGATGGCCCCGACGATGGAGGCCTGGGAGCCGGTGGGCACTTTCAGTGGCACCTACATCCAGGACATCGTGAATGGCGATCTCGAGGTGATCCCGGGCCTTCGCGTGGAAGCCGCCGTTAATGGAGCTGCCGGAGGCGAGGACATCAACATTGCTGCCGGTACCTACACGCTGCTCGCGCAGAGCCTGCTCGATGTGGATGTCAATCTGCTGGGCGCCGGTTCAGACCTGACCTTCCTCGAGGCGGGTTACAATACCGGGACTTCTGCCTATTCTGAGACATCTGCTCTGCTGCATGTGGCGGCTGGTGTTACAGCCGAGATCCGTGACATGAGCATCAGTGGTGCCGGCTTTACGGTCAACCAGGCGATTCAGTCGCGTGGTGACAGTCTGACGGTTGCCGATTGTGTGATCAGCAACGTCAGTTCATCTGCTGGCTCCTTCGATGGCCGCGGGATCGTGTTCCTTACGGGCGGAGGCCTCGTTGATGGCTGCACCCTGAGTGATATCCATCGCATTGGTGTCCACATTCGTGGTGCTGTTGTATCACCTGCCCCTGTCGTGCTTGTTGACGGTCTGACCTATACTGGCAAGGGCGACGGCGACTGGCTTGACTATGGTGTCGAGTTCGGTGGCGGTGGTCAGGGTGAGGTGCGTAACAGCATGATCACGGCCTGCACGGGTGTTGCCTCAACGGATGGATCAACTTCTGGCGGCATCCTTGTGACCGACTACTACGGAACCTTCACCATTGCCGAAATCAATGATTGCACGCTGACGGCTAACACGACAGGTGTCGTTGTTGGTTACGCCGCGGCAGACATCAGCGATGTGACAATTCGCGGCTGCAGCATCTATGGCAACACTGAATTCGGTGTTACATCTACGGGTGTTGAAGTCGATGCTCTCAGTAATTGGTGGGGCGCCGCTTCCGGCCCCTATCATCCCACGACCAATGCCCTTGGTGCTGGCAATGAAGTCAGTGACAATGTGCTCTTTGACCCCTGGCTGGCCGGTGAATTTGAAATCACGCAGACAGCCAGCGAGACGCTGATTTCCGTTGCCGATGGCGCACAGTACACGGACGAAACAGTCGTGACCTACAGCATTGCTCCGGTAATTCCTGGTGCCACGCCCTGGCGTCAAGTGACGGTCTGGGTTGCCTGGGATGGAGCCTTTGTCACACCGACCTCGCTCTCAAGCCTGTTCAGTCACGCTGATGGTGTCTTCTTCGATTACGATCTGGGTGCCAATCCGATGGAAGTATCGGTCAGCATTCTGGGTGGTCTGACAGAAGGCCAGCTGGCTGATACGGATCTCTTTACCGTGACCTTTGATGGTATCGACGAGCCGGCCAGCCCCTTTACCACGGATCTGGCCATTAGCAGTGCCGTTGTGCGCAGCCTGGTCAATGTCACGATTCCATCTGCAACCGATGATGCCCTCAGTCTTACCGTGGACGGCACGGCTCCTGCGGCGATTACGGATGCATGGCTTGGCGACAGCTGTGTGAACAGTGATATCGCTGGAACGATCACACCCATCGACAATGTTGAGCTCTACAATGTCGAGTACCAGATCCTGCCTGGTGGCAGCTGGGCCGAGGCACTGCCTGCCAACCTGGAAGGTGCCAGCCTTGCTCCGCAGAACTACACGGTGGATGTGAGCGGACTCTCTGACGGTGATTACACGCTGCAGTTCCGCGTAAACGACGAAGTAGGTTACATCGGCGCCGTTGCCGAGTACAGCTTCCATCTGGACACGGTTGCCCCGACGGCTGCCAGCGCGCTGGATGCGGATCCCGGACACGAGTTTGTGGATCTGGCCTGGGAGCATGGCAGTGGACACGATGGCTACAAGGTCTATCGCGCCCTGCGTGCCGGTTATCCTTACCCGGGTGCGGGCGAGACAACCGCCAATGTATACGGCACGGACACCTTCACGCTTGTGGCCGATCTGGCTGCCAATGTGAATGTCTATGTAGATGCCGTTGCGGAACGCGGAATCTATGATTACGCAGTTGTGGCCTATGACTGTGTCAATGATGATGCCGCGGCTGCCATCGGTGCCGCCACCAACTACTTCCTGGGTGACTGGGCCGATCACAATGGCTTTGTGTTCAGTCCCGATCTCGCCGAGCTTTCTACGAGCTATGGTGCTGATGCCGGTGAGGCCGGATTTGATGCCGAGCACGACGTCGCACCTACCAGCGATTATTCCAGCTATGGTCTGCCCGAACCTGATGCGCGCATCAACTTCGAGGATCTGATCATCTTTGCCATGAATTACGGCCCTGCAGGCCCGGCTCTGCCGATGGACAGTCATGGTAATCAGCCTGGTGATACAATCGAGCTGGTGCAGGGAGAAGACCATCACGAGCTTCTGCTGCCGGCGCTGGTCAAGGGCGTCAGTGTGCGCATTGCCTGCGAAGCAGCACTGCAGAGTGTGATCAGCGCGCAGCCTGCCTTCTTCTACCATGACGGCGAAGCTTGGGTTGTGGATGTGGTTGCGCTGGGTGGAACCATTCCCGCAAACTCTCGCGTGGAGCTGGTCTTTGCCGGTGAAGCCGCGCAGCCCGTGATCCTTGATGCCGATGCCCGTGATGCCTGGAACAGCACCATCGAGCTAAGCATCGAGAACAGCCTGTCGGCCGAGCTGCCCCTTGCCTTCGAGCTGGGACAGAACTTCCCGAATCCCTTCAACCCCGCGACACAGATTCGCTTTGCATTGCCCGAAGACGCCAGCGTGCGCCTCGTGCTCTTCAACAGTCTGGGTCAGCAGGTGAGGACGGTGCTGGATGCTTCTCTGGAAGCCGGCTACCACGAAGTTCGTCTGGATGCCAGCGGCCTGGCCAGCGGCGTGTACTTCTACCGCATGGAGGCCGGAAACTTCACCGACCTGAAGAAGATGGTCGTGCTGAAGTAGTCTTGTATCACAAATCGGGGTCACCTTCGGGTGGCCCCGGTTATTGTCCTGCCCTGGACCAAACGGAGATGGAATCATGGTCAAAAAACTCATAGCAAGCTGCCTGTTAGCGCTTGGTGCACGTGCGATCGAGATTGGACTGGAAGTTGATCCAATTGTGGTCGAACCCGGTGAACTCGTCATGTTGAACATTGTTGCCAGCGGGGATCTGAGCCAGCTACGCGGATACACGCTGGATCTTGAGTACAGGACGGCGCAGATTGATCTGTTCTCGGTGATTGAAGGCGATATCATGATCGTCAACCCGCCCACCTATCTCTATTGGCAGGATGATGCGATTAATGGTTACGGTATTGTTCATGTGGATCATGCCATTCTTGGTGATACAAGCGGGGGTGAAGGCCCCGGAACACTGATTCAGTTCCTGTGGGAAGCACGGGAATGTGGGTTGGGGGAATTTGCTCTGGAGAATATTCAGCTGCGAGACCTGCAGAATCAGCCACTCACCTTTGCTTATACCGGTGACGTATTACATCAGATTTGTCAGGTCCCGCCACTTCAGATTGAATGGCAGCCGGACAACAGTGTGCGCCTGTTCTGGGATCCCGTGCTCAATGCGAACCAGTACCTGCTGGATTCGCGCACGAATCTCGAAGATCTGTGGCAACCACTGGTTACGGTTGCGGATACCAGCTGGATTGATCCTGCGAGCAGCGGACTGCCGATGCGGCTTTATCGACTGCGAATCTATCACGACTAAACTCCTGTCACGGCTCGGAAGACTCAGGTTTTCCGAAAAGGCAGGTTCAGGGCACCCCCGGCAGATGGTCTGTCAGGGGTTTTCATTTAATCCAGATCCCAGTTACCAGATCCTAGTTACCAGTTACCAGTCACCAGGTCCAAGTCCAGTGCCAATAGTCGTAGCATTCAGCGGTCAATCGCCAGAGCTAAAGCCTCTGACTGGCTACTGGTCTACCCGCTCTGCGTGCCGATTTATCGGCACTTGATCGGGTAGGAGCCGTGTTTTCTGCGAAAACACTTCGCCAGGGGCCATTTGCCGACTGCGTCGACAACTGCCCCACTGGCCTGGCTGGCTACTGGCTACTGTTCCGGCTGATCATGCCACAGAGCATTGCCTGAAAACTGTTACCTAAAGCGATTCACAAAGCATGATTGGACGGGCATGGAAACGGGAATTCTCATTACTCATGGAACGGACACGCTGGCCTGGACTCTTCCTTTCCTGCGTTATGCACTGAAAGATCTTGTCTGCAATGTTTGTATCACGGGAAGTCAGGTCCCGATGGAACGAGCCTTTACCTGGTCTGACGGCTTTCAGAACATTCACGGCAGCGTGCGCTTTTTAAGTGTGCTGGAGCCGCCCAGCGTCTTTGCTGTTTTCAATAACGGAACCAACGCCTTTTCAGATAGCCTTGCCAAGGTCGAGCGCTGGCGGGGAAGCGCGTTTATTGGTGATCCAATTGCAACCATGGAATGGGATGAGGTGCAGCATCGCGCCGGCGATGCAAGGCTGCGGGAGCCCGTTGTCCTGGATCAACTGCACTTGATCACCACCGGTGGCACCATTGATTCCAGCCCTGCCCAGTTGGGTGGACATCCGCTGCAGCCGATGACACCCGGCGGCAGTATTGTGGAAGAGTTTCTGAAAATGGCCATGCCCGATGCTTTCCGGGAGATACAGGTTCACGGCCTTTTCCGGATTGATTCAGCCGAGTTGTCGCGAGCAGTAATGGAAGAGCTTGCCACTGAAGTCTGGCGCTGTGCTCATGGATGCCATGCCGGCACAAGTCTCGATCTGGCCTTTGCAGAAGATGTCGAACTGGTCTACTGTGATCCATTCAAGCACAAGGATGAATACTGTGCGGCTGTTGATCGTTCCCGGGCCGTGGTATTGGCCGGTTATGGTGGCGGGAATGCCTGCGCCAATGAGGAGCTTCCGCAGAACGCCCTGGAGGCTGTCCGTCTGGCGCGGGAACAAAAGAAGCTGCTTGTGCTTTCCAGCCAGGTGCCAATCGGGCCTGCCGACTTTGTATACGAAACGGCTGCCGCTTTCATTCGCGAGGGCGCTGTCAGCGGTGTTGATTTGAGTCTGCCTGAGTGTCAGGTGCGTCTGATGCACCTGTTGGGCCATGAGGAAGAGATCACAAAAAGAGCGGCGGAGCTTGATATCCCCGCCGCCAGTCTGCTTGAAACGCTGTTTCTCTCCGGGATGAAGTTTCGCAATGCTGCATCGCGAACTCTCTACAAGCAGCTAAGCCAATCGCGCGCCCGCATGATCAGTCAGGACCTGTTGGTCAATCAGCCCTTTCAACGACTTCTGCAAAGCCCACTTCTGCTCGGCTAGCTATTCGATGGCTGTAACACGGAAGAATCCCATCGTGTCCGGCGCCGGATTTGAAAAGACGAATGTTGTTCCTGGCTGTGTTACAAGCGAGAACCACCCGGCCTCGAGGCTTGCCCGATACT
Organism: uncultured Bacteroidaceae bacterium; assembly: GCA_964345075.1. Taxonomy (GTDB): domain Bacteria; phylum CAIWAD01; class CAIWAD01; order CAIWAD01; family CAIWAD01; genus CAYFPS01. The sequence goes on along the minus strand of CAYFPS010000012.1, from coordinate 43,154 downwards.
CAAGTCGATACAGGCTTGCGCCATCCACTGGATCCCAGCTGACAGTCACCTGATTGCTGGCCGCAAGATATGTGGACACGGGGATTGGCGTGTCCAGCACCACAGGCTCATTGCCGATTGTGCGGTAATCAAACCAGAGCGGCGCGTGATCCGAAGCCTGCGGCGTATCATTGACCTGCAACTGCCAATCGCTGAGCAGGCTGGCGGGCAAGGTCGGCGTCCAGAGCACACCGCTACCGGTTTCTTCAATCACGCTGTCCGTATACAGGGCGAAATCCAGTCGACCACCGCAATAGCTCGAGGTAGCGCTGTACCAGGTGAAGGCTTCGCTGGTTGCTGGATGCCTGGGCGCAACATCGGTCAGGGATGTTCCATCCCAGTCCGGGGGGCTGTCAGGACCGTATGCGCCGTTGTCCACAATGTCGCCCGTCTCGATGGTAACCAGCTGCTGGCGATCACCGACCAGATTGAAATCACCCATCAGCACCATTGGCGTGCCCTGGTTGATAGCCAGCCTGCCGCCCGGCTCACGCGCATCCTTCATGAAATCGACCAGCCCGTCAGCTTCTTCCTGGCGCTGTGCGTCTGCCGTGCAGCAGCGCAAATGATTGGCGATCAGCAGCAGACTGTCACCGGTTACGGCCGACACGTCGATCAGGGCCGCTGTCTCACGGTAACCACTTTGAATCAACCAGCTGTTCCGGATGGGATAGCGACTGGCAATCACATTGCCTGAATCTTCCTTGATCGCACTCCAGGGGCCAAGTTCCGGTACCAGCGTGTTCAGCCGGCTGACCACCTGGCTGGCGCTCGTGTTCCACAATTCGCAAAAGACAATCGCATCGGGCGCCATGGCGCGCAGCATGCGCTGATACTGGGTGCTCAGTCCCGTGTCGGTCAGGCCGTCATTCAGCACATTCCAGGAGACCAGACGAAGTTCGTCCACGCCGCGATCAAGATCACCCTGCACCAGTGGGGGAAGGCTCCCCGCACCCACATTGACGCTGATCGATCCGCTGTTGGGAATGCGGTCTCCACCACTTGTGTAGAAAACCGCCTGCACCGTGCTCGTCGGGAAGAGGGGCGTGCCCAATGGATTGGCCTCAATGTCCAGCGAGATCTCAAATACCGTGCTGGAATGACTTGGCAGGTGACGCATCTGGACGTCGTCGTGATACACGGTGCTGCCGGATCCGCTGGCGGAGTAAGCTGTGCCGTTCCGTGATCCAAATGTCCAGACAAGTTCCGCGCCCAGGCCTTCTGTTGACAGGCCAGTAGACGCGTTGCTGTCGGTGTCCAGCACCAGCTTCAGGCTGTTGTCCTGTTGCAGGAGCATTTCATCGTCCAGCTCCAGCCGGAAGACCAGATTCCATTCGTCGCGGGCCGCCTTGACCGAAAGCAGATCGGGAAAGCCGTCCGAGGAACCATCGCTTGCGAGGACAGGCAGGCTGTCCCATTCCGTGTCGAGACCATCAATGGTCATGCGCGCCCAGTCGGCCTGCGCGGTGGCCGAGATCATGAGCGTGAGGATGAGTGTTTCTTTCAGGTTAGGCATGTGCCAACAATCGCATTTTCCAAAGCTGAATCAAAGTGCGAAGTTCAGTTTGTGAACATAAAATCAACATCCAGAATATTGATTAGCGCAGAGGGCCTCTGCAAGAGCTATGGCGAACGCAGGGTTCTGGACGCCTTTTCCTTTGAGCTGAAGCAAGGCGAAGTGCTGGGCTTCCTGGGGGCTAATGGCGCCGGCAAGTCGACGACCCTGCGCATTCTGCTCTCGATGGTCCGGCCGGACAGTGGTCGATTTCATTTGCTGGGTGAGGGCTTTCCGGGTGGTTCGCGCAAAGTGCTGGCGTGGGTGGGAGCACTGATCGAGCGCGCGGACCTGTATCCGCACTTGAGCGCCAGACAGAACCTGCTGCTACTCGCGCGGCTGAGCGGCCTTGAGGACCCGGCCCGTGTGGACGAGGTGCTTGAGCAGGTTGGTCTGGCCGGACGGGCGAAGGACCCTGTCAAGCAGTTCAGTCAGGGGATGAAGCAGCGCCTGGGGCTGGCGCAGGCTATTGTGCACAGGCCGGAGTTGCTGATTCTGGATGAACCGATGACCGGGCTGGATCCACCCGGTATGCGCAGCATGCGCGAGTGGATTCACCGCTTGGCCCGGGAAGATGGAATGGCCGTGCTCTTTTCATCGCACCTGTTGAGCGAAGTCGAGCAGTTGGCCGATCGCGTCATGGTGATTCATGCCGGGCGCAAATTGGCTGACGGCCCAATCGAAGAGCTATACCGTCAGATGGGCGGTTCACGCTGGGAGCTGCATACGCGGCATGCGGCGGCCAGTCGGTCACTGCTTTCCCGGCTTAGCCAGGACCTGAGCGACCTGAGTGATCGTCCCTTTGGCCTGAGCTTTCGGGCGAGTGATTTTCCCGCAGAGCGAGTGCTGGAAGAATTGACGGCTGCAGGAGCTACGCCCAGTCAGCTGAGGCGAGCGGACAATCTGGAAGAGTTGCTGCTGCGGTTGGCGGGGGGGTAGTTGTCGGACCACTGGTCGGACCACGACCCAATCCCAGCTTTGCCGACACAATTGGCAATTGCCGATCTAAAAGCCGGAGAAGGCCCAAATACGTGCTAAACCCTTTACCAGGGCGGATGTAGCAATCGCTTTACTTATGGTGATGGCTGGGCGGACGAGGGGGTGGACGAGAGGGTGGACGACGGAATTCTGGTCCGACCACTGGTCGGACGACTGGTCGGACCACAGGTCGGACCACAGGTCGGACGACAGGTCGGACCACTGGTCGGACAACCACAAGACGGACAAACAATGCTGACCCTGATCAACGCAGAATTATCCAAAACCCTTCGCCTCTGGCGAACGGGAATCGGCTACCTGGCCATTCTGGTTGTCGTGCCGCTGATCATCTGGGGCCTGGCCTCAGGCGGCGAAGCGCTGGAGCGCCAGTTTCTTCAGGGCCTGGAAGAGCAGTTCCTGATTATTGGCAGCGTGATGAACGGCTACACGTCGGCCGTCATCGTCATGAACTTCCTCTGGGTGCACATACCCTTTCTGATCACGCTGGTGGCCGGCGATATCCTTTCGGGTGAATCCGTCCGTGGCACCTGGCGCGTTTGGCTGACACGCCCGCCCGGCCGCCTGCCAGTGTTGATGAGCAAGTTCGTCGTCGCCCAGGCCTACACCGTTAGCCTGGTGGCCCTGCTTGGCATCGTCTCCATCGGCGTGGGCCTTGCGCTGATGGGCTCGGGCGATGTCCTGGTCATGGGTAACGAGGGAATCGTGCTTCTTGGCGAAAGCTGGGCCATTCCGCGGCTTGCGCTGGCCTACCTGCTGGCCACAGTCGCCATGAGCACGGTCGCTTCCCTGGCCTTCATGGTTGGCACCTTCGTCGAACACCCAATCGGCCCGATCGTCGGCAGCATGGCCGTCATCATCGTCCTGCTGGCGCTGTCCAACCTGCCATTTGAGCTCTTTGACGGAATTCGTCCCTGGCTTTTCACAAGTCATTTTGATGTGTGGAGTCTGGCCCTGGAAGACCCCCTGCCTGCCGCAACCATTCTGGAAAGCGTGCTGACGCTGAGCTGCTGGAATCTTCTCTTTTTGGGATTTTCCGTTTTCGTCTTTCTACGAAAGGATATGCTGTCCTGATGATCCGCTATTTGTTGATCGGACTCTGGCTGCTGGCGAATCAAGCGCTGGCACTTGAACTGACTGATGTCCTGGCCCGCATGCAGGAGCGGCAGTCCCGCTTTGCCGAATGGGACGCGCGCATGAAGGTGGATATCGACCTGCCCGGCATGAAGCTCAAGGGCAAAAAGGTGAAGGTGCACTTTCAAGCGCCCGACAGTTTCCGCTTTGAGGCAAAGGGCTTTGCGATCCTGCCTCGCCGCACCATGATGTGGACGGTGGACAGCCTCTTCAAGGGCTTGTCAGAAGCGGAGCTGGACTTTCCTGAATCGGCACCGGCATCAAGCCCCCTGCGTGTTCAGGGGCTTTTTCGTGACGGCGGCCTCTTTGCCCGCATGAGCTATCAAGTGGATACGACCCGCTGGCTTGTGACACACGTGGATACGCGTGTGATCACGCAGAGTGATACCTTGGAAGCGCTTTCGCTGGTGAACAGCTGGGTTGAGGTTGCACCGGATGCCTGGCTACCTGAAAGGGTGGAGCTTCGAATGAGTCTTAAGGACGATCTGCAGGAGTTCTACGAGCGCCTTCGCACGCCAATGAGGCGACGGCGCGAGAGCCGTGAAGGCGATGGCCGGATCAGTATGGTGCTGGACAGGCATGAGTGGAAATTGAAGGACGACGGCGCAAAATGAAGACCTTTCAGTTTCATAATCCAACGCGGATTCGATTTGGCGAAGACCTGCTACAGGAGCTGGGAGCCGAATGCGCCGCAATCGGAAAACGTGTGCTGCTCATTACCGGTGTATCACACGCCAGAAAGAGCGGCCTGCTGGATCAGGTACTGCAGATTCTGGAAGCGGCTGGCTGCAATGTGGCCCTGCAGGAGGGCGTCAAGCCGAATCCTGTGATTGATCACGTGCGGGAAGGCATCACGCTTGCTCGCGAGCACAAGGCTGAGCTTGTCCTTGCTGTTGGCGGGGGGAGCGTACTGGATAGTGCCAAGGCCGTTTGTGCCGGTGTGTATCACACGGGTGATGTCTGGGATTTCTTTATCGGTAAAGCACCGGTGACAAATGCCCTGCCGCTTGAAATTGTGCTGACTTTGGCGGCCACGGGAAGTGAGATGAACGGCGGCAGTGTGGTTACCAACGAGGCGACCAGCGAGAAGTACTTCTTCAGTTCGCCTCTCGTCTATCCAAAACTCAGCCTGCTTATTCCTTCGCTTACCAATAGCCTGCCGCCAGAGCAGTCCGCCAACGGACTCAGCGATGCCTTTGCCCACATGATGGAACCCTACTTCAACACGGCAATCGAAAAACCCGTGTTACAGCTTGAGCTCAAGGAAGCGATCTTCCGGACTTTGGTTGATGTTTCACAGCGTCTCGCTGTGGACTCACATGATCTTGAGGCTCGTGGTGACTTCATGTGGTCGGCCACCTTGGCGCTGAATGGAGTGACCAGCGCGGGTCTTGGCTCTCCGGCCTTTCCTGTTCACATGATCGAGCACTCGCTTTCGGCCTTGTTTGATGTAGCACACGGCGCGGGGCTCTCGGCTCTCTTTCCTGGCTGGCTTCGCTGGCGACTTGAGCAGCCCGATGAGATCGGCTTCGCTGCAAGGCTGGCCCGTTTTGGCCAGAAGGTCTTTGACTTTCCGACTGCTGCAACTCTTCGTGAATCGGCCAATGAAGCCATCAAGGCCCTGGAGGCCTGGTATCGCAAGATTGGCGCACCGGCAAGTCTTTCGGAGCTGGGTCTTGCTGAAGCGGATCACGCCCCGGCAGCTGACAACGCAGCGGCAACGGCCGTGCTCTGGGGACAGCAGAAGACTTATTCCCGTGATACAATCCTGTGATTTTCAAGGAAGCCCAATGAGTGACGCGACACCCGCCTCCAGGCCCGAACGCAAGCCTGTAGTCCTTTCAGGCATTCAACCATCCGGCCAGTTGATGATTGGCAATTATCTTGGCGCCCTCAAAGCCTGGCGCGCCATGCAGGATGATTACGAATGCTTTTACATGCTGGTTGACCTGCATGCGATCACGGTCTACCAGAAGCCTGCCGATCTGCGCAAGCGTTGCCTTGAGTTTCTGGCGCTCTACATGGCCTGTGGAATCGACCCGGATCGTAACACGATCTTTATCCAGAGCCATGTGCCGCAACACGCGGAGCTGGCCTGGATTCTCAATTGTATCACGCCACTGGGTCAGCTGCAGCGCATGACTCAGTTCAAGGATAAATCACGCAAACACGAGAAGAACCTGAACGCGGGACTGCTCAACTATCCGGTGTTGATGGCTGCAGACATTCTGCTCTATAATGCTGACTTCGTGCCGGTGGGTGAAGACCAAAAGCAGCATCTGGAGCTGACGCGTGATCTGGCGCAGAAGTTCAATGGCATGTACAGCGAGACCTTCACCGTGCCAGATCCACTCATCCCCAAGCGCAGTGATGGTGCCCGCGTGATGAGCCTGCAGGACCCGAACGCGAAAATGTCCAAGAGCGACGAGGATCCCAACGCCAGTCTCAACCTGCTCGATCCGCCTGATGTGATCCGCGCCAAGCTGCGCCGCGCCGTGACGGATTCCGGTGACAGCATCAGCTACAATCCGGAAGAGCGTGCGGGCGTGTCCAACCTGATGACCCTGATGCAGGCTGTCACGGGCGAGAGTTTTGAATCACAGGAAGAGCGCTTTCAGGGAAAGGGCTACGGGCCTTTCAAGCAGGAACTGGGTGATGCGATGGTCGCCTACCTGGAGCCGATCCAGCAGCGCTACAAGGATATTCTGGCGGATCGCAAGGGCTTGGAGATGAATCTGGAAAAGGGTGCGGAGGCTGCACGAAACCGTGCCCGCCGCATTCTCGACAAGGTCTATCGCAAGGTGGGCTTTGTCCAGATCAAGCGCTGAGGGCCTTCAGCATCAGAATGACCTGACCACGCGCCTCTTCCCGACTGAAGGGGCAGGCCGGGTCGGCCCACAGGTGGATCAGCTGGCGAACAGCTCCAAAGAAGAGATAGCGCACGATTTCCGGTTCAAGGCCGGGCTTCAGCCCCGCGTCTTTCAATGTCTCACCCAGCAGCCGCATGAATTCGTGATACAGCGTTGCCAGGTCGCCCTCCCAGCGGTGCATCCAGAAGCTCTGTTCGTTGACGAAAACGCGCGAGAGATTGGCATCACTGGAAAAATGATCAAAGACCGAGTCGACCATTCGTGTAAAGCGGTCTTCGCCACTTAAGGATGTATCACGGGCAAGCTCACTCAAATCGGCCAGCAGGTGCGTCCACATGCGATGAAAAATGGAATGCAGCAGGTCTTCCTTGCTGTCGAAGTAGTTGTAGACGCTGCCCGTTGCCACGCCGGCAACCCGGGCAATCGTGGCCACCTTGGCTTCCGCAAATCCATCTTCGGCAAAGACTTTCACCGCCGCCTTCAGGATATCCGCGTGCTTGTCACCGCTCTTCGTTCTCATTGGATCCTCGTGCGTTCACCTGCGACAAAATAGGTAAGGCCGATCAAAACTGAAGCTTCAATCAGTTTCAGTCCTTTTCGAGCAATGGCGCAACCACATTGAAGATTGCCGTGTTGTCTACATAGTTGCCGTTGAAACCAGCCTTTGCCCAGTCTGTGTAAATCCTGCCAAAGTGGCGATCACGACCCGTGCTCATTTTTCTGAAGCCTTCGGCACCCTTGCCCCTGACAAAAAGCGGCACGAGCTCAACGGTGTGACTCGTGCTCCAGAAACGCAGACCAGCTTCGTTTTCACCTTCGACAAATTGGCCGTGATACAAATCGTCCTTTTCAATTCGGTCAAAGGCCTGGCTGCCTGAATCCGGACCCTGTGGCATGGCATTGCCGTGATCGGTTGTCACAATCAGCAGGTTTCTTTCCCAGCCACCATGGTCTTCAATCCAGTTTGTGACCGTGTCCACAGCCTTTTCAAAATCAACCTGCTCTTCCACAATGCGCGAGGCCATGTTTCCATGGGCGGCCCAGTCTACGGCACCGCCTTCGATCTGCAGGAAGAAACCTTCCGGTGAAAGGCCGTGCAGGTGATTCAAGGCTCCCAGGCTCATCAGGTCCAGGCCCGGGATTCCTTCGTTCAATTCATCCTCAAAGGGCTTGTCTGTTGCCGCGTAGCCATCCCGCCCCTGCTGCATGGTGCTGGCGACCCGCGCCGTGGCCAAAAGCGGTCCATTCCAGCCGAGGCGGCCTTCAGCCAGCGCGGTGAATTCATGCAGGTTTTCCAGCAATAGCCAGCCACCTGCGTGTGTGCCGTCCTTCAATGCATGCCAGCTGTCCACACCGCCCACATAGCGATGGCGCTTGCTGCGATCCGCATTGCTTTCGGCCAGAGTGGCAACCGGGCGCGCATTGTTATCGAATTCCGGGTGCCCGGCGCCCATGATCAGGTCCATCACGCCGCCTTCGAGCATCTGCCGGGAAATGCTCGCATAGTTGCCGCGGCTGGCCTGATGCGCGTTGCTGAAGCCGGCCGGAGTCGCGTGCGCCCATTGCACTGTGCTGACAGTACCGACGGCCAGACCTGCCTGATCAGCCAGCTCGGGGAGATTTGGCGTGATGGCTGCGCCTTCTTCGGCAGTGGCCGGTCCCCAGTTGATCGCGCCGCGACAGGTCTTGCGCCCACTGGACATGGCCGTGGCCGCCGCCGCCGAATCCGTCGCCCCCTGACGCAGGTAACCCTCTTCCTGCGAATAGGCTTCCAGCTGCCAGGCCTTGTCGTCTTCCCAAAGCGGGATCGATGCCACTGTTCCAGCGCTGTCAAGCCGGCCCTCCAGCGGCCGGGTCGTCATCAGCAGCTTGATCCAGTCTTCACCGTAAAAAGTAGAGGCCGTTCGTTCGCCATGGAGGGCCAGACTGCCCGCATCCCATGTGCCGATGCTGGCGCCGTCACTGATCATCACAATGACATTTCGGGCAAACGCACTGCTCGACAGGAAAATCAGCCCACCAAGCAGGCAAGGGAAGCTCAGATTATGCACGGATGGCCCTCTTCTTTTGATTCGGTGTGAAGGACCAATGTGGTTTTTTTCTGTTTGCATCCTGTTGGCTTTGCCAAATGCCGCCCGGTTTTGTCATGGCCCTGCCGGAGTGGTACATTTATTGGCTGCATCACCTTATTGCACTGAACAGGGAATGAAACGCGGGCCAATCCCCGACAGCGAAACGCCGAAGCGAGTGTTATCCATCGAGATCGCCTACGATGGATCGGGCTTTCTTGGTTGGCAGATTCAACCGGATGCACGCACGGTTCAGGGTGAATTGACGGCGCTTTGCGCGCGGATCATGGATCACCCTGTTAGTCTGACGGGTGCAGGGCGCACGGACACGGGCGTGCACGCGCGGGCCAGCCTCTGCAGCTTCGAGACCACATCGAAGCGATCGGCCGATGAACTCTTTCGCGGCTTGAAGCGCCTGGTGCCCGAGGACATTCTGGTCCGGCGAGTTGACGAAAGGCCCGAGGGCTTTTCTGCGCGTTTCAGTGCCCGGGCAAGGGAGTACGAGTACCGCCTGCATCGCGGTGCAAGCCCGTTCCGGCGCAATCAGGCCTGGTGCACGACCTATGAACTTGACACGGCGGCCATGCGCCAGGCGCTGAAGCCGCTACATGGCAGGCAGGATTGCAGGGCCTTTTGCGTAAGCAAATCCCTGCCGCCCACGGCCTGGTGCGAGTTTCGCCATGCGGAACTGCATGAAGAAGGGCCTGAACTGATCTTTCGCGTCAGCTGTGATCGCTTTCTGCACAGCATGGTCAGGGCGCTGGCCGGAACCCTGCACGATATCGGGCGGGGTCGCTTTGCGCCGGATCACATGGCGGAGCTGATCAAAAGTGGTGAACGAGCGGCCTGTGGACAGATTGCCCCGCCGCAGGGGCTTTATCTGGATCGCGTGATCTATGATGATTTTGCCACAGGTCTACCCGCTCTGCGTGCCGATTAATCGGCACTTGATCGGGTAGGAGCCGTGCCGACAAGTCGGCACTTCGCCAGGGGCCATTTGCCGACTGCGTCGACAACTGCCCCACTGGCCTGCTGGTAACTGCTAACCGGACTCTGGTTCCGGGTTGGTGCCAGGTGAGTGCCAGGTGAGTGCCAGGGTCCACAAAGCTGATATGACGATGACCGTCAAAAAGCGTCAAAGAAACCTGACGCCCTTGATGGACAAACGAGCAATCAAAACAAACGATACACGGAAGGAATCAGCATGAAGTTCTTCATCGATACCGCCAATCTGGACGAGATCCGCGAAGCTGCGAAAATTGGCGTCCTGCACGGTGTGACAACCAACCCGACCCTGGTTGCCCGCGAGAATCGCCCCTTCAAGGAGCTGATTCTGGACATCTGCGAGATCGTGGATGGTCCGGTCAATGCGGAAGTGGTCAGTCTGGATGCGGAAGGCATGATCCGCGAAGGCCGTGAGCTGGCCGCCATGCACAAGAACGTCTGCGTCAAGATCCCCATGACCGTTGAGGGTTTGAAGGCCGTCAAGGCGCTGTCCACCGACGGCATCATGACCAACGTGACCTTGATCTTCCAGCCGCTGCAGGCCCTGATGGCTGCCCGCGCCGGTGCGACCTTTGTCAGCCCCTTTGTCGGCCGCCTGGACGACATCGGCCAGAATGGCATGGCCCTGATCGCCGACATTCGCCGCATCTACGACAACTACGGAATCGACACGGAGATCATCGTCGCCAGCATCCGTCACCCTGTGCACGTGCAGGAGTCGGCCATGATCGGCGCGGACATTTCTACCATTCCCTTCAAGGTCATTCAGCAGCTCTCCCGTCATCCGCTGACGGACAAGGGCATTGAGCAGTTCCTGAAGGACTGGGAAAAGGTTCCCCAGCAGTAAATGTCAAGCGTGATACATCGACTGCGCGATGGCATCTGGCTGGTCCTGGGCATGATCCTGGGGCTGGCCCTTCTGCGCGCCTTCACCCCGATGAAGGCCGAAGAGGCGAGCGCCGTCCCAAAGATCGATCGTGTCACACAGAACCTGCACGAGGGCAGAAGCAACGCGATCACGCAGGCCGTAGCACTGGCGGAGCCGGCAGTGGTCGGTATCAATGTTGTGCAGGTCGAGCGCTACATCGAACGCAGCCCTTTCAGCCGTGACCCCTTCTGGGGGCAGCTCTTTCCCGATCGCGTGGTCGAGCATCCGGTGCAGAATCTGGGCTCGGGCTTCATCATTTCCAGCGATGGACTGGTGCTGACCAACGAACACGTGGTCCATCAGGCGCGCAAGATTGTGGTTACACTGCCCGATGGCCGCGAGGTCTCGGCCGAGATCGTCGGTGCCGATTACAACTCGGACATCGCTCTGCTGGATCTTGAGGGGGAAGGCTATCCCACCGTGGAGATGGGCGACTCGGATGAAGTCATCATCGGCGAGTGGGCCATTGCAGTGGGTAATCCCTTCGGCCTCTTTGCCAAGAGCAGTCCCAGTGTGACGGTGGGTGTTGTCAGTGCAACGGAACGCGACTTTGGCGCGCAGGATGACGAGCGTGTATTCATCGGCATGCTGCAGACCGATGCCGCCATCAATCCCGGCAATTCAGGCGGTCCGCTGCTGAATGCGCTGGGGCAGGTTGTCGGCATGAATACCATGATTTACAGCCGCAATGGCGGGTCTGTGGGTCTGGGCTTTGCGATTCCGGTCAACCGTGTTCGCGAGATCATGAAGGACCTGATGACTCGTGGTTTCGTCGACCGGGACATCTGGACCGGCATCTGGATTCGTGATCTCAATCGCGCCACCGCCCTTGGCTTGAAGTACCGGGGCGATCATGGTGTGCTGATCGTGGAGCTCAATCCGGGCAGTCCGGCTGAGCGGGCGGGCCTTCAGGAGAACGACATTCTGCTCAGCATCAATGGGCGCGAAGTGAAGAATTCCCGCAGCATCAAGGAGATCATCGCCGATCAGGACATCAAGGTGGGCGATCGCATGGTGCTCGAGCTTTTCCGCGAAAGGGATGTTTTAAGCGTGGCAATGATTGCCGGATCCAAGCCGGACGGCAATTAGAGATTCTGTGAGTCGTTGGACCCTGTCAAAAAAGGGAGTGGTCGTGGGACGCAACAGCAGTATTGAGACGGGACGCACCAAGCGCCTGCACGAGGACGGTCCGGGCACGCTTGTCATGGAGTTCCTCGACGAGGCGATCCTGCCCGATGGCAGGGTCAAGGTGCCTTTCAAGGGTAAGGGTGAAGTCTGCGCCGCCTTTTCCGAGGCTGTGTTCCGCTACCTGGAGAGCTACAACATCGGTCATCACTTTATCGAAAGTGTCGGCAAGGGTCGCATCAAGGTGCGTCGTCTGGACATGTTGCCCCTGACTGTACACGTGCGCAACATCGCCGCCGGAGACATGGTCGAGCGCTTTTCCCTGCAGGAAGGCCAGCTGCTGGACTATCCGGTGATCGAGCATTATCTCAAGCGTCCGGGGCTGGCGCCGACCATGGTCAATCCCAGTCACTGCCTGGCTTTCCAGCTGGCCAGTGATGATGAACTGAAAGCGCTGGGTCGTCTGGCCAGCAAGGTCAACGCCGTCCTGCGCAGCTTTTTTGATCGCCGTGATCTGATTCTGGTGGACTTCACACTGGAATTCGGCAAGGACAAGGGCGTGGTGCTGGTGGGTGATGAAATCAGTCCCGACACCTGCCGCTTGTGGGATCGCCGCACGCGCAAGAAGTATGATTCAGACTGTCTCAAATCCAACATGAATGCCGCGGAGGATATCTACCGCGAGGTTCTCGAGAAAGTGATCGGTTGATGGGAATTCATCAGGAAGGTCAGCGTGCCATTTTCACTCTATTCGTGATTGGCGCAGCCCTTGTCTTTGCAGGTGGCTACGTGCTGGACCTGAATGTGATACGAACCCTCGGACTGCTGATGATTCTGGGCGGGAGTTTTCTTGTCTGGTTTTATCGCAACCCCGAGCGCAGTAGCCAGGCGCCTGAAGGCCATGTGGTGAGTGCGGCCGACGGCAAGGTGCTACAGGTTGTGTCACTGGATCACTGCAGCGAGATTGACGGCCCTGCGAACCGTGTGACAGTCTTCATGAGTCCACTGGACGTGCACGTTAACCGCGCGCCAATCGCGGGCCGTGTGACAAAGGTCCAGTACCGACCGGGCAAGTACCTGATGGCCTTTAACGAAAAGAGCAGCGAGGAAAACGAAGCCAATCTCGTCTGCATGGAAAATGCTGCGGGGCAGAAGGTGGCTTTTCGACAGATTGCCGGATTTCTTGCTCGCCGTGTCCGCTGCCACGTGCATGAAGGCAGTGAGCTGAAGCGCTCGGAGCGCTATGGCATTATCAAGCTGGGCAGCCGTATGGACCATTTCCTGCCCATTGAATTCAACATCAAGGTGCGTCCCGGCGACAGGGTCGTGGCTGGTGAAACCGTGATTGGAGTTCCGCATGAATCGACCCATTGATCGTCTGCCCAACCTGATCACCTTTCTCAATGTGCTCTTCGGTTTTGCTGCGGTAGCCAGTCTGATTCGCCATGGACTGGGGCTGGGCGGAGGCGAAGTGCAGGCTGCCTGGTTCATTGTCGTTGCAGCCATTCTGGACGCGATGGACGGGAAACTGGCGCGTGCCATTGGTACACAAAGCGCGCTGGGCAAGGAACTGGATTCCTTGAGTGATGCCATCTCCTTTGGTTTGGCGCCCTCGGTTCTGTTGTATTACATGCACTTTGCCGCATGGTCGGCGCGTGGCCCGCTCTGGGGGCTGGCCGGCTTTCTGATTGCCGCCATGCCGCTGATCTTCGGCACCTTCCGTCTGGCGCGCTTTAATGTGGAAACCGGTGTAGAGTCGGCCAAGAGCAAGTTCTTTGCCGGGCTGCCCATTCCTGCCTCAGCCGGTCTGATCGCCTCCTATGTGCTCTTTTTTCACGAACTGGACATGGGACACTTTTGGGTCAAGGGTCTGCTGCCGTTGACGCTGGTGGCCAGTCTGTTGATGGTGAGCCGTGTCCGCTTTGAGGGCATGCCTTATTTCAGCCTGAAGCAGGGCGGGCGCAACAGCTGGCGCTTCACGCTCTTCATTCTGGTGCTGGGCAGCATTCTTTTCCTGCAGAGTCTGGCTCTCCTGCCTGCTGCCGTGATCTACCTTGTGCTTAACCTGGTGCGTCACCTGCGCCAGAATGACCTTCAGGACGAAAGCGAAGAACAGGAGTGGAGCGACGAAGCTCATTCCTGACAAGAGGAGATACCCATGATTCAGGCCCGCATTCGCATCATGCCCAAGGCCTCTATTCTTGATCCTCAGGGCCAGACTGTGCTGCATGCCCTGGAAAGCCTCGGTTTCAATGCTGCCTGTGCCTGCCGCATGGGTAAATTCGTGACACTCGATTTTGATCAGAGCGATCTCGAAGAAGTGAAGCGCGAGGTGGAGCAGATCTGCCGTCGTCTACTGGTCAATCCGAACACGGAGTCCTGGGAGGCCGATTACAGTGTGCAGCCCGGAGCCGGCGCATGAAGGCCGGTATCGTTGTTTTTCCTGGATCGAACTGTGATGCAGACGCGCGCTGGGTTCTGCAGGATCTGCTGGGCGCAAAAGTGGACATGCTCTGGCACAAGGAGCCGGTTCAGGGCAGCTACGATCTGATTCTCGTTCCGGGCGGCTTTTCCTACGGTGACTATTTGCGCACGGGAGCGATTGCCTCGATCAGTCCCGTGATGCAGGATGTCAAGCGTCACGCGGAGAAGGGTGGGCTTGTCTTCGGCATCTGCAACGGCTTTCAGATCCTGTGTGAGACAGGCATGCTGCCCGGCGCCCTCATGACCAATTCGGGACTGCGCTTTATCTGCGAAGATGTTCTGCTTAAGACCGAACACCGTGATACAGCCTTCACCAGCCAGGTGGATACAACCCGTCCACTGAAGATGCCTATTGCCCATCATGGTGGCCGTTATTTCTGCACCGATGATGAGCTGGCCCGTCTGGAGGATGAAGGGCGTGTGCTCTTCCGCTATTGTGATACAGCCGGTCGCGCCCTGCCGGAAGCTAATCCTAATGGTAGCGTGGCCAATATTGCAGGTATCACGGACAAGAGCGGTCGTGTGCTGGGCATGATGCCACATCCCGAGCGAGCTGTATCACCGGAACTGGGAAGCGCCGATGGCCTTTCCATTTTCAACAGTCTGGCTGCTGCCCTTGACGGTCAGCTGAGCGCTTAAGGAATAGCCGTGGCCGCGCGCAGAAGCGAGATGAGTTTTCTCGAGCATCTTGAAGAGCTGCGTGGCACGCTGTTTCGCGTGATCATCATGCTGCTGGCAGGCATGGTTGCCTGCTTTGCCTTTGCCGACCGTATCCAGTCCCTGCTTACCCTGCCCTTTGATCGCGCCGCCGCCCGAGTGGGTGAAGGTGCCGGGCAACTTGTGTTGCTGGCCCCGACCGAAGGCTTCATCGTTCATGTGAAGATCGCCCTCTTTGCCGGCCTGATGGTGGTCAGTCCGCTGGTTTTCTGGCAGATCTGGCGATTTGTATCACCGGGCCTGCACAAAAAGGAGCGGCGTGCGGCCTTTCCCATCATCCTTTCAGCCAGTGTCTGCTTTCTGGGGGGAGCGGCCTTTGGCTTCAACATGCTCTCCTTTGCCACCGAGTTCTTCCTGACATTTGCCACTTCGGAAGTCGCCAACCAGTGGTCACTGAGCCGCTACATCGGATTTGTCACACAACTGGTTCTGGCCTTTGGGCTGGTCTTTGAGCTGCCGCTGGTGATTTTCATTCTTTCACGAATGGGCATTGTATCACCGGCCACCCTAAGCAAGTTCCGTCGGCACGCGATCGTGGGCATCCTGCTGACATCCGCGATTCTGACTCCGCCGGATCCGATCAGTCAGGTGATGCTGGCCGGTCCTGTTTACCTCCTCTTCGAATTGTCGATCCTGATCAGCCGCATTGTCTACCGACGCCGCATGGAAGCCGAGACAGAAGACAATCCCCCGCCGCCGGATAGCCCTTCCGGTGATCAGGAGGGCGATTCTGACGATGGCAATGATTCGGGACCAGAACCGGAAGCGGATGGGGAAAGGCCAGATGCTGCGCCAAAGGCTGAAAAGCAGGAGGCGGACAAGGCCAGCGCTGATTCAGGCAGCCGGGAGCCGCAAAGCCCGGCCGCGGATGACGCAGCCGATGAACCGGCAGCTGAACCTCAAAATCGTCGCCGCCGTCCTCGACGGGATCTCGATCTCTTTGATGATCAAGATGAATGGGGCTATGACTGATCCCGGTTAAGGGCCCTTTGCCTGCCCCGAAAGAGGGCGAGGCCGCTTCTACTTCCTTATCTTTACAGCTTGCCCTGCGTACGATCCGGCAGGGCCAAGAGTGAATTCCGACTAGTGTGGAACCTGCATGTATCTCTCCCGACTGGAGCTTTTCGGCTTCAAATCCTTTGCACAGCGAACGCTGGTGGACTTTTCCAGCGGTGTTACCTGTGTGGTCGGCCCCAATGGCTGCGGCAAGACCAATATTCTCGACTCAGTGCGCTGGGTGCTGGGTGAGCAGAAGAGCTCGACCTTGCGCTCGGACAAGATGGAGAGCGTGATCTTTGCCGGAAGCCGCCACCGCAAGCCGCAGGGTTTTGCCGAAGTCAGCCTGACCATCGAAAACTCCCGTGGCATTCTGCCCATGGAATACAGCCAGATTCTGATCACCCGGCGCCTGTACCGCAGTGGTGAATCGGAATACATGATCAATCGCCAGCCCTGCCGCCTGAAGGATATCAACGATCTCTTCATGGATACGGGCATGGGACCGGGCAGCTACTCGGTGATCGAGCTGAAAATGGTTGAAGACCTGCTCTCCGATCGCCCTGAAGAACGCCGTCACCTTTTTGAAGAAGCTGCCGGTGTTACAAAGTACAAGCACCGGCGCCGCGCAGCCTTAAGGAAGCTGGATGAAACCCGCCAGCACCTGCTGCGGCTGGAGGATGTGGTCTCCGAGGCAGAGCGCCAGGTGGCTGTCCTCAAGCGGCAGGTCAAGCGTACCGAGCGTTATCGCGAGCTGAACGCCGAATTGCGTGATACAGACCTGAATCTGGCGCGGGCGGATCTGATGGCCTGGTCCGAGCGGCTGGATCCGCTGAAGGGCGCGATGAGCGGACACAATCTGGAAACATCCAAGCTGGATCGGGATCTCGCCGAAGTCGAGCGTGATCGCAGTTCGCTGCAGACGCGCGTACTGGCCGAGGAGCAGCATCAGGAACAGGCCGAACAGGAGCTGCGCACGGCCTGGGAGAGTTGCCGCAAGCTGGAAGAAGAAGCCCTGGTCAATCGCGAGCGTCTGCGTGCTCTCGAACGCGATCTGGATCGCATGGCCCGGGAGCGGGTGGATCTGGAGCCCCGGCTGGAAGAAAGTGCATCCCGCCGCAGCGGTCTGGCCTCACAGGTTGACGAGGCCCGCGGATCTCAAGGCGCGCTGGATGACGAGTTCCGCAAGGCCAACCGAACGCTGGAAGAAGCTTCCGGCGGTCTGGAAGATCTGCGGCGCCGCGTGGAGAAGGCCCGTGCCGCCGTGCTGGACGTGCTCGGAAGGCATTCACGGACCAGCTCGAGTCTGGCTGCGCTAAGTGCTGGGTTGGACGGAGATCGCCGTCGCCGCGAAGATCTTGAAGATGAGCTCAGGCTGCTCAAGGCCGATCGCGAGCTGCGCGGTCGTGATGCCGGGCAGCTGAAGGAGAAGTTGTCGGAAGCCCGTGAAAAGCGCGGTAAGACTCTGGAAAGCGTCAATCAGGCGATCCAGCTGCAGGAATCTGCCCGTGATACACTGCAGGAAAAGCGCCGCGAGCATCAGGAAATGGAAGGCGAGCGGCGCAGTCTGCAGGCGCGGATCAAGCTGCTGGAAGGGTTGCTGAGCCGCTTCGAAGGCGTACCGGGTGGCGCCCGCCTGCTGCTCGAGTCGGGCGAAGAAGGTGTAATCGATGTGCTGGGCAATCTGCTGCACGCCGACGAAGCCCTGCTTCCCGCGCTGGAAGCCGCGCTTGGCGAGGCTGCCGGCTATCTGGTTCTGCGTGATACACAGGCGATGGAAGTTGCCAGCAGCAAGCTGCGCGAGGCCGGCAAGGGCGCCTGCACACTGCTGAATCTGGAGCGCGTTCCTGCCACATCTGCTGGGGCAGCACCGGCGGGGGCAAGTCCCTTTGCAGAAAAAGTTCACTGCGAAGAGCGCCTGAGAACACTGGTGAACTTCCTCTTCCGGAAAGTCTGGCTGCTGGATGAGAACAGTCCTGACCCTGCAGAAGACGCCGCAGAGGGCCTTTACCTGCGCCCCAATGGCGAAGCCTTCTGGCCGCCAATCAAGGCGCGTCGGGGCAGCGGCGGCGAAAGTGGACATCTGGGCCTGCGTTATCAGCTGGATGGTCTGCTGGAGGAGCGTGATCGCTGTGATACAAATCTCGCCCAGCGCACGGCTGACGAAGCGGCCGCCTCAGAAGCCCTCAAGCGAGCGGGTGAAGAGCTGGAAGAGCGGCGGGGACTGCTTTCGCAGTCCGATGAAACCTTGCGCGATCTGGAACGCCAGCAGGAGCGCTTTGCCCTTGAGGACGAGCGCGCTGCCCGTGATGCCGAGCAGTTTGAGCGCAGTCTGGCTGAGCTGAAGCGCCGCATGGAAGAGCAGGAGAGCCGCGAGGGCGAGCTGAAGCGTCTGCTCGATGAGCTTCGCGTGGAGCGTGAAGAGGCCGAGGAAGACAGCCTGCGGCTGGGTGATCGACTGGAGTCGGAAAATCAGCGTCACGGTCAGCTGGCAGAGGCACGTTCCACGGCGCAGAGTGCGGCCATTAAGGGGCGGACACGCCTCGAAGGCCTTGAGCGCGAGCTGGAGCAGCTGGATTCCTTTGTGGCGGAAGGCCGCCAGCGGATGGAGCAGGTTGCAAAGGAAATGGAAGAAGGCGCCGAGCGCCGGACTCAAATGGAATCGCGCCGCGACGAGCTCGAAAAGGAGCGCATTGTGGCCGATGAAGCTCGGGCACGCGCGCAGGAAGTGCTGGATGCCCGCCGCCGTGAGCTCGCCATTCTGCGCGAGAAGCAGCAGGAGCTGCAAAAGAAGGAAAGCGAACTGCGCGGACAGCGCGATGGCTTGAAAGACGAGCAGCATCAGGCTGAGCTGGAAGTGCGCGAGCTGGAAGCCAAGACACAGGCACTGAAAGAGCGCGTGCAGGAAGAGTACGAGCAGGAGCTGCGCCTGCCGCCGCTGGAAGAGCGCGAAGAGTTGCGGAATCTGGATCGCGCCACTGCCCGCAGCAGGGTGGCCGAGCTGCGTGATGGCATTCGCCGCCTGGGGCCGGTCAACCTTCTGGCCATCGAGGAGTACGAGACGGAGAACGAGCGCTGCACCTTCCTGCGTGCCCAGCTGGATGATTTGCGCAAGGCCGAGGGAATGCTGAAGGAAACCATCGAGCGCATCAACCGTGTGGCCAGTGAGCTCTTCTTCGAGACCTTCGGCAAGATTCGCGAAAACTTCGAGTACCTCTTCCTTAAGCTTTTCAGCGACGGCAAGGCTGATTTAAGGCTTGAGGGTGAAGACCCGCTGGAAGCGGATATCCAGATCAGCGCCACACCATCGGGCAAGAAAATTCAGAACCTGATGCTGATGTCCGGTGGCGAAAAAACGCTCACAGCCATCGCCCTGCTCTTCGCGATTTACATGGTGAAGCCCAGTCCCTTCTGCATTCTGGACGAGGTGGACGCGCCGCTGGACGATGCCAACATCGCCCGCTTCAACACCATCATCCAGGAGTTTGCTGGGATGACACAGTTCATCATCATCACCCACAACAAGAAGACGATGGGTTATGCGGATCAACTCTACGGTGTGACAATGGCCGAGGAGGGCGTGAGCACGCTGGTCAGTGTGAAGTTCAGCGAGCAGGCCCAACAACTGGCGCAGGCCACATCGTGAGACAGCTGCTGGCAATCCTGTTCTTCTGGCTGTCTGCGGCGGCAGAGCCGCTTTTTACGATGGACCCGGTACTCTTTGAACTGGATGGTGATACAGGCACACTTGAGCTCAACCTGATGGTGCAGCGCGCCAGTCTTGAGCGTCGTTCTGCCGGCGAATGGATGGAAGCGGGTTACAAGGGACGACTGCGTATCACACAAGGTCTGGAAACTCTGGTCGATAGCAGCTGGACTCGCAGCGACCGCAGTTCGCCGACAGCAGAGATTGCCCTGACGGAAAAGATCCCCGACCAGATTCGATTGAAACTTGCCGCTGGCGTCTATCGATACCAGCTCTCTTTGCGTGATACAAATACCGGCGAGGCGGGTAGCAAGTCTTCCAGACTGGAAATCCCGCAGGAGGCGCAGCGACTTTCCGGCATTCGAGCCGGTGTTGAAGCGCCCCGCACGGCAGCCCCGGGTGAGGCTTTCGAACTACAAGGTGTCTTCATGGTCCCCTATGCCGACGCACTTTACGGACCTGGCCTCGATAGCTTCTACGGTCTGGCTGAAGTGGATCCAGCGTTTTCCGCGGATCAATGCCGCTGGACGCTCAAGCTGCTGGGCGAGCGGCAGAATGTGGTCGAATCCACGCGCTGGGCCATGCTGGAGAGCCTGCTGATGACCCAGAGCACTGTTCCGCTTGCCGTGCTACACCAGGACTGCTCCCATCTGCCCAGTGGCGCGTATACCATCGTGCTCGAGCTGGAGCAGGCGGGCGAGCGCTGGCAGACTTCGCGGCCGATCTGGGTCAAGAACCCCGATGTCAGGGCTCCCGAGCGCAGTCTGGCCTCCGATGAATACGACAATTATGGGCCGGAGGAGCTTGCCCTATTGTGGAATGCCACACAGGTTCTGGCTTCCTCCTATGAAAAGGAAAGCTGGCCGCGCATGGACCTCGAGGCGCGTCGTGGTTTCATGCGAGAGTTCTGGCTGCGCCGTGATACAGATCCTTCAACTGAGCTGAACGAAGCCAAGGTCATGCTGCTGGCCCGAGTCGAGGAGGCCAGACAGCGCTATCAGGAACCGGGCCGGGAAGGGCACCTGACAGAGCGTGGCGGAATCTATGTCAAATACGGGGCCCCGGACGAGGTTGTGGATGATTACGGCACCTTGAACGCCCGCTATGACTTCACCTTGGGCCAGTATGGATCCGGTTCAGGCATGGGCTCTGACAATTACCTCGGTAGCGATCACAACGATTTTGAGCTGTGGATTTACGATCGACTTGATGGCGGTGTTGATTTCATCTTTGTAGACGAACAGGGCTTTGGTGAGTACGAGCTTGTTCATTCAACCAAGAGCGGCGAGTATTACGATCCTTCCTGGGGTCGCAAACTGTTCAGGTAGGGGCCAGCATGATTCAGATCAATGCACTGAGCAAGACTTTTGGCAAAGGCAAGAAACAGGTGGACGCTGTCAAGGAGCTCTCCCTGAAGGCTGAGCCCGGTCGTGTCTTCGGGCTGCTGGGGCCGAACGGCGCCGGCAAGACCACAACTCTGCGCTGCGTGGCCACCCTGATTCGCCCCGATCGTGGCACAATTCAAGTGGCCGGTCACAATGTGCTTAAGGATCCACAGGCTGTCCGGGCCAATCTCGGCTTTTTGACTGGCGCTACCGGGCTTTATGATCGCCTGAGTCCTCGCGAGACGCTGCGCTACTTCGGGCGTTTGCAGCAAATGGATGATCGCAGAATCGAGGAACGTATCACGGAACTGGCATCACAGCTGGAGATGACGGACTTTCTTGATCATCGCGTGGGCAAGTGCTCTACAGGCCAGAAGCAGAAGACCAGCATTGCCCGTGCCCTCCTGCATGATCCAGCTGTTGTCGTGCTTGACGAGCCGACCAGCGGCCTGGATGTGATCGCCTCGGCCAGTGTCGTGCGTTTTATTCGCCGCTGCGCGGAAGATGGGCGTACGGTGCTTTTTTCCACGCATATTCTGTCGGAAGCCGAGGATTTGTGTCACGATCTGGCCTTTGTACACAAGGGATCGATTGTAGAAGCGGGAACGGTTGAAGATGTCAACGCCCGCCACCCGGGGCTTTCACTTAATCGCATCTTCCTGCGTGTGACAGGTCATGAAGACTAAGCCATCCGGAACTCAGAGTCTCTTTGACTCGCTCCTGAACCCGAAGCGCAGCCCGGTGGATGTGCTGCATGACTTCTCGCTGCTGCTCTTCGAGCAGATCAAGGCCTTCTTTGTACGCGGTGGTGTTACACGGGCGGCCGCCCTGACCTACACGACCCTGCTCAGCCTGATCCCCCTACTGGGGCTGGTGGTTATCGTCTTCAAGCAGGTGGGTGGCTTCGGCTGGCTTACTGAGCAGCTCATGCCCTTTCTGGCCACTTATCTCAGTCCGGACGGCAGCGCTATCATCAGCGAGTTCCTCCTGACCCGCATGGCAGAGTTGGAGCTGGACAAGCTTGGGCTTGTCGGTGTGCTCTTCCTCGGCGTTGGCGTTTACTCGCTGATCACAACCATCGAGACGGACTTTAACGGTATCTGGCGTGTCAAACGCAGCCGCGGCTTCATTCAGCGTGTTGGCTCCTACTGGTTTCTGATGATGCTCCTGCCCGTGATCGCCGGTGTTTCGGTTTACCTGTCCGGCGAAGCGACGGTCAGCCGTCTGGTGGCCGTGCTACCGGAGTGGGTGGGTGAAGCGCGCGGACACCTGATGCCCATTCTGGTGCAATTTGCGGGCTTTTTCTTTCTCTACTGGGCGCTGCCCAACACCCGTGTTCGCGTCATGCCCGCCATGGTCGGGGCCGCCTTTGCTGCTGCCAGTTGGGAGCTGGCCAAGATCGGTTTCACCTTTTATGCCCTCAGGGCCGGCTCCTACAGCCTGGTCTATGGTAGTCTGGCAACCCTGCCGCTCTTCATGATCTGGGTTTTTCTGACCTGGCTGCTTGTGCTCCTGGGTGCCGAGCTGTCCTTTGTGATACAAAATCATCGCGCTCTGCTGGCCCGCCGCAATTACAAGCGCATGGGATCTGTTCCGGAATACATGCTGGCATTGGCGCTGCGTGAGGCTGTCCTGCTTCACTTTGAAAGGGGCGAGGAGATTCGCGCCGCAGGTCTTGCCAGGCTGATGGGGCTGCCGGAGGCCGAAATCAATGGCGTTCTGCAGGTGATGGGCGAGGCCGGCATGATGCGGCTTTCCCGTGATCCTGAAGGCGTCCTGGTGCTTCCGGGCATGCCGCGTGAGACAATGGATCCAGCAAAAGTGGCCGGGCTATTCCTGAGCAGTCCGGAAGAATTCAGCCAGCATGTGGACTCGGCCTTCCTGCGAGCACAGCTGGATTCCATGGGCGACCTGCATAAGAGCGTGCTCGAGGCCTTTCGCAATTCAGGCAACAAGGGGGATGAATCATGATGCGCATGGCCTGGGTAATTGCCGTCAAGGAATTCAGGGATCTGCTGCGCGATCGTCGCACCATCATGTCGATGATTGTGATTCCCGTGTTAACCACGCCCCTTCTGGTTACAGCCATCGTATGGCTGATGATGAGCTCCATTGACAAGATGAAGGAGAGCGAAATATCCATCGCCCTGCTTGGTGCAAGCGAGCACGCCGCACTTGTAACATCACTAAAGGACGATCATCCGCGATTTGCCTTCTGGGATGCGGATAGTGAAAAGCAGCCAGCAGATAGCCTGATCGCCCAGCGTGATACAAAAGTCGTTGTTGAGATAGATGCGGGAGCTGGCAATGCTATTGATCTGCTTCTTGAAAGCACATCAGGAGAACGGCCAGCCGTTACCCTTTATTTCGATTCAACCGATGAAGAGGCGGAAATCGCCGGACGCGAGCTGGAGCGAAATCTCAAGCGCCTGCGGGATCTCGAGGTTGATACCTGGCTTGGTGACATGGGAATGAACCCGGACCTGGATGAGCCCTGGCAGCTGATCAAGCAGGATCTGGCTTCCCCCAGTCAGCAGGCGGCAAGTATGGTTGCGCGCTTTCTGCCCTACATGGTTCTGCTTCTTTGTATCACGGGTGCCATGTATCCGGCCATGGACATGACAGCCGGAGAAAAGGAACGATCCACCATCGAGACCCTGCTGGTCAACCCCGTCCCGCGCACCAGCCTGGTGCTGGGCAAGTTCATGGCTACTGCTGCAATGGCCATTGGCAGTGCCATCTTTACGGTAGCTGGACAATACATCTTCTTCAAATGGGCGGCTGGAGGATTAAGCAAGGGCATGTTGACTCTTGACCTTGATCTTTCGCCCTTGACGCTTGCCTTTGGTCTACTGCAAATGGTGCCTGTGGCCTTCTTCTTTGCCGCGCTGATGCTTGCATTGAGCCTCATCGCGCGAAGTATGAAAGAAGCGCAAAGCTATGTGAGCCCTTTGCTGGTGCTGGTTATTTTCCCCAGCATGCTCAGCATGATACCTGGCATAAAGCTCACCTTCGGACTGGCGCTGATACCAATCGTCAATGCTTCCATTCTTTTGAAGGAGCTGTTCCTCCAGGATGTTGAGCAGTGGCTGATGGTGCCCATGGTCTTCGGTGTCAACCTGATTTATGCCTGTCTGGCGCTGGCTTTGGCGGTCTATGTGTTTTCCCGTGAAGATGTGGTTTTCCGCTCATGATCAGTGTGACAACAGGGGCAGCAAACGGAGAATTCCTACTTTGAGCGCCATGCATCGAGCCTTGTTTCCTCAAATTCGCCAGAACACGGATCGCGTTGCGATTGAGGGAATTCAGTTCTACGCCTATCACGGCCATCGCAGTGAAGAGAACACGCTCGGACAGCGCTTTGAGCTAAGTGTGCAGGCTTATCTTGATCTGGCACCGGCCGGCAGGAGCGATAATCTCGAGGAGACGCTCAACTATCAGGCGCTCCATCAGCTGGTGACGGATTGGGTCACGTCACACCGTTTTCGACTGCTGGAGCGACTGGCTCACGGCCTGGCTGAAGAGATCTTTCGCACCTTTCCGCTGGTGGATGCCCTGCAGCTCTGTGTGCGCAAGTTGAGTCCACCCATTCCGCATTTCTTTGGGCATGTGGAAGTGGAGATCACGCGCGTGCATCCGCAAAGGCTTGCCGAGGCCATGGAGAATGGCGGCTTGTGATCTGCTGGCTGGGTCTTGGTGGGAATCTGGGTGATGTGCCGGCCACGATGAACGCTGCCCTGGATATGCTCGAAGCACAGGGCATTCATGTGGAGGCTGCCAGTTCCTTGTATCACAGTGCCCCTTTCGGACCTGCTGATCAGCCGGACTTTCTCAATGTGGTGGTCAGGTTGAGTACGAACTTGAGCCCGCATGAACTGCTGGCTTGTTGCAAGCGAATCGAGGTGGATCTGGGCCGGCAGCATCGTGATCGCTGGCGTGAGCGGGAACTGGATCTGGATCTGCTGATCGCGAAAAATGAAGACTGGATCTGCCTGAACGAGCAGGAACTGACCTTGCCTCATTCAGGCCTTGAGAAGCGGGCCTTTGTGCTCGTCCCGCTGCTGGAGCTGAACCCGGAACTTGTCTCACAGGTTGACGGACAGCCGCTGAAGCAGCTACTGGAAAAGGATGAAATCAGACGACAGGATCTTCGTCTGTTGAAATCGGAGCAAGCATGGCGCCTGGACATCTGAAGAGCATCGCCGTGGAAGGCGTGATCGGCGTGGGCAAAACCAGCCTGTGTCGCATACTGACGGAGGAGTGGAAGGCGCAGCTGGTCCTCGAGGAGCCGCACAAGAACCCCTTCCTCGAAGACTTCTACCGTGATCCAAGGCATTTCGCCTTTCAGGTGCAGCTGAACTTTCTCTTTGCGCGCTACAACCAGCTGATTCGCCACAAACAGATGAATCTCTTCAACGAGGTGACCGTCTGTGATTACCTCTTCGACAAGGACAAGATTTTCGCCTACCTCAATCTGGATGAGCGCGAGCTTGTGCTGTACGAGAAGATCATTGAATTCATGGAGCGGGATGTTCATCGTCCGGATCTGGTCGTTTACCTGCAGAGCAGTGTGCCTCGGCTGATGAACAATATCCGGATACGAAATCGCAGCTACGAGCGCGACATGGATGAGGCATATATCAAGCAGCTGAATGAAGCCTACAACAGCTTTTTTCTCAGTTATCGGCGAAGCCCGCTGCTGATTGTCAATGCCGTTGAAATCGACTTTGTGAACAATCCCGAGCATCGCGAAGCCCTGCTGGCCAGGCTGCGTGAACCCGTTACGGGAACCATGTATTACAACCCGGTACGCTAATGTCTAAACTGCTTGTCTTGCTATTGGCTGGCTATCTTGTATCACGCCTTATTCGAAGCTGGTTTCGCGGCAAAGTGAAAGAGGCCATGCGGCAGGCTTCGCAGGGGAGACAGGCTCCACCCGAGCAGGCCGATTACGAGATTCTGCAGGATGAAGAGGAAAAGCCCTGAGCGTGAAGCGACAGTTTGCCATAAACGCAACGCCTGCGGAGATTCGAGTTGCCATTCTTGAAGACGGCAAGCTGGCCGAGCTCTCAGTTGAGCGCGCGGCTCGCGATCGCACGCTGGGCAGCATCTACATGGGACGTGTTGTTCGTGTGATGCCCAGCATGCAGGCTGCTTTTGTGGATATCGGACAGGATTCGGACGGCTTTCTGCCCCTGGACGATGCACGGGATGTAACACGCCTGCTTTCAGAAGGGGAAGATGCTCCGCTTGTTCAGGGCAGACCTGGTCGTGGTCGCGAAGGCCGCCTTCGACCTGCGCTGAAAAACGATCAGCTGGTGCCCGTACAGGTTGTCAAGGAGCCGATGGGCACCAAGGGCGCGCGCCTGACCATGGAACTGAGTCTGGCCGGACGCTTTCTGGTGCTGCTTCCCGGCGAATCAATGATTGGTGTATCACGGCGGATTCGCAGTGCAGCGGAGCGTCGTCGCCTGAAGACACTTGCCCAGGAGATTCGCCCTGCCGGCTTCGGCCTGATTCTGCGCACGGTGACGGAAGGTCACAGTGAAAGCCAGATCAGACGCGACCTGCAGGAGCTGCTCGATCACTGGCGTATCACACGCAGCGCATTGCTGAAGAACAAGCCCGGGGAGCTCGTTCACCGCGAGCCGGGAATGGTTTCCAGTGTGATGCGTGACCTCTTTACCCCCGATCTCGACTCAGTCATCTGCGACGATCGTGCTCTTTATAAGGAAACCCGCGCCTTTGTCGGGGAAGTCCTGCCAGACCTGAAGGACAAGGTCGAGCTCTATTCGGGCCGCGAGCCGCTATTTGATCAACTGGGGATCGAAGAAGAGATTGCCAAAAGCATCGATCGCAAGGTCTGGGTCAAGGGCGGCGGTTACCTGATCATCGAATCCACCGAAGCGATGATCTCGATTGATGTGAACAGCGGCCGGTATACACGGAAAAGCAATCTGGAGGACAACGCCCTCAAGGTCAATCTGGAAGCGGCGCGGGAGATCTGCCGGCAGCTGCACCTGCGCGATCTAGGCGGCCTTGTGGTTATCGACTTCATTGACATGCGCAAGGAAAGCAATCGCCTGAAGGTGGAGCAGGAGATGCGCGGGCTACTCAAGCAGGACAAGGCCCAGACGGATACCGCGCCCATTTCCCGCTTTGGCTTGATGGAGATGACGCGGGAGCGGGTACGCCCAGCCCTGATTCACACCCTGCACGAGCCATGTCGGCGTTGCGGGGGCACGGGCCTGATGCCTTCGCGCGAGACCCTGCTGACAGAACTTGAGCGCTGGATTCGTCGCTTCAAGGCTTCAACCGGTGAGCGCCGTCTGATGATTCAGCTTGCCCCCAGCCTGCATGCCTATCTGACTGCTGGCCGGATCAGCCTGCTGAAGAAAATGATGTGGCGGCATTTCATGCTCCTGCGCTGCGTGCCCGACGAGCGGCTAGATGCTGGCGAGTTCCGCTGTTTTTCGCCCAGGCAGGGCCGCGAAGTGACGGCTGAGTTCGCTCGCGGGATCAGCTCGCTCAGGCAGGCTGCTGCCGCTGAGGGGGCCGAGCTTCCATCGGACCTGGATGAGTGGCCGATTGAAGGAAATGAGTCGCCTGAAGAGCGATCTGGGCTTGACTCTTGACTTGAGCAGTGCTACACTCATTGTCTTTGCGAATTTACTGGAGGAATCCATCATGTACGCCATCGCGGAAATCGCCGGGCGGCAGTTTCAGCTTGAGGCAGGCGCGAAGGTTCGCGTCCCCCTGCTGAAGGAAGATGCGGGCGCCAAGCTCAGCGTCGATCGTGTTCTTGCTCTTGTGGACGGGGATTCCTCCCGTTTCGGCTCCCCTCTGCTTGAGGGTGTGACGGTGGATGCCACGGTCATCGAGCACGGCAAGGCAAACAAGGTGATCAACTTCAAGATGAAGCGCCGCAAGGGCTTCCGTCGCAAGAAGGGTCATCGTCAGGACTATACCCTGATCAGCGTAGACGGCATCAAGGCCTAAGGAAAGGATCCTGTCATGGCACACAAAAAAGGACAGAGTTCAACCCGGAACGGCCGCGATTCCAATCCGCAGTTTCTGGGCGTCAAGAAGTATGGTGGCGAAGCCGTGATTCCGGGCAATATTATTGTCCGTCAGCGTGGCACGCACATCCATCCCGGCAAGAACGTTCGTCGCGGTGGCGATGATACGCTTTATGCCATTGTTGAAGGCAAGGTCGAATTTTACGACCGCGCTGGCCGCAAGCACGTTCGCGTGGCAGTAGCCAGCTAAGTCTTTTTCTGTCATTGAGAAAGCCCCTGCATGCAGGGGCTTTTTTGTTTTTACCGACTACTGGTCCGACTGCTGGTCCGACTGCTGGTCCGACTGCTGGTCCGACTACTGGTCGGACCAGCACTTCCGGCCATTCGTCCAATAACTCAGACAGAACCTTCGCCCATTTCCCTTGTTCGACCTGTATTCAGCTTTGGTCTGTCCAGTCCAGGCGGTTCGTCCGACCGCTGGTCCGACCGCTGGTCCGACCACTGGTCCGACCACTCGTCCGACCACCACCCATCACATCGCCCCATCATGCTGCCGCTCGATACCCTTGATGCTGGAAGCGCCACTGCATTCGACGTTCACCCTTTCAGGCTGTCCCAAAAGCTCCAGTTCGCTTGCTCCCGAACACTCACCCGCGATGCTTTTGTTAACAATGAAAGTCGCTTCACTGGCGCCGGAAATATCCACATGGGCAATGTCAGCTGAAAAGGTGTGGCCTTCCAGCTCACTGGCACCGCTTTGATCCAATTCCAGCCTGCCCGTTTGCCCGCTTAGTTCAAGCTCGCTTGCCCCGGAGAGTTCAATCTCCAGATGGCTGCTTTGCACATTCAAAACCTTGACTTCGCAAGCGCCGGAGATTTCCAGCTCCTCAAGCGTGGGCGTCCACAGCTCGATTTGCAAGCTGGACCTGGAGGAGATGTCCTGCCTCAAATCCAGCACCAGGCGACCGCCTTGCTGATTGAACTGGACCAGATCCAGCAGGTTGTCGTCACCCCTGACCTCGGCGCGGGCCGCCTCGCCACAATGCACGACAATCTCGAGGGCCCCCGAGCCTTCCAACGCTTGAAAATCGGCGAGTGGGACTTCACGCACACCCCTGACTCCGCTTCCGGAAAGTCCATCGCCCCAGCTCATCGCCGATAGCCCGCCGGCAAACAACAGGACAGTCAACAGCTTGCTCATCTCAATTCTCCTTGTGTTTCATTCGGCCCAGACTGCGACAGATAGCGCGGGACGCGCCACTGGTCTGCACGGAGACCCTTCCTGGTTGTCCCCAGTAATCCAGATCACTTGCGCCAGCACAGCTGCCTTGCAGCTCTTCCATCACCGTGAGCGTCACGTCACACGCCCCCTTCAGATCGACTTTGGCGCAGCGGATCGGACAGCTTCTGGCCTGCAAGTCGCTGGTGCCGCTCAGGCAAAGGTCGAGCAAATCCAGTTTGCCGCTAAGCATCAAATCGCTTTGTCCTTCGGCCCTGATGCAGAGTTCACAGCCGTTCAGTTCACCCAGCTGAATGCTCGGTGAACCGCTGCACACCAGTTCGCGCAGATTGCGCGTCCAGATATCAAGTCGCCCGGTGCGTTGCCGGGCATTGGGCGTGGGCAGATCCAGAATCAGCCGACCGGCCTTTTGCTCAACCTTTAGCTCATCCAGCAGCTCGGAAGGAGCATTGAAAAGGGCCCTGGGCGCTGCCCCAAGATGAATTCGCAGCTTCAGGCCGGCCCTGATTGACAGGCGGTCAAATTCGCTGATTTGCAGGCGTCTGCTTTGTTCGGGCTGTGTGGCAGGTGGCAATTCGACGGTGCCGCCACCAAAGAACTGGTCAATGGCCGGCAGCAGCAAGTGGCGTGCCTTGAACATGATTCCCCCTTTTGCGCCGCTGTTTCAGCCGCGCGAAGGGGTGGGAACAGGTCAGGCCCGAAAGGTTTCAGCAGGAGTGGAAAAAAGCTGAATTGTCATCAAGGGCGCATTATTGAAGCTGCAAAATCACGCAGCGATCGGAGAAATAGCGGACAAGGGGCCGTGGTCCCGTCAAGTATTGCCACCAGTATTTGTAACGAATCTCGCAGCGCTGCAAGACTGCCAGATTTGCCTTCGCCAGCAGGAAGTCGAGCTGTGGACGGGTGAATTCAAAGACATGATTGTTGCCGCGAAAACTGTCCGGTCGCCAGCGCGCAACCAGCGGGGTACTTAGCCAGATGCTGCCACCGGGCTTTAGCGCCGCTTTCATCTGGTCCAGCAAGCGTAGAGGATTGCCGACATGTTCAAGGACTTCAAAACAGCAAATCGTGCCCCATTCGCCCTCGATGCTGCCACGATCAAGCTCATGCGTAGTTCCCGTAACAGGCATTGCAAGTTCTCGCTCCAGCAGTCTGCTGAAGGGTGATTCGCCGATGTCCAGCACAGGTCCGGTTAATTCTGTGGACTTCATCATTGACAGGGTTGTGAGCTGACGAAGGGGGTTTTGTTTGTCGTGGGGGTTGTCGTAAGGATCAATGGTCATGTGCAATCCACTTTCAGGCAACCGGCGCTTTCTTCAGCTTCCAGATGACACAACGGTCGGTGAAAAACTTGATGAAGGGCCTTATGCCCGTGAAGTACTTCCAGGTATCCAGATAGCGGCAGAGGACTTCTTCTTCCACCACGAAGCCAGCCTTTTCAAGGATGAATTCCAGCTGAAAGCGGTCCATCTCGAAAATGTGATGCTTGCCGCGCAGCCAGTGAGTGGGTCTCAGCCGGTTGTAGACCAGCGGGGTCGAGATCCAGGCGGTGCCTGTCTCTTCCAGGTGTTCATGGATCTGCTGCATGAGCCTCAAGGGGCTGCCCAGATGCTCAATCACTTCAAAGCAGAAAATGGTGGGCCAGATGCCTTCCAGTTCGCCCACATCCAGATCGTGATCGGTATGCACGCGCTCGGTGCCAAACTCCTGTGTGATTGCCTGCCCCAGTGGACTGTCCCCACCAATGTCCAGCACCCGCGCGGGCAATGTATCACGGTGGCGACGCAGCAGGTCCATTGTGGCCCGAATGCGTGCAGTTGCCACTTCGTTCCAGCCGGATTTCAACGGATCGGATTTGGTGTCGATCATCAGCGCTTTCCTTTTCGTGATACATGCCAGCCCAGCGAGGGAAAACTGCAGAAAACCCACTCGCGGCCGCTTTCAAGGTAATGATCGTCGATTTCGGCCAGAATCAGCAGGCGGAACCATGTGGACCAGATGTCCGGCTGATCCATCGGGCACTCCAGGCTTTTCAATCCGCTGTAACGCCAGCGTCCTCCCGCGGGCAGAATCGCGCGAAGCCTTGCCAGCAGCAGTTTGCGGTTTTCAGTCAGGCTGAGCGAAGGCTTGAAGGCCTCCAGTGCAAAGCGAACAGGGTGGTGAAGCGGCCGCGCCCAGCAGAAGGCACCGCTTGGATCACGGCTTTCCAGAACCGCCTCGGCGCAGCTCAGCAGCATGTTGCGATCTTCTTCGCCACCCAGCTTGATCAGCAGGTCTACGCAGTCATAATCCTCGCAGGCACCCCCACCGGGATTGTGCGCAAAAAAGCCCTCGGCGGTCTGCAGCTTGCGAGTCCAGTCGAGTAGCCTCGCGGCCCCCGGCATTTCACCTTGCCAGTGCAAAAAGAAGAAGAGGAAATGATAAGCCCCGTAGATCGCGTTGTATACGCGGCTTTCGGCATCCAGGCCCCAGAGGCCGCTAGCACGTTGATGCTCAAGCAGCCAGCCAAGCCCTTCATCAATCCGCTCTCGCCAGGGGCCGGACAGGCCCTGATCCAGTGCGTGCTCCAGAAAGTAGAGCAGGAACATCACGTTGTTGCTGACCAGCCAGGGATTGCGCCAGTCCAGTGCAGCAAAGCTACTGGCAACGCTTCCGGTGTCATGCCACGATTCAAGAAAAGGCAGTGATACATCAGTTGCCCGACCAATGCTGCGCAGGGCCTTTAATGCAAAGTGGGTCTGCTGCAGATCGAGATAGTGCCGGTTGTGATTCGCGCCTGTCTGTCTGGCAGCGGGATCAAGCGAGAAGAGCCCGCTTTCTTTATCCCGGTGTGCAAGCAGTGCTTCAGCCAGCCAGTCCGCCTCATCGCCTTCGGGTAGATCTCCCAGCAGCTCGCGCACATAGACCGCAAAGGAAGTGGCCAGCAGGTTGGGTGGGCTTTTGGCCCAGAGACGATAGCCCTGCGGGGTCTTCAGGCTATCCAGCCAATGCAGGATATCCTTGCCGAAACGGGGATCAGCCAGGGTCTCTTTCAGGCGGCTTGAGTCTGGGACTGTACGCACACTCTCCTCGGTGGGCTTCTACTGACTCGCTATATTACAAAAGATGAAGCTCTGCGTGCTCATGGCCGTATACAACGGCGCCGACTGCCTGCTGCCAAGTCTGGAGTCCCTCCTCGGAGCTCTCCCGGCCGATTCCGGTATTCTGGTGGTCAATGACGGTTCCACCGATGACACTCCCACCCTGCTGGCAGAGCTTGCCGACCCGCGTATCACCGTCCTTCATCAGGAAAATCAGGGACTGACTGCAGCGCTCAACAGCGGACTTGCGGCCATTGAGGCAGAGTTCGTGGCAAGGCTGGATTGCGGCGATCACTGTCACAGCCAGCGCCTGATCAAGCAGTTGGCCTTTCTGGAAGCTCATCCCAAGATCCTGCTCTGCGGCTGCCGTGTTCGGCGCCTGGACAATCAGGGCGAAGTGCTGGGCCACTCGGATGTGGTCATGTCGCCCGGTGCCATCCACCGCGGCTTGATGCGAATCAATCTTTTTCAGCACAGCTCAATCATGGCCCGCACGGCAGCAATCAAGGCCGTGGGCGGCTATCGACCCTTTTTCAAACTCTCGCAGGATCTGGATCTTTTTTTGAGGCTTTCCGAAACAGGACCACTGGCCAATCTGCCGGAGGTCTTAAGTGACTGGGTGCTGGATCCGGCGAGTCTGTCTTTCAGCTGGCGAAGCAGGCAGGCTGCCTATGCCAGACTGGCCTGGCACTGTGCGCGCGAGCGGCGTGAGGCTCGTCCTGACCCTGTTGAACATGGACAGGCGCTTGAACCAGCGCAGCCCAGAGAAGAAGTCCGGCATGCCCGCGCCTTGTATCACACAGAGACTGCCCGCTCCGCCCTGATGGATGATCATGTTATTCGCGCCAGGCGCGAACTTGCTCTGGCTGAAGGCGCAGGCGCCACCAGAGCCGGGCTGCGCAGCCTCTACTGGCTGTGCAGGATTCCAGCCCCCATCAGACGGGGACTACGCAAACTGAGGGTGGCATGGATCTGTCGCTGAAGGAGCAGCAATCCGGGCGCAATCTGCTGCGCGAGGCATCCGGCCTTGCCGGAGTGCGCGTGGCCCTGCGCTTCACGGGCGTGCTAGTTGGACTTGTGGTGGCGCGTGTACTTGGTCCGGACGGTCTGGGACTCCTCTCCATTCCCAACCTGATTCTGGCATTGGGTCCTTTTCTGGGGCTGGGCTTCGTGGATGGTCTGGCCCGGGAGCTGCCGCGTGCGGACAGCGGCGCAGAGGCCGAAGGTCTACGCTCGGCCGGCTGGAGCGTGACGCTGCTGGCTGCCGGCACCTTTCTGCTTGTCAGCTTTCCACTCTGGTTTGTCTTTCGTGAAAAGGCCGCACTGCCCCTGCTGATGTTGCTGGCCCTGCTTGCGGCCATGATGAACGGAGCTTACAAATTCGTCTACACGGATCTTGTCGGGCGCCGCGAGGTTCGCGCGCTGGGTGAGCTTCAGCTGCTGCAGGGGCTGGCGCGCGCCGGGCTGGTGCTGGCCCTGCTCTTTCTGCTGCCATCAGCTTTCAAGCCGATCAGCCTGCATCTGGGAGCAGGGGTCAGTTTTCTTCTTTGTATCACATGGTATGCGCGGCGAAAGCACTCATTGCCTGCTTTTCGTCTTGGACGAGAACACCTGAAGAAGCTTTTGCAGAGTGGCCCAGGGCTTGCCTTTGCCAGCATGGCCATCGTTTTGCTGGTCACGGGCGATCGCATGATTCTGCGGCCGCTGCTGAATCACAGCGAGATGGGACTCTTCGAGCAGGCCGTTTTGATTCGTGATGCATTGCTGCTGCTACCGGCCGTTCTGCTCACGCTGCTTCTACCCGACTACGCCGGCCGCATCCATGATCCTTCTCTGGCGACCGATGTCAGACGCCAGACACTGACCATGGCCGTGATCAGCCCACTCTTCCTGCTGGGCCTTTCACTGCAGGTGGAATGGGTGACCGGCCTGCTGCTGCCGGAATTCCTTCCGGGTGTGGCTCTTTACCGCCTCACCTGCCTGGCCATGATGCCGGTCTTCATCGCTTACATCCCCTTAAGTCTGCTGATGGCGCAGAATCGCTCCCTGCACGTCGCCCTGTCTGCACTTGCCGGGTTGGCGCTGGCTGCCGTGATTCATTTTGAGCCGAATCTGCTCTTCAAGCTTGGACTTGTCCGTGATACACCACGGATGTTTCTGGCAGGCATTGCCTCGCTGGCAGGCCTGACTCTTTTCGCCCTGTCGATTTCTCTGGCCGTCAGGAAAAGCCTGCAGCTAAGCCTTTCTGGCATTCTGCTGATTGCAATCGCCCTGGCCGCCTGTATCACACTGGGGCTGTGGCTGCCTGTTGTGGGCCTTGGCGCTCCAACGGAAACACTGATCTGGCTGATGATTACAGTTGTGGTGATTGTGCTCTACCAGCTTATCACCGGTCAGCCTGCAAAACTCTGGCGCGCTCGCCGCAGTCAGAAGAAGGATTCCTGAGATGAACGAAAAGAAATCCTGGCAGCTTTTTCTGCTGCTTGGCACCCTGCTGATTGTTGCCCTGCTTTTCCCCTTTTTCAGCGGCCAGACCCTGAATCCGGCGGACAGCATCAAGAGCATGCCCATGTCCAAATTCGGCTTTGATCAGCTGGTGGAGAAGGGCCGGATCGTTCAGTGGATTCCCTTCCTCTTTGGCGGTATGCCGTGTTACAGCTCGGTGATGGTCACGCCATCCTATCTGGTTTCGGTTGTTTTTACATGGGTCCTGGGTCCCATGCTTCCGCTCTTCAAGGATCCCGTGATGCAGCACATGCTGCACCTGCTTCTGATGGGAGCCGGCACGGCTCTCTATTTGAGGCGAAGGGGCATCGGCTGGACGGCCACAGCCTTTGCGGCCTTCAGCCTGATGCTGGCCACAACCTATACCGGGCTGATGGGAGCCGGTCATACGATCAAGCTCTGGACCATCTGCTGGATGCCGCTGAATCTTTACTGGCTGGACAGACTGCTTGAAGAGCGGCGCCTCAGCCTGCTGCCGATGGCCTCGTTCAGCCTGGGCATGATGCTCACGGTCAAGCACATTCAAATGAGCTGGTACTTCCTGCTTTTTGCGGGCCTGTACACGCTGATTCGCCTGCTGCTTGACCTGCGTGATACAACTGCCAAAGAGCGTGCAAATGCCGGCGGACTGGCTCTGGGCTGGGTTGTCGCTGGTCTGCTGCTGGCGGCCTTCCTCTATCTGCCGGTGCTGGATTACAGCGGCATGAGCATGCGTGCGCTGGCCGGTGAGAGCGCTGCCACCGGCGCACCCTACGCGGCTGCCTACTCCTATCCACCCGGAGATCTGCTGACCTGGCTGCTGCCGCAGGCCAAAGGTTTCGGTGGTGGTGACTATTTCGGGCAGTTGGAGTACACGGCCTTTCCCCTTTACGCAGGCGCACTTTGGTTGCCGCTGGTGATCTTTGCCCTGGTCAGGCCGGAGAGCCGACGCAAGCTCTGGGCCTTGCTGCTTCCCGGCCTGCTTCTGCTGCTGATTGGCTTTGCGGCCAACAGTCCCCTCTTTGATCTGTTTCAGAACCTGCTTCCCGGCTTTGCCAAGTTCCGGGCACACATGTGGGCGATCGCCCTTAGCCAGATGAGTCTCTTGCTGGCTGCCGGCTTCGGGCTGGATCTGCTGCTGAAAGAACTCACGGGAACTCAGAAGGCAAAGACCGCCAAAGTTGTGCTTTATTCGGCCGGTGGTGCTTTTCTGCTGGCGCTGCTGATGGCCCTGGCCGCGCCCTCAGCCGACAAGCCACTATCCGCCGGTGACAGCTTCTCCCACGAACTGGATGCCCGCCGCGCGCAATACATGCTTTACCAGCAGGGGGTTCAGCCCACACCCGGTATCATCAATCAGGTGCTGGGGCAGTTCCGGGCCCGCCGCGCCAACGCCTTTTACATGGATGCCGCGCGCCTCTTTGCCCTGCTCGGGGCAGGCAGCCTGCTTGTCTGGCTCTATGGCTTGGGACGACTCAAGGAACTTGCCTTGACGGCCTTGATTGCCCTGCTGCTTGCCGTGGATCTGATTCCTGTTGATCGACGCACGATGAATTTCGAGCCCAGACGAAACGCGGCGGCCTGGTTCAGACCGCAGGGCGCGCTGGCTGAGCTGGCCAAGCTGCCGGACAAGCACGAGTTCCGCGTCTGGCCGCAGGGTGTCTACGCCCATAACGAGCTAAGCTGGCACGGCCTGCACAGCATTGAAGGCTATCACGGGGCCAAGCCGGCCGGCATTCAGCGGGTGCTGACAGAAGGCATGGTCCGCCTGAATGGCGCACAGGGGCCGGTTGAAAGTCTTCATCCCAACTGGCTTGATTTGCTGAACGTCCAGTACATCCTGGGCCGTCAGGCGCTGCCCAGCTACGAGGTCCTGAGCGCCCAGCGTGACGGCATCCTGATGCAGAATCCTGGGGCCCTGCCGCGCCTCTCCTTTCCTGAAGAAATTCGCGCGCTTGCCGGCGATGAGCATTTTGATCTCATCATGTCTGCCGGCTTCGATCCGGCAAAGACCATGCTGGTGGATCCCGAGCTTGCCAATGGCCTGCCCGCAAAGCAAGCCGCCGCCAGCGGCAGGATTATCTCCTATGACGAGGAGTCCTTAAGCCTGGAGATCGAAACGGCCGGTCCGGCCGTTGCCCTGCTTTCCGAAATCTGGCTGCCTCGAGGCTGGGTAGCCAGGCTGAATGGGGAAGAGGTTCCGATTCTAAGAGCTGATCATATTTTAAGGGCCATTCACTTGCCCAAGGCTGGCAACTGGCAACTGGAGCTGGAATACAGGCCCTTTGCCTGGCGTGCCGGAGTCCTGATCAGCTTGCTTTCTGCAGCGTGTTTGATTCTGATGTTCATTTTGAACCAGAAACGCGCTCGGAAAACTGTGCTTGATTGAGCGGATAAAGAGCTAATCTGAAGCTTCAAGCTCCGAGTGATCAGGGCAGGTGTGCAAAATCGGGCGGTGCTGTACGAGAATTGAACACTCGCTCGACCCCGAGTTAAGATTGGTTAAGTGTCAATTTGGGCAAGTCTTTGATGCACAACGGATATTGTTTTTGGCACAAAGCTTGCTAAGTTTGTCTCCAGCAAAGTCAGAATACGATGCTGGCTCAGGAAATTCGTCTTAGGCGATGGGGGTCGCCGCAAACGGTGGGACGGGTTTCTGATCAACATGGGGAAATGAAAAATGTCACGTAAGACACGAAGGCAATTGTCGGATGTTCGAAGGCTGGTTGACCTCTATTTTTCGTCACCGCTCTTCCTTCTACTGTTAGTGGCACTTTTCGTTTTGATCTGATCCAGGCAGCATCGAGATTCCAGGGCCCCGATTCGTCGGGGCTCTCGTTTTTTGATTCGGGCCCTGCTCGCCATCCCCCTCACAATCCCATACATTCAATGAGCATTTCCTGAAACCCGGGACTGCATGGGCCGTCTGACGGCCATTCATTTTCTGGAGGACACATGAGAACAGCTCTTGCACATGCTTGTTTGCTGGCCCTGATAGTGGGCACGAATCTTGAAGCAGCCCCCCAATCTCCCATTGGCATCAATGGTGACTTGTATTCCTGGCGTGTGGGCAGTCTGGCCACCGGTCGTGGCCCCGCAGCTGGCTACTGGAACCCGGCCACTCTCGGCTATGATCCTTCGCCGCTGGACATGCATTTTGGCTTCTCGCTGGAAGACGATACCCACTCCCAGTACGAGGATTGGGCCTTCTTAACGCGCATGGGCAAGTTGGGCTTCGGCCTGATCCATGAGGAAGGCCCGGTGGGTAGCGGCTTTGCCGAGCACTACAAACTGGGTTACGGTTTTGGCGGCAAGGGCCACTACACAGGTATCAGCTACAATTGGAGCAATGGTTCATCCGATGCTCTCAGGCAGAACGACCACTTCACCTTGTCGTCGATCAACCACTTCAATCCCTGGATCAGCCTCGGTTCCCGCTTCAGTGTGGCACTGGGTGAAAAGCACGGTCTGCCCACTGCTACCTATGAAGGTGGTCTGGGCCTCAGGCCCTTTACCGATCGCCTGACCTTCACCGTGGATGCGGCTGCCTATCTGGATGACGAATCCTTCATCAGCGGCAGTGATCGCTACTGGGTAGGTCTGGAGGCTGAGCCTCTGGACTGGATCAACCTGCGCGGTCGCTACAATCTCAACACCAGCGATCTTACCATTCAAGCCGCCCTGCAGCTGGGATCATCGGCCTTTGGCAGCATTACGAGCACGCCCGATGACGACAATCTGGATCCGGGCGATCGCGGTTTTGTCAGCCTCTGTTCCAAGGATTTCAATCAGGGCTTTTTCGTCAAGCCCAAGCGTAACCTTTATGCCCGGCTTGATCTTAAGGGCATGGCCGGCGAGTTCGGCTGGCTGATGTCCGGTCAGCATATTCAGCTGATGGATTTCTACAAGGAGATGGATGCGCTGGAAGAGCACCCGCGCGTCAAGGGCCTTTACATCTATATCCACCCGGATTTTGCCGCGGATCCCACCTTCCGATATGAAATGCGCCGCCGAATTATCGAATACAAGGAAAGGACCGGTGGTGAGGTCATTTTTTATGCCGAGCGCATGAGCCTGATGGACCTCTACCTTGCCTCGGCCGGCGATCGCCGTGCGCTGATTCCGATTGGCGAAATCGAACTTAATCCGCTGGGTGGCGAAAGCATGTACCTGGCTGGCGCTCTGGAGAAGGCTGGCATCAAGGTTGAGTCCTTTGCAGTCGGTCGCTGGAAAGGCGCGGTGGAGCCCCTGACCCGCTCCAGCATGTCCGACGATGTGCGCGACAATGTCGGTCGCCTGCTGAACGAGCTCTATGTCGTCATGCAGGATGCTATCGCCCAGGGCTACGGCATGGATGCTGCTGAAATGGACGAAATCCTTGCCAACTGGATGCTGACTCCGGTCACGGCGCAGGAGCTGGGTCTGGTGGACACGCTGCTCTACAAGGACGAGGTGGAGAGCTGGGTGACGGGTGAGGAAGAAGAAGAGAAAAGCCACGGCATCAAGTTCGAATTCAAGCTGGGCGGGGATTCTGCAACCGGTGGAAAGATTGTACCCCTGGCCAGCTTGCTGCCGCGGGATATCAAGCGTCACTGGGAAGCGGAGCCAGAAATCGCCGTGATCTATGCTGGCGGACCGATTGTTTCCGGCAAGAGCCTCGGCCCCTTCATGATTGGTGATGAAACGCTGGTGGCACAATTCAAGGCTGCCCGTGAAAACGAAAAGATCAAGGCCGTCGTCTTCCACATTGACAGCCCCGGTGGAAGCGCTTACGCCAGCGATCTGGTCTGGCGCGAGATGGGCAAGCTGGCCGAAGACAAGCCCCTGATCGTGGTGCAGGGCTTTTTTGCAGCCTCCGGTGGCTATTATCTGTCGATGCAGGCTGACACGATTCTTTCTTCACCCCTGACCGTAACCGGTTCCATTGGTGTGGCGGCTGCCATTCCCTTTAATCATGGTCTGCTGCAAGCTTCCAGCCTGAACACCGATGGAGTGGTTGCCGGCAAGCCCACGACCTTTGGCGGAGCGCCCGTGATGGCACCCCTCAATCTTGATGCCGGTGGCGCTGCTATTCGTTTCCCAACGGTTGGCTTCCTTTCCCGTCCGCTGGAAGAGAAGCAGGACACGCAGCTGAGGGCCAGCGTCCGCTTCATTTATGATGACTTTGTTGCCAAGGCCGCTGAAGGCAGAGACAAGAGCTGGGAAGAGATTCACGAAGTTGCCCAGGGACAGGTCTGGAGTGGTCCGACGGCGCTTGACTTTGGTCTGGTGGATGCCATGGGCAGTCTCGAGGACGGTATTGAGCTGGCTCGCCAGAAGGCTGGCCTGAAGAAGGATCGCTTTGCCCTGAATGAGATCTATCCGCACCTGAGTTTTAACGACCTCTTCTTCCTGCTGCAGCAGGCAGGGCCTGGCATGAAGCTTGATGCAGCCAGGCAGGCGCTGATGGAAGAAAAGATCCAGACCGCGGAAGATGCCCGCATGCTGATCAACCTGAGCGGCAAGCCTGAGATTCTCTTTGAGGATCAGATCTTCGATCGTCAGTAAGTTTGATGGATTGAAACAAGAAGGGTCCCGATTTTTCGGGACCCTTTTTTCATGCTCCCTTGCCCCTGAACTTGCGCCAAAAGAAAATGAACCTTAGATTCATCGTCTTCCTGCCGCGTTCGTCTAGTGGTTCAGGACGCTGGCCTCTCACGCCGGTAACACGGGTTCGAATCCCGTACGCGGTATTGGCCCTTTCCTTCGGAAAGGGCTTTTTATTTCCCCTGAGCACTGAGTCGTGCAACACCGGCCCTTTCCTTCGGAAAGGGCTTTTTATTTCCCCTGAGCACTGAGTCGTGCAACACCGGCCCTTTCCTTCGGAAAGGGCTTTTTATTTCCCCTGAGCACTGAGTCGTGCAACACCGGCCCTTTCCTTCGGAAAGGGCTTTTTATTTCCCCTGAGCACTGAGTCGTGCAACACCGGCCCTTTCCTTCGGAAAGGGCTTATTATTTCCCCTGAGCACTGAGTCGTGCAACACCGGCCCTCTTCTGACGAAGAGGGCTTTTTGTTTCCCCCTGAACGCGGAGCTCATTTTCCGAAGGATCCGCCCAGACTGATGCGGAATGCCGGAATGATTTCGCCGTCCTCGCGGCGGACTTCGGCCACAAAGCGCAGGCGCATGCGAAAGGTCAGACTGGCGGACAGGCCACCTTCAACTGCCTGCCCGGAGTGATGAATGCCTGCACCACTCCAGTTCCAGCGCCTGAGCAACACGTCCAGGTCCGTCCTGCCCAGCAGCGGCAGCGAAGGCTTGGGAGGCTGTAACAGCAGCGACTGTCGCGAACCGGCATAGACGGGCCCCAGCTGGTGCTCGCTTGTCACACGCACACGCGCTTTGCCCAGTGGTGATTCAATCTCGATACCGGCAAGTGATTCCATATTCGGCCGAATCTCTTCATCGCGACCTTCGAAAAAGAAGCTCGAGTTCAAACGCCTTCCGCGAAGTTCAAGCTCGAGTCTGAGCTGCTGTCTGGAAGCGGGCTGAACCAGACTATCAGGATTGTCGCTTTCGTTCCACTCCGTTCCGCGATGCTGCAAATGGACACGCAGATGTTCACGGGTCCAGGCCAGGCGGCTACCCGTCTGCCAGGGATCATGGCCAGTGGCTTCATCACCGCTGCTGGTTTCGCTGCGGAGCCAGTGAGCAAAGGATAGCCCAAGTGGAAGCTTTCGTGCGCCAGCCTGAACACGCAGTCCCGTTCTGGCAATGTCATCCCCACGCATGTGGAAGAGGGCCAGTCCCATCGAATAGTTGCCAGAGGGGCTGGCCAGCGCCGTGCTCATGCCAGCGCCCGGTGTTGCATCGCTTAAGGCAGACTGACCCATGCCAGCGGCCAGCTCGAAGCTTCGCAAGGCACCGCGCCCCGAACGGCTCCAGGTGGCGCCATCCAGTGCGCCGGGGAAAGCTCGGCCCACACCGGGAAAACGCCCGACGCTCAATTCGCCCTTGAGTGCACGAAAAGCGAGAACGGCTTCATCCAGATCCAGCTCGCTTGTCTCACGGTCCTGCAGGTGGCGCAGTTGCAGGCGGTATTGGCGATCTGGCGAGTTGCCCAGATTGCCGCGCGCTCCAAAGGCGCTGCGTGCCGCCCAGGAAAGGTCCTCATCAGGCGGTGCGCTTTGCCGGTAGGAACTTCGCCACCAATAGGTGTCATCGGGAATGATCGAGGGGCTGTCATCATCAAGCTGATCGATTGCATTCAGGGCCGTGTCATCTTCCGGGCCCTTGATGATCAAACTGTCCATGACGCTCTCTGTCAGCTGCTCGTGCTCAACCTCAAAGATGATCAGCTGACCAGCCACGGGCATGACTGAGCCTTCTGCGGCCTGCGCCGAAGCCTTGACGGAGGCAGCAAAGAGGATGATCACTGACTGGGTATTGCCGGCTGCATCTTGCCAGCTGCCCTGCATGCCCTGTTCCAGGCCATCATCCCGGCCCTTGTCCAGATAGATCACATCGCTGGCCGTACTGCGCACTGTCACACGCAGCTCGGCGGCATCAAGCGTCACGCACAGCAAAAGGAGGATGAGCGTCAGAAGTTGATAGGGGAGCCTGGCCATGGTCATTTCTCCTTGCTCTTCCAGCGCAGATCATGGCCCTTGCGTTGCCAGATGTCGCCAGCGGGACTTTCATCGCCATTGGGATGGCAATTCAGACAGGCGTGGCTTTCCCAGATATAGTTGTTGACATCATCGTGCTCGTCATCCATCTCCGATTGACGGTGCTCGTGGCAATGGGTGCAGGAGAAGTCCGAAACATCTCCGCCCAGATGACAGTCCGCACAGCTGTCCCACTCGTTTCTGTGTTCGCCCGTGTAGATGGGGAAGTAGAGCTGATCATGGTTGAACTCGGCATCGTCCCAGTCGCTGGTGTTATGGCAGTCAAGACAGGTTTCGGGAAAGCCGGAGGCCTGATGATCAGGGTCGTCGGCGCTGTTGTAATCGTCCTCATGACAGAAGAAACAGTCGGAGGGTGTGCCCGTATACTGCCCATCAATGTGACACTCATTGCAGCTGACACTGGTGTGCGCGCCCGTCAGCGGAAAGTCCGTGTTGTTGTGATTGAAGTCGGCATCTTCCCAGTCACTGGTGTTGTGACACAGGGTACAGTCATGGTCAAACTGCTGTGTGACATGATCGGGGTCATCAGCACCTTCATAATCAGCCTGATGGCAGCTCCAGCAGTCTGACGGTGTACCCTCATACTGTCCGCCCACATGGCACTGGGCACAGCTGACGGTAATGTGCGCCCCGGTCAGCGGGAACTCGGTGGCGTC
>CAYFPS010000011.1:84106-126056 GCA_964345075.1 uncultured Bacteroidaceae bacterium | reverse complement strand
GGATTCCACCTTAACTACGCCGCAAAACTGTCCAAAGAATGGGGTCCAGCTCTCTTCTTGTTGGTCTTGGTTCTCCAGTCATTCTTACCCTGGATCACGATACTTGGCGGGTTGGTAGTCAAATTCACATCCTTCCAGGACAAGTGAATAAACTCCTCCTTGCGCAATCCGGTGTGATACAAAAAGGCGAAAGCATCCCTCCAGAAGATACCCACCCGTTTCAGGATCAATTGGACTTCGTCTTCTTCCCAATAAGCAGGGGCTTCGTCATTCTTCTCGGGAAATGATTCGAGGCGCTTCGCTGGACTTACTTCCAAGCGCTCTTCTTCAACAGCGTATTCAAACAAGGATCGAATAAACTGAATGTGGCCATTCAGGGTTTTGTTAGCTCGATCTAGCGCAATCAGTTCATCGATGTGGGCGTCAAGCTGAGCCTTTGTGATTTCGTCGATTGTTCTGACTCGACGCATCTTCTCCTTGAAGAAGGTCTGGGGATGCTCCGCATAGATCTTGTAGCGCTTCTGCGTGGATTTTGCCGTACGTCGAACCTTCTGGCGCATGAAATCATCAATCAACACTTCCAGGCTCGGTGATACAATCTCCTTGCGAATCCCAGCTACAGCCTGCTGGGATTCCATGAAGACCTTCGCAGCATAAGCCTCGGCCAGGTCTTTCCTGGTGCCAAACACTTCACGAGTTCGTTTGCCATTCAGCGTAAAGTCGACCTCGTAAACCGTCTTCCCACTGGGATAGGTGCGCTTTCTTACTTTCGGTGGCTTTCGTAAACCCATGATTGTCATCCTGTTTCAAATCGTAAAACTTCCGCTTGGCACGTTTTTGGAACGTAGCAAAAACGAGAAAGCGGAACACCTTGACTATCAAGGTGCTCCGCCAAGTAACGGAGAGGGAGGGATTCGAACCCTCGGACGGTGTTACCCGTCACGCACTTAGCAGGCGCGCGCAATCAGCCACTCTGCCACCTCTCCATGATGGATTCTTCCGTAGAAAGAAGCGGAGGAAGGGGGACTCGAACCCCCAAGGGCTTGCGCCCGGCGGTTTTCAAGACCGCTGCCTTACC
Organism: uncultured Bacteroidaceae bacterium; assembly: GCA_964345075.1. Classification (GTDB taxonomy): domain Bacteria; phylum CAIWAD01; class CAIWAD01; order CAIWAD01; family CAIWAD01; genus CAYFPS01. The sequence continues at coordinate 124,978 of CAYFPS010000011.1, read as the reverse complement.
AATTAGGACTATTCCTCCAACGGAAGAGAATGAAGATAGTCTCATCAGCGAGGAAAAGCAAGTGCCAGCCCCGTCCCCGCCTGCAAAAGGCCCTTAGCGGCTTGAATGCTAATATGTCAGGTTGGTTAAGAGGCATGGTGAAAGGGACTGCGTGAACCTGCTGCAAGCTGTCATGCTGCTGGGTGGTGGCTGGATTCTCTCCAGCCTGCTGCGCGCTTTTTCCCTGCTGGGCAGGCTGCTGGCGAGCAGTCACCATGGCTTTATTCTGGCTGACGGTGCACCACCTTCACTAGCGGCACCCTCGACCCTCTGGGTCATCAGCGCCGCCAGGAATGAAGCACAAAGGCTGCCACTGTGGGCATCGGCCCTGAAGGCCCAGCTCCTTGATGATGGTATCACGCTTCGCGTCCTGCTGGTGGATGACGCAAGCAGCGACGGAAGCCTGCGCTGGGCCGAAGCGGAAGCGGCGCGCTGGCCGGCCCTTCAGCTTTTGAAGGCAAGGGGTGAAGGAAAGTCTGCGGCGCTGGCCGAGGCGATTCGGCACCTCCTGAAAGGCGCCAGCGATGAGGATGCCGTGCTCTTTACCGATGCCGACTGCAGTCCGGCAGCTGGCTGGGCACAGGCACATCTGGAAGCACTGGCAGCGGGCGGCGGGCTGGTTGGCGGCCATGTCGCGTTGGAACTGGAAGACAGCCCCGGAAACCGTCTGCGTCTGCTGGAAAGCGGAATCAGCACTCTGCAGTGCGCGCTGTCTTCGCTGGCCGGCAGCCCTGCCTACATGCGGGGCGGCAACTGGTCAACCCGCGCCGGGCTTCTTAGGGAGGCCGGTGGGCTTGATGGCAAAGAAGCGCTCTCCTCCGGAGACGATCTGCTCCTGCCTGCCAGGTTGCTTGCCGCGGGAGCACGCCCCGGAGCACTGACGGGTCGCGAGAGCTGGGTTCATGCTGCCGAGGCAAGTGACCGTGATACACAGGCCGCCTCAAGTCGCAGGCGAAACGGTAAATGGCGGCTGCTTCCCGCAAGGACTCGTGTATCACGCAGTCTGCTGATTTTGTCGCTGGCGGCCTTTACGCTGCCCATGGCCATGCCCGGTATGCTTGCGGCCTGGGGTCCACTCTGGAGTCTGGCAAGCGTCGGGCTGGCGGCACTCGGACTGCTACTGTTGAAACAGGGTCTGGCCGTATACGACCTGTCCATCAGGGCCGAAGACCCACTGCATCTGTTCACTCTGGCGGTCCGTTCCGTCAAAGGCATATTTGATTCACGGCCCCAGCAGTGGAAGGGCCGTAACCGCGAAGTTCCGCGCGCGTGATGCGCTGCGCTGAAAGGCACGAATGAGAGAATCCTGGCTTTTCGCCCGGCACAGTTTTTCGTTTCGTCGCAGCTGGAATGCGATGAAAAGCTACGGCAGTTACTGGCTTTCCAGTCTGCTGAAGAAGCCGATCGTGTGGGGCGCGCCGCCCGTGATCATGATCGAGCCGACCAATGTCTGCAACCTGAAATGCCCGCTCTGCCCCACCGGCGCGGGCACGCTTAATCGCCCCAACCGCTTCATGGACTGGGATGTCTACCAGAAGACCATCGACGAACTTCACCGTGATACATTCATGGTCCTGCTCTGGAATCAGGGTGAAAGCTTCATGCATCAGGACTTCCTGCGCATGGTCAGTTACGCCCACGAACGGGGCATGTGGACCTACGCTTCCACCAACGGTCACTATCTGGCCGAGCCTGACGATGTGATCCAAAGCGGCCTGGGGACACTGCTTGTAAGTGTAGATGGCGCCAGCAGCGAGACCTACGAGGCTTATCGCCGATCGGGCAATTTCGATCAGGTGATCACGGACCTGAAACGCCTGACCGAGGCCAAGCGTCGCCTGAAGAGTGCGACACCCGTGATACATCTGCAGTTTATTGTGATGAAGCACAACGAGCACGAGATCGAAGAGATCAACCGGCTGGCCCGGGAATGCGGCGTGGATCGACTCACACTCAAGACCGTGCAGATCTATGATGATGGCGACATTGATGTCTGGCTTCCCGACAGCGAAGATCAGCGCCGCTACAAGGTCGTCGAAGATGAATCCGGCAGCCATTTTGCCATGAAACACGGCTACCCTAATCGCTGTTCGAGGCTCTGGAACCAGCCGGTAGTCAATGCAGGCGGCGAGCTGGCTGTCTGCTGCTTCGACAAGGACTCGGACTTCGCTATGGGCAGCATGATGGAAAGCTCCTTCAGGCAAATCTGGACCAACCGTAAATACATGGCCTTCCGCAAGGCTGTCTTCAGCAAGCGCAGTCAGTTCGAGATGTGCCGCAATTGCGGCGAAGGCGTGAAGCTCAATCTGGAGCAGCGCGATCTGGATATCGACCTGAGCAAGCCACTGTCACACAGCCTGAAAAAGAGCGGAAGAGAGCTGCTTTCCGCAGAAGAAATTCAGGAGCGCATTCGCCGTGCGCGGGAGAGTCGCCAGCGCGAGGCAGGAAGCCGTGAGACAAGGCGTGCTTCGAGAGACGGTGTGGCGGGTATGTCGCTGGGAGCGGGTCCCAAAGCCATCGAGGAATTGAAAAAGGGCGAAAAGGACGCGTGACACAAAAGCGCTGGTTGCTTCTGGCCAAGGGCCTGCTGACTCTCCTGCTCTGCGGCTGGCTGGCGGGCCGTCTGGACAGCGCACGCCTTCTTGGACTGATCGCGCAGCTGGATCCTATGCCCTTCGTGCTGGCGCTCCTGCTGCTGCCTGCAAACATCGGCTTCCAGTACCGCAAGTGGGCCCTGCTGGTTCGAAGCCAGCTACCTCAGGCCGCGAGCAAACGAATTCTGACAAGCCTCCTGGCCGGTTTTACTCTTGGGACCTTTACACCCGGGCGGCTGGGTGAGCATGCCCGCTGTGCCTGGTTCGGTCAGGCCCGTACCGAGCTTGCAGCCCTTTCCCTGGTCGACAAATTCAGTTCAGCCAGTGTTACAAGTCTGGCCGGTGTCGCCGGCCTGCTGCTGCTGCCCCGCTGGGACCTGAGTATTTTCGGGCAGGCGGCTCCCCTGGTGCTTTGGGCAGTGGGCCTCTACGCCTGTGCAGTCCTGCTCTGGGTTCTGCTGGGGCTGGCACTTCTGGTTGCCCCCGCCCGTGTGACAGGACTGCTTAATGCCCTTCCCATGATCGCCAGACACGAGCGCTTTCAGCGTATACACGCCGCGATGGTCCTGATTGAGCGACCTCGCAGGATCAAGCTGCTTGTGGCGGCCATGGCCTTTTACATCACCTTCATCCTGCAGTTCTGCCTTTTGGCCAATGCCCTGGGGTTCAGCCATCCTCTGCTGCCGGCTGCCGCTGCGGGAACCATGTTTCTGAAATCTCTCTTCCCCGTGACCCTTGGCGACCTTGGCGTGCGCGAGCTTTTTGCCGCCAATCTTTTCGCCGTGATCGGTGCAGGACCGGAGCTGGCCGTAAGTGCGGCACTCCTGCTTTTTGTGATCAATCTGGTCCTGCCCACGCTGCCGGGAGTCTGGCTGCTACTAACTGATTCCGGAAAGGGGGCACCATGAACCTTCTGTTGATGCTTTCGCTGATCGTGACAGCCGTATACACGGCCTTTCTCTTCATTCTGGTCATGGCCCTGCGACCGGGACGCGGCATTTTGATGGAGGCGGGCAGGCCCTCGCGCACAGGCGGTATCAGCGTGATCGTGCCCTTTCGTAACGAGGCCCGTGCGCTGCCTGCAACGCTGGATGCGCTTCAAAGGCAGTCGCTTTCCGTGGACAGCTGGGAATTGATTGCCGTGGACGATGGATCGACCGATGACTCTGTCGCCATTCTCAATCGCCAAATGCAGGACCGCGGCTACACTTACCGTGTGCTCTCGACCGGTGATACACCCGGCAAAAAATCGGCCATTCAGCAGGCGGCAAGTTCCGCCAGACACGAGGTCTGCGTCGTACTGGATGCCGACAGCAAGCCCGGTCCTGACTGGCTGCTCAGCCTCAGCGCTGCTTTCGACGGGAATACCGGTCTGATTGCCGGTCCTGTGCGCTTCGCTGGCAAGGGCATGTGGGCATCGCTGGTTCGCCTGGAATATGCGGGCGTGCTGGCGGCCGGGCTGGCAACCTTCAACCTGGGACGACCCATGTTTGCCAGCGGAGCCAATCTGGCCTGGCGACGCAAGGCCTTTTTTGAGTCGGGTGCCTACGAAGGCCTGATGCACCTCCCCTCCGCCGATGACACGCTTCTGCTTCAGCGCATGTCCCGTAATACAAATTGGAAGATCAAGGCCCTGCTTGACCCTCGTGCCTGTGTGACAAGCAGAGGTCCCGAAAGCCAGAAGACCTTCTGGCACCAGCGCCTGCGCTGGACAAGCACGGACATGCAAATGCCCGATCTGCTTGGGCGCATTGCCGCACCGCTGATCTGGCTGGCGCTGCCGCTTTCACTTTGCAGCCTGGTGCTCTTCCTTTCCGGAGCAGGCGCGCGCTGGTTCCTGCCCACCTTCTTCAAGTTTATGGGTGATCTGGCCCTGATGCGCCGCGCCTCGATGTTGCTGGATGCACGAAGCGACATCATCTACGCGCCGCTGGTCTTTCTGGCACAACTTGTATACGGCAGCCTGGTACCGCTTGCCACACAGTTCTCGCGCTATCGCTGGCGGGATGCAGCATGAAGGTCTTCTGGCGCACACCTTTCTGGCGGCCCCTGCTGCAGGGTGGCAGCTGGAAACTGCCAGAGGCTTTCGCCCGGCGTGGCGAGCTGCTGATTACCTTTGACGACGGCCCAACGCAGGCCAGTTTGCAGGTGGCGCGCCAGCTTGAAGAGCGGGGAGCACGCGCGCTCTTTTTTGTCAAGGGCGATCTGCTGCCAGAGGATCCGGACAATCCCGGACTGGCTGCCGAAGGCCTGGCCATCGTCCGACAACTTGCTCGAGGCGGGCACCTGCTTGGATGCCACGGTTTTCATCACCGGCGCCTGGGCTTGCTGCCTCCACCCCTTGTCCGGCGAGAGCTTTATCAGGCTCATGGCCGCATTCTGGCTGCAAGTGGCATGGCGCCCCTGTTTTTTCGGCCGCCCTATGGCAACTGGACGCCCTGGCTGAAGAAGCTGCCCGAGGCATTCGGGATGAGCACATTTTTCTGGAGCCACAATCCAATGGATTACAGCGCCGCCAGTTCCGAAGTTCTGGCCAAACGCTGCGTGGGCCTTCAGGCTGGGGACATCCTGCTGCTTCATTGCAGTGGAAAAGGCGAAGCTGTAACACAGGCAGCCTTACCCCTGATTCTGGACCTGATCAAGCGGAAGGGCCTTGGCTGCGCCGACCCACTTGCCCTGATGGAGAGTTTTCATGGCTGAAGGACTATTGCTCCTGCCGGAAGGCTGGCCACGCCTGCTGCTGATCTTTGTGGCAGCTCTGCCGCTTGTGCTGATTATGCTGCGCAAGAATTCGGGCGGTGATACAGCCATTCCCGCACCAGCAGCAGAAGGCGACCCACGGCTGTTAAGGGCCAGGCCCTTCCGCTTGCCCTGCCGTTCTCTGGTAATTGTCGCACACAACGAAGCGCTGCGCCTTCCCGCGCTATTGGCCGACCTGAAGGCCCTGCTCGAGCACGAAGGGGAAAAGCTGGAGATCCTGCTGGTGGATGATCGCAGCAGCGACAGCACGGGCCAAATGATGAATGCGTTTGCTGAAGAGCACCTGCTGGCCAGGGTCCTGCGCTTTCCCGAAGAGAAAGGCAAGGCGGCCTGTCTCAAACGCGCCGTGGGCGAATGCAGGGGATCACAAATCCTCTTCAGTGACGCTGACTGCCGAATCAAGCCCGGCTGGGCTCAGGCCATGGGCGAAGCGCTGGACAGTGGCTGGGATCTCGTCGGCGGGCCGGTCCTGCTAATAGATGACGCTCCTGTATCACGCTGGCAACGGCTGAACTGGCTGCTGCTCTCCGGCATGGGTCTGCGCTCCACGGAAATCGGACACACCCAGTCCCTGTGGGGAGCCAACATGGCCTTCTGCCGTGAGGCCGTGGAAAAGGCCGGCGGCTATGCAAGTCTGGCGAATGTGAATCACAATGAGGATCTGGTCTTTACCCGCTCCATGATACGCGCGGGCGGCAAAGTCGGCATGTTTGCGCCGGATGAAGACTGGATCGTGCGCACAGCCGCCTGCGATGACCGCGCCCTTGCCCGCCAGCTGGCCCGCTGGCTGAGCGGTCTGGCCAGACTGGAGCTTTCCGGCAAATTTCTGCTGTTGGCCGGGCTTGCCTGGTTTCCGGCGCTGCTGATCCTTGGAGCTATGCGACCCCTGCTCTTTGTGGTGCTGGCCTCGGCCATGCTCTTCAGCATGCACACCCTGCTCGGTCACTTTGCCCGCAGGCTTGGCCAGAAAGCGCCCAGCACGGGCGACAGCATGATCTATCTGCTTGGCTGGCCACCCCTGATGGCATCCGTATTGTTTCAGTTTGTATCACGCAATCCCTTCAGCGCCTGGCGGCATGGCAAATGATCCGCCGCTTTGGACAGGAGCTGCGCTATGCCGAACTGCATTACGCGCCCTTTGGCAAAGGACTTTCCCGTCTTTGGCAGCCCTGGCCAGAAGTCTATCTGGATCTTCCGCACCGTGTTACGATTGGACAGCCACTTCCTCTGCTGGCAGCCTGGGCCGACGCGGATCGCTTTCCCTGCGAGCTGGATTCCTTCAGCTGTCAGCTTGTATCACCCAGTGGCCGCATTCTGCACAAGGCCCTGAATGAAATCGGTCTGCTTCATCTTTCTGAGCGACAGGGCGGAGCTGTCCTGACGCACCTTGAACTGGATGAAGCCGGCGACTGGCAGATCTGGATTGACGCACAGGCAAAAGGCCCTTCAGGCACACGGCGCTTTCGCAATCAGCTGGCGATGGCTTTCAAGGGCGAGTGGCCCCTGATCGTTCGTGTGGACAGTGAGCGGCTTCCTCGCATGGAAGGCCTGATGGCGGGTGATCCCCATGTCCACAGCTCGGGCACCTTCGACATGATTGAATTTGGCCCGCACCCGGACTTGCTGCTGGCTGCAGCCCGGGCCCTCGAGTTGGACTGGTTTGCCCTTACCGATCACAGCTACGATCTGGACGATGCCATAGACGATGTGCGCAAGCAGGATCCGGGCCTTCCTCGCTGGCGAGCCCAGCAGGACTGGGTTCGCGCGCGCAATCCTCAAACGGATCCACTGGTGATTCCCGGCGAGGAGCTTTCGATTGAAGGGCTTGATGGCGGCATTCTGCACCTGCTCCTGCTGGCACCGGATCAGTTCTACTTTGGCTCCGCCGACGGCGGCGAAAGCGCTTTCAGGCGAAGGAGCGAATGGCAGCTGCCAGCGCTCCTGGAAAGACTGCGTGATACAAAATGCCTGCCAGTCAGCGCCCATACCCGCGAAGAGCCCGGACTGGGCGAAAGGCTTGTCCTCAAGCGCCGCCGCTGGGAAGCCGCCGACATGCGCCTGCTCCAGTGCCAGCAACTCCTCTCCGCTGCCGCCAATCAGGATTTTCGTGAGGGGCTTGCCATCAGCCTCAATCTGATGCGCAAGGGAATCGGACAGAGCTGGCTGGCTGGCAACGATAGCCACGGACACTTTTCCATCGGGCGCAGCATTCGCTGGCCGGGCCGCTCCGTCAGTCAGGGACGCGGTCAGCTCTTCGGTCGCTTCCGCAGCATGGTTCTGGCCAGCAGGTATGAAGGCGGGCTGCAACAGGCGGTGCTGGATGAATGTGCCGCCGGGCGTTTGCTGCTCTCGACCGGTCCCCTGCTCTGTTTCGAGGATCAGGCCGGACAGCGCTCTTTCGGTGGCAAGTGGCAGGGCGCTGGCGAACTTGAACTGCAGGTCAGGTTGACTGCACATCAACCGAAAGGCTTCCTGCGCGTTTTCAGGGAAGATCGAGGGCAGGAAAAACTGATTCTCGAGCAGCCTGTATCACGGGACGCGACCTTCAAACTGGACATGCCGACGCGCGGCTGGCTGAGGGCCGAGCTGGACTGCGGCACGGAACAGGCCTTTACCAACCCGCTGTTACCCCAATAAAAAAGGGGCCCGCAGGCCCCTTTCATCGTGATTCAATAAAATCATCCGCGCTCGATGGCATCCACAACCGTGATTGCTGTCATGTCCACGATCTCCGAGACATCGGCACCACGCTGCAGAATGTTCACCGGGTACTGGTTGCCGATCAGGATCGGGCCCACGGCCACAGCCTGTGCCACACGAATCAGCAGCTTGTAGGCGATGTTGGCGCTGGCCATTTCCGGGAAGATCAGCACATTGGCTTCGTCGTCCAGCTGATTGAAATTGTAGAGGCCATTGAGCAGATCCGGATTGAGGGCCGTGTCCGCCTGCATCTCGCCATCCACCTGGAAATCGACCTTCTGCGCGTGCAGCAGCCTGACGGCCTCGCGGACACGCATCACGCTTTCGTCCTGCGCACTGCCAAAGTTGGAATGGCTCAGCATGCCCACCCGCGGCTCGTAGCCGAACTGACGGGCCAGACGGGCCGCGCCAATGGCGCATTCGGCCAGGTCGTTGGCCGTTGGCCGGCTGTTAACCGTCGTGTCCGCCAAAAAGAGCGTGCGGTTGCCCACAAAGAGCACATAGATACCGGCTGCACGAGCAGCATCACTGCCCTTGCCGTAAAGCAGCTGCATCACGGGACGCAGGCTGTCCGGATAGTGCATCTCCGCGCCAGTCACCATGCCGTCGGCCAAACCTGCGCGCACCATCATGCTGCCCAGCACCACAGGGTTGCTCTTCAGCAGATTCTCCGCCTCGTGATGTGTCACACCGCGGCGATTGCGCAGCTCAAAGAGGCTGCCTGCCAGACTTTCCAGATTGGGATTATGCAGGGGGTCGACAATCTGCACCTTGTTCAGGTCCAGCTCATGCTTGCCTGCCCAGTCGGCGATCACATCCTGTGATCCAATCAGAATCGGCTGGGCAAAGCCTTCGCTGATCAGCTGCTTGGCGGCCAGCAGGATCTTCTGGTTCTCGCCCTCGGGGAAGACAACCTTCTTGGGCGCGCTGCGTGCGCGGTCGTGCACTCCACGCATGATCGACATGTGGCGACCCAGACGCTTCTGCAGGGCTTTCTTGTAGTTCTCGATCCACTCATCCACATCGCCGATGTCCATGCGGGCAACGCCGGTCTCGATGGCGGCGCGGGCCACAGCCGGAGCCACATAGAGCAGCACACGATGATCAAAGGGCTTGGGAATGATGTACTCGGGGCCGAAACTGAAAGGCTTGTTGCCATAGGCGCGGAAAACACTCTCCGGCACATCTTCGCGAGCCAGCTGAGCCAGCGCCATGGAAGCGGCAACCTTCATCTCTTCGTTGATGCGGCGGGCATGCACATCCAGCGCTCCACGGAAGATGAAGGGGAAGCCCAGCACATTGTTCACCTGATTGGGGAAGTCGCTGCGGCCGGTGGCCATGATCAGGTCGTCGCGCACGGCCCAGGCATCGGCCGGCATGATCTCGGGATCCGGATTGGCCATGGCCATCACAATCGGATCGGGCGCCATGCTGCGCACCATCTCCTGCGCAAAAGCACCCTTGGCTGACAGACCGACGGCCACATCCGCACCCTTGAAGGCTTCTTCCAGCGTGCGCAGTTCGGTGTCGTGGGCGAAGTACTGCTTGTACTTGTTGAGGTCCGTACGACCGGAATGAATCACGCCCTTTGTATCACACATGGTGATGTTCGTGCGTGTGGCACCCAGCCGCTCGTAGAGCTTGGCACAGGAAATACCCGAAGCACCGGCGCCATTGACGACGATCTTCACTTCGGACATCTTCTTGCCCTTCATCTCCACGGCATTGATCAGGGCAGCGGCGCTGATGATGGCCGTACCGTGCTGGTCATCGTGGAAGACGGGAATATCCAGCTCTTCGATCAGGCGCTCTTCGATCTCGAAACACTCGGGAGCCTTGATGTCTTCCAGGTTGATACCGCCAAAGGTCGGCGAAATCAGCTTGGCCGTTTCGATGATCTTCTCCGGATCCATCGTGTCCACTTCGATATCGTAGACATCCACATCGGCAAAACGCTTGAAGAGGACGCCCTTGCCCTCCATTACCGGCTTGCTGGCAATGGCTCCCAGGTTGCCCAGACCCAGCACGGCCGTTCCATTGGAAAGCACGGCCACCAGGTTGCCCTTGTTGGTGTAGAGATAAGCATCGTCGGGCCGCTCATGAATTTCGCGGCAGGGTTCGGCCACACCCGGCGTGTAAGCCAGGGACAGATCGCGCTGAGTCGCGCAAGGTTTGCAGGGCACGGATTCAAGCTTGCCCCTGCGTTCCCGCGAGTGATACTCGAGTGCTTCTTCACGGGTAATCATGATTCTTCCTCGTCTCTATATGTGATGGTTGGCGGATCACTCCTGAACAATCCGCCAGGCCATGGACATCAGCTGTCAGGCGACACGATGCGGTAGACGCGCCTCTGGACGAACAGATCCAGCAGCTCCGCGTCAACCTTGCCGTGAGTGGCCTCCCAGGTAAGAATGTCCAGTGCTTTTTCGTGTGATACGGCCTTCTTGTAAGGCCTGTCCGACGCCGTCAAGGCATCGTAGATGTCGGCGATGGTCATCATGCGGCTTCCCAGAGGAATCTCCGGATCCTTCAGGCTGCGCGGGTAGCCGCTTCCGTCCAGCTTCTCGTGATGCGCCCAGGCGATTTCCGGCACCTTGCCCAGACTGGTCGTCCAGGGAATGCGGCGCAGGAATTCGTAGGTATGGCTCACATGACTCTGCATGTCCTTCCATTCTTCCGGCGTCAGACTTCCGCGGGGAATGCTTAGAACACGCTGCTCTTCTTCGCTGATCAGGCGGCACTGTCCGCCACCGTGATCCACATAACTATAACACGCAATGTCCTGAAGAATGCCCGGGGAATCGCTGTCAAGGACGGTCGGCTCATTGGCAGCCCTGACAACATCCAGCCAACCGCGAATGCGCTCGGCCTCGTCCAGCCACCGGTCCAGTGTATCACGCTCCAGCGTGCCCTGCGATTCAAGTGACTTCAGCTGCTCGCGCAGGCTGCGGCATTCCATCTCCTTCATCAGCCATTCAAAACGGCTGACAACCTGGGTCAGTTGCCAGGAATGGAGCTTCTTCGGCTTGACAAGAACTTCTTCGCGGACGCCAACCTTGCCAAAATCGTGCAGCAGGCTGGCATAGCGGATTTCTTTCAGGTTTTCGTGTGACAGACTGATCTGACTGAAGGGACCTTCCGTAGCCAGATCTGCACTCCGCGCCAGCTCCACCGTGAGCTCGGCGACACGGAAACTGTGTCCGCTGGTCGTCGGGTCTCGAGATTCAATCGCCGTGACACTTGCCTCGACAAAGCCCTCAAACAGGGTTTCGATGCTGTGATACAAGCGGTTGTTTTCAATGGCAACTGCAGCCTGTCCGGCAATGGCCATTACCAGCTCCTGATGAGCAATGGTAAAGCCGACAATCATCTCTTCCAGCTCGCGCAGGCTACCCGCCCGCGTCTGGCTGTCTTCCTTGGCGTTGATCAGCTGAATCGCGCCAAGGATCTCGCCCTTGTGATTGATCAAGGGCACAACAAGCATGCTCTTGGTACGATAGCCTTCGCGGCGGTCGTAACCCGGATCGAAGGAATACTCGCAGGCCTCATCGATCTCGTAGACATCTTCAATCAGCAGCGGAATGCCTGTCTGTGATACATAACCGGCCAGGCTGCTTTTGGACAGCGGCATGATGAAGGCTTCAAAGCGGCGATCACGGATCAGCGAGCGGGTTTCCGTGTAGGCAAAGCGCAGGCAGTCCTTGCCGTGATCGTCCTTCTCCACCAGAAAAATACTGCCGGCATCGGCGCCCGTGACATCCATGCTCTGTTCGAGCATCATGCGCAGAAGACGCTCGTGATCCCGCTCGGCACTCAGCTGCTTGCCGACTTCAAGAATGCGGTCGAGGTCGTGGGAATAGCGGTTGATTGCCACTTCCAGCGCGTCAACCGTTTCGGTAGCGTGATGCAACTCATAAAGGCCGCGCAGGGCAATCTGGACTTCATCCGGACTGGCGTCTGCGGCAAGAACCGCATGCAGCACGCCAGTGGGCAGGTCGGCCGCAATCCAATCGGAGAGCGTTCCCAGAAAGATCACTCGAAGCTGCAAGGGATCCAGCTTGTCGAGGAGCTGCCTTAGGCTTTGGGGGAATGCGCAGGTTTCCCGGTCAGCAAGGAATGCGTATTGAACCCACTCTTCACTGGATTGATTGATGACCGACTCCGGCGCAGAGATCGAAAGATCCGGAAAATCAATCAAGCCCGGCAGGGCGCTAAGCCATTGGGTGCTGCTGGTCAGAATCTGGAATGAGTTCACAGTTCAGCCTGTTTTCCTGATCCAAAATCAAGGTCTGTTTCAGGATTCAACGCGAGTCATCAATGTAAGTGTAGCGGGGCAAAGCACCAATGAATCGCACTCAGAACAGCACAGGGTCATTTGAGTCTTGACAGAATGTCGCGCAGAAAACGCCCGGTATGACTGGCCTTGATTTTTGCCAGCTGCTCGGGTGTACCCGTCCCGATAATCCTGCCGCCAGCCTCGCCGCCTTCCGGACCCAGATCGAGCAGATAATCTGCCGTCTTGATCACATCCAGATTGTGCTCAATGACCAGCACCGTGTTGCCCTTGTCCACCAGACGCCCCAGCACCTTGAGCAAAAGCTCGATATCGGCAAAGTGCAGGCCGGTAGTCGGCTCATCCAGGATGTACATGGTGCGGCCGGTTGCCCGCTTGGAGAGCTCGGTTGCCAGTTTGACGCGCTGCGCCTCGCCACCGGAAAGGGTGGTAGCCTGCTGCCCAAGATGAATGTAGCCCAGACCCACATCCAGCAGAGTTTTCAGTTTGCGCTGAATCCGGGGAATGGCGTCAAAGAAGCTGGCCGCCTCCTCGACCGTCATGTCCAGCACATCGGCAATCGATTTGCCCTTGTAATGCACCTCCAGCGTCTCGCTGTTGTAGCGCCTGCCTTTGCAGACCTCACAGGGCACATAGACATCAGGCAGAAAGTGCATTTCGATGCGAATGATGCCATCGCCCTGACAGGCTTCGCAGCGACCGCCCTTCACATTGAAGGAGAAACGCCCCGGCTTGTATCCCCGCATGCGGCTTTCGGCCAGCTCGGCAAAGAGATCACGGATGAGGGTGAAAAGGCCCGTGTAGGTGGCTGGATTGCTGCGGGGCGTGCGGCCGATCGGACTCTGATCGATGTTGATCACCTTGTCCAGATGCTCGATGCCTTCCAGCTTCTTGTAAGGCATGGACAGCACGCGGCTGCCGTTCAGCTCACGGGCGAGGGCCTTCTGCAGGGTCTCATTGATGGCCGTGGACTTGCCACTACCGGATACACCCGTGACACAAATGAAGCTTCCCAGAGGAAACTCGAGGCTTATGTTCTTGAGATTGTTTCCAGACAGCCCACTCAGTTTCAGCTTGTGGCCATTGCCTTCCCGTCGTGTGGCGGGAACAGGTAGCAGGTTTTCATCCTTCAGGTAACGGCCCGTAACCGATTCCTTGCAGGCCATGATCTTCTTTGGCGTTCCCTGTGATACAACAAGACCGCCATGCACGCCCGCACCGGGGCCAAGATCCAGCACTTCGTCCGCGGCAAGGATTGTATCACGATCATGCTCGACAACAATCACTGTGTTACCCAGGTCACGCAAACGGTGCAGGGTTTCGATCAGTCGCTCGTTGTCCCGCTGGTGAAGCCCGATGGAGGGCTCGTCCAGAATGTAGAGCACTCCCATCAGCTGACTGCCGATCTGTGTCGCCAGGCGAATGCGCTGTGCCTCGCCACCGGAAAGAGTCCCGGCAGCCCGGTCCAGACTGAGATAATCCAGCCCGACATTCACCAGAAAACCCAGACGCTCGCAGACTTCCTTCAAAATCGGCTCGGCAATTTTCTTCTGTGAGCCCTTCAGCTTGAGCCCGCTGAAGAAGGCGAGTGCATCTTTGGTACTAAGTGCCGTGCAATCCATGATGCTGGCATCACCGACGGTCACGGCCAGGGATTCGGGCTTGAGGCGCTTGCCACTACAGGCGGGGCAGGCGCGGCTGCTCATGTAACGCTCGATCCACTCGCGGACACCCGTGCTCTGTGTCTGGCGGTAGCGCCGCTCCAGATTGGGAATGATCCCTTCCCAGCGACTGGAATATTCCCAGTAGCCCTTGCCCTGCTTCATCGAACTCTTGAACTGGATTTCGTCCTTCGAACCGTAGAGCACCACATCACGGTCGGACTGTTTGAGTTTCTTCCAGGGCGTGTCCAGACTGAAGCCGATGCTGCGGGCGACCTGGCTGAGCGCCTTGAGCGTCCAGACCTCCGTGTGACCGGCGGTGGCGTCGCTCATGGTTCCGACGGCTCCTCCGCGGATGCTCAGCGAATCATCCACGACCACAAGATCCGGGTCGATCACCATCTGGTGTCCAATGCCCGAGCAGCTTTCACAGGCCCCAAAGGGCGAATTGAAGGAAAAGAGGCGCGGAGCCAGCTCCTCCACGCTCACACCGTGCTCAGGACAGGCAAAGTGCTGCGAGTGCAGGTGCTCGATCCATGTATCACCGTCTTCCACCAGAATGCGGACCAGACCACCACCCAGACCCAGTGCGGTTTCGACGCTCTCGAAAAGGCGGGCGCGAATGCCCTTTTTCACAAGCAGGCGGTCGACAACCACATCGATATCATGCTTGAAGGTCTTGGCAAGCCCCTCTTCAACTTCCTCGATCGGCTTGACCTCTCCGTCCACGCGGACGCGCAGATAGCCGTTCTTGCGCACCTGCGTAAACAGGTCCTTGAATTCGCCCTTGCGTCCACGCACCAGCGGGGCGAGCACCTGCAGTTTGCGACCGGCGGCCTCTTCTTCAATGCGATTGACGATCTCTTCAGGACTTTGCCTGTGAATGGCCTCGCCACATTCGGTGCAGTGGGGAATGCCGATGTTGCCGTAAAGCAGACGCAGGTAATCGTAGATCTCGGTGACCGTTCCCACTGTAGAGCGGGGATTGCGATGCGTGCTCTTCTGCTCGATGGAAATTGCCGGACTCAGGCCTTCAATGCTGTCCACATCGGGCTTCTCCATCAGTCCGAGGAACTGACGCGCATAGGCCGAAAGACTCTCGACGTAGCGCCGCTGCCCTTCCGCGTAGAGCGTGTCAAAGGCCAGACTGGATTTGCCGCTGCCGGAAAGCCCGGTGATCACAACCAGCCGGTCGCGGGGAATGTCCACATCGATGCCGCGCAGGTTGTGCTCACGTGCGCCGCGTATACGAATCCAGTCGTGACTCATGGTAACCTCGTAAGGATTTCATCAAGCAGCAGCCAGCTCTCTGCTTTCAGGCCAATGCCTTCGCTCGTGTCCGGAAGCCAGGGCTGCGCAATGGACTCGCCAAAGAGTCTGGCAGCCTGCTCTCTTCGCCGGGCGGCATCAAGCGCATCAAAATGAGCTGCCAGCGGTGCTGTGTTACATGCCTCCACAAGAGCCGGTAGACGCTGCGGAAAGCGCTCGCGCAACTGCTCCAGGTCAAGGCCGCCCAGCCAGCGCAGGCCAACATAAAGGGCTTCCAGCCACTCTTCATCTTCCTGCAGCGCTTCCTGCTGTGCGCGCTGCCAGGCCTTGGCCGCCGGCAAGTCCAGCAATCCGGCCTCAGCGGGAAAGCGCATGCGCCTTCTGCGACCATCATCTCCGGTCCATGAACTGACAGCTGAAGGCCCCAGGCCCAGAACCGGCTTTTCCAGCCAGTAGAGCGTATTTTGCCTGGCGGCTCTGGCAGGCCGGGCAAAATTGGAAATTTCGTAGTGAATGTAGCCAGCCGATTGAAAGCAATCTCGCAGCTCCTGAAAACGACGGGCGGCATCGTCGGCATTCAGGGTCAGCACTTCTCCAGCAGAAGCGCGGGCATGAAGCCGGGTACCGGGCTCAATGGTCAGGCCATAGGCGGAAATGTGATCTGGCTCATGTGCCAGCAGCTGCGCCGCCTCATCCGCAAGCTCTGCTGCCGATTGACCGGCCATCTGGTAGATCAGATCCAGCCCGAAGGCAGGAAAGCCGGCTTCCTTGACCCATTCGATGGCTCGCCTGGCCTGTTCTGGCCGGTGGATGCGATCCAGCTGGGCCAAGCGCTCGGGGCGATGGCTTTGCAGGCCAAGGCTGGCTCGATTGACACCAAAGGAAACAAGCTGCTTCAGCCAGTCAGGACTCAGCGTTTCCGGATTCATTTCGACCGTGATCTCGGCATCGTGTGACAAACGGCTGGAGCAAAGCTCGAGCAGTCGTCCAAAAAAGGAAGCGGGCAGCAGGCTGGGGGTTCCACCCCCGACATAAATACTGAGGATCTTGCCGGAGTTCCAGGCTTCCTGCTTAAGGGCGTGTTGCAGGAGTTCGAGCAGACCTTGACCCTGTCTTGTCACACGGCCATCATCGTCCGTGGGCAAACTGAAGAAGTCGCAGTAGCCGCATTTGATCCTGCACCAGGGCAGGTGCAGGTAGAGACCGAAGTCCATCTCAGGCCTGTTCCTGATAACCCACTGCGCCTACCACACGAATCGCCTGAACTTCGCAGGCAGGCACACAGAGACCGCAACCGACGCAGCGTGATGGCTCTATGCGAACACGGAGTGTGCCGGTGGGCGTGTCCGCTGGATCACCCGCCGGCAGGATGCAGTCTGTGGCCGGGCAAAGCGGAATGCAGTCCCCACAGGCCGTGCAGTGATCGTTCACCGTGAACCAGGGACGATGGGGAATGCGATCCTTGAAACTGCCACTGGGACAAAGTGCCAGCAGAGGAAGCAGATTCGTGCTGTGGGTATAATCGATGACACGGCGTCCATCCAGACTGCCAACCAGTCCCGAAATGCCGTGCTGCTGGGTCAGGCAAGCATGTGAATGCTGGCAGCCTGTATCACAGGAAGACTTGCGGGCAGGGCCTGTATCACAGTTCTGGCAGACCAGATGCAGTTGACTGTCGCGGGGAACCAGCCCCAGAACACCGCTGGGGCAGGCTGTCACACAGTCGCCGCATCCGGTGCAGGTCCGCTCATTGATCTGCGGCAGGCCATGCTTCATGACAATTGCATCAACCGGACAGTTCTGGGCACAGTCTCCCTCATGCAGACAGGACCAGTTGCAGGCGGACTCGCCACCACAAGCCAGGAAACGATCCAGACAGCTCTCGCTGGAAAGGGAAGCCTTCAACCAGCCGTGTGCTTCAGGTGCCGCATTACAGTGCAGCACGGCCACACTTCGCTCTTCGTATCCGTCATGACTCGTTTCCGCCTCGCACCAGGCCACGCGGGAGCGTGATCGCAGGAAGGGCCAGCGGGGTTCAAAGGCCCTGCTGGCGCCGTTATCGCGCTGCGGATCCGGTCTGGTGCCACCAAACTGAATCAGAAAGGCCAGAGCAACGACCATTGCAAGAAGCAGCCAGATGCTCATGGCAGCCTCCCGGTCAGGGCCGCCTGCAGGGCGATCAGCAGAAAAAGGATCGCTCCAGTGGCCAGCAACCTGAAGGGCAGGCCTGTAACCCTGGCAGGAGCACGGTTTCGCCTGAATTTCTCCTGCATGCCTGTCAGCAACAGGAGAAAGGCCATGGCCGAAATAGGTGCAAGTAACACCGGCGCAAAAGGAAGGCTGATTCCGGTCATCTTCGGAGCAAGTCCCCAGAAAACGAGCAGCGGAATACTCAGCAGGAGCTCCAGCATTTCGCGATCCCTGCCCGCCAACAATCGATTGAGCAGCGCATAAGGAAGCAGGCAGACGATCAACAGGAATGACAGATCCACACCATGCCTGAAGGGGTCCAGAGCCAGAGGCAGGCGCTCGATCAGCCAGTCAAGACCAAGGCAGACAATCGCCAGCAGAGGCAGCAACCACCATTCGCGACGTATACTGCTGAATCGAGGCTGCCGGATCAGCAGGGGAGCCAGAAAACCCAGCAGTACAAGCAGCAGGGGATTTCCCTCAAAAACGCTCATCTGCCCTCCACCAGCTCTTCACGCTGAAGACGACGACGAGCTTTCAGTTGCAGGATTCCCAGCGCAAGGGCAGCCAGAACCAACCGTGGCAAGCCACTTGCTGCAAGCTCTGCTGCGCCTTCCAGCTTCAGCTGCGCGAAGAGGCGAATCAAGCCATGTTCGCCCAGTGATGCTGCAAAGGGCAAAAGGCTGGCAGCTGGCAGCCAGAAAACAGCCTGAACCGACCAGCGGCGGCGATCTCTCTCCTCCATGCGGGCTCGCCCCTGAAGGAAAAGCAGAACCGAAAGATGAGCCACCAGCAACAGGCTGAGCTCAGCAAGATTGAAGGCCGGATTCAGCCCGGTTTGTGATACAAGCCAGATCAACAGTTGTGATTCAAGTGGAGCCAGAACCAGCATTGCTACCACACTGCGCGTTCCCGAGCGGCTGCTGAAGCGGTTGCGGCCGGGCAGCGCCGACCAGGCTAGGGCATTCAACATAAGCATCAGCAGAAAGAGCAACCAGGGCACAGGGCTTGGCGGCAACAGCAAGGCTGGTCCAAGCAGCATGGTTGTCAGGGCTGCTTCAGCCGGCTGCATACTGCGCGGAAGGAAGGGCCGCTCCTTATTCAAGGGATGATTGGCTGGACGCCAGCGAATGTTCTTGACAGCCCGCATCAGGCCTGTCCCCCTGAAGTTCCGGGGCCCCTTGGCAGCAGCAGCCAATCGAGCCAGGGTGTCAGCAGGTTGCAGATCAGCACCGCCAGAAAGAAGCTGCCACTGCCCATACCAGACAGATGTGATCCAACCAGCAGCAGCGCCAGCAACAGGCCGTATACGAATTTGGCCATCTGCCCCAGCGGGCTTGTCACCGGATCTGCAGCCAGCACGACAATCACCAGAAGCAGCATGCAGGAATTCAGCGTCAACATGGGCGTCAGCCAGACCAGCTCGCCACGGGCCAGCAGAAAGAGCATGGGCGTGAGCAAAATGGCCGGCAGGGGAATGCGCCAGTCGATCACGCGACTGGCCAGCAGCCAGATCAGACCCGGCAGCAGTGCCAGTAGACTGAACTCACCCAGCAGTCCGGGCAGTGTTCGTATCACGATCTCGGATGGTGTTACAAGTTCGAGCAGCTCCCGGGCATGACGGATGACATCCAGCCTTTCAGCCAGTGGCGGCCAGCCTGCGGGTAAAGAAATCTCGCTACCTGAAAGGGCCTGATGCAGGACAGCGGCGGCATCTTTCAAGGAGGCGAGCAGGCCGGGCGTCTCCGGCTGCGAAGCAGCAGCCAGCCAGTTGCCCTTCCAGGCAAAAGGGGCACGCATGCCCTGCTCCATGGCCAGAGGTGCCATCAGGGCCAGGAGGACACGACCAACCAGCGCGGGATTGAGCGGGTTGCGGCCAATTCCACCGAAAATCTCCTTGCCCAGCACGACGCCAAGAAAGGCCCCGGCAAAGGCCCAGCGCGGATCCAGTGCAGGCGGAAGGGTAAGGGCAAGAATCACGCCTGTGGTCAGTGCGCTGCCATCCTTGAGTCTGAGCAGGTTGCCCAAAAGCGACTTGCTTAACAGCTCGGCCAGCAGCGCACCCGCACAGGATGCAATGACCAGCAGCAGGGCATTCAGCCCCCAGGCAATGACCCCGCCAAGGACAACCGGCGAAAGGGCCAGCAGTAAGCGACCCCGCATGCGGGATGCTGGCAGCCCGCCGCGCAGCAGGGGCCTGGGCGGCAGCATCAGCTCAGAAGCCCGCATGAGATGGATCCTTTACCTGGTAAAGCCCTTTGCGCAGACTGTGACCAAGATGTATACGGCTTGGGCAGATCCAGCTGCAAAGGCCACAATCGATGCAGTGTTCCAGCCCGCTCATGCGTGCTTCCTGCACACGACCGTCTTCAATCAGGTGACGCAGGTCTACAGGCGCCAGTCGCATCGGACAGATATCCAGGCACTGCCCGCAGGAAACACAGGCATCTTCCCGTCTGGCTTCAAACCAGGCGCGCGGCAGCCAGTGGAGCTCGCGAAAGGCCGGGCTAAGCGGTGTTGCAAGATCATGCAGGGGCGCGCCTTCCAGCAGGCTGCCGGCAATTATCAAACGGGCAGGGGCCTCGTCCAGCAGCCGCCCGGCATCATCCCAGTCCAGATGTGCCAGCAGCTCGGAAAGCGGTGTGCCCGGCCAGCAGGCCAGAACACGCGAGCCCCCGGCTTCGCCAGCCTGATCTGTAACACGGGGCCTGCTGAAATGCAGCCAGAAGGGTGCGGGCAGACCATTATGGGCAAGTTGCTCGGAAATGCGCCAAAGGCGTTCGCTGCCCAGAACCAGCAAACCCTGTGATGCAAGCGTGCGTCCGGGTTGCGGCAGATTGAACCCTGAAGCCAGCGCAGCCAGACGCGCGTGATCCCAGGGATGACCGAGTTTCAGTTGAACAACCCGTGTATCACACAGGCGATCCAGCATGCCGGAAAGCCGTGATGCGGCCTTGCGCTCGGCAGGCATGCAGCAAATACTGATGGAGCGGAAAGGCCGGATCATCAGCAGGGCCTCAACGGCTTCAGCCAGCTGCCCCGGATCCTCCACCATCAGGCTGGAGCGCACGCCCCTTTCCTGAAGGAGGTCACCGCAAAGAAGCAGCAGATCAGCCTCTTGCGGAAGAAGATCCAGCTCCAGATCCAGTGCCAGACCTTCTTCGCCCTCAAGGCCCTGGGTGGAAAGCAGGCGGCGGATTTCTGCGCCGTCCATTTCCCGCCAGGCTGTCCGGGCTTCAACCCGTGGCCGCGCCTCCAGTTCATCCAGCTCCACACACAGCGGGGTAGCCAGAATGGCCGGTGATCCATTTCGCAGGGGTGCAGGCAGCAGACTGCGTCGTCCAACCGCGCAAACACGCCCGCCAAGTGGCGCAAGTGGAGTCCGCCAGCCCAGACCACTGCCTGAAGCAAGCGGCTGCCCGGCTGTGACACGATCACCCGGTGATACAAGGGATTGGACTTCATCGTAGCGGCTCGTCTGCAAAGGCAGCACAAGCCTCTCGGGAAGGAAAACCCGCTCCGGTTTGCCTGCTGCGGAGGCTTTGAAGGCTGGGATACCGGCGCGCGGCTTGAGGCGCATCATTGGGCGGCTCTCATCAATCGAAGGCCTTCAGCTCCTTGAGGAACTCTTCGAGGGTCTGAAACTGGCGGTAGACGGAAGCGAAGCGAATATAGGCGACTTCATCAAAGGCGCGCAGTTCATTCAAAACCAGCTGACCCAGTTCACGGGAACGAACCTCGCCACTGTTGACGGCAGCGGCCTGCATGCGGCGCTCGATTCGCTCAATCAGTTCGAGCACGGCGGCATCGCTATGTTTGCGCTTGATCAGTGCCCTTTTCAGCCCGTCGCTCAACTTGGCGCGGCTGTAGACCTCGCGGCCACCGTCGCTCTTGACCACCGTGACCTGAGTTCCCTCGATGTACTCATAGGTGGTAAAGCGGGTCTGGCACTCGGTGCACTCCCGCCGTCTGCGAATGGCGCTGCCCTCGCGGGCGGGCCGGCTGTCGATCACGCGATCTTCACCGTGACCGCATTGCGGACATTTCATGCTTCGGGATAAAGCGGATATCCAGCTGCAAGCTCGCGGGCTTCGGCGCGGACAGCCGCCAGATTCTCTTCTGATTTGGGGTCCTGTATCACGCGATCAATGAAGCTGGCAATCTGCCGCATGGCATCCTGCTTCATTCCGCGACTGCTCAGGGCCGGTGTTCCAATGCGCACACCACTGGTAATCAGCGGGCTGCGTTCATCAAAGGGAACCATGTTCTTGTTAACCGTGATACCGGCCGCCTCCAGTGCTCGTTCAGCGGCCTTGCCACTGATGCCCTTTTCGGTCAGGTCCACCAGCACCAGATGATTGTCAGTGCCACCGGAAACCAGACGGAAACCGCGCTTGACCAGTTCTTCGCCCAGAGCCGCGGCATTGGCCTTCGTCTGCTGCATGTATTCCTTGAAAGAGGGCTTAAGGCACTCATCAAAGGCCACAGCCTTGGCGGCGATCACATGCATGAGCGGGCCGCCCTGCACACCGGGCATTACGATGCTGTCGATGATCTCGCTCTGCTGCTTGACGCGCCCGCTCTTGGGGGCAACAAGACCGTGGACATTGTCGTAATCACGGCCCATCAGAATGATGCCGCCGCGCGGACCACGCAGGGTCTTGTGAGTCGTGGAAGCAACCACATGGGCATGGGGCAGCGGACTGGGATGTTCGCCGGCAGCAACCAGACCGGCGATATGCGCCATGTCGACAAAAAGAAATGCGCCGGCTGCGTCGGCAATCTGCCTTAAGCGGGCAAAATCGATCTCACGGGGATAGGCGCTGGCACCGGCCACGATCATCTTCGGCTTGTGCTCGGTGGCGCGAGCAGCTACCTCGTCGTAATCGATGCGGCCTGTATCACGCGACACGCCGTAGGAAACAAAATTGTAGAGCCTGCCGGAAAAATTCACGGGGCTGCCATGGGTAAGATGTCCACCGTGTGACAAATCCATGCCCAGCACGGTGTCACCAGGCTGGATAAAGCTCATGTATACGGCCATGTTGGCCTGGCTGCCCGAGTGGGGCTGCACGTTGGCGTATTCGCAATCAAAAAGCCTGCGAGCGCGATCGCGCGCCAGGTCCTCCACCTCATCCACACATTCGCAGCCGCCGTAGTAGCGGTTTCCCGGGTAGCCCTCGGCGTACTTGTTGGTCATCACGCCGCCCTGTGCTTCCATCACCGCGCGGGAAGTAAAATTCTCACTGGCGATCATTTCCAGTGTATCACGCTGGCGGGCCAGCTCCTTCAGCTGAAGGTCGTATACGGCAGGATCCTGATTCTTCAGGTACGACATGATTACCTCAACATTGAGTTAAACGATGGATCTTCTCGATCCGGGTCTGGTGGCGGCCACCATCGAAGGGTGCTTCCAGCCAGATTTCGAGCAGCCGGCGGTTTTCTTCCAGGCTGCGTTCACGGGCCGCCAGCACCAGGCAGTCGGCGCGGTTGTGTCTTCTGCAGAATTCTGCTTGCGAAGGTTCCAGACAAAGGGCGGCGCGCACACCCGGCACCTTGTTGGCGCAGATTGAAGCACCAATTCCGCTGCCGCAGATGACCAGCGCGCGCTCAAGTTCGCCGCGAGCCAGCGCACGGGCACAGGGCACAATGGTATCCGGATAGTCGCAGGACTCGGCACTGTGTGTGCCAAAGTCACGAACCTGCCAGCCTTTCTCCTTCAATAGGGCTGTCAGCTCGGCTTTGAGCTCGAAGCCTGCATGATCAGAGGCGATTCCGATTACTGAAAGAGCCACGCGTAGCACTCTCCCTTGGGCACTTCGTGCTTGTTGAAGAAGCGGTCTTCCTTGGTCGGCAGCACTTCGGCCAGCGACTTGCGTCCAGCCTGGGCCGTTGCGTAGAAGGGGCCGGAGCCTACCTTGCCATATTCATTGTAGGCGTACTCGTATACGAGTTTGTCGTCGAAGCTCAGGGCCGTTCCGGCACAGCGATCCACGGCCGCCACGTATACGCGGGCCATCAGGATGTAGCCCTTGCCGTAGGCAGGAAAGGAACTCTTGCTGCGCCCGGCCCAGTAGGCGGCCTTCTCCAGATCGTTCAGGTTAAGGTAGACCTCACCAATGCGCACCGGCAGTTCCTTGTTGCCGGCATCAATGCGGCTGTACTGCACAAGCACGCTGGCGGCATCATAGCCACGGCCCAGGCCTTCCAGGGAGCGGGCCTTCAGATCCAGCAGGCGTCCGTCTTCGCCATTGGCGGCAAGCAGCTCGTCCAGCAGGGGAATGGCTTCTTCGTATGTATCACGAGTGGCAAACTCCACCAGCTGTGTGGCAAGCTTGCGTGTGATCTTGGTGTCCTCGGGAAAGCTCTGATGGCTCTGACGCAGCGAGGCAATCAGCTCTTCCGGATCGTAATGACGGGCGAGAATATCGTCTTTCTGCTTCGGCCAATCGGGGTTTTCCGGATCCAGCTCAATCAGCAGATCCAGCTCGGCGAGCACATTGTCCCAGTCTTCCAGCTCGTCGCTTTCAGCCGCGCGGTCCGAGAGGATGCGCACGATATCGCGTGTGCTCTCAAGATCTTCTTCCTTGAGCTCCTGGCAGATGCGGAACTCGCGCAGGGCATCTTCCTTGCGGCCGGATCGATTGTAAAGGTCACCCAGCGTACGATGCTCGTAGTGGCTCTCAGGCAGCTTCTCGACAGCCAGCTCAAGCATCAGCAGCGCGCTGTCCTGCACTCCCAGCTGCGTGTAGCAGGTGGCCAGACGCTTGAGGTGGCTGGCATACTGGTAGTCAGTGTCCAGGTCGAAGACCTTGAGGTAGTAGTCGCGGGCTTCGGCATAGTTGTGCTGTTTGTAGTATTCGTAAGCGAAGCTGAGATTCTTCTTCATCTCCATTTCACGCTTGGCCTTTTCCGCTTCGCTGACGGCAGGCTTGGTTTCTGCTGCGGGCTGCGGTGTCTGATAGGCCTGATTGCAGGCGCCGAAAAGCAGCGCCAGCGCGAGGACAGTGACAAGATGCTTCATTGTCTTCTCCTGCTTGCGTTTCAATTATTGTTGTTGATCATCAGTACTTGGGGCGCAGGAACCAGATATCCCGCGCGCTGAAGCCTGCCCGGAACCGAAGAGTCTTCTCATCCAGTCCAAGCGTGCCTGTATTACCGCGCAGTTCGTACTCGACGGCCAGATCAAGCCAGGTCCCGCGCGATTTCAGCGGAAGTGAAAGTCCGCCGCTGAAGGTCATGCTTTCCAGTTTTTCCGCTACACCGTCTGAGCGCAGCCAGTCCGCGTAGCTCTGCTCCATGCGCAGTCCGAATCTCCAGTCGGCCCGCCTGAGAAGTGGGGCCGCAAACTCTTCGCTCATCGGGAGCTCAAGTCCCAGGGCAAGTCCCAGAGGTTGATCCACACGCAGCTGATTGTTGCCTTCAAGCCCCAGATCCGTGCTTGACCAATCCTGCAGGTGCAAGTCCGCACAAAGCCACCATTCGTCCAGCCTTAAAGCCAGTCCAGCGGACAGATCGCCGGGAAGTTTGGTGCTTGTGGTGGCCACTTCACCATCGGTGCTGTTGGCCTTGTTTTCCAGATCGATCGTCATGTCGGCAGTGCTGGCCGGGGCCCAGCTGAAGCCCAGCATCACTCTGCTGGCCGTGTAATGCACACCAAGCCGCGGTTGAAAACCGATCAGGCTTCTGCGCTGATTGACCCAGCTGTCGTAGGGCGGGGCAGATTCGGGGTAGAAGAGCTTCCACTCCTCCAGAATGCTCCCGAACTGGACGCCCAGCTGCAGGCCCAGACGCAAGCCCTTGATTTTTGTATCACCGGCCAGCACCATCGCTACTTCACTCAGGCCGCCCGAACCTTTTCGTGATACAGTGTATTCACGACCAAGATCATCAGCCGCGCTGCTGGCGTGCAGGTAATCCACGCTACTTAGCGGCCTTAAGAGCAGGCCTGCCGACAGATCCTTCCACAGAAGCGGAAAGCCCAGCGACCAGGAATCAAATGCACCTGCAGAAAGAGCCTCGCTGCTAACGCCATCGGAAACGCTGCTGCGCGCACCGGAAAAGCCGATCTGGAAACGGGTCAGACGACCCATGTGGAAGGTGGCGGGGTTCTGCTCGTGCAGGCGCGTGGAATCCAGATAGGCGATACCGGCGCCGCCTCGACCCATGTCTGCCGTGCTGCCCGCCCAGCGGCTCTGGCCCCAGGGCTGCTGTGTGAAGGGGCCGACGGCCTGTGATACAGATTGAATTCCTGCGACGAGCAGCAGGCCAAGCAGAAGCTTCTTCATGGCTGCCTCCATTCGTCGGGCGCGCTGGACAGGCGATAGCGCAGGCGTGGGCCTGTATCACCGCCAGTCGGCTCGATTTCCAGCTTGCGCAGTTGCAGCAAACTGTAATCGTCGAGCTTGAGTGCAAGGACAACCGGGTCGGTCGAGACAAAGCTGTCTTCTTCTACCCAGATCTGCCGGAAATGCGAAATCAGATTGATATCGGCCAGACTGTCACCGTCGGCCAGCGTCGTGGATCCAACCAGCTGCCAGCTCTCCAGATCCACACCCGCGCTGTCAAAGGCACTCAGCGTATAGGCATTGATCTTGGCGCCTTCCATGCGAAGAAAACGCTCGCCAAGTGGAAGCAGCAGGCTGACCTCCACAAAGGAACTGAGCAGCGGATCCATCTCCGCTTCGTTTTCGTCATCAATCAGGGGGGGCAACTCCAGCAGGACCTGTGAGGCCCAGCCGCTGGAAAGGCTCAAGGTGCCCGCATCAGGTGTATCACGAATTACGCTGCTCTGCCAGCTGGCCGTCACGAAACTTGAATCACGCACGGTGGTGATTACGGTTTCATCGTTCTCGGTCAGGGTGTCGTAGCTGATCTCATGGAACCAGATACCCGGGCGCAGTTCACTGGTCCAGCCTGCAGCCAGCAGCTGAACCAGGCCCTGGTGTTCGGGGGCCATCCTCAGGGCAAAGGTGCGCTGAGTGGTATCGGCTGCCTGGAACCAGTCCAGCGGCAGGCGGCGATAGGTGCGGCGGCCGTCCAGCGGATTATCATCATCACCGTAAACGACATCATCATCATTTACCCTGAAGCGCAGACTGTCCTGGACTTCCAGCAAGCAGTTGCCCGCATCATCAAAAAGCTGCTCCCAGGCCAGATCATCATAGACGAGCCCGCTGCCCTCCAGCATCAACAGATCCAGATCAGCAATGTTGCGGCTACCTGCAGGCTGCTCGACCGGCGGATCACCGTCATTGGGAAACCAGTAGGCCAGCGTGTCATTGGACATCTTGAAGGAAAGGTCAACCCATGCGCTGTCGGGCTGCGGATCCCAAAGCTCTGCGGGCGTATAGTCCAGTTGAAAGACCAGCACGCTCTCCAGCCCCAGACTATCAATGCGGCCAGCAGTCTGGTAGATGGCTCCCAGCATCTGTTGGGGTCGGTGGTATTGCAGAGTACGCTGGGCACTCAGGCTGTCGCTCCGGAAAAGGGCCTCGCCACCCGGATCCCCGCCAAGGGTGCTTTCCACCTGATCACAACCCTGTCCAGCGATCATCAGGAAAAATAGACAGGATGTGGCAATTCGTGAATTCAAAGCTGCCTCGTTGCTTGGCAATTACAACCCGGTAATATAGCCACCCGGAGAGGCGGAACCAAACCACAGCACCCGGAGCGGAGAGGAGTCTGCAGCAGATCGAAAGTGCAAGGATTGTCAATTTCCGCTAATGCCAAATACGGCAATTTCAATAGTGTTCAATATCCAGCACAGAGTGACGGATTATGAACACCAGCTTTGACTCAAAGCTCAAGCAAGTGAATTATTTTTCATGTCTAGTATTGTTTCAACTTGGCACACATCTTGCTCTGCACTATGCGAACGCGTAAGCTTTGTGCCCTAAAGCCCACGCAATCATGAAAAGAAACACCGTTTAACTGGATTTGGGGGGATTCCCATGACCCGTAGCTTGACTATGCTTGCCCTCGTTGGCCTTGCATGCAGCGCGGCGCAAGCCCTGACCTTTACAGGGGATGTGTCCGTTGACTTTGCAGGATCCGGGGCGCAGGTTGTTGTTGACGGGCCCGGCGATGTCGGCCTGCCCTACAACGCACCTGTTGGAACCGTCTCTGGCTGGGACATCGAAGAAACACACTTCGATCTTGACCTGACGGCGGATGAACTGAACATCGGTATTGCCTTCTATGGCGCGGCCGGTGACGCGGATGGTGATGGTGGTGAAGGCACAACCTCGCCCTGGCTGGCCGGATATAGCGGAACGGATATTCCCAATCTGGGTATGAGCGAATCCATTTGCATGGCGCTGGATCTGGACTTTGACGGTGCCTACGACATCATTGCCGGTGTAGATAGCAATGGTCCAGGACATCAGGTGGCCTTATACGATTACAATCCAGGCGGCATCAACTGGTCTTTTGGTGCCGATGCCAGCTCTTTTGATCATGGGCACTTCTATGGTCATGATGTCGAATTCCGGATTGGCGGCCTTGAGAACTACGCAACCGGCGCAGAATACTGCATTGGCTATTCGACCTTTGCGGGAAGCCTGGAAGATGACGGCATTGGCGAGGATTACGCCAATGGCACGCTCTGCTTTGAAAATGATGAAGTCCTTGCCGAACTGCCCACCAGCATGAACCTGCTTTCGGCCTACCCCAATCCCTTCAACCCCACCACCACCCTCAAGGTGGAAATGGCACAGACGGGCATGGCGGATCTGGCCGTCTACAACCTTAATGGACAGCTGGTTAGTAAAGTGCACTGTGGCATGCTGGAAGCCGGCAGCCATAGCCTGAACTTCAATGCCTCGGCCCTGCCCAGTGGTCTTTATCTGGCCCGTCTGGCAACGGATGAGGGCGTAATGGTGGAGCGCCTGCTGCTGACGAAGTAGCTTGCACAAATAGACAGAACCATTGGCGGGGAGTCCGAAGGGGCTCCCCGTTTTTTACTAGCCCGGACAGGTCTACGCATTCAACCTTGGCACCATGCCTGATTTCTGCACGAATTCAGGCACAATTTTGATCCACTTTCTAAAGACGCATAGTGCAATAGTCGACACTCCTTGAAGCCAAACAATGGAGTGTACCATGACTCGCGTGCTGATCATGCTGGGTCTTGTGCTGGGAATCCATCGTTTGCCGGGAGTGGCCATGCCCCTGACAGGGAATGTGCCAGCTGACTTCAACAGCCAGGACTATGTCGAGATCCCGGATACAGCCGGAGATGTCGGCATCCCGCCAAACGCCCCCGCAGGAACCCAATCCGGATGGGATTTTGAACGCATTCTCTTTCATCTGGACATGGAAGAAGAAGCCCTCTACCTGGGTCTTGATTACATCGGAATCGCCGGTGATGCCGATGGCGACGGGGGTGAAGGAACAAGTTCAATCTGGTTGCTTTCCAACGGCGGCACGGACATGCCCGGTTTTCAAGGCACCGAGAGCATTTGCGTCGCCCTCGACTTTGCCCCTTACGATCAGTACGAAGTCATGACTGGCTACAGTGCTCTAAATGGCGATCACAGCATCTGCCTTTACTATCCGGCAGCTCTGGGCATGCCTTTCTCCTTTGCCACGTCGTCACCACTGGCAGGTGACCATGCAGTCGGCCCCGACTATGAAGCGCGCATCGACCAGCTTGCCAGCCTTACCGACCTGAGTGGCGAAGAGCTTTGCATGCGCTTCAGGGTCTTCTCCGGATCCCTGCAGGATGACGGTATTGGCGAGGACATTTTGCTGGGTGAAGTCTGTCTGCGCGATCAACAGGTCGTTGAGGCAGCCATGCCGCAAACGGCCTTCCTGATGGAGGCCTGGCCCAATCCCTTTAATCCGCGAACCACACTTTCACTAACACTGGATCACACGGCGGAAGGCGAGCTGAATCTTTACAACCTGCAAGGGCAGCTCGTCAAGCGCCTTCACGCTGGTGTTCTGGGCACGGGCAGACACGATTTTGCACTGGATGCCAGCGCCTTGCCATCAGGCTTGTATCTGGCTACAGCTTCATACGGTGAATTGAAGAGAACAGAAAGGCTTCTCCTTAGTCGTTAGTTGACTGCGTGCAGGGCTTTGCCAATAGCTAACGAAGCAGCCACTTAGCGCATAAGAGTGTCCATTTTCGAGCACCCACTGTTCAAGATCGGTCAGGGGCTCTTTTAGGAGAATACACTTATCGGATTTTTAAGGCCATTCATCCACTTCATCGTACAGTTATCGATTGGCACGTCTCTTGCAGATAAGTTTCCTGAAGACCACGGCCTTTCCCAGAGGTTGTGCCTTCAGTGGCTTCGGCCACAGCAAAATCAAACGAATGAACATTTCATCAGGTGGTTTAGGAAAGGGGGAGTCATGCTCCGCAACCGTATTGTTATTGGTCTCGCCATGCTTGCCATGGGAGGCGCGGCTTTTGCCGTAACCTTCACCGGGGATGTCCCGACGGACTTCGCCGGTTCCGGTTATGCAGAAGTCATTGATGGATCCGGCGACGTGGGTCTGCCCGGCAATGCGCCGGCCGGCACCGTTTCGGGTTGGGATATTGATCGCAGCCTGTTTGTGCTGGATCTCGATGCCGACATGCTGAGTGTCGGAATCGATTTCTTTGGAATCGCCGGCGATGCCGACGGTGATGGTGGACAGGGTACTTCGACGGGTTGGGTTCTGGGCAACGGCGGTGTTGACCTGCCGAACCTCGCTATGACTGAGTCCATCTGCATCGCCTTCGACTTCACGGGTGACGATACCTGGGACGTGATTGCCGGTGTCAGCAGCGAGGGTAATGCCTTTGCCGTAACCGGTTACACGCCGGCCGCACTTGGTATCAGCTTCAGCTTCGACGAGAGCAATCCGCTGCCCTACGACGGTGGACATGCTTATGGCAACGACTTTGAGCTGGCTCTGACGAACATCAGCAGCCTGGTTGATATCGTTGACAACACCGCCTGCTTCAGCTTCCTGGTTTTCGCCGGTTCGCTGCAGGACGATGGTATCGGTGAAGACTTTCAGTCCGGAACCGTCTGCGTGACGGACGACACGGTTGTGGACGTCATGTTGCCGACCAGCTTCAACACGCTGGCCGCCTATCCCAATCCCTTCAACCCGGCCACCAGCCTCAGCCTGAATCTGGCCGAGACCGGCATGGTTGATCTTGCTGTCTACAACCTGATGGGCCAGAAGGTCCAGACGCTCGTGAACGGCATGATGGAAAGTGGCAGCCACACGGTGCACTTCAATGGCGCCAACCTGCCTTCGGGTCTTTACCTGGCCCGCCTTGCCACCGAGCAGGACGTTCAGGTAGAGCGTCTGCTGCTTAGCAAGTAGCCTGACTTCATCCTCCCTCTGCCCCGCATTCGTTGAATGCGGGGCTTTTGTCCATTTTTCGGCACCACTTGCTCAGTATCCGGCAGTGCAAACTGATCTTGGCCCCTCAACTCAGCTTTGTATTGCCATTCATGTCTTGGCCCAGACTTTGCACAGAATCCTGAACACCTAAAACCGTTTTCATTCATTTGGGGGAAATCATGAAGCGAAGCTTGGCCCTGGGGCTGGCCTTTCTGGCTGGACAACTTTGTGCTGCAAGTTTTACTGGGGATGCAACCGTCGACTTTGCCGGACTGAGCACGGCAGAAGTCATTGACGATGGTGGCGTGCCCGATGTGGGCCTGCCGGGCAATGCACCTGCAGGAACCATTTCCGGTTTTGACTTCGAGCGCATTCTTTTCAGTCTGGATCTGGACGCCGGAGAGCTGCTGGTCGGCATTGACTATTTCGGGATTGCCGGCGATGCCGACGGTGACGGCGGCGAAGGCACAACCAGCCCCTGGCTGGCTGCAAACGGCGGTCTGGGCCTGCCAAACTTGAGCGGCAGCGAGTCCATCTGCATCGCCTTTGACGTGGACATGGATAGCAGCTTTGATGTCATCGCCGGCGTATCGTCCTTGACAGATAGCTATGTCGTGGCCGATTACCTTGATCACCCCTTTGGCATCAATTTCAGCTTTGGCACGCCCATCCCCCTGCATGAGGGCGCCCATGCCATCGGCCCCGACTTCGAGCTGGCCCTCGCGGGTGTTCCCGGCCTCTTTGAAGTGACTGATAACACCATCTGCTTCAATTACGCCGTCTTCTCCGGATCCATTCAGGATGATGGCATTGGCGAGGATCTGGTGGACAATCAGGTCGGTACCATTTGCGTGACCGATGATACGCAGGTTGAAGCCGAACTGCCCGTCAGCTTCGACACCCTGAGTGCCTGGCCCAATCCTTTCAATCCGACCACACGCCTTCAGGTAGAGCTGGCCGAGACAGGCATGGTCAATCTGAGCGTTTTCGATCTGATGGGTCGTGAAGTGGCCGTGCTGGTGGATGGCATGATGGAAAGCGGAAATCACAGTCTCAGCTTCGATGCCTCCGGCCTGGCTTCGGGCCTTTATCTGGCCCGCCTGCAGACGGAGTCGGGCATGAGCGTAGAGCGGCTGTTGCTTAGCCGCTGATTGAATCGATGGCCGAGCAAAAGGGGAAGCATTGCTTCCCCTTTTTTGTTGTTGACTGAATTTCTGCCAGATCAGGCGATGCCGTGCTCGAGCTTGTACTGAGCCCAGTTCGCCTTCAAGTGGCAGAAGGCCGCGAAGTCCGGCTGAATGAGAAAGGGATTCTCCCTGGCTTCAGCCCCGATGCTGCTGGAAGGGCGCGTGCCATAATTGTGACCGGGCCAGACTTCCGTTTCCGCAGGCAGCTTTAGCAGTACTTCGTGCAGGCTCTTGTACTCGGCAGCTGCTGCTCTCTCATCCTGTGTCCCGCCAATCTTGCCAACGAAAAGCGTGTCGCCCGAAATCAAGCGGGGCGGACGGCCTTCCATGGCAGGCAGCAGGACACACAAGCTGCAGGGCGTGTGGCCGGGAGTAGCCAGCAGGCGCACACGGGCATCGCCCAAGGACAGCTCCAGATCTGCCCCTCTCAGCCGCTGATCGGCACTGTGATCGCTGAATTCCGAAAGAAGCAGTCTGCCGCCAGCCAGCCGGATCAGTTCATCGGCACTGCCAATGTGATCCATGTGGCTGTGGGTGCCAATCACCCAGCGCAGGCGACAGCCACTTTCCACCAGAGCATCAAGCAGCCCGTCGATGGCTTCGCCCGGATCAACAATCAGGGCCTCGCTACCATGTGTCACAAGGTAGCCGTAATTGCGATCGCCGCCGGTTGCAATCTGCCGTAGTTCCACGCCTGTTTCTCAAAAGAAGAGGAATGTGTTCACAACAAAGAGCGGAATCAGGAAGACCAGAGACCAGCCCATGTAACCAAAGAAGCTGGGCATTTTTACTCCGCCCTGCTCGGCAATGCTCTTCACCATGAAGTTCGGGGCGTTGCCGATGTAGGTGTTAGCCCCCATGAAGACCGCACCACAGGAGATGGCCAGCAGCGTGCCGCCATGCTCCTCCATCAGTCGAGGCACGGCCTCCGTCATGCCCGGATAGAAGCTGCCCAGAGCCGTGTTGAAGAAGGTCAGATAAGTCGGGGCATTGTCCAGGAAGCTGGAGAGAATTCCCGTTACCCAGAAGTAGCTGGCATCGGTCGAGACCTTCTCCACAATGAAGCCCATGGCGCCGCTTGTACCGGCTTTCAGGATCTCCAGTGCCGGAATGATGGTCATGAAAATTCCGGCGAAAAGGTAGGCGACTTCCTGAATCGGGAACCAGTTGAAGTCGTTGGCTTCGCGGGTTTCTTTTTTCGTTGCCTTGAGGCTTAGCACAAGAAGCAGGATCAGCACGCCATCGCGCAACATGTTGATCCAGGGCCAGACCAGCGGATGCTCGCCGCCCATCAGGACAAGGCCCTTGGCATGATGCTGTGCCTGATCGTAAAAGAGCGGGTCGCTGTTATAGACGCCGGACAGAATCACGGCTGCCACAACGCCACCCAGCAGCAGGAAGTTGAAAGCGCCCTCAAGCCTGACCGGTGAGGCTTCTTCTTCCAGTTCCTTCTCCGGCATCTGCTCCTTGTTGAGCATGTAGCGATCCAGCGCAAAAAAGACGACAAGCAGCACGACCACATTGAAGGTCATCATCGGCAAGGTCTTCAGCGTCCAGAAGAAATCCACGCCATGCAGGAAGCCCAGAAAGAGCGGAGGATCACCAATGGGTGTCAGCGCGCCACCGATATTCGAGACCAGAAAGATGAAGAAGATCACCAGGTGAGCACGGCTTTTGCGATGGCTGTTGGACTTGAGCAAGGGACGAATCAGCAGCATCGAGCTGCCGGTGGTTCCAATCCAGCTGGACAGAATGGTGCCGATCAGCAGAATGGCCGTGTTCACGATTGGCGTGCCGGAAAGGCTACCCTTGACCGCAATACCGCCGGCGATCACGAAGAGGCTGGCCAGCAGCACAATGAAGGGAATATAGTCCAGCACATAGATATGCAGGACCGCGTGCAGGCTCTCATGCATGCCATAGGCAATGGTAAAGGGCACGACGAAGAGCACGGCCCAGAAGGTGGCGATCTTGCCAAAGTGATGATGCCAGAAATGCGGAGCCAGCAGCGGGAAGAGCGCGATGGAAAGCAGAATCCCCACGAAAGGAATGGTGCTCCAGAGCGGCAGGCCTGCACCCAGTCCACCAGCATGTACTTCTCCATGGCCGTCGCCGTGCCCGGCTGCCGTGGCGGCATGGCTGTCGGCGGCGTGTTCGGCCGTGGCAGGTGCATTTGCAGCACTGGCCAGGGCCTGGCCCTGATGATTGTCAAACTGCTGTCCGACGAGGGGGAGGAGAACGAGCAGGAGTCCGGCGCAAAGCAGAAACAGTCGACGCATGGCTCTTCCTTTTGAATCACTGTGTATTTAGACCCTATCGGCCAAATGGCCTTCAAGCTGAAGGCGAAAAGGGTCTTGTAAAACAGGGCGGTCTGGCCGCCCTGAATCATTCATTTGATTTGGCGCCCGGTCTAAAGACCGATGCCCTGAGTCACATTCAGCCAGAGGTTCGGCCAGAGGCCAATGATAACGATGGCCAGCGAAGCCAGTACCACCGAAAGCATCAGGCCGCCAGGAGCGGGCTTGCCGCTGCTTTGACCTTCATGGAAGTAGCTGAAGACCACCAGCCGCATGTAGTAGAAGACGCTCAGGACGCTGGTCAGAATGCCCAGAACGGCCAGTCCGGCATGTCCGGCGCGCACCGCGCTGCTGAAGACATAGAACTTGCCCCAGAAACCGGCCAGCGGCGGAATGCCGGCAAGCGCAAAGACCAACAGCGCCACCATGGCCGCCAGCAGCGGCTCGCGCTTGGCCAGACCCTTGAAATCATCCACATGGTAGTTGCCGCCACCATTCGAGCTGACATGGGCGGCAATCAGAAAGAGCGGCACATTGATCAGCGCATAAGGCAGCAGGTAGAAAATGACGCTCTCCAGACTCTCCCCCGCGCTGCCAGCCGCCAACACGCCCAGCAGCAGGTAGCCGGCATGGGCCACACTGGAAAAGGCCAGCATGCGCTTGACATTCGTCTGGACGAGGGCAGTCAGATTGCCCAGCAGCATGGTCAGGCCGGCGACGATGGCAAGGAGCGGAACCCAGGCATCGGCCACGGCGGTCATGGGCAGGATGACACGGCTGAAGCCGGCAAAGGCCGCCGCCTTGGCTGCCGTGCTCATGAATGCCGTCACGGGAGTGGCGGAGCCGGTGTAGACATCAGGCGCCCAGGCGTGGAAAGGAACGGCGCCCACCTTGAAAAGGAAGCCAACCAGCATCAGAATGGTTCCACCGATGGCAATCAGCTCGCTACCCGCTGAGGAAGCCATGTTTTCCACCAGGGCCGGCGAAATCTCAGCCAGTCGCGTGGTGCCCGCAGCACCGAAAATCAGCGCCATGCCGAAGAGCAGGAAGCCGGAGGCAAAGCTGCCCGTCAGGAAGTACTTGAGCGCGGCTTCACGGCTGGCGGCACGCTGGCTCAAAAGGCCAGCCATGGCGTAAAGGCTGATGCTTAAGACTTCGATGGAAAGGAAGACGACGATGAGATCGCCAGCACTGGCCAATGCAGCCATGCCTGTTGCCGCAAAGAGCATCAGGGCATGGAATTCCGCACGGGCGATTTCCCGGCTGCGCAGGTATTCTTCCGCGCCAAGGGCGATCAGCACCAGCACGACTGCAACGACAATGCGCCCGGCAGCAGCCAGCGCGTCGGCCGAAGCTGCACCGAACATGGTCGGGCCGGCTTCGCCAAGCGGCATCAGGCTGGTATAGATGACGGCCAGGGCCGCCAGCAGGGTTACGGGACGATAGAGGCCGGTTGCTGTTTCGCCCTGAATGGCGTTGATCAGGAGCACCAGCAGGCCACCCAGAGCCAGCAGGATTTCAGGCAGCATGGCCAGCGCGTTGAGTCCGGTCAGCTCCATATCAGCGGTTCCTCATCAGTTCAAGCGTGGCCTCGATGGCCGGATCAATCCGGTCAAGGAAGGGCGCGGGGTAGACACCAATCCAGACAACCAGCACCAGCAGGGGCAGCAGCACCAAAAGCTCGCGCAGATTCAAGTCCGGAAGGTTCTTGTTCTTTTCGTTTTCAAGCGGGCCGAACATCACACGCTGCACCATCCACAACAGGTAAACGGCAGCCAGAATCACACCCGTGGCACCCACGGCCACCGGACCCGGCCAGTTGCGGAAGGCGCCCGCCATGATCATGAATTCACCAACAAAGCCATTCAGTCCGGGAAGACCGACCGAGCTAAGGATGAAGACCATCAGGACGAAGGCGTAGAGCGGCATCTGCTTGGCGATTCCGCCGAAGTCGCTGATCTGCCTGGTGTGACGGCGCTCGTAAATCACGCCGACACAAAGGAAGAGGGCACCGGTGGAAAGGCCATGGTTGATCATTTGTAACACGGCACCCGTCATGCCCTCACCGTTAAGGGCAAAAAGGCCGAGCATCACAAAGCCCAGATGACTGACCGAGCTGTAGGCGACCAGCTTCTTGATGTCCTTCTGCACAATGGAAATCATCGCACCGTAGACAATGCCGACGACTGCCAGCCCGACAAAGAGTGGCAAGAGGACACGCAGGGCATCAGGAAAGAGCGGCATGGCAAAACGCAGGAAACCGTAAGTACCCATTTTGAGCAGCACGCCGGCCAGAATCACACTGCCGCCAGTGGGAGCTTCAACATGCGCGTCCGGCAGCCAGGTGTGCACGGGGAACATCGGCACCTTGATGGCAAAGGCGATGGCAAAAGCCCAGAAGAGCCAGAATTGGCTACCGCCACTTGCCTGGAATTCCCGAAAGATCACGGCCAGATCGAAACTGTGCAGTCCCGCAGGCGTGGTCGTATGCCAGTAGATGTAAAAAATGGCGATCAGCATCAGCACGCTGCCGGCCATGGTGTAAAGGAAGAACTTGATCGCCGCGTATACACGACGGGCTCCGCCCCAGATGCCGATCAGGAAGTACATGGGGATCAGCACCAGCTCCCAGAAGACGTAGAAGAGCATCAGATCGCGTGCGACAAAGACACCGATCATGCCCACAGTCATCAGGAAGTACATCATCAGATAGGCCTTGAGCGACTTCGTCACGGTCCAGCTGGAAAGGACGATAATCGGCAGCAGAAGTGTGGTCAGCAGCACCAGGAAAAGGCTGATGCCATCCAGCCCCATGCTCAGGCTCATCCCGAAACGCGGAATCCAGTCCGCGTTAAAGGCGAATTGGAACACACCGGCCCGTGATACATCAAAGGCGGTGAAGAGGGGCAGGGATAGAGCGAACTCTGCAAGCGCGAGCACAAGGGCCGTTGACTTGAGCGCACCGGTCGCCCGTGCTGGAACCAGGGCCAGAAGCGCCATGGCCAGCAGCGGGAAGAAGGTTACGAGTGGAAGGATCCAGTCCATCAGGGGCCTTTCCATCACAGGTAGAAAATCGAAATGAGCAGGGCGGCCGCGCCCAGAGCCATGCTTGCCAGATACTGGGGTAATCTGCCGGTCTGCAACTTGCGAACCTGCTCGCCCAGCAGCTGTGATACACGACCACTGCCATTGACAAGACCTTCGATCGCCAGGCCATCGACCTGCTTCCAGAAGAAGTCGGAAAGGCTGGCCACCGGACGTATCACAAAGCGCTCGTAGAATTCATCCACGAACCACTTGTTCAAAAGCAGGCGATGCAGGCGGGGCCATTTGGCCACCAGGCCGCTGGCGCATTCCGGATGCGTCAGGTAGAAGCGGCGGGCCATGAAAAGGCCGATAGTCGCCACCAGCACACTCAGGCCGGCCAGCAGCCACTCGAGGGCCACATTGCCGTGGGAAGCCATTTCATGCCTGAAGTGCAGGTCGGAAGCGCTGTGGAAAACGGGCGCCAGATAGCCATCGAACCAGTTGCCCACATGGGCGAAGTCGAGGAAATGCGGCATGCCCCAGAAGCCCGCGATCAGCGCCAGCACAGCCAGCACCATCAGCGGGAAAGTCATGACCAGTGGATTCTCGTGGAAGTGACCGGCTTCTTCCTTGCTGCCGCGGTAGTCTCCATGGAAGGTCATGAAGAGCAGACGAAACATGTAGAAGCTGGTCATACCAGCGGCAATGAAGCCCACCAGCCAAAGCGGCCAGTGACCAGTATTGAAAGCCTGCCAGAGGATTTCGTCCTTCGAGAAGAAACCCGAGAAGGGCGGGAAGCCGGCAATGGCGATGGTACCAATCAGGAAGGTCCAGTAGGTCACGGGCAGGTGCTTCTTCAGGCCACCCATGTTGCGCATGTCCTGCGGATCCTTGTGGTGGTCGTGGGTAGCGTGATACACATGATGCATGGCGTGAATCACGGCACCGCTGCCAAGGAAGAGCAGGGCGTTGAAGAAGGCGTGTGTCACAACGTGGAAGAGGCCGGCCGTATAGGCGCCGACACCCATTCCCAGGAACATGTAGCCCAGCTGTGATACAGTCGAATAGGCCAGAACCTTCTTGATGTCATTCTGCGCCAGACCGATGGTAGCCGCAAAGAGGGCCGTGGCGGCACCGACGATGGCCACCGTCATCAGGGCTGCCGGTGCCAGGGTAAAGAGGAAATGGCTGCGGGCGATCATGTAGATGCCGGCCGTGACCATGGTCGCCGCGTGAATCAGCGCCGACACCGGCGTGGGGCCGGCCATGGCGTCAGGCAGCCAGACATAGAGCGGAATCTGCGCGCTCTTGCCGGTGGCACCCAGGAACATCAGCAGCGCGGCGGCCGTCGGCAGCCAGTGTCCGGCGACAAAACCTTTAAGGCCATCCTGCACGGCCCCGTATTCCAGGGAGCCCAGATGCGTGAAGAGCAGGAAGACACCCAACAGAAAGCCGAAATCGCCAATGCGATTGACAACAAAAGCCTTCTTGCCGGCGCTGGCCTTTTCTCGGTCGCTGAACCAGAAGCCGATCAGCAGATAACTGCAGAGACCCACGCCCTCCCAGCCCAGGAACATCACCATGTAGTTGCCGCCCAGCACCAGCATCAGCATCGCGAAGCTGAAGAGGTTGAGGTAGGCAAAGTAGCGGGCGAAGCTGGGCTCTTCGGACATGTAGCCGATGCTGTAAAGGTGAATGAGCGTGGCCACACCCGTCACAAAGAGGATATAGATCATGGAAAGCGGATCCAGCAGCAGCTGCCAGTCCAGATTGAGCGCACCGGCGTGCATCCATTCCGCGTAGGTGACAAGCACGCGGCGGGATTCTTCATCCAGCTGATTAAGCGCGCCGAAGAGCTTGAGCGAAACAAGGAAGGAAGCGCCAATGGCCATGGTGGCCAGCGCGCCCGAAACCTTCACGTTTGTGTATCGCCCGAAAAGGCCGTTCAGCATGGCGCCCAGTAGTGGCAGAAGGGGCACCAGCGCCAGCCAGAAGTGGAAATCGAAAGCGGTTTCGTGCATGGCCATTCCTAGTTCTTGAGCAGCTTGAGGCCGTCGCTGTCCGTCGATCCCCGCCAGCGGAAGACCAGCGCCACAATGGCAAGACCCACGGCCACTTCGGCGGCCGCTACGGTCATGCTGAAAAAGGCGAAAGCCTGTCCGGTCAGGTTGCCGTGGGCGTGGCTGAAGGCGACCATCAGCAGATTGACGGCATTCAGCATCAGCTCAACGCACATTAGAATAACGAGGGCATTGCGGCGCACCAGCACGCCCGTCGCCCCGATCCCGAAGAGCAGAATGGATAGCAGCAGGTAGTGATTCACCTCAGGCATCAGGCTTCTCCCCGGCGCCTTGACGCCTGATTTCATCCGGTGATTTGCGGGTCAGGGCAATCGCACCAACCATGGCGGCCAGCAGCAGAATGCCGGTCAGCTCAAAGGGATAGACCCAGCGCTGGAAAAGTTCCAGTCCCACGGCTTCGATGCTGCCATCGACTGGCTGACTGCTGGAAAGCCAGGCATTGCCCGCCTTGAAGAGCCCGGCCAGCGCCGGCATAAGCAGGGCACCGCCCACGGCATAGCGCCAGCGACCTTCCGGCAGATGACGGCTGATCAGGCTTTCACGCCGCAGATTCAGCAGCATGATGATGAAGAGGAACAGAATGATAACCGCACCGGCATAGACGATCACCTGAACGGCAGCAAGAAACGGCGCCTGCAGCATGGCGTAGTGCCCGGCCAGCGACACCATGGTCACCAGCAGGCCCATCACCGAATCCACAGGGCTCTTGCGCAAGACCGTCCAGAGTGCGCCACCGATGGTCAGCGCGGACAGAAGCAGAAAGAGCAGGCTGGTCACGGAGCGGGTCTCCCTTTCCCGAAATGCCTAGGACGCCTTGTCGGCATCCTTCAGCAGGGCTTCGAATTCGTGTCGGAATTTCATCACGCCGGACTTGACCGGTCCGGTGGCGGCATCACCCAGCGCGCAGATGGTGCGAAAGGAGACATGCTTGCAGATGTCAAGCAGCAGGTCCAGATCGCTCTTTCTGCCTTCGCCGGAAACGATGCGATCCACCACGCGGTGCATCCAGTTGGTGCCTTCGCGGCAGGGCGTGCACTGACCGCAGCTTTCGTGGGCATAGAAGTGCGCCAGGTTCTGCAGCAAGTGGGGCACGCTGACCGAATCATCCAGCACGATAACCGCGCCGGAACCCAGCATGGTGCCATGCTCCATGCAGGACTCGTAGTCCAGCTTGAGCGTGGCCGCTTCTTCAGCTGTCAGCATGGGAACCGAGCTGCCGCCGGGGATCAGGATCTTCAGCTTCGCGCCATTCTTCATGCCGCCGCAGTCCTTCTCCAGCAGGTCCATAAAGCTGGTGCCCATGCGCACTTCGTAGACGCCGGGCTTCTCCACATGGCCCGAAACCGAGAAGAGCTTGGTGCCGGGTGACTTGGGCGTGCCCAGACCGACGTACCATTCAGGCCCGTTCTGGACGATGGGT
>CAYFPS010000011.1:0-84096 GCA_964345075.1 uncultured Bacteroidaceae bacterium | reverse complement strand
CGCGAGGGTTTCCACATTGTTGATGATGGTCGGGCAGCCGTAAAGACCGACAACCGCCGGGAAGGGCGGCTTGGTGCGCGGCTCGCCGCGCTTGCCTTCCAGGCTGTTCAGCAGGGCCGTTTCCTCACCGCAGACATAGGCACCGGCGCCCATGTGAATGTGCAGCTCGAAATCGTGCCCCATGCCCAGAATGTTCTTTCCGAGGAAGCCCGCTTCGTGGGCCTCGTCAATGGCCTTCTGCACAGCGGCGGCTTCTTCGCGGAACTCGCCGCGAATGTAGATGTAGCCTGTTTTGGCCCCGATCGCGAAGGCCGAAATGGCCATGCCTTCCACCAGCTGATGGGGAGCATAGCGCATGATGTCGCGATCCTTGAAGGTACCGGGCTCGCCCTCGTCAGCATTGCAGACCAGATAGACCGGCTTCTCGTTCTGCCTGGGCAGGAAGGACCACTTCATGCCCGTGGGAAAGCCGGCACCACCGCGACCACGCAATCCGGAGGCCTTGACCAGATCCACCAGCTCGGCCGGTTGATGCTGCGAAAGGGCCTTCTTCAGGCTGCGGTAGCCGCCGTCTTCCAGGTAGTGATCAAGGGAAACACGATTCTTGCTGGCCAAAGCCGGGAAGCAGATAAACTCAGCCATGAGATGCCTCCAGCCTGTCCAGCAGCTCGCGGACCATGTCCAGCGTCATGTTCTCGTGATACACACCGTCCACCAGCAAGACAGGCGCCGTGCCACAGGAGCCAAGGCATTCCACCTCTTCCAGCGTGAAAGTGCCGGAAGGATCGGTGCCGCCATGGCCTTCTGCCAGCTGGAGACGCTTGCGCAGATAGGAGATGATCTCGCCTCCGCCCAGCACATGACAGCTCAAGGTGCGGCAGACACTGATCAAGTGCTTGCCGACAGGCTTCCGCTGGAACATGGTGTAGAAGCTGACCACATCGCTGACCTGGACCTTGGGAATGTCCAGCAGGCGGGCGACTTCTTCGACCACACCGGGGGCGATCCAGCGCATGCGGCGCTGGGCCAGATGAAGCAGGGGCAGTGTTGCGCTACGCTTGTCCGGATAGCGGGCAAGGATGCGCTCGGCTTCCTGCAACTCGTTTTCATTGAATTGAAATGACATCAAGCCAACCGTTCAGCTTGTTAAAGATTCATCAATATACCCATCCTGAAGCGCTAATGGAAACCGTCAGAGGCTTTCCAGTCGCCTTGCAGGAAGAGCTTTCCCATCAACCAGTTGCAGCGTCAGGGCCGCAATGGCTGGATCGTGTTCAAAGACAAGCCAGCTGGATTCTCCATCGACCCGCTCAAGCAGCTCGACCTTCTCCTGCATGGCCTTGAGCGGCTCCAGATCGTAGCCCATCACCCAGGGTGGTGAGAGATGAGCGCTGGTCGGGACAAGATCGGCGCAATAGACCAGTCCGGCCTCGCCCTCGTCCCCGGCCACCTCAACCAGTTGCATGAAAGGCGTGTGGCCGTGAACGCAGCGCACGGAAATGCCGGGCAGGATTTCACCATCACCCTCGAGGAGCCTGAGATCGGCTTCCTTGAGTGGTTCCAGATTGTCCTTCAGGTAGGATGCGCGATCCCGCTGACTGGGATTCAGCGCCCATTCCCACTGACCGCGCTGAACATGGACGCGGGCATGGGGAAAGGTCAGGCGGAGCTCATCATGCTCGCCCCGTGATACAGCTCCGCCGCCGTGGTCAAAATGCAGGTGGGTCAGAATCAGATCAGTGACATCTTCGGGAGAAAGGCCGAAGCGGGCCAGTTCCTGTGATACATCGCGACCCTCATCTTCCAGATGGAAAATCTCGCGAAACTTCGGGCTGTCCTTGCCGCCAACGCCGCAGTCCACCAGTACTACCCGCTCACCGTCCCGCAACAGCAGGCAGCGCAGGGCAAGGTCGATGCGGTTGAACTCGTCGGCGGGGGCGAGCTTGCTCCAGAGTGTCTTGGGGACAACTCCGAACATGGCGCCACCATCCAGACGAAAGCGTCCGAATTCCAGCGTGTCTGCCTGCCAGCGTCCGACCTTCACTATTCGTTCATGTCCAGGAAGTGCTGGGCATCCAGTGCTGCCGCGCAGCCACTTCCGGCGGCCGTAATCGCCTGACGATAGCGGCTGTCGGCCACATCGCCCGCGGCAAATACGCCGGGGATATTGGTTGCGGTGGTACGACCCTGACAGATGAGGTAGCCGGTTTCGTCCATGTCCAGCTGTCCCTTGAAGACGCTGGTGTTGGGCACGTGACCGATGGCCACAAAAGCACCGTCCACCTTGAGCACGCTCTTCTCGCCAGTCAGGGCATCTTCCAGTTCAACGCCTTCCAGGCCGCTGCCGGCCTGCTCGCCCACAAAGGCCACCGGCTTCTTGTTCAGCAGGAACTCGACCTTCTCGTTCTTCTTCCCCTTCTCCACCATGATGGGGGAAGCACGGAATTCTTCGCGGCGGTGAATCAGGGTTACCTTGCTGGCGAAGGTGGTCAGGTAGGTGGCTTCTTCCAGAGCACTGTCACCACCACCGATCACGCAGATTTCCTTGCCCTTGAAGAAGAAGCCGTCGCAGGTGGCACAGGCGGATACGCCGTAGCCCATCAGCTTGTCTTCGCCCGGGATGCCCAGCAGGCGGGCAGTAGCGCCGGTTGCGACGATCAGTGTATCACAGGTCCAGGTTTCGCCGTCGATATCCATGCGGAAGGGGCGCTGCGAGAGATCAGCCTTTTCAACCGTGCCCATCAGGAACTCGGTACCGAACTTTTCGGCCTGCTGATGCATCTGGTCGATCAGCTCGGGGCCCATCACTCCACCGGGGAAGCCGGGAAAGTTCTCCACATCGGTTGTAATGGTCAGCTGACCACCGGGCTGCATGCCTTCAACCAAAAGGGGGGAAAGGTTGGCGCGTGCGGCGTAAAGGGCCGCGGTCAGT
Organism: uncultured Bacteroidaceae bacterium; assembly: GCA_964345075.1. Classification (GTDB taxonomy): domain Bacteria; phylum CAIWAD01; class CAIWAD01; order CAIWAD01; family CAIWAD01; genus CAYFPS01. Next base: position 81,164 of record CAYFPS010000011.1, on the reverse strand, counting down.
CCGGCGGGACCGCCGCCGATAATCATCACCTTGCGATGGCGTTCCATGTGCTCTCCTTCTCTATTTGCATTCTGATTCGCATCAAACCTTGAAATATCGGGAAAGCCGCTTCAAGGGACAAGGAAGGGCGGCCCTTTGCCGTGTCTGAATGGCCGCTGAACCCAACAATTTGAAAGGGCTCCTTTCGATGCTTGTGTCTAGCAGTTGGCAAGCGTTACCTTCACCCTAATTCCGAACTCAATTGTCACACTTCTCCAAAAGCAAAGGATCGTGCATGAGGAACATTCTCACGCTTGCTCTCGTCGCTTCCTGCGCCAGCCTGAGCTGGGCCAGGAATGCAGATCAGGCTCACGAACTGATCGCCCCCCGCGTGGCCAATCAGGCCGCCAACCCTGTCATCACAGGCATGGAGAGCGATGGACTACAGGCCGGTCGTCTGGCCGAGCCCGTGCAGGTGATCAATGACACGCAGATTGGTGATGCCGTTCAGCTTGGCACCACCACCTACGAGTACCAGTCAAACGGCTCCACGCGCATGATTGCTGTCTCCAGCGATGGCGTGGCTCACGGCAGCGTCATGCATTCGGCCCAGCTTGATGGCTGGAGTGATCGCAAGGTCAAGGCCTGGTGCGTCAACCCGGACCTGAGCGTCGTCGACCCGCTGGATGCCATGGCCGAGCGTACCGGTTACACCACCATGGCCGTGACCAGTGCCGCCCCCGCCAACGGCCTTTCCGCCAACAGTTCGGTGATTGCCCTGCACTCAAATACCGACTCCTGGTTCGGCGTGGACTTCTTTGGCTGCACGCATGCTTTCCAGCTGACCCAGACCAACACCGGCATGCTCTGGCCGCATGTTGCGCTGGATGGCGACGACCGCATTCATGTGGTCAACTACGACAGCGCCTCCAACGATGTCTGGTATCAGGCCTCCAGCGATGGCTTCGTCTGGGATGCCAGCCCCGTAATGCTGACCGACAACAGCCAGGCCCTCGGTGCCATGGCCGTCGGTTCCAAGACCAGCAGCCGCGCAGCCGTGCTCTTTCACGAGACGACTTCCACCGAAGACATTCCCTACGACATGGGTGATGGCTACATCGGTATCCAGATTCACAGCGACATTCTTGGTGTGATTGCCGATGATGGCGATATCACCACACAGGTGAACGAAGGTCATATCACCAACTTCACCAACTACGGCCCGAACAGCGAAGCTCCCTTCGGTGATTACGGCAGCCGCGCCTATGCCGACGTGGACGGTATTTTCGACCACACGGAAGCCAACAACCTGCACGTTACCTTTACCGGTGGCCCGCAGTACACGGACACGATCCACGCCATCTGGGATCCCGCCATCGAAGACACAATGATGTACGAGTACATGCATTGGAATCTGGGCAAGGGTCACCTGTGGCACCACAATGTGGACACGGGCAGCTGGAGCCTGATCTGGGGTTCCAACACGATCTTTGATGACCGTGAAGTGGAAAGTGGTGAGGACTGGGTGCGCTCAGGTGCCTGGCGTCAGGCCAACGACCGCCCGAACTTCGCCATCGATCCCGAAACCGGTTACCTCTACTGCGCCTGGAACCAGCGTCTGGCCGCCGATCAGGGACCGCCCGATGCCGACGGCCTGACCATTGGCAACGGCGAGATCTACATCTCCTGTTCGGCTGACAATGGTGAGACCTGGGGTCAGCCGGTCAACGTCAGCGAAACCCCCAGCCCGGACTGCGCCACCGGCGAGTGCGCCAGTGAAGACTGGGTTTCCATGGCCGAGATCGTGGATGATTATATCCACCTGACCTACATCTACGACCTGGATCCGGGTGGTTATGTGCAGGAGCAGGGTGGTTCCTATGCCTGCCCCTACTACTACCACCGCATTCCCAAGGAAGCCGTGCCCCCGCATGATGGCACGCCCTGGAACGCCAACGGCAAGGTCGGTCTGGCCCAGACCGTGCGCTGGGTTGGCTGGTATGCCAGCGCCTGGTGCGGCGACTCCACTTCCGCCGCTGCCTTTGACAGCGTGCAGTGGATCGATCCCGTGCACCTGCTGAACGAGTCCGACTTTGATGTGCCGCTCAGCCACATTTCCTGGCATCACAGCATGCTGGATCAGATCGGCCCGGCAGAAGATGGCGGCCTGACCGACATCCACATGACGGTCAAGACCGACAATGGCTACATCCCGGTTGATCAGTGGGACGGTGTTCTGCCCGCCATGCGCGGCACGAAGTTCAATGTCTACTTCAGCTACGCCGGCTTCACCAACTACGATGTGCTGATCGGTTTCCACTTCGACGATGATCGTCCCAGCTGCTATTACCGCATGGAAATGGTCAACGCGCTGGATGTGGGCGAAACCGAGTACTGCACGGGTGTGAACCTGATTCCGGTTGCCGATGTCGACCAGTTTGAGGAAACCGTCCTGCGTGACTTCAGCGACGATCTGGGTGAGCAGGCGCTGCCCGGTGACTTTGCCCTGTCCCAGAATGTGCCTAACCCCTTCAACCCCACCACGCAGATCAGCTACACGCTGCAGCGTGGTCTGAAGGTCAAGCTCTCCGTTTACAACCTGAACGGACAGCTGGTCGATGTCCTGGAAGACGGCTTCCGCGGCACGGGCAGCCACACCGTCAGCTTCGACGCCAGCAACCTGTCTTCCGGCGTGTACTTCTATACGCTTGAGGCCGGCAGCCACGTGGAAACGAAGAAGATGATCCTCGTGCGCTAAGTCGACTTACTTAATGCGAAATCAAGGGGCTGTCACGGAAGTGGCGGCCCTTTTTGTCAGGTGGGCTTGACGGATTGGCAATTCGCCATCAGGAACTCAGTCGGGAACTGCGATTACTGAAGTGTCAGGATGGTTTGACAGTCTGAACCATCGGTGCCAGACACGTGTCTGGCACGTGTCTGGCACGTGTCTGGCACTTTTCATACGCGAAATCATAACACAGCAACAAATAGTTACCTGTTACCAGCCACGAGTATCCAGTCAGAAAGTTACTGACCCACTGGTACCTGGTTATTGGCTACTGGTGACTTCTTCTGGCTGACGCCAAACGCCTGACGCCTATTGGCTAACGCCTTTTCAAATCTTCAATCTGCAATCAGCTATCGCCACCCCCTGTCATTCCCGCGGAAGCAGGAGGCAATCGGGAACTGCGAGACCGGCATTTGTCAGGCGGGCCTGACACCCACCTCCCCGACAAACTCAAAGCCTTCCGCAGAAATCCGGACACGCAGCGCTTTAACCTCAACACCGGCGGCCAGCGCAGCCCGCAGCAGCCGACCGTATTCCGGGTCGATTTCATCGGCCGGGCGAAAGTGCGAGCCATCCTGGCGCTGCACCAGAAGCAGCAGCAGGGCCCGGTCGCCCTCCTTTACACGCTCGACAAGTTCCTGCAGATGTTTGTGTGCGCGCGTACTGACGGCATCAGGGAAGGCCAGACAGCCATCATCCATCAACAGGGTCACGCTTTTGACTTCCACCCAGCAGCGCTTGCCGTCCGGGCGGCTGGCGAGCCAGTCAACCCGGCTCTTCTCGCCCATTTTGACTTCCGCGCGAAAGTCCCACGCTGAGTCGAGACCGGGAACCAGCCCCCCTCGCAGGGCTTCTCCAGCCAGTTGATTTGCCCGGTGGGTCTGCACGCCAATCCATGTATCACCGTTCCAGGTGGCTTCCAGCGTGTGTCGCAACTTGCGTTTGGGATTACCGCTGTCGCTGATCAGGCAGGGCCAGCCTTCACCAATGCAGCTTTTCATACTGCCCGAGTTGGGGACGTGAACAGTGAGGACGCTTCCGTCCTCCTGTATTACATCAGCCAGAAATCGTTTGTAGCGTTTTTGCAGGCTTGCTTGTATCACAGGCAGGTCAAACGGAATCAGGCTCATCCACATCTTCCAGTTCGTCCAGCAAGGCTGTGGCCCGTCTTGCGTGAGGTATCACAATGCTGCCACCAACCACCAGAGCGACTTCCAGTGCTTCCATGATCTCTTCAGCCGACCAACCGGCCTTGTGGCTTTGTATCACATGGTAGCTGATGCAATCATCGCAGCGAAGCACCAGACTGGCCACCAGCCCCAACAGTTCCTTGGTGCCGGCCTTAAGCGCGCCATCCTGATAGCAGGCGTGATCCACGGAAAGAAAGCGCTTGAGGTTACGGTTTCCCCGCTCCTGCAAGCGCTCCTGAAGCCGCGCGCGCTCCTGTTCAAACTGCTCGCGGGCTGAAGGTTTCATCAATAGCTGCCCTGAATGTAGTCGCGCAGATAGCGGTTTTCCGTGGCGTGCTCTTCCACCAGCGCGAAAACCACATCGCCAATACTGACCACACCGCAGAGGCTACCATCCTCAAAGACCGGCACATGGCGAATCTTGTTGCGGGTCATCAGACCCATCAGGTACTGCAGGCTGTCATCGGGTGTGGCGATCACCAGATCCGTGCTCATCACCTCATGCACCTGCTGCTCGCGCAGTTTTCGCACATCAGCCAGGCCGCGGCGTAAAACATCCCGCTCGGTGACAATGCCGGTCAAGGTGCCCTGATCCATCACCAGCAGCGAACCCACGCGATGGGTGATCATGGCATCGAGGGCTTCCTGCACGGTAGCAGCAGGAGTCGTGGTCTGAACTTCATTGCCTTTCTGGCCCAGCAGATGTCTGACAAGCATGATGACCTCCGGAATTGGCTTTTTCGCAAAAGCGGCTGTTCTGATGGCAGTCTGGCCGTGTCTGGCCTGATGGGATGAACTTAGGATTCGATTCCTGCACGAAAAATCTGAAATGCGGGGTGTCAAGAATCAGACGGGGCAAAAAGAGTTCATTGCAGGAAAAGGGGCAAAAAGCTCCAGCGTGCATGTTTTTGCATGCAAACAGCTTCAGAACTTCCGAACTTTAGCCGATAGTAGCGTCGGTTCAGGCCGGTGACAGCAAGCTTTGGGAGAGCCATGCATACGACAGCCCCTCACTTCGTTCAGCTGTGCAGACTGCTCGTGCAGCACATGGAGCAGGTTCCCCAGGCCGAGTGGGAAGAGCGCCGCGATCAGATCCTCGATCATTTGATGGAATCCCTGAAAAAAGAAGAGCTGGTCTTCGACCGTGCCTTTTCCGCCCAGCTTTTTGATCAGCTCTCCGGCGAGGACCTCTCCAAAGCGGCCACGCACAGCCCGGAAGCACTGGGTTCGCTAAGAGAGCGCGTCCGGCAGCAGGACTACTTTAATACGAATCTGATGGAAACTCTGGGCGACCGCATTCTCTGGGTCATGGGAAGCAACTGACAGGACTTGCCCCCATGAACAGGCCCCTCCTGATTCATGTCAGCTTAACCATTCTGGCAGGCCTCGCGGCCGTTTTCTGGAACCTGCAGCAATTGCTCGCCACACAGCCAGGCAGCGAAGCCTGGCTTACGTATGCCATCTGGCTGGCTATCCTGCTTTGGGTCGGCAGTTTTCACGTTGCCAGCAGTGAAGGCACAAGTACCAGCACGCTCAACTCGGCCCTTAATTACTGTCTGATCCTGGTCTTTGGCGCACCCTTTGCCGGGCCTGCGGTCGCCATCAACAGCCTGCGCTACAACGCCTTGCAGCGAAAGACCGTCTGGTATCGCAGCCTGTTCAATGTGAGCCAGACTGTACTGGCCGTCAATGCGGCGAATCTGGTCTATCATGCGCTGGGTGGAAAGAGCGGTCAGATGCCCGACCTGAGCCATCCCATGGTTCTGCCAATGCTCATCCTGCCCTTCGTGGCTTTCACGCTGGTCAATCTGAGTCTGATCTCACTCGCCATCCGCCTGCAATTGGGTACACCTTTTCGCAAACAGTTCAGTCAAGGGCATTACTTCGAACTTTGGAGCAACCTGATTCTCTTCTATCTGGGTGCTCTGCTTGCCTACCTCTACCTGCAATTCGGCTGGATGGGATTTCTGCTTAGCGCAATCCCGCTGGGCTGGGTCTACTCTTACCTGCGACGATTGGCCGAAGTGCAAGTGGCCAACAGGCAGCTTGCCGAGCAGCGTCAGGAACTGGAAGAAGGGAACCGGGAACTTGCCCGCTTGAATGAAGAGCTTAGCGAGAATCAGAATAGCCTGAAGGCCAGGTCCCTGGAAGTTGCACAGGTCAACCAAAGTTTGAAAGACCTTAACGAAGAACTTTTGCGCACCCGCAAGAGCCTGGTGCAATCGGAAAAGATGAAGGCCATGGGTCAGTTGGCCAGTGGCGTAGCGCACGATTTCAACAATGTCCTCGGCTCCATTGTGGCACGCACCGAGCTTCTTCAGCTGGAAGAACTCGCGCCCGATCTGCGAAGTGGTCTGGATCTGATTCATCGCAGCGCTCTGGACGGGGCGGCTGTTGTCAAGCGCATCCAGGACTTCAGCCGTGTCACACAGGAGACCGACTTCAGCCCACTCAACGCGCGCGAGTTGATGAGTGAAGTCATTGAAATGATGCGGCCCATCTGGAAGGACCGGGCCAACCGGCTTGGAATCACCTACAGCGTATCGCTTGAAGGCGCGAATGACATCTGGGTCAGGGGCAACGCCAGTGAGCTGCGCGAGGTTTTGCATAACCTCTTTCAAAATGCGCTGGACGCCATGCCAACCGGGGGTGAAATTGGCATTTCGTGTATCACGGAAGACGAGCGTGCAGTGCTGGAAGTTAAGGACAGCGGACACGGCATGACGCCGGAAGTCCTCGAGCGCCTCTTTGATCCCTTCTTTACAACAAAAGGCAAGCGCGGAAACGGACTGGGGCTCAGCATGGCGCAGGGTATCATTCAACGCCATCAGGGCGAGCTCCAGGCCACCAGCCATCTGGGATCCGGAAGCAGCTTTCGTATCACGCTGCCACTGGATCTGCCACCGGCTGAAACAAGCACTGAAAAGCGCACGCCCCAGAAGGAGGCTCTTCGCGGACTTCGTTCCCGCAGAATCCTGGTGGTGGACGACGAACCCGATGTTCGCAATGTGCTGTGTGACATCCTGAAAATGATGGGACACGAAGTCAGCAGCGCGGAAGCTGCTCAGGAGGCGCTGGATATCTGGCAGCGTGAAGCACAGGATCTGATTTTCACAGATCTGGGCATGCCCGGCATGAATGGCTGGGAGTTTGCCGATCGGCTAAGGCAATCGGAATCCGATCGCGGCCTTTCAGCGGCACACATTGTCATGGTTAGCGGCTGGGGCGCACAAATAAGGCAGGAAGACTTGAGCCAGCACAAGGTGGATCGCGCACTGGCCAAACCCTTCAAGCTTGATCGGCTCAAAGCCCTGCTGCAGGAGCTGGAAGACACAGCCGCCTGAGTCTTTGGCAGTCGCCCGCGAATCCCCATTTTATTCCAATGCAAAGCAATGACTGGCACCGCACCTGGTTTGACCAGGATTATCTGGCACTCTATCAGCATCGCAGCCCCGAGGAGGCCGCCGGCCTGCTCGAGAAGTTGAGGCTCGCCGGGCTGCTTCCCGCTCCCGGAGCCCGTGTACTGGATCTTGGCTGCGGAGCTGGCCGCCACAGTCTGCAGCTGGCTGCCAGAGGCTATCGCGTGATCGCGCTGGACTGGTCGCTCAGTCTCCTTGAAGAAGCGGTGCGTGCTGCAAATGCAACGGAAAACAATCCCCTCTTCCTTCGCGGGGATTTGAATCAAATGCCCATCAGACCCGGCGCAGACCTGGTTATGAGCCTCTTCTCCAGCTTCGGTTACCACGAGGACGATCGGGTCAACATGGCCTGCTGGGAGCGCTATTTGCAGCTGCCCGGCGCTGGCGGCAGGATCGTCTTCGATTACCTCAATCCACAGAGTCTGAAAGAAAACCTGATTGCCACCAGCGAACGCACAGTGGGTGAAATTCATGTGCTGGAAGAGCGCAGAATCGACGCTTCGCGCAACATGGTCTGCAAACGTATCACGCTGGAAAGGCCAAGCGGCAGAAGGGTGATTGAAGAGCAGGTCAAACTCTACGAGCCGGAGTGGTTTCTGGCTCCGGCCATCAAGGCAGGTTACCGGCTGAAAGCCCATTGGGGAAATCTGGCAGCTGAGAGCTGGACAGCGCAATCCGCTCGCAGCCTGCTGGTGCTTGAGCGGGGGAGCCACTAATGAAGACCCTGCAGGAAGCCTGCGAGCAGAATGTCCAGCGTGATACAAGGCTGGTCGAGCTGCTTCTTCGCCAGCAGAAGCGCTTTGGTGGGGTCCTTTCGCCTGAACACCAGCAGCGGCTGATTGATGGCACGCCCCTATTGGTGACCGGACAGCAGTGCGGGCTTTTTGGTGGTCCGGCGCTAACACTCTGGAAGCTGCTTGGCATGCTGGCTCTGGCCGACAAGCTGGAAGCCGCTGGACAGCCACGCCCCCTCTGCCTCTTCTGGATGGAAAGCAACGATCACGACTGGAAAGAGGCGGCTGCGGCCGGCTACCCTTTGACAGCCCCGCTTGCAGCGCCCAGAGAAGGCTCATGGAGCGTGGGGCAGGTCGCGCTTTCCGCAGACTGGTGGCTGAAACAGACAGAGCTGCTTGAGTCAGTTCTATCTCTGCTTGCTCCACAGGAAAGGCAGCACTTGAATCCTGCGAGCAGCACGACTCTTGTAGAGGCCTTTGCCAGAGTGCTTCGGACCCTTTTACCGAAGGCCGAGCTGCTTTTGCTCGATCCTTCCGATCCCGAGTTTCGCGAACTCAGTCTGCCCGTATACGAAGCGATGAAGGCTCATGGGCATAAACTCTCTGAAGCCATTGCCCGTGATACATCCACGCTGATAGCAAAGGGCATGAAGGCACCTGTTGCGGTGGATGATCGCCCGCTCTGGTTCCTCGAGGATGAGGCCGGCAACCGGCAGCGAATGCAGGAATGGCAGGCGAGTCCTGATCCGGAAAAGCTGAGTCCAAATGCCCTGGGCCGTGTCCTGCTGCAGGATGCCTTGCTTAAGCCAGCCGCCGTGATTCTGGGACCAACCGAGCGCGCCTATCATCAGCAGCTTTTGTCCGCCCGGGAAGTGCTGGGGCTGGATCGCCCGCTGGAGTTTGCGCGCCCGCGCCTGCAGCTGGCCAGACGCAGCGATGTGATCCAATTCAGCGAGCGTGGCCTTAACCCATGGCATGCCCCGCATCCCGGTGATCCGTGGTCAGTGGAATTTCTAAGGCAACTCCCTGGCGGAGAAGCTTGTGAACACGACATGCAGACCATCACACACGCCCGTGATACAATCGTGAAGGTCATTGAGCCCTACCTGACAGATCCATCAGCTGCATATCTGGAAAAGCGTAGTGGGCGCATCAGTGATCTTGTAACACAGCTTGCCGATCAGCTGCTGGCGCGACACAAGGCTACACATCGCGCTGGCCTGAAGGACCTGCACTCTGCAGGCATCTGGCAGGATGGAAGTCGTGGTGCGCAGGAGCGGCGGGTCAACAGTCTTGCCCTGCTGGGACGCATGGGCGGCCTGGGGCTTGTGGATCGTCTGCTCAAGAAGATTGATCCGCTGAAGCATGAGCAGCAGCGCTTTATTGTGGAATCGAACGGGGAACTCACAGAAGCGGGGATAAAGGCATGAGCACACAAACCGTTCTGGCTTTCGGGCCCCATCCCGATGATGTGGAGATCTGTGCGGCGGGAACCCTGCTCAAGATGAAAGCCGCCGGACACAGCATCGGCATCGTGGACTTGACGGCAGGCGAGATGGGAACCCGCGGCAGCAGGGAGATTCGTGCCGAGGAAAGCCGCGCCGCCTCTGCTCTGCTGGGTCTGGACTTCCGCCATTGTCTGGATCTTGGTGATGGCAGGCTGGAGGCCGGGCGTGATCAGGCAATAGAGCTGGTGCGCATGATCCGCCGGTACAGGCCCGGAATTGTGCTTGCCCCCTGGGAGCGAGATGACCATCCGGATCACGAAGCTGCCGCTCAACTTGTGCGCAAGGCCTGCTACCTGTCGGGCATGGCAAAAGTGGACACGGCCCAGGAGCACTTCCGCCCGCGCAGCATCCTTTTCTACCCCGGCAGACGCGAGTTCACACCCAGTTTTGTTGTGGACATCACGGCCCAGTGGGAAGTGCGCAGAAAAGCTGCCATGTGTTACAAAAGTCAGTTCTACAATCCGGAAAGCACAGAACCTCTCACTCCTATTTCTTCCCCGGATTTCTGGCATTTCATTGAGGCCAGAGCCATGTATTACGGACAGCTGATCGGCAAGCGCTATGGCGAGGCTTTCTGGCACGAGGGTATGCTGGAAATTGCAGATCCGCTGCAGCACTTTGCAGGCGAGGGACAATGAGCATGCATATCGGCATCATCTGTTACCCAACGCAGGGTGGAAGCGGCATTGTCGCAACGGAACTCGGGCTGGAGCTGGCCAAGATCGGCCATCAGGTGCACTTCATCAGCTACCGCAAACCCTTTCGGCTGGATCGCATGTATCCGGGCGTGCACTTTCATCAGGTGGAAGTTTCCAGTTATCCCCTGTTTGAATATCCCCCCTATTCGCTGGCACTGACCAGCAAGATTCTGGAAATCCACAAGCGCGAGCGGCTGGATCTGATCCATGCCCACTATGCGATTCCGCACACAATCAGCGCCTGGATGGCCAGTCGCATGCTGGAAGATGACCGGCTGCCCCTGGTCACTACCCTGCACGGAACGGACATCACTCTGGTCGGGCAGGATCCCGGCTACCTGCCCGTGACACAATTCACGCTCAAGCAGAGCGATGCGATCACAAGCGTCAGTGACTGGCTCAAGGATGAAACCCTGCGCGTCTTTGGCCAGGATCTGAATGTCACACGGATTCACAACTTCGTGGATACCGATGAGTTCAGGCCCCTTTGCCTGGCCGACTTGCGTTGCTGTTACGCCAATCCGGATGAAAAGCTGCTGCTGCACGTTTCCAATTTCCGGCCGGTCAAGCGGGTTCAGGATGTGATACAAACCTTCGCCAATGTGCAGGCGAAGCTGCCCGCCCGGCTGATTCTGGCTGGTCTGGGGCCTGAGCGCAACGGCATGAAAGAACTGGTGCGAGAGCTGGAGCTTGAATCACGCGTCCACTTCATTGGCAACAACGAGAACATCGTCGATCTGATGAACGTTGCCGACGTCTTTCTGCTGCCAAGTGAATCGGAAAGTTTCGGGCTGGCCGCGCTGGAGGCGATGAGCTGTGGTGTACCGGTTGTTGCCTGCCGTGTGGGCGGTTTGCCGGAGCTGATTGACTCGGGCCAGAACAGCTACTTGTGCGACAAGGGTGATACTGGGGCGATGGCGCAGGCGGCTCTTGAACTGCTCTCCGATGCCCGGCATTACGACATGATTGCGCGGGCTGCCCGGGACAGCGCCTGCGACCGCTTTGCCATCGACAAAATCCTTCCTGTGTACGTCCAGCTCTATGAAGCGAGCATCCGTGCATGAAACTGCACGCCAGCAGGTAGAACTGTACGCTACTTTTTTTTCTTGCTGCAGCTTTGTCGTTGTGAAGTCTCCCCCTGTCTTTCTATAATGAGCAGGTGTCCTTTCAACAGGTATAGACACGAATTGGCAAACCATCACTCATCATTTCAGGAACAGTCGGTGCTTGGAACCCATGCCGAAGGGCTTGGCTGTCGCTCTCTGGGCGCAGCTGCCTGTCCGGCTACCGCAGGGTCGCGGTACGGGCGATCGCTCCGACCACAGCAAGGGAGAATTGTATGAAGAAATTGCTTACGGCTGGTCTCGTCCTGGCCGTCGCGGGTAGCGCCTATGCTTCGCTGGGCATTTCCGCGGCTTCCACGAGCAGCAAGGCAAACAGCAACCAGAACCTCGAGAACGTTCCTTTCGGCAACTCGGCCGAGCTCGTTGTCAAGGATGTGGTTGAGAACGAAGCCCTGAGGGGCAATCTCGGTAGCACGGGCGAACTGAGTGCCGAACAGCTGGCCAAGGTGGAAGCCCACCTCCGCACGGCCAACCGCGTCACGCCCAGCCTCGAGAACCGTAACGAAGACTGTGCTTCTGCCGAAGACATTCTCGCTTCAGCGGGAACCACCTGGGCGATTCCCGCTGGCGGTTTCCAGTACTTTGCCTGGACGGGTACGGGCGTTGGCCTGAACATCGACACCTGTGTTGATGGCACCGACTGTGACACCGACCTGTACATCTTCGACGCCTGTGACACGATGGTTGAGCTCTTCTATCGTGACGGCGACAGTGGCTGCGCCGTCGCAGCCTGGGCCACCTACCTGACGCAGGGCGATTTCGTCTTCGAGACGGGCGTTGACTACATCATCGCCATCACGGACTACTACGGCGAAGGTGGCAACGTAGCCTTTACCGCAGAAGAAGGCCAGGCCGGTGACGATCCCTGCATCGATCCGGTTGTCCTCAGCTGTGGTGACAACTATGTGGGCAGCACGGTTGGCATGTTCAACTATGTCAACAACGCTGCTGGCGACTTCTTCTTCCAGATTGATCTGGCCTCCGACGGCCCCGTGACCTTCGACCTTTGCGACGGCGGCACGGACTATGACAGCTACCTGACCCTGTGGGATGCCTGCCCAACCGACGGCGGCACGATGATCGCCAACAACGACGACAGCTGCGGCCTGCAGAGCCAGATTGACGCCACCCTGACCGCCGGCACCTACTGGCTGGTTGTGGACGGTTACAGTGCCAGCGAAGGTAACTTCAGCCTGAACGTGACCTGCAACAGCTGCGATCCCATCAACTGCGACGGCACGGCTGAAGTCGAGCCCAATGACGGCCCCAATGGCGACGGCACCTTCGGTTCCATCACCAGTGGCGAAACCGTCTGCGGTACGGTTTACACCTACTTCGATGACGAGACGGGCTTCGATTCCCGCGACACGGACTGGTTCGAGCTGGTCGTGACCGAGAACTCGATCATTACCGCCGACCTCGCCGTGGAAGAATTCAACGCTCTGATGTTCATCATCGACAGCGACGCCGCCACCATCCTCTACACGGCTGACAACGCCGGTATCTGTGGTGACGAGCAGATTGTCTCCGCCTGCCTCTTTGCCGGCACCTACTATGTGTGGGTTGGCCCCAATGGCTTCACGGGTGTTGACATTCCTGCCAACTATGGCCTGACTGTCGTGGCCGAAGCCTGCAACATCGACGATCCCTGCGTGGATCCCGTTGTGCTTGGCTGCGGTGACAGCTACGCGGGTAGCACCGTCGGCATGTTCAATTACGTGAACAATGCTTCCGGCGACTTCTTCTTCCAGATTGACGTCGATGCCACCGCCCCTGTGACCTTCGACCTTTGCGACGGCGGCACGGACTACGACAGCTACCTGACCCTGTGGGATGGTTGCCCGGTCAGTGGCGGCACCATGATCGCCTCCAACGACGACAGCTGCGGCCTGCAGAGCCAGATTGTGATGGCCCTGGATGCCGGTACCTACTGGCTGGTTGTCGATGGTTACAGTTCTAGCGAAGGTAACTTCAGCCTGAACATCTCCTGTGGCAGCTGCGAGCCCATCGAGTGCGACGGCCTGGACGAAGGCGAGCCCAACAATGGTCCGGTGGACTTTGGTGGCGACGACACCTTCGGCACGATCGAATGCGGCACGACCACCTGCGGTACCGTCTGGGCCGATGGTGGCTTCCGTGATGCCGACTGGTTCGAGGTCTTCACGCTGGGTGACACCTACATGACGATCAGCGCCGATGTCGAAATGTTCGACGGTCTGGTCTTCATCATGGACGACGCTTACAACATCATCGCCACCGTCAACAACGCCGGCTTCTGCGAGCCCGAGAGCTATGATGGCGAGGCCATGAGCCAGTGCCTGCCCGCCGGTATCTACTACGTGTGGATGGGTCACAACGGCTTTGAAGGTGTTGTTGACGAGCAGGCCTACAGCCTCTTCGTGGACTGTGTTCCCTGTGAATTCACCGATCCCTGCGATGCCACCATCACCCTCGAGTGCAATGGCCTCATGATGGGTTCCAACGCCGACAGCCAGGTTGGCAACATGTACGAAGACTACTGCTTCGGCGGTGAAGACGGACCGGAAGTCTGGTACGAGCTCGAGCACGCTGGCGGTCTGATGACCATCACGATGAGCTCCCCGGATGCAGAAGACCTTGATCTGGTTCTGCTCGGCAGCTGCGATCCGCTGGATTGCCTTGACATGCCCTGGGCCGTCGGTTCCGACGAATCGATCACGGGCAGCTACGACGCCGGCACCTACTATGTGGTGGTTGACTGCTACGCCTGGACCGGTGGTGACTACACCTTCACGCTTGAGACCACCTGCGGTGGCACGATCGAGTATGTTGACTGCCAGACGGTTGCCGGTGTGGATGACAGCTGGAGCTTCGGCGTTTCCGAATTTGACACCGACGGCGCCGGTACTTTCTACAACCGCGCAGAAGCCTTTGGCAACGTGCCGCAGGCCATCACGAGCGTCAGCTTTGACGGTCTGGCCCTCTTCAACGACGGTGCCGCCTGGAATGCCTGTACCGAAGATCCCACGCCCTTCTACATCACCTTCTACGAAGCCGGCAACCTGCCGGGCAACGAGGTTGAGTCCTTCGACGTCAGCCTGAGTGGTGTCCCGACGGGCAACCTCTACGCCGGTGTTTACGAGAGCATGACCTTCACCTTCGACCTGCCCGCTCCGCTGGAAATGGCCGAAGGCTGGATCGGTGTTCAGGGTGCCGGCGACGCCAGCTGCTGGTTCCTCTGGGGCAGCAGCTCGACGGGTGCCGACATGACCAGCCTGCTGGACAGCGGTGCCGGTTGGGGCAGCGATGCCTATGACCTGAACTTCTGCTTCGGTTATGACATCGATGTTGACCCGACCATCGTGGCCAGCTTCAGCCTCGAGCAGAACTACCCGAACCCCTTCAACCCGACGACGACCATCAGCTGGAACCAGCCCGAGCTGGCCCAGGCCAACCTGACGGTCTTCAACATCATGGGTGAAAAGGTTCAGAGCGTCGAGCTCGGTAGCCGCGCCGCCGGTAGCCACAGCTTTGTCTGGGATGCCAGCAGCCTTTCCAGCGGTGTGTACATCTACACGCTGACCGTTGGCGACTTCACGGATACCAAGAAGGCCGTCCTTCTGAAGTAATCCAGCTTTATCAGAAGCAACAGGGTCCCGCGCAGGCGGGACCCTTTTTTATTGCACAAGGTCCCAAATGCATGATTCCAGCTTGGGATTTGCTACTCTAGCCCTTCGGAACCTGCCTTTAACATCACACTGGCTCAAGGATTTGGGAGCCCCTATGTCACACATCGGACGATTGGTGCCCGTATTGACCGGGTGGATTGCTCTGTTCATTGCTTGCCCAGCAGGCTTTGCTCTGTCCATCGAGGACCTTGAGCAGAAGTCCCGGACCAGCGGACAGAGCATGGCTGAGCTTGAGGCCGAATACGGCCACCTGCTGGATTCCGGCGCGGAGCGGAATCTGGCTGACCAAGACCTTTACGCCTGGTACAAGCAACAGGGTGAAGAAGCCCCGGCATGGCTGATCAGCCGCCTCTTTCCGCTGGCTGGCACGACCGATCGCATCCAGCGCGATGGTGGTGATTCGCCGGAAGAAGCTGTGGAAATCATCTTTACAGCGGGCAGCGACTGGACCGATTCGGGAACGACCGTCGGCTTCAGCGATGTGCTGCTGGTAGGTACGCCTCCGCCCACCGCTTGTAACACCAGCTATTATTCCACATCCAGCTTCAACGGGCCGGATGCCTGGTACACCTTTACGCTGGATGACAGCTACGAAGTCTCGGCCACCGTCTGTGACGCGGCCACCTACGACAGCTGTCTGGGCATTCTGGACGAAAACCTCAACCTGGTTGCCGTCAACGATGATGGCGCCGATTGCACCGGTTGGACCTCCCTGTTGCCTCCCTGCTGCCTGCCGGCCGGCACCTACTATGTGGTGGTGGATTCCTACGGCACGGCCGAGGGTGATTACGACCTGACGGTCAGCTTCAGTGACGCAATCTGCCAGGAACCCTGCGATCAGTACGCCGATGAACTGGCCGAGGCCACCATTCCCGGCAGCTTCAGCGGCAGCACGGTTGACGCGGCGGATGTGGACGGCAATGGCTGGGGCGACAGCGGTTTCACGCTGACCCTGGGCACTTCCGGCATCTACTCCTTTGATGCCTGCGACGCTGGCACCGAAGTTGATGTCATTCTCTACCTGATGGATGCTTCGCCCTGCGATGGCGGCGTGATTCTGGCCCAGTCGGGCGGCGTCAGCTGCACCGAAGGGGGCGCGGCCTTCCCGGGCCTGCTGGGCAATCAGGCGCTGGAAGCCGGCACCTACCACATGCGTGTGGCCAGTCCCGGTTCGGGCGAAGGTGCCTTCACGATCAATGTCTATTCACCCTGTGATGCCTATGAGCCGCTGGAAACGGTTTCCGTTCCCACGACCCTTGTGGGCAACACGGGCGATGGCGTGGACATCTACTGGGGCGCCGCACCGGATGTCGGCTATGTGGTCACCATTGACGAAGCGGGTCTTTACGACTTCGATGCCTGCATGCCGGGCAGCGATTTCAGCCTGACCCTTTCCCTCTTTGATGGCGACCCCTGCGACGGTGGCACCCTGCTTTATGAAAGCAACTCCTCCAGCTGCACGGCCCCCTGGGGTGCTGCGCGCCTGATGGAACGCTCCCTGGAGCCCGGCAGCTATCACCTCTTGATCGGTGACGACTGGACCACCGTGGGCAACTACGAGGTCATGATTCAGTCCACGCCCGAGCGCCCGACCAGCGGCGGCCCGGACGAAATGGGTTATGCCTGGGTCAATAATCAGGATCCCGATGGCCCCGAGTACAGCTGGGTGGACATTTCGGGCGATCCCGCTGCCGTGCTCGTTTCTCTTGGTGACGATCAGGGCCTCGGCCCCTTCCCCATGGGCATCGACTTCCCCTTCTATGAGGGTGTCTACAGCGAGATCTACATCAGCTCCAACGGTCACCTGAACTTCCAGGCCGCCAGTTCCAGTCTGGGCAATGTCTGTCTGCCCGATGCCGGTTCGCCCAATGCCATGATTTCCATGTTCTGGGACGATCTGGATCCGGGCGATGGCGTCGGAAGCGTGCACTATCTGGAAGACACGGCCAACGATCGCTTCATTGTGCAGTTCACGGGCGTGCCCGATTACCCCGGCCCCAGCAGTCCGCCCAACACCTTCCAGGCCATCATGAATGCCGATGGCAGTATCCTGATTCAGCTGGAAGACATGCAGGGCGACCTGACCAGTGCCACCATCGGTATCGAAAATGCCGACGGGACCATTGGTCTTTCCTACAATTGTAACACGGATGGCGGCAGCATCATTGACGGTACGGCCGTGCTCTTCACGCAGCTGGAAGGCGACTTCATTGCCCCGCTGATCACGCTGGACGCCATGCCTTCCACGACCATCGAAACCGAACTGACCGGTGACTATGTGGTGGAAGCCACCATCACCGACGAGAGTGGTCTGACCAGCGCCAATTTGTATTACACGCTGAATGGCGGCGCGGCCGTTGAAGTTGCGCTGACGAACACGGCCGGCGACGACTACACGGGTGCGATTCCCCATCAGGATGCCGGTAACACGGTGGTCTGGTGGCTGGAGGCCGTTGATGCTTCCGATCTGGCCAATGTGCGTATCACGGAAAGCTACAGCTTTGAAGTGGTCAGCTACACCTGGCCGCCCTTCGGACTGGACGCGACCGACGGACTGCTGGATTACACGCAGATCACCTGGATGGCTCCGGTGGAGCCGACCATGGCGCTTGCCTGGTTCGGTGGCGACATGCCGGCCGGTGAGACAGAAGCGCTGGATCGTCTGGTCCGCGAGCACGGCCTGAGCAAGACCGAGGCGCTGGAAGTCTGGGAAAGCATGCAGGCCGGCTCCAGCCGCGAGTTCATCACCTATCATGTTTATCGTGATGGTGAAGACATTGCCACGACGACCGAGCTCTTCTACTATGACATGCCCGGTGATGGCGCCGAGCAGGATGTCGAGTACGACTACCATGTGACCGCCGAATTCGACAGTGGTGAATCTGATGCTTCCAATACGGACAGCGGATTCCGTGGCAGCCGTCCCACCAGTGGCGGTCCCGATGCCTTCGGTTACATCTGGGTGAGCAGCCTGGATGTGGCCGGTCCCGAATACGAGTGGATCGACATCAGTGGTAGCGGTCAGGATCTGGCGATCGTCGGCGACGACACAAGTGGTCAGATCAACCTGCCCTTCGACTTCCCCTTCTATGGAAGCTTTTACAGCAGCGCGCTGGTCAGTTCCAACGGTTACCTGACCTTCGGTGGTGACGGCACCGATTACACGAGCGACCCGATTCCCACGGCCGATGATCCCAACGATCTGATCGCGCCCTTCTGGGATGACCTTTACACCTCCGTTGGCGGCGTCATCTACTACGAATACATCGAAGCCCAGAGCTGCGTCGTGATTCAGTGGCAGGATGTTCCCCATCTGGCCATGCCGGAATACACCAACACCTTCCAGGCCGTGCTTTACCAGAGCGGCATCATCCAGATCAGCTGGGAAGACATGTATCCCGGCGACCTGCAAAATGCAACGGTCGGTATCGAGAACAGCGATGCCTCGATTGGTCTGGCTTACAATGTGAACGGTGAAGGTGGCGCGATCAGCAATGAAGTCACCATGATCATGACACCGCCCTCCAACTGCGAGCCGGTTGAGTGTGATGGCATTGCCGAGGCCGAGCCAAATGGTGGCTGGGCCGACAACACCTGGAATGTGATCCGCTGCGATGATGTGATCTGCGGCGAGCTTGAAAGCGACGGCACCACAACCGACAGCGACTGGTTCCTTTACACGCACTTCGGTGGCAACATTGAAGTCAGCCTCGACCTGAGCGACTTTGACGGCCGCATCAGTCTGGTGGAGTTTGAAAACGGCGGTGATACAATTGCCGAAGCCGATGTCTTCCCGCGCTGTTTTGACGAGGCCTTTGCCGTCACGGAGCTGGAAGGTGGTTCCTACTTCATCGTGGTCGAGCATGTGGGTGATCCGGATCTGGAAGGCGCGCAGAGCTACTCGCTCAGCCTGACCTGCTCGGGCGATCCCTGTGCCGGACACAATCCCATCGACTGTGAAGGTACGGCGGAAGCCGAACCCAACGAAGGCTGGAACGCCGATCCGCCCAACAGCAGCTACGGCGTGATCGCTCTGGACGAAACCATTTGTGGTACGGTCTGGGCCGAGAACGGCGAGCGCGACATGGACTGGTTCCTGCTGGAGCTGGAAAGTGCGATCAACCTGACCATCAGCTGCGAGGTGGATGCCTTTGATGCTGCCCTCTTCCTCACGGAAATGGATCCCGCCGGTGGCGTGCTGCTGGAAGTGGACGACGCGCCGGCCTGCGCACCGGAAAGCCTCAGTTACGAAGCCCTGCCCTCCGGCAGCTACTTCATCGTGATCGGTCACAACGACCTTTACGGTGTGCCCGAAGAGCAGGCCTATTCACTGACCGTTTCCGGCAACCTGGCCGAGCAGGACATGTGCGAAGGCTACGAAGATGTGCCCGACTTCCACGATATCTGGACCGTCGTGGCCGACACGGCCCCGCAGTATGCCCACCATTCGGGTACCGGTTGCCCGGGTGATGTTTCCAGTCCGGGTCTGGACTACACGGTTCGCATCGTGCTCTCCCAGACGACCGACCTGCAGGTAACCATGACCGGCGCCGGCAATGCTGACGAAGTCATTCTGCTGGTTGGCAACTGCGAAACGCCTGCCATCAGCTGCGGTGCGGCCGTCGATGACTTTGGCGCCGGCACCGAGAGCGAAACCCTGACCTTTGCTGGTCTGCCCGCCGGTGACTACTGGTTGGTGGCCGACTTTGCCGGCTACGGTGAAGCCCATCCTTTCGTGATGGAGATCATCGACATGAACTCCAGCCTGGCAGAAGGTCGCGAGCTGAGCTTCCAGCTGAAGCAGAATCACCCGAACCCCTTCAACCCGGTCACGTCCATCAGCTGGACGCAACCGGAGATGGAAAAGGCCGAGCTTGCCATCTACAACCTGATGGGTGAAATGGTCATGCAGCAGGATCTGGGTCTGCGAAATGCCGGCACACACAACTACATGTGGGATGCCAGTAGCCTTTCCAGTGGTGTGTACATTTACACGCTGAAAGTCGGAGCCCACGTTGATACAAAGAAGGCCGTGCTGCTGAAGTAATTCAGCCCAAGCAATCGCATTCAAGCAAGGGGCGGTCCATTCACGAGGGCCGCCCCTTTCATTGTTAAAGCTGCTGTATAGTGGTTTTTTCCTCGAATCAACGCCCCCCACTTTGTAAGCTGCAAGCGGAACCTGCCAAGAATCTGGCCTCAGGCTAAATAGGAGCCCCTATGTACAACGTTAGTTCTCGATGGCTGCCCGCGATCGCAGGCGGTCTCCTGCTTGGTGCATCCAGCGCGCTCGCTTTGAGCGAGGTCGAGCTGCAGCAAAAAGCCGATGCAGGCGGTGTATCACTGAACAGCCTCAAGGCTGAACTGGGACTTCCCGCGACGGTTGATGATCAGGCTCTCTACGCCTATTACAAGTCGATCGGCCAGCCCGCGCCGGAATGGCTGAAGGATCGACTATTTCCAAATCGCGGTGTAACACAGCAGAATCAGCGCGATGGCGGTGATACACCGGAAGACGCGGTGGAAATCACCTTTGCCGCAGGCGGCAGTTTTACGGATACGGGAACGACTGTCGGTTTCAGCGACACGGTTCCGGTTGGTCAGGCCACACCGACTGAATGCAACAGCAGCTTCTATACCACAAGCAGTTTCGACGGTCCCGACGCCTGGTACACCTTTACGCTGGAGGCTTCCTACGAGGTTGCGGCCAGTGTTTGTAACACGGCCGACTATGACAGCTGCATCGGCATCTTTGATGAAAACATGGTGCTGATTGCCGCCAATGACGATGGCGCTGACTGTGCAAACTGGTCGTCCGATCTGCCTCCCTGCTGCCTGCAGGCCGGCACCTACTATCTGGTGATCGATGCCTATGGCGGCGACAGTGGTAACTACGACCTGACCGTGACCTTCAGCGATGATGAGTGCCTCACGCCCTGTGAAGAGTACGCCCCGGAGGCCACCGTTACAGCGCCCGCGCTCCTGATTGGCAACAATGCGGATGGCGTGAGTGTGGTTGGCGGTGATGGCGCTGATCACGGCTACATCGTCACCATTGAGGAAGACGGCTTCTATGATTTTGACGCCTGCTTCTCCGGTACCAGCTACGCCCTGGATCTCTACCTCTTTGATGGCGATCCCTGCGACGGTGGCATGCTGGTGGCCTCACAGGGCTGGAGCGACTGCAGCATCATGCCCGGCGCCGCGCGTATGCGCGAGCTCAATCTGGCCGCCGGAAGCTATCACCTGCTGATCGGCGACGAGGGGACACAGGTTGGTGACTATGAAGTCAGCATCGATCCCACACCCGGTCGCCCGACGGCCGGAGGACCGGACGAAATGGGTTATGCCTGGATGAACAGTCTGGATCCCGAAGGCCCCGGAGTCGAGTGGATCGATATCAGTGCCACCGGCGAAATCGCCGGGCTTTCCGACGACAGCAGTTTCGGGCCGGTCGATATCGGCTTTACCTTCCCCTTCTACGAGAACACCTGGGACGAGCTCTACATCGGCTCCAACGGTTTCATCTCTTTTGGTGTGGGAAGTGGAAGTCTGGGTAACACAATCATGCCCAGCACAAGCACGCCCAACGACATGATCGCCATGTTCTGGGACGACATGAACCCCAGTTCCGGCGGCAGCGTGTATTACGGTCTTGACGAAAGCAGTGGCGCCTTCATTGTGCAGTTCGAACAGGTTCCGGCCTTTGGTGGCAGCGTGCCCTTCTCCTTTGAAGCGCAGCTCTATGAAAGCGGCCAGATCATCATTGTTCATCAGGATCTGGACGAAGGTGACCTGCTGGGCGCAAGCGTGGGCATCGAGAACATGGACGGCACAATAGGCCTCGAGTACAACTACAATGGCGAGGGCGGCATCCTGGCAGACGGCACGGCCATCCTCTTCGGTCAGCTGGACGGCGACTTCCTGGCCCCCATCGTCAGCTTCACCAATCTGCCCGAGACCGTTGAAGCCGAGCTGCCCGGTGATCACATGGTGGAAGCCACCATTACCGATGACACCGGTGTAGGCTCCGCCAGCCTGTTCTACCGCGTGAACAATGGCGAAGAGTTTGAAGTCGTCATGACGAACACGGACGGTGATACATACGAGGCAGGCATTCCCCATCAGGAAATGGGCAGCCTGATCGTGTGGCGCATCGAGGCGGTGGATACCAGCGAACGCCAGAACCTTCGTGTTACAGCCAACTATTCCTTTGAAGTGGTCAGCTACACCTGGCCGCCCTTTGGGCTTGTCGCCAGCGACGGCCTGCTGGATTACTGCCTGATCACCTGGTTTGCCCCGGTCGAGCCGCTACTGGCAGCCCGCTGGTTCGGCACGGAAATGCCCAACAGTTTTGATGAAGCCATGCTGCGCCTGACCCGCGAGCACGGGCTTGACCGCGAAGAGGCCAAGGCCATCTGGCTGGAACTGCTGGCAGAGGGCGGTGAGCGCTCCTTCCTGAATTACAATGTCTACCGTGATGATGTCCTGATCGGGACGACCAGCGATCCGATCTATTACGACCTGCCCGGCGGCGGGGCCGACCCCAATGTCGAGTACAGCTATCATGTCACGGCTCAGTTTGATGCCGGTGAGTCGGATCTTTCCAATAGCGACACCGGATCGCGTGGCGCCCGCCCGACAAGCGGTGGCCCGGATGAGATGGGCTATGCCTGGACGAACAGCCATGACCCCGAAGGCCCGACCTTCGACTGGGTTGAGATCAGCGATGTGGGCACCAACCTGGGCCTCTTCAGCCTGGACGACATGGTCACCATCGACCTGCCCTGGCAGTTCCCCTTCTACGACTGGACCTACACGACTATCACGGTTTCGTCCAACGGCTACATGACCTTTGGCATCAATGGTCTGGCCTGGACCAACGGATCGATCCCTGATGGCTTCGAGCCCAATGATTCCATTTACCCGATGTGGGATGACTACAATCTGGGAGCCGGAGGTGGCGTCTATTCGTATCACGACACCGATAATGATCGCTTCATTGTCCAGTGGGACGCAGTTCCGCTTTATCAGAACAACGGTTGGCACCAGACCTTCCAGGCCATCCTCCATCCCACTGGTGACATGGACTTCCAGTATCTGGACCTGGAAGAAGGCGCTCTGGCCTTTGCCACGGTTGGTATCGAGAACAGTGACGGCACCATTGGCCTGCTGGTCAACTACAATGGCGATGGTGGTGCGCTGGTGGATGAACTGGCCATTCGTGTGGAAGCCCTTGAAGGGGATTTCCAGCCTCCGATGATTGTGCTGAACGATCTGCCTGTGGACATGGAAACCGAGCTGGAAGGCGATTACACCATTTCCGCCGAGATCACCGACCTGACCGGTATCGATTCGGTCAGCCTGTTTTATCAGATCAACGGTGGCGCTTCGCAGGAAGTTGCCATGGACAATGCTGGCGGTGATACATACGAGGGGGACATTCCCCACCAGGATGCCGGCAGCATGATCAGCTGGTGGGTTGAGGCAACGGACAATTCGGAAAACGCCAACACGCGTGTATCACCGACGTACAGCTTCAACATTGTCAGTTACACCTGGCCGCCGGTTGGGCTGGTGGCAACGGATGGCTTCCTGTCGTATACGGGCCTGAGCTGGATGCCACCTGTCAATCCCGGACTGTTGGCCCGCTGGTTTGGCGGCGTGTCGCCCTCCTGTGATACAGAAGCCATTTACCTGCTGCAGCAGCGCGGCTTGAGCAAGGACGAAGCCGTCAACCGGGTGAACGAGATCTTCCACCTGAATGAGCGTGTCTTCATCGAGTACAATGTCTACCGTGATGGCGAATTGATTGCCACGACCACGGGCCTGAACTTCACCGATGACAGCTCCTACGATTCGGAAGCGGATGTCATCTATGATTATCACGTGACCGCCAGTTTCGACGCGGGCGAGTCGGATCCCTCCAACACGGACAGCGGCTACTGGGGCAGTCCGCCCAGCTTCGGCGGCCCCGATGCCTATGGCTACACGTGGGTCAATAGCGATCATCCTACTGGTCCCGATTTCGAGTGGGTTGATATCAGTGGCAGTGGAAGTGCTGCGTCCTTGAGCGACGACAGTTTCGATGGTCCCTTCGATATCGGTTTCGACTTCCCCTGGTATGGTGGCATCGAGTCAGAAGTCTACATCGCTTCAAACGGTTACATCAGCTTCGGTCAGGGTTACACAGGCTACTGGAGCACCAACCCGATTCCCTTCTACAATGGGGATGGCTGGTCGCCGGACAACATGATCGCTCCCTTCTGGGACGACCTGAATCCGAACAATGGCGGCACCGTGTATTACGAGTACGATGAAGACGAGCAGCGCTTCATCGTGCAGTTCGACGGCATCATGGCTTACAGCTCGGGCGGTCCCTTCACCTTTGAGATCATCCTTTATCCCAGCGGCATCATCGAAGTTGCCTATGATGAAATGGATCAGAGCGATGTGGCCAATGCCAATGTCGGTATCGAGAATGCAGACGCTTCCGGTGGTCTGGGTTATCGCTATCAGGGTGAAGGCGGCTCCGTGGCCGACGAGACGATGGTGGTCTATCTGCCCCAGTCCAGCTGTGAGCCGGTTGATTGCACGGGCATCGTCGAGGTAGAGCCCAATCAGGGCTGGGAAGACGGTAGCTACAACAGCATTCGCTGTGCCGATGTGATCTGTGGCGAACTGGAAAGCGACGGCACCACAACCGACAGCGACTGGTACCTCTACACCCACTTTGGCGGCAACATCGAAGTCATCGTGGATGTGAGCGACTTTGATGCCCGTCTCACACTGCGCGAAAGTGCGCCGGGCGGTGATATCCTGGCCGATGCCAACACCTTCCCGCGCTGCTTCGGCGAAGCCTTCAGCTTGAGCGAGCTGGAGAGTGGTTCCTATTACATCGTTGTGGAGCATGACGGTGATCCGGATCTGGAAGGCCCGCAGAGTTATGCCCTGATGCTGAACTGCTCGGGCGATCCCTGCGCCGGACACGAGCCCATCGACTGCAGTGGCACGGCAGAAGCCGAACCCAACGAAGGCTGGAACGCCGATCCGCCCAACAGCAACTATGGCGTGATCGCTCTGGACGAAACCATTTGTGGTACGGTCTGGGCCGATGCCGGCGAGCGTGACATGGACTGGTTCTTGCTGGAGCTGGAAAGTGCGACCGAGCTGGTGGTCTCCTGCGAAATTGACGGCTTTGATGCAGCCCTCTTCATCACGGACATGAATCCTGAAGGCGGCGTACTTTACGAGGTGGACGACGCGCCGGCCTGTCACCCGGAAAGCATTTCGGTTGAGTCCCTGCCCGCTGGCAGTTACTTCATCGTGATCGGCCACAACGAGATGAACGGCGTGCCCGAGGAGCAGGCCTATGCGCTGACCGTCTCCGGCAGCCTGCCCACGCAGGACATGTGTGACGGTTACGAAGATGTGCCCGACTTCCACGACATCTGGACGGTGGTCGCGGACACGGCGCCCGAGTACGCACATCACAGCGGCACCGGCTGCCCGGGTGATGTTTCCAGCCCGGGTCTGGATTACACGCTGCGTGTGGTGCTGGCCGAACCGATGGACCTGCATGTGGCCATGACTGGCGAAGGCAATGCCGACGAAGTGATTCTGCTGGTTGGCAACTGCGCGACGCCCGCGATCAGCTGTGGTGCTGCCGCAAACGATCACGGCCCCGGCACCGAAGGCGAAGTGCTTGAGTTCATGGGTCTGCCTGCCGGTGATTACTGGCTGGTGGCGGACTTTGCCGGATACGGTGAAAGTCACCCCTTTGTGATGCAGGTGATCGACATGAACAGCGGCCTGCTGGAAGGGCGCGAGCTCAGTTTCGAACTCAGGCAGAACTATCCCAATCCCTTCAACCCGGTCACGACCGTGCAGTGGATTCAGCCCGAAATGGCAAAGGCTGAAATCAGCATTTACAACCTGAAGGGTGAGCGTGTGATGCAGGAAGATCTCGGGCTGCGCGGCCCGGGGAGCCATACTTTCACATGGAATGCAGCGAGCTTGCCCAGCGGCGTCTATGTATACACGCTGTCAAGCGGCGAGTGGCAGGCGACGCGCAAGGCCGTGCTGCTTAAGTAGTAGCAGCTGGATTTAGACAATCAAGGGTGGCCCAAGGGTCACCCTTTTCTTTTACTTTGAAGCTCCCAAGCATGGAGTTTGCATGAAGCATCGCTTTTCACGCCTTTGCCCGGTCGGCCTCACTCTGGCGACATTGACCATTATCCACCCGGCCACTGCACGCCCGGGGGATCCTGCACCTGACAGTAGCGACATTCAGCAAGAGGCCAGCCTTCGTGATACACGGGACAGTGGCGGGCCGGACAGTTTCGGCTATTTCTGGATCAGCAACAGCACGGCCGGCGGCCCCGAATTCGACTGGATCGAAATCAACCAGGTTGGCGATCAGCTTAATCTGAGCGGACTGGATGATGCGGAAACAGTGAATCTGCCCTGGTCCTTTCCCTTTTACGGGAATGAATACAGCAGCATCATGGTCTCCACCAACGGTTACATGACCTTTGACGGCAACGGTCTGGTCTGGATCAACACGAACATTCCTTCGACAGTGCAGCCCAACAACTGCATCTGCCCGATGTGGGACGATATCCTGATTGACGCGGGCGGCGCGATTCTGACCTGGCATGACGAGGAGCGCAATCTCTTCATCATCGAATGGGATGATGTTCCCCGCTACGACAACAACTCGCAGCATCACAGTTTTCAGGCCATCCTGAGCCCTTTCGGCGTGATCACATTCCAGTATCTGGATCTGGATCCGGGTGGGGTAAACTCAGCTACGGTCGGTGTTGAAAATGAGTCCGGCACCGTTGGCCTGCAAATCGGATTGAATGGCGCGGGCTTGCAGCTTGAAGACGAAGTAGCCATTTCCATCTATCCTCCAGCGGAATGTGATGCCATAGACTGTGTCGGTCTGCCGGAAACAGAGCCGAATCAGGGCTGGGAAGATGGCAGCCACACTCTCCTGCGCTGTGGAGAGCTGATCTGCGGCACACTTGAAGACGGTGATACAACAGGCGACTGGTACCTCTACACGCACTTTGGTGGTAACATCGAAGTGAATCTTACTGTCAGCGGTTTTGACGGCAGACTAAGATTGATGGAGCAGGCAGTGGATGGTGCCCAGCTTGCAGAAGCAAACGGCCTGCCCGCGTGTTACAACGAATCCTTCAGCGTGGAAGCCCTTCCCTCAGGCAGCTATTACATCGTGGTGGATCACGGATCGGAACCCTCCGGTCTGACAGCCATCGACTATTCTCTGGAGCTTGCCTGCAGTGGCGACCCCTGCGCCGGTCACGAGGCAATCAGCTGTGATGGCCAGCCCGAGGTGGAGCCCAATGAAGGCTGGAGTGCTGATCCGCCCAATTCAAGCTATGATGTGATACAGCCCGGCGATCTCGTCTGTGGAACGCTCTGGGCCGAGGGCGGAGAGCGCGATCAGGACTGGTTCCTGCTCGAACTTGAAAGCGCCATGGCTCTGGAGCTTCATTGCGATGTAGACGCGCTGGATGCCGCCCTCTACATCACGGACTTCGCCACGGACGGCGCCGTGCTCCATGCAGTGGATGATGCCCCGGCCTGCCACCCCGAAACCTTGAGTGTGGAACTGCTGCCGGCCGGCAGCTACTTCGTGGTTGTCACACACAACGCGCCCGGTGATCTTCCAGAGGCACAGAATTACGCGCTGTCCTTAACAGCCCAGCTGCCAGAGGGCGAAATGTGCAGCGATTACACGGATATCGGCGTTCTGGAAGGGACCTACTCGATCGATGTTGAACAAGCTCCCTCAATGGCCCATGTGGACGGGAGCAGCTGCCCGAATGAGATCAGCAGTCCCGGACTGGACCAGGTCTTCAGGGTGGAGCTGACTGATGCGACCAATCTGCTTGTCGAACTGACTGGCGAAGGCGATGCCGATGAGGTGATTCTGGTCTATGGTGACTGTGCAAACCCTGTGGGCAGCTGTGGTCTGGCCCAAAACGAGCTGGGGGCAGGTCCGGATGGCGAAGCGCTGGAAGCAATCGGCCTGCCAGCTGGCATCTACTGGATTGTCGCTGATTTTGCCGGTTTTGGTGAGAGCCATCCTTTCAGCCTGCAGCTGGGCGAAATCACCATCGGTGTTGATACCGCCGCTCCGGCTGCTTTTGAACTTCTACCCAATCATCCCAACCCCTTCAATCCTTCAACGACAATCAACTGGAAGCAAAGAACTGCCTCGCCCGTGCGCTTTCTGGTGCACGATCTGTCGGGGAGGCGGGTTCATGACGAAGCCCTTGGACTGATGGGCCCGGGAACACATTCGATTAGCTGGTCCGCCGATCAGCTGCCTGCTGGCGTATACTTCTACACGATTGAAGCCGGGAACTGGCGTGATACATCCAAGGCCCTGCTCCTGAAATAGAGCGTTTTGACATCAATCAAAAAGGGCGAAGCATCGCCCTTTTTCTTTTCACCAGGCTGGCAGGTCATGCCAGGGCATCCTCCGGCACCAGCCGGCCCGTACGCAGCAGCAGGGCTTCCGCCAGATCCTGTGAGACAACTTCTTCGCGACCGGCCAGATCTGCCACCGTGCGCGCCACCTTGAAGACACGGTCCAGACTGCGCCCACTGAGCTGGTTCTGCGTGATGGCCTTTTCCAGCAGCCTGCGTGAAGCCGCATCCAGCGGGCAGGCCTGCCGGGCAAGCGGACCGGCCAGAGCCGCATTGGGCAGGGCCCGGCCACCGGTCAGAGCTTGATTGCGTTCAAGTTGCCTTTTGTGAGCTACCAGCACTCGCGCTGCCACAGCAGCCGAATCCTCCGCCGCATGCGCGCCCAGAAGTTCGGCCTGATCCAGCGAAGCCACCTGCACCTGCAGATCAATCCGGTCCAGCACAGGCCCCGAGAGCCGCGCCAGATAGCGCTGTCTTTCCAGAGGCGAACAGCCACATTCCCGTCTGGGATCGCCATACATGCCGCAGGGGCAGGGATTCATGGCTGCCAGCAGGCAGAAGCGGCTGGGCAGCTCAAGCCGCAGGCTGGCCCGTGATACAAGCACATGGCCATCTTCGAGCGGCTGCCTTAACTGCTCCAAAACCGTGCGCCGGAACTGGGGCAGCTCGTCCAGAAAGAGCACACCGTGATGCGCCAGACTGATCTCGCCCACATGCGGCGGGCGACCGCTGCCGATCAGTCCAGCGTCACTGATGGTGGCATGGGGGGCACGGAAGGGCCGCCCGCCAAGCAAACCTCGCCGCGCCGGGAGCAGGCCGGCAACTGAGTGAATGCGACTGGCCTCCAACTGTTCGCTGTGATTCATGGGTGGCAGGATACCGGGCATGCAGCGGGCCAGCAGGGTTTTCCCGGATCCAGGACTTCCCACCATCAGCAGGTTGTGTCCACCGGCTGCGGCAATCTCCAGTGCGCGTCTGGCCAGCGTCTGTCCCCTGACGACTTTCAGGTCCATGTTGACAGCCGATGGAGCTCGCAGTTCCACATCGGGGCGCTCCAGCTCCCAGGCCCCCGGACGACCCAGGGCAAGAATGGCTTCACCCAGGCTCGCGGGCGAGGCAACCGGCAGGCGCGTACCGGCCAGTGCTTCTTCCCTGTTTTCGGCCGGTACCATGATTCGGCTGAAGCCCTCTTCGCGCGCTGCCTGCACAAGGGAGAGCACGCCCCTGACCGCTTCGACTCGTCCATCCAGCGCGAGCTCGCCCAGCACGAGTGTATCACGCAATAGCTCCTGCGGAATGAGCTCCATGGCTCCCAGCATACCAAGGGCAATCGGCAGGTCGAAGCTCGAGCCGCTCTTGCGCAGGTCACCCGGTACAAGATTGACCACAACCCGCTGTTCGAGCTTGAGTTTGAAGCCGCTTAGGCGCGCTGCAGAAAGCACACGCGGCACGGCTTCGCGAATGGCGCTGTCAGGCAGTCCGGTGATGAGGATCTTGGGCAGGCCCTTGGCCGCGTGGCATTCAACCTTGACGGGCAGAGCATCGACACCGCTTAATGCGGCTGTCCAGACGTGTGTGTACATGCAGACCTCCTGTCTGCCGAACACAAAAACAGGCAGCTTCGTTCCCGTGTAACACGGAAAGTGAAGAAAAAAATGGAGGCTGCGTCAGGCTTGATTGACAGCCCCGCCACTTTCAGCCAACCAGTCCATGAAAGCGTGCATGGCGCGGCCCCGGTGGCTGACACGGCTCTTCTCTGCAGAACTTAGCTCAGCGAAACTTCGCTCCAACTCAGGCAGATAGAAGACGGGATCGTAGCCAAAGCCGCCTGCACCTCGTGCTTCATCCAGAATGATCCCCTCGCAGCGGCCCTTGACGGTGTGTTCACCATCGGGCCCGACAAAGGCGATCACCGTCTCGAAGCAGGCCTGCCGCTGATCGGCCGGCACCGGACGAATCAGGCGAATCATCTTCTCCACATTGTCGCGATAGCTGCAGTCAGGACCGGCCCAGCGCGCCGAGTAGACGCCCGGCTCGCCTTTCAGGGCGTCCACCATCAGGCCTGTGTCATCGGCAATGGAAGGCTTGCCGCTATGCGCAAACAGGGCGCGGGCCTTGATCAGTGCGTTGGCTTCCAGTGTATCACCGTCTTCAACCGGCTCCGGCAGTTCAGGATAATCCTCAAGCGAGTAGAGCCTGATGCCGGCAGAATAGCGTTCCTCCAGCATCTGCCTGAATTCTCGCAGCTTGTCCGGATTGCCTGTGGCGATATTCCATTCAATCATGTGACCTCCTTTCTTCAAAGGTCAGAAAATGCTGTCTGGAGCCAAATCCGCTATATTGCACGAATGCTACGCATGATCCGCATGTTCCTGCCCTATATGAAGGGCGTCCGTCTGACCGCCCTGCTCGGTCTGATCATGATGGTCTTCGCCAGCCTGCTGGCCGGGGCGAACATCAGCCTGATCTATCCCTTTTTTGAAGGGGTCTTCCTGCGCGGCTCAGCCACTCCGGAAGGAATCGAGCACGCCATGGGGCCAAGCATCATGCAGCTGTTGGCTGAGCTGCTGAGCGCGCTGAAGAGTGACAGCGCCCGCGAAGGTCTGGCCGCCGCCTTTGATGCCTTTCTGGGCCGACATCAGCCCTTCTCCATCATGCTCCTGCTCTGCGGGCTGGCTGTGGGCGGTGCTACACTGAAAATCATCAGCCTTTATCTCTACCGCATCGCCTTTGTGCATGTGGAACAAACGCTGATCCGCAAATTGCGCAATCATCTCTTCAGCCATATCCAGACGCTCAGCCTGGATGTGATCCAGCGCTTCAAGCAGGGCGAGCTGATTTCGCGCGTGATCAACGATGTGATGGTTGTGCGCAGCCTGACCATTACCAAAATCGCCGATCTGGCGATGAATCTGCTGCAGAGCATGGTCTACTTCGCGCTGGCGCTCTGGATCGACTGGCGGCTCACGCTGCTCAGCGTCCTGGTGCTGGCACCTGCTGTGGCCAGTTTTCAGTTCATCGGGCAGAAGCTCAGAAAGTACAGCCGGCGCGCGCAGGAGCACATCTCCCGCGTGAGCGACCGACTGGCCGAGAACCTGCAGGGTTTTCGCGTGGTGCAGGCCTTCTTTGCCCGCGAACGCGAGGTGCATCGTTTTGAAGAGGCGACAGAAGGCTACTTCCGGCGTGTGCGCAAGCTAGAGTTTGTCAGCGCGCTCTCCGGCCCCTTTGGCGAGTGGGCCAGCACACTGGTGGCAGTCTTCATGTTGTGGTACGGTGGAAGCCGTGTGCTCGCTACCGATGCCGCCCTTTCCGGACCGGCTTTTCTGACCTTTCTGGCGGCTCTGCTTTCCATGCTGCATCCCCTGAAGATTGTCGCACGCACCTGGAACGACCTGCAAAAGGGGACGGGCGCGGGTGATCGTCTGATCGAGCTGCTGGAAACCCGCAGCTCACTGGTGGAAATCGAGAACGCTGCTCTGATTGATGACTTCCGTGATACAATCTGCCTGAAGGCAGCGAGCCTCGTATACGGCGATCACAAGGCGCTGGACAGCGTGGATCTTTGTGTACGTAAGGGTGAATTCATTGCGCTGGTAGGGGCAAGCGGATCTGGCAAGACGTCGCTGGCCAATCTTGTATTACGGCTGGTGGACCCATCCAGCGGGCATCTCGAGCTGGATGGCCAGGACATTCGCCAGCTGGATCTGGGCAGCTACCGGCGTCTCTTCGGTGTGGTTGGGCAGGAAACCTGGCTCTTCAATTTGAGCGTGGCCGAAAATGTGGCTTACCCGGATGAGCAGCCTCAGCTGGAGCGGGTCAGGGCCAGTCTTGAAATGGCTAATGCGCACGACTTTGTTGAAACCATGGGTGGCCTTGAAGCCATGGTTCTGGAAGGCGGCAGCAACCTGAGCGGCGGCCAGCGGCAGCGTCTGGCCATTGCCCGCGCTGTATCACGGCAACCGCGAATTCTGGTGCTGGATGAAGCGACATCGGCACTGGACACGGAAAGCGAGCAGCTGGTGCAGGAAGCCCTGGACCGCAGTGTTGGTTCACGCACGGCGCTGGTGATTGCCCATCGCCTGAGCACCGTGATACGCGCAGACCGGATCGTTTGCATGAAGGAAGGCCGGATTGTGGGCATCGGCCCGCACGAAGAGCTGCTGAAAACAAGTGACGAGTACCGCAAGCTCTACGAGCTGCAGTTCAAGACGAAGGAGCAGGCGTGATCATTCAAGTGCCCGTGTCTGTGGGCGAAATGCTCGACAAGATGTCCATCCTGCGCATCAAGCTGAAGAACTTCAGGGATGAGGCGCGCAAGGCCAATGTGCGGCTGGAGCTGAGCGAGCTGGACAAGGTCGCCGAGGCTAAAGGTCTGCGCCATCCGGAGCTGGAAGGCCGGCTGGACGAGATCAATGGCCGCCTCTGGGATATTGAGGATGAGCTGCGTGTGCTGGAGACAAAACAGGACTTTGGTCCGCGTTTTATCGAACTGGCCCGCGCCGTGTATTACACCAATGATGAGCGCGCCGATGCCAAGCGAGAACTGAACACGCACTTTGGCAGCACGCTGGTGGAAGAAAAAGAGTACGTGGACTACAAGGCGGCCGGTGGTGACAAGCCTGCTTGACGCTCAAGTGATTTTCCTTGGAAAGTCTGTGAAAAGCGGGAACCCGGACCTTCCGTTTTCCGTTTGGATGCTCGCCCCCGGTACGCCGGGCGGGCGGGTGGGGGGTCAGTGGGTGGGCTGCGCTGTTCACAATTCAGAACTCTCCTGAGCCCCCAAATGCCTGCTTCCCCAAGACGCATCCTGATTATTCAACTTCGCCAGCTGGGCGACATTCTGATGATCACGCCCCTTGCCCGTCAGCTGCAGCAGCGCTTTCCCGCGGCATCCATTCGTGTCCTTTGCGAAGGCATCGGCAGGCAGCTGCTCGAGCATAATCCCTATCTGGAAGCGCCAATCATTCTGCCCAAACATTCTGGCGCCGGGCAGCTTGTCGACTGCCTGAAACAGATCCGAAACTGGCAGCCGGACTGGGTGATCGATGCGCAGGCCCTGCCCAAGACTGCCCTGCTCACGCGGCTATCCGGCGCGGCTCTTCGCTCGGGCTTTGGCGGAAGATGGTGGCGAGGCCTTGGCTACAATCGGCTCTATGAACGCTTCAACAGCGATTACAGTGCGCTGGACAAGTTGAAAATGGCGGCCAGCGCTCTGGATTCGCCCCTGGATCATGGCGCGCTTGCACTGGACTTTTCCACGTCAGAACAGGACAGGCAATGGGCCGAGGCCTTCTGCCAGAAGCACTTTGCCAGTGCGGGCCTGCTGAAGGCCGGGCAGCCAGATGGCCAGCAGCGATATCGTGTGGCGGCGCTTTTTGGCGTCAGCCGGCGGGCCTACAAGGTCTGGCCGCCGGAACATCTGGCAGAAGTTGGGCGCTGGCTGGCTGAGCGGGGACTGAAGCCCATGCTGGTCTACGGACCGGGTGAAGAAGACGCCGCGCGGGAGCTGGCCGGACGAATCGGCCAGAAGGCGCTGGTGGATTATGAAATGCCTACCTTCGCCCAGCTAAAGGAAATCCTGGCAAGGTGCGCGTTGTTTGTGGGCAATGATGGCGGCCCCAAACATCTGGCCTCGCTTTCCGGCACGCCCAGCCTCGCCCTCTTTGGGCACGTGCATCCGGAATCATGGACCGACCCGACACAGCCCAATCAGCGCTGGCTGGCCACAGCCTCGGACACTCGCCAGCAGCCAGCGAAGGGCTCCTGCGAGCCGGTGCGAAGTCTGGCCGAGATTTCGCCAGAACGGGTCATCGCCGAGCTTGAAAAGCTGCTGGTCGAATGGGGTATTCAGGCCTGAAGCAGGCTGAGAATTTCCTCGTGCATGGGAAAGCGCCCTTCATCGAACTTGCTGTAAATCATTTTGCCGTTCAGCTCAACATCAAAGATGCCACCACTGCCGGCCACCAGCTCGATGGCTTCATATCCCTGCTTTCTTAAAAAGTCCGCCAGACCGGCGGCGCGAGGTTCGTAGTTTCAAACCTGGCAATAGGTGATGCGGATCATGCTGCCTCCCTTTGATGCGTAAAGCTAACACAACGCCTTGATCAGCACACCAGCAGCACGCTTCAGGCGCGGGTCTGCATTGGGGCCAATGCAGGCGGGCACAATCAGTCGCGCACGATCCAGGCCTTGCGGCCCTGCTCCTCAAGGAAGGCTTCGGCATCCGGACCCATCAGGAGGGCGATGCTGGCCAGAAGGCCGGCCTCCGAACAAGTGTCGGCCAACACACTGACCGAGCGCGGCGCGTCGGGCGGTGGCCAGCCGGTTCTTGCGTCAAGCAGATGTCCATAGCGGCGGCCGCGATAGGAAAGGAAGCGTCTGGCATCCCCACTTGTGGCAAGAGCCCCTCTGGAAAGCTCGATGCTTTCTGCCATGGCGCTCCCTGTGGCGGCGGGATTATCGATCCCCACCGACCAGGGCCGACCGCCGGGCATGGCCCCTGTCGCAGCCAGATCGCCCCCGAAGTTGACCAAGGCATGCGACAAGCCATTGGCGTTAAGCATGGCAATGGCGCGATCCACGGCATATTCCTTGCCCAGTCCGCCTAGATCCAGTTCCATGCCTTCAGGAACTTCGACCCAGCCTTCTTCCAAAGACCAGCGAATCTTCTGCCAACCCACGCGCTCGATCAGGGCGTTCAGCTCGGCCTTTGCCGGCGGCTTCAGTTCCCCTTCTGTTGCCTGAAAGTTCCAGGCCCGCCGCAGAATACCCGAGCTGATGTCAAAAGCACCGCCGCTGACCTCCCAACCGGCCTGGGCAAAGGAAAAGAGCCGGGCCGCTTCTTCCGGAAGCTCCATGCGCTGGCCGCTTAAGGCATTGAGCCGCCCCAGCCAGCTCGCGCTTAAGTAGCGGCTGTAGGTCGATTCGATTCTCCAGGCTTCCTTGGCGATCTGCTGTGATACACGCGTGGCCCTGCTGCGCGAAAGGCCCGGAAGATGAATTTCACAGGGGCCGGCAAAGCAGGAAAAGCGGGCCAGCCATTCGGACTGACCCGCTTCGATAGTCACTTCACGCGGTGGTTCAGAAGCTCCTTGAAAAGCCAAAGGTCACCATCATCACCTTGAGATCCGGAATGGGATCATTGCTGCCCAGGCCCGCAGGAATGGCTTCTCCCAGCGTCCAGCTCTGCACCATGTACTCGGGTTTCAACCAGAAGCGGCCAAATGCGGTCTCGGGAAAGTCCACGCGCAGGCCGGCGGTCAGGCTCTGCATTTCGCCAAGACGATGGTCGGAGCTTAGATCAAGCGAACTGCCGGGGCTATAGGCGGCAAGCTCATCGCTGGAAAGCCAGGGCTTGTAGAAATCCGCGGCACTTTGCGTGGCCCAGCGCAGGTGCGGGCGAAAGCTCCAGTCGTGACGACCGAGAAAGCTGTCGGGCTTGAGCCAGTACTTCAGATCCAGCGAGTGACTGTCAACGCCCCAGTCATCGTGATACATGCGCCAGGCAAGGTGCACCACATCACGCCCCAGATGCAGCATGTTCCGCACCAGAAGAGTGCTGCGGCTACGCGAGTCCGGACGGCGTTCGTTGAGCATCAGCGGGTCACCGCCTGCTTCGGTGTCGGGAACTCCATCAGCATCCAGCACGCTGACTCCCTTGTAGGGCTCGGTCATGTAGCCGGAATCGTGCCCCATGCCGAGATTCACCTGCAGCAGCCAGCGTTCATTCATCACCTGTGTCACACCAATCAGGCCGTCCACCAGCGTTTTGGAATCGCTGTCGCTGTTTTCCTCGCGCTGTGATACATGTTCAAGCCCCACGGGCAGGCCGCCTTCCGGCGAGACAGTGTCCTGATTCAGGCTGATGCCTGCATTCAGCGTGGTGTGTCTTTGATTGAACTCCCAGGCGATGGAGCTGGAAAGCCCCAGGCTCAGGTAGTCCGTCTCTACACTGAAATTGGCACCACTGGTCAGCTTCAACTGTGGCTTCATGGGCGTTGTGTATTCAAGTCCACCGCTGAAGCGCTCGTCGTGAAAGGTGCGCCGTGGAAGCTCGCCGGGCTGGGCGGAATAGCTGTTGCCCGAGGGGGAAGTGAATATCTGATGCGTGTTTGAGGAGGTTCCGCCATTGGGCGAGGCGCCACTCATCGCATCAAAACCGAAGCGCAGGGCAATCTCTCGATCGCCGGCCAGTTGACGCTTAAGTCGCAAGACAGGCTCGATGACCTGAACCTGATCGACTTCCTTGTATACAAGCGTGGCCTGCTCCATCGTCCAGCTGCCAGAGCGGCCGGAAACAGCCTCGGCCTTGCCGGGGGCGGATCCCAGTAGCGAAAGGGCAGCCGCAGCCAGCAGGCCGCCACCAGCCATCACTGGCTGCACATGCTTCAATTGCATCCGCAGCCTCCTCCACCGACGCCATCACCGCCGTGTGCGGCTTCCTTGGAAAAGTAAACATGCTCGTCCAGTCCGGCTTCCACAGCATCGGGCTGGGCGCTCATCTGCGGATCGGCCAGCAGGTCGCGCTCCCAGGGCTGCACGCGCCTGACACAGCCCAGACTGAGGGCCAGCAGCAAGCCACAGCAAAACAGCCTTTTCATTGGCCAGCCTCCACAGCTTTCAGCAAAGCGTCAATTTCCTTTTCGAAGAGCTGGCTGTCACCCTCTCGAAAGCCCACATGGCTGAAGCGCACGGTGCCTGTTTCATCAATCAGAATGCTCGAAGGCATGCCTTCAAGCCCCCAGGCTGCTGCCAGTTTCCCGCCCTTGTCATGGACGACGGGAAGGGTGTAAGCGCCTTCTTTCAGGAAGCGTTCGGCCTTGGCCCACTTGCGGTCTTCATTGACGGCAATGACGGTAAAGGCGTGCTCCTTCAGGGCGATCTGAAGGGAGTCCAGCCAGGGAAAACTCTGGGCGCAGGGTTCGCACCAGCTGGCCCAGAAATCAAGCAGGACAATCTTGCCCGAAAGATCCTGTCCCTCGGGCAGGGCGGGAGCCGGCGAACCTGCTTCAGGCAGCGAGTGGCCCAGTCGAGCCCCCGCCAGCAGCAGGCTTGCCGCCATCAAAACATGCTTCATTGAATCTCCTGTTCTTCGCTTGCAGTATGCAAAAATCAGAGCCAGATTCGATGGTTAGTCCTCCCTTTCGCCATGCCTGCCGCGGATTTTCTCCACGCTTCGCCCCTTTTCCAGCGGTGTCAGCCCGGAAGCGCTGTCCCAGACGAGCTCGCCCCCGGCCTTGCCCGTGGCCACCGCCAATCCGGCCTGAAGCAAAAAGAGCAGCAGCAGAATCAGGGGCATCACTTTTGCCAGCACACCGCGGCTGCCCAGAAAGAGCGCCAGACCGGCAGCGGCCAGCACCAGCAGGCTGAAACTTTGTAATAGTTCAGCGCGCTCTTCGTGTTCGTGCAGGCCTGCTTCAGGCAAAAGATCTTCCACGCGGTGTTCTTCCTTTTCGCCACTCTGCACAGCCATGAAGGCACCGGCTGTCATGACCAGCTGCAACAGAAGCAGCAGAATCCAGACCGGGCGCTGAATGCTCTCTTTACGCGACAACCAGACGAGCCACAGGCCCACAAGCGGTAGAATCGCGGCCAGACCAAGCGGCAGATGAACAATCATGGGATGAAACATGAGACCTCCATTTAAAAACAGGGCCTAATGAAGGAAAGACGGGGGCTTCCGTCCATCGGGCATGTGACAGGAAGGTTAATCCTCCTGTATGCCAAGGACATCAATCTAAGGATAGGTCACTTGCCCTGCCAGCCGGGCAAAGAAAAACCGGCCTGCCCCAAAGGGACAAGCCGGTTGATCGGGTCGTTGATGAGCCGAAAGGCTTACATCATGCCGCCCATTCCACCCATTCCGCCCATGTCCGGGGCCGGCATGGCCGGCTTCTCTTCGGGCAGTTCGTGGATGGTGACTTCCGTCATCAGCATCAGGCCGGAAACGGAAGCGGCATTCTCGAGGGCCGTACGGGTCACCTTGGCAGGATCAATCACACCCATGGCCTTCAGGTCGCCGTACTCTTCGGAGGCACAGTTGAAGCCGTAGTTCAGCTCGTTCTTGCTCAGGATCTCCTGCACCACGATGGCGCCTTCAAGACCGGCGTTGGCCACGATCTGACGGATCGGCTCTTCCAGGGCGCGACGGACGATACCGGCACCAACCTTCTGGTCGCCGGGCAGATCGAGGGCATCGACCTTGGCAGCGCTGCGCAGCAGGGCCACGCCACCACCGGGCACAATACCTTCTTCCACGGCAGCGCGGGTGGCGTGCAGGGCATCTTCCACGCGGGCCTTCTTCTCCTTCATCTCGACCTCGGTGGCGGCACCGATGTAGAGCACGGCCACACCACCGGCCAGCTTGGCCAGGCGTTCCTGCAGCTTCTCGCGATCGTAGTCGCTGCTGGTCTCGTCGATCTGGCGGCGGATCTGGTCCACGCGACCCTTGATGGCATCGCCGGCACCGGCACCGTCAACGATGGTGGTGTTGTCCTTGTCGATGGTGATGCGCTTGGCGGTTCCCAGATGCTCGATGCCGGCATTCTCCAGCTTGAAGCCGGTGTCCTCGGAAACAACCGTACCGCCGGTCAGGATGGCGATATCTTCCAGCATGGCCTTGCGGCGATCGCCAAAGCCCGGGGCCTTGACGGCAGCAACCTTCAGCACGCCGCGCATCTTGTTCACCACAAGCGTGGCCAGGGCTTCGCCTTCGACATCCTCACTGATGATCAGCAGCGGGCGGCCACTCTGGGCAACCTTCTCCAGCACGGGCAGGAGGTCACGCATGGTGCTGACCTTCTTGTCGTAGATCAGGATGAAGGGATCTTCCAGCTCGACTTCCATCGAGTCGGGATTGGTCACGAAGTAGGGGCTCAGGTAACCGCGATCGAACTGCATGCCCTCGACGGTGTCGACATAGGTGTCGGCACTCTTGGACTCTTCAACCGTGATCACGCCGTCCTTGCCAACCTTGTCCATGGCGTCGGCGATCAGGTCACCGATCTTCTTGTCGTTGTTGGCGGAAATCGCGCCAACCTGGGCGATGTCTTCCTTGCCGGCAACTTCCACAGCAATGCTCTTCAGGAAGTCGGTCACTGCGCCAACGGCAGCGTCGATACCACGCTTCAGCTCGGTGGGGTTGGCACCGGCCGTCACGTTCTTCAGACCTTCGCGCAGAATGGCCTGGGCCAGCACGGTGGCGGTGGTGGTACCGTCACCAGCCTGGTCGGAAGTCTTGCTGGAGACTTCGCGCACCATCTGGGCGCCCATGTTCTCGATGGGATCGGCCAGCTCGATTTCCTTGGCCACGGACACACCGTCCTTGGTTACCAGCGGGGCACCGAACTTGCGGTCGATGACCACATTGCGGCCCTTGGGGCCCAGGGTGGCCTTGACGGCATCGGCCAGCTTGTCCACACCGTTCTTCAGGGCCGTGCGGGCCTTCGTGTCGTAGGTAATGCTCTTTGCCATGATTTAGCTCCTTCTCCTTAACCCACGATCGCCAGAATGTCACTGCGGCCAAGGATCAGGAAGGTCTCGCCTTCCACCTTGACTTCGGTCGCGCCGTACTTGGCAAAGACGACCGTGTCGCCTTCCTTCACCAGGTCCTGGAGCGGCGTGCGGCCTTCAGGAGCGTCGGTTCCAACGGCGATCACCTTGCCCATCTGGGGCTTTTCCTTGGCGGTATCGGGAATGATGATGCCGCCAGCGCTCTTCTCGACGGAATCGTCCATGCGGGTCACAATCACCCTGTCATCCATGGGCTTCAGCTTCATGGAATCCTCCTTTTGGGATTGAATTGAATTGAAAAACTGTGTTGTTCAAGAGCTGTTAGCACTCGCGTGCCATGAGTGCTAACAAGTAACAGCGAGCGGGGCAAAGAGTCAAGTGGAGCTGACACTGGAAGGCCCTGATCAGCTTGATTTTGAAGGAAGAATCGGAGTGATTTTGCAGGTCTAGC
The DNA here is from genome assembly GCA_964345075.1 of uncultured Bacteroidaceae bacterium. GTDB lineage: Bacteria > CAIWAD01 > CAIWAD01 > CAIWAD01 > CAIWAD01 > CAYFPS01. The sequence goes on along the minus strand of CAYFPS010000011.1, from coordinate 40,633 downwards.
GCAAATAGGAGGCGCCGTTGGCGTCCAGCACGCTGCCGGTCATCCAGTCGCCTTCGCCGGAAAGCAGAAAGGCCACGATGCGGGCGATCTCGCCGGGTTGGGCCACGCGATTAAGCGGACTCTGCGCCTTGATCGCATCACCGGCCGGGCCAGCCAAGTGCTCGGCGACCATTTCTGTTTCCACAAATCCGGGCGCAATGCTGAAGACATGAATGCCAGCCGGTGCCAGCGCCTGGGCCATGGACTGCATGCCAGCGTGCAGGCCCGCCTTCGCGCTACCGTAGGCCGGGCCACCGGGCTCGCCGCGATAGCCGCCCCGCGATCCGATGTTGACAATTCGCCCGGAGCCGGATGCCTTGAGAAAGGGAATGGCTCCATGAGCCAGCAGCATGGGAGCCAGCAGATTCACCTCCAGTGTATCACGCCAGAGCTTCTCCCACGTGTCTGCATCGGTTTCCAGGGGTGGATGGTATTGGTGAATGCCGGCATTGTTGACGATGGCGTCAAGTCCATGAAGTGCCTCATGGGCCTCCTTTGCCAGCCCCCTGACCGCCTTCGCATCGGACAGGTCGGCCCTGAGCAGGACATGCCCTTCGCCCTCCAGCTTTTGCAGGAGCTTCTCCGCGGCCTGGCTGTCATGACCATAGTGCACGGCCAGCTGATGACCGCGCTTGGCCAGTAGCAGGGAGATGGCTGCGCCAATCCCGCGACTGCCTCCGGTTACAAGTACGCGACGGGAATTCATGCCTTCTCCAGTTCCTTCCGCGGCCTTGTCTCACGCTCGACCTTGCCGTCCAGCAAATGTATCACGCGCTGCGCTCTGGCGGCCACATCGTCTTCATGTGTGACAACGATCAGGCTATGGCCTTCCTGATGAAGGCTGTCGAAAAGGTCCAGGATCTCAGCGCTGGTTCTGGAGTCCAGATTGCCGGTGGGTTCGTCGGCCAGAATCAGGCTGGGCTGTGTGACAAGCGCACGGGCAATGGCGACACGCTGCCTTTGACCACCGGACATTTCGGCCGGGCGATGGCTGGCGCGGTTTTCCAGACCGACACGCTTCAAGGCATTAAGCGCGCGCTCGGTGCGAACAGGTGCGGGAAGGCCCTGATAGACCAGCGGCAGGGCCACATTGTCGGTTGCATCCAGCCTGGGCAGCAGGTTGAAGGTTTGAAAGACAAAACCGATCAGACTGCCTCGCAAGCGGGAAAGCCGGGCATCGTCCTCAAGCGATCCGACATCTTCGCCATCCAGCAGATACTTGCCGGAGCCGGGTCGTTCCAGGCAGCCCAGCAAATTCATCAGGGTGGATTTGCCGCTGCCAGATGGTCCCATGATGGCCAGGTATTCGCCCCGGCCCAGCACCAGATCCACACCATCCAGCGCACGCACGGTTTCGCTGCCGACATGATAGTGGCGTGTTACAGCCTCAAGCCTTAAGAGCTCGCCTTTCACAATCGGAAGCGCGCCATGATGCCTGTTGTGATACCGCGGGATGAATTGCCGATACCGGCGTATCCTTTAAGCCCGATGCCGAATTCAAAGAAGCGCCCCTTCAGCTGCAATTCGCCGCCGATACCGGGGCCACGTCCCATTCCGCCGGAAAGCTCCGCACCCAGATAAAGAATGCTGTTCTTGGGATTCCAGCGCGTATACCAGGAGGCCCTGCGCTGTGTCACATCAATGGATGTCTCGGGCAGTTCTTCAATAAGGAAAGCATGATGAATGGTCTTCGTCTGCTCCCAGCGCAGGCCCAGCGTCCAGCCCGGGCTCAAGCGAACCTTGCTGGCACCCAGATCGGTGGTAATGGTCGTGTCCATGATCGCATCGCTGAAGATCTCTTCATCGAAATCCGTGTCGATGCCCGTTTCCGGAACTTCAAAGACTCGCAGCTCTTCTTCGACATGACGCCAGTCGCGGCTGTGCAAAAGGCCGCGCAAGGCGACATCCACCAGCAGCGGTCGGTCGAGCAGTTCGAGCTCGGTCTGCGCGCCAAGGTCAAAGGACTTGCCAAAGCCTGTGTCAGCTGTCTTCTGGGTATGCCTGAACCAGGCTTCGAACTCGCCCACTACCGGCTGAATCGAATTGTCAAAGCTCTCTGTAGAGCTGCGCAGCCCAAGTCGCTCAAGCTGCAAGCCAATTCCGAAGCGCACCGGCCGGCCCGCAATCCATGCCGGCCAGCTGGCAGGCATGCCGTATACACGGCTGAAGGTCAGGCGGACTTGCGCTGTCAGCTCAGCATCCAGATCGGCGTGGTCAATCACGATTTCACGGTTGGGGTCGTTTCCAAAAAAGGCCAGCTCAAAGAGCTCGGTATCCATCTGCAAATGGGCCTGTGATACAAGCTCCAGCGACATACCGAACATGCTCTGACGCTTGTCCTTGAAGGGCACAATCAGAGCCAGCGGACGCAGAATCATTCGCTGATGGGCGCCCATCACACCGCCCATCTCATCCAGAATGGCCCGCTTCTCTTCGTCGTCAAGGAAATGACCCACATGGTCATTCCAGGTACCAATGGAGAGGCGATCGTTTCTCACAGTGAACCAGGAGTCGAGACCGACCACCAGTTTGTAACTGTCGTTGTAAGGGATAGCCGGCGAGAGCTCGGCGGCTCCCATGTCGGCATCCAGCATGCGTCCGGCACCATCAAGCAGGCGTGCTTCGGTGGCAGTAAAAGGCAGACACAGTGCAATCAGCAGGGCAAAGAGGGTTCTCATCAGTCATTGCCCTCCAGATCGACATCAATCGTGGCCTGAAAACTCGTTTGTACGCGCATCCACTGGTGGCTTCTAAGTTCTACAACGTCCTCAGGCGCGATGGCTTCAAACTCGTACCAGATGTACCAGGGATTGGCGTGGGTAACATCCAGCGCCTCTCCATTCAGTTCTACGCGGATTGTATCACGGACGGCCAGAGCCGAATCTTCCATCCAGATAGCAGGATCAAGCTCGATATTGTAGAGCTCCACACCCGGCCCGCTCATGCTCTGTGATACATAACCACGAAGGTAACCGCCCACGGGAATGCGATTGTCGATCCAGCTCTCCAGCGCGACCTCAAGCACTTCCTGAGGAATCTCCTCGGTAACTTCATCAGGTGTGGAAGCCCACTGGAAGCCGGAAAGCCTGAAGCGCGCAGCCATTTCGATAGCCGTGATCCCCATGATGCTGCTCTGGTCCAGGTTAAAAAGATTGTTGCTGGGCAGCACCAGTTCACCACCAACCATGATGCTCTCGGGCAGGCGCGAAGCGATGCGACCCACACCTGTCAGGCGAATCAGCGTATCCTGCGCTGTCACCTGTGGAGTCAGCACCAGGCTTGTATCACCGTATGCGGCATTGGGTCCTGCTGTTACATCCAGGGTGATTGTGCTCTCAACGGTCACATCCAGATCGTTTCGAATGTGGAAGCGCATGGCCATGTCGCTCATGTCGAGCAGTTCCAGCTCGGCTGGCCAGGGGTCGAAGAGCGCGGCCTCATCCTCGATGGGTACAATCAGGTCTTGCAGAAAATAGCCGGTAAAGGTTTCGAGCGAGGCTTCCGAAAAGCTCAGGTTGATGCTGACACTGCCACCACTGATCAGGGTCTGCATGCCATCGCTTTCCGGTGTAGAGGCGGCAAAAAGAATCGGGAAATACTGCAGGCCCGAGCCGTCTTCATCCAGGAAGTGCAGGGCTTCCAGCTCATTGATGGTCTGGCTTTCCCCACCGCTGCCGTCAAGATCGAAGGCGAGGGTCAGGGGATCGCTGCTCTCAACGCCGAGGAACTGCGGAAAGACGATTTCCATGCCGATGGGCAGACCGATGTTTTCTGTCGAATTGATTGTCAGGGTGCTGGGGCCACTCAAGGCTTCCACAATCCGCAGGCGGTCGTCGGAAAGGAGACTGTCTTCCAGCAGGAAGTGCTGGGCGGGAATCAGTGCGCGCGCGCTGTCAGCCTCGCTGTAGACCTGCACCAGCTGAATGGCCATTCCGCTGTTTTCAATCAGACCGGGCGCGTCCATTGGCAGGTTATTGCCGGAAATGCCCAGACTGAGACTGGCTGTCAACAGGCCGCTCATGGGCATCTGTCCCTGCCACAGCTCGCCGGCAGGCAGTCCACCAGCCGGCTCAACCCGCTGGCTACCCAGCGTTTCGCCAAAGCTGTTGTAAATGGCCAGCTCGACCCACTCCATATCGAAGGGCCATGAATGGCTGATGTCCAGCAGGTATTCACCACCGGAAAGCGCAATCCACTCCAGATCCGGCCAGTCAGGAAAGGTCAGCTCAAGCGCGAATTCGCTGCTCTCTGTGATCTGCTGCTGGGTCCCGTCAAAGGGCAGATACTGCGGATAGGCGGCATAGAAGGGGAGATTCTGCTCTACGCTACCCTGATCTTCAAAGACCAGATTTGCCAGCTGAATGTTGAAACTGCCACTGACATCGCGCCAGCGCAGACTGTCACCAACGTGGGCCGTGATCGTGTCAACCTCCTGCGAGAAGATCAACATCGAATCCGGATCAAAGTAGAGCTGGTCGTTCTCTCCGGCCTGATTGACGAAGAGGGTCTCGGGCGCGGCCACCAGCTGGAAAGTCGTCTCCCAGCGGGTACCGGCAGGATCCTCTATGCTGCAGGCGGCAAAGACCAGACCTGCAAGCACAAATGCGGCACTACGTTTCATTCATCTCCCCGTTCTTGAAAAAGGCGATGGAGAACCATCGCCCTTCAGTATCGGAATCTTCGCTGTCAGGCTGTACTAATAGCGATAATGCTCGGGCTTGTAAGGACCGTTCTTCGCTACGCCAATGTAGGCAGCCTGCTCGGGCGTCAGCTCCGTCAGGGTCACGCCCAGATGAGCAAGATGCAGGCGGGCAACCTCTTCATCCAGATGCTTGGGCAACATGTAGACGCCAAGCTCGTGTTCCCTTTCAGCAAGCGCAATCTGGGCAAGTGTCTGATTTGTAAAGCTGTTTGACATCACAAAACTGGGGTGACCGGTCGCACAGCCAAGATTGACAAGGCGGCCTTCGGCCAGCATGTAGATGCCCTTGCCGTTTTCAAATTCGTAGCGATCCACCTGCGGCTTGATGTTGACCTTGCTGACGCCGGCGGTGGCTTCCAGCTGGGCAACCTGGATCTCGTTGTCGAAGTGACCAATGTTGCAGACAATCGCCTGGTCCTTCATGGCCAGCATGTGTTCGGCGGTGATCACATCCTTGTTGCCGGTGGCGGTCACGAAGATGTCGGTTTCGGCCAGTGCCTGCTCGACGGTGACAACCTCGTAGCCTTCCATGGCGGCCTGCAGGGCGCAGATCGGATCGATCTCCGTGATCAGCACGCGCGCGCCGAAACCGCGCATGGACTGGGCGCAGCCCTTGCCCACATCGCCATAGCCGCAGACCAGCACGGTCTTGCCCGCCACCATCACATCGGTGGCGCGCTTGATGCCATCGGCCAGGCTTTCGCGACAGCCGTAGAGGTTGTCGAACTTGCTCTTGGTCACCGAGTCGTTCACGTTATAGGCCGGGAAGAGCAGCTTGCCTTCTTCCATCAGCTGATAAAGGCGATGGACGCCCGTGGTCGTCTCTTCGCTTACGCCGCGAATCTCTTTGGCCAGCGTGGTCCAGAAGCTTTCGGCACCTTCGCGGGCAGCATGAATCTCGGCCTGCAGGCAGCGCTCGTCCTCGCAGCTGGCAGCCCATTCGGGAGCCTTTTCGCCGCTGGCAAGTGCCTTCTCCAGTTCGACGCCCATGTGCAGCATCAGCGTGGCATCACCGCCATCATCGACGATCAGCGTCGGACCCTTGCCCCCTGTGAAGGTCAGGGCCATGCGCGTGCACCACCAGTACTCGGCCAGTGTCTCGCCCTTCCAGGCGTAGACAGGCACGCCCGCCTCGGCGATGGCCGCCGCGGCATGATCCTGCGTGGAGAAAATGTTGCACGATGCCCAGCGCACTTCCGCACCAAGCGCCACCAGCGTCTCGATCAGGACGGCTGTCTGCACTGTCATGTGCAGGCTGCCCATGATGCGCTGGCTCTTGAGCGGCTTGGCATCGCCGTACTTGACCCTCAAGGACATCAGTCCCGGCATTTCCTTTTCGGCAATCTCGATTTCCTTGCGACCAAAGGCCGCCAGGTTCATATCCCTGACTTTGAAGTCCTGCATGGTTCCCCTTTCTATCCAAGCTTGGCCAGAAGCGCACTGTCGAGCTGCTCCCAGCTGAATTCCTCACGTCCAAAGTGTCCATAGGCAGCCGTCTGCGAATAGACGGGCCTTAACAGGTCGAGGCGCTCGATGATGGCCTCCGGCCTCAGGTCGAAGTGCTCGCGCACCAGCTTGTCCAGGTTCTCATCGGGCTGGCTGCCGGTGCCGAAGCTGTTGACTGAAATGGAGACGGGCTGCGCCACACCAATGGCGTAGGCTACCTGAATCTCGCAGCGACGGGCCAGTCCTGCAGCCACGATATGCTTGGCCACCCAGCGGCAGGCATAAGCGCTGGAGCGATCCACCTTGCTGGGATCCTTGCCTGAGAACGCGCCGCCACCGTGACGGCCCATGCCGCCGTAGGTGTCAACAATAATTTTGCGGCCTGTCAGACCGGCATCGCCCCAGGGACCGCCGATCACAAACTTGCCGGTCGGATTCACGTGGATGATCATGTTCTCAGCGCGCAGGTCGTCCGGAATCACGGCATCGACCACTTCGCGGCCGAGGCCTTCGCGCACGATTGCCAGCGTCTCGTCCTCATCCTTGCCCAGGTTGTCGTCATGCTGCGTGGAGAGCACAACGGTTTCGACGGCAACGGGGCGATCATCCTGATAGCGCACGCTCACCTGGCTCTTGCCATCCGGGCGAACCCAGGGCAGAATGCCTTCCTTGCGCACCTGAGCCAGACGATGGGTCAGGCGGTGGGCCAGATCGATGGGCAAGGGCATCAGGCTCTTCGTCTCGTTGGCCGCGTAGCCGAACATCAAGCCCTGATCGCCAGCGCCCTGCTCCTGATGGAGGCCACTGTCCTTGTCCACGCCCTGCGAGATGTCACTGCTCTGCGTGCTGACCAGAACCTGCACGTGTGCCGTGCTGGCGTCCATGCCCAGTTCCTTGCTAGTGTAGCCGATGTCGGCAGCAGCCTGGCGGGCGATATGTTCGTAATCGGGTGTATCACCGTTTAGTGTGATCTCACCACCGATAATCAGGTGGCTGGAATCTTCAAAACCCTTGACGAAGGTCTCGCAGGCGACGCGGGCACGGGGATCGACCGTCAGGCAGGCATCAAGAATGCTGTCGCTGACGCGGTCACAGAGCTTGTCCGGATGTCCTTCGGTGACACTTTCACTGGTGAAAAGATGCGTCGACATTTTTGCTCCTTGTATTACGACCAGCTTAGCCGGCTATTTCCGTGTGATCACTGATATGCAGCGTGCGCGCAGGCTGGCTGATGCGGGATTCGCGACCCAGGACAGCTTCCTGTAACACAACACCGCTCGCCTGTGAAGCGTCGCAGAAGAGGGAATCCTTGACCACCGAATCGGTGATCTCGGCACCATCCCCCACGCTGACAAAAGGTCCGACCACGCTGCGGCGCAGACGAACATTTTCGCCAAGATGAACGGGCGGAATAATCAGGCTGTCGCCGACCATGACCGCCTCCCGCCTTGTATCACGCTGGGCCAGGTAATGGCGATTGGTGGCCAGAAGGGTTTCCTTCTTGCCACAGTCATACCAGCCATCGATGCCCCAGGGTTCAAAGATTACGCCTTCGTCAATCATCATCTGCAGGGCGTCGGTAATCTGGTATTCGCCGCGTGTGCGGATGTCATCGCGAATCATGCGATCCAGCGTGCTTTTCAAAAGCCCGGCTTCCTGAATGTTGTAGAGACCGATCAGGGCCAGATTGCTTTTGGGTTCGGCAGGCTTTTCCACCAGTTTCGTGATACAACCATTTGCGGTTTCAGCCACACCAAAACGCCTGGGATCGGCAACTTCCTTTACGCCCAGCACACTGCGCTTCGCGGCGCGAATGGCCTTGACGTCGGCGTCAAAGAGTGTATCACCAAGAATGATGAAGACATCTTCATCCCTGTCATCCAGGCCCAGCGAAATAGCGTGGCCCAGGCCGAGCATCTGCCCCTGCGGGACAAAGGAGAGCTTCAGGTCCGGGTAACTGCGGCGAACATGTTCTTCGATCTCCGCACCCAGCCAGCCCACGATGAAGACGGCTTCCTGCAGACCGGCTTCGATCATCGGGTTCATGATCCAGTCGATCATTGGCCGCCCGGCAATCGGAATCAGCGCCTTCGGATATGTATGTGCCAGCGGCCGCAGACGCGTGCCCTTGCCGGCGACAGGGAGAATGGCTTTCATCAGAGTTCCATTTTGCTGCAAAGAAGCCTTACAATATCAGGAATGACGAACTAAGGTTCCAGCTTTGCAAGAGGATGCGGGAGGTCCATATGGCCAGGGCAAACAATGGCGACCGAGGGACTGCTGAGGCAGGCGGCCTGTCCGTCCGGCTGGACAAGTGGTTACAGGTGGCTCGCGTCTACAAGACACGCAGTCAGGCGACCGAAGCCCTGGATGCCGGCCATGTCAAGATGGAAGGTCGACGGGCGAAGGCCTCTCATGTGGTCAAGCCTGGTGACGAAATTGAAGTCACCAAGGGTGCCAGACGGCTCTACATAACCGTCAAGGGGCTGGCCGCCAAGCCCATTCCCGCTCAGGAAGCCCGCGAACTGCTTGAAGTCCGCGAAGAAGTCGATCGGCTGGATGACCTTAGCCCCGACCAGATTGAGACCCTGCGGGCCATGCGGGCGATGGATCGCGCCATGCAGGCCAGTCGCAAAGGCCTGGGCCGCCCGACCAAGCGGGATCGCAGGGATATCGAGAAGAACAGGGGGAGATAGCTGTTGGACTACTGGTCCGACCAGCACCTCTCGCCATTCGTCCAATACCTCAGAAAATTCCTTTGCCTGTTTCCCTTGTTCGACCTGCATTCAGCTTTGGTCTGTCAAGCACAGGTGACTCGTCCGACTATTGCTCCGACCATTGCTCCGACTGCTGGTCCGACCACTGGTCGGACCAGCAGTCGGACCAGCCTGACAAACCCACCAACAAAAAAAGCGTCCCGACCAATCGGGACGCTTTGTGTTTGACTTCGTGATGGCTCAGACCAGGCGCTTGTTGGAAAGGCTGATACCGTGCACTTTCAACTTCTGATAGAAGGTGGGGCGCGAAATCTTCAGCACACTGCAGGCCTTGTTCACGCTGTCGCAGTGCTTGAGGATACTCAGCAGGTAGCGACGCTCGGCGGACTGGACGTACTCCTTGAGGCTGACCCTGTCCAAAAGCTCATTGCCTTCAAAAGGCACGACGCCTTCGTTGTCTTCGCTGGAAGCAGTGCTTGCCTCGGGCTCGGCCGGAGGATTCCAGGCGGCCGCGGGCGGCGCGTGCTCCACAACCTCTGGATTGACCGCAGGAAGCGGACGCTGGGCGGGAGTGGAAAGCCCCTGCTGCAGGAAGCGGCTGATATCGCTGGCCAGAATCTGCCGTCCCTTGGAAATAAGGTAGGCGGCACGCACGATGTTCTTCAGCTCGCGCACATTACCGGGGAAGTGATAGTTCTCCAGCAGATGCAGGGCATCTTCGCTCAGGACCTTGTAATACTTGTCGTATTCTTCATTCAGGCCGAAAAGGAAGTGGTTCACCAGCACGCTGATATCATCCTTGCGATCACGCAGCGCCGGAATATCGAGCCTGACCGTATTCAAACGGAAGAAGAGATCCTCGCGGAAGGTCCCCTTGCTGACTTCGGTGGCCAGATGACGGTTGGTCGCCGCGATCACGCGGACGTTCACCTGAATCAGCTCCGATGAGCCAACCCGGTAGAACTCGCCGTACTCCAGCACGCGCAGCAGCTTGGACTGCAGGCTGGGGGGCATTTCACCAATTTCGTCCAGGAAGAGCGTTCCACCGTCGGCTTCTTCGAAAATACCCTTGCGATCCATGGTTGCGCCGGTAAAGGCACCCTTCACATGGCCGAAGAGCTCACTCTCGATCAGGTTCTCGGGAATGGCCGCGCAGTTTCGCTTGATGAAGGGCATGTCGCGACGCATGGATGTCAGGTGCACGGCACGCGCCACCAGTTCCTTGCCCGTTCCCGTCTCGCCAAAAATCAGCACGGGGTCGTTACAGATGGCAAAGGTCTTGACCGCATCGGTCAGCTGCACCATGGAATCGCTGTAGCCTACCAACTCGAACTCACGGGCGCTCTCGCGCTCGAGTTCGGCGATCAGCTTTTCTTCCTCGTAGAAGTCGTTGATGTGGGCGTTGATGTGCTCCATCGTGGAGATGAAGCGGCTGGTGTCCTGCCCGGCCTCACGGCCCATCAGGATTGCCTCTTCAGCGTAGCTGCGGGCTTCGCTCAGCTTGCCTTTGCGGAAATAGGTCCAGGCGTAGTCGTTCAGACACTTGGCCGCGGTCACGGTAAAACCGGACTTCTTGGCAATGCGAATCGCCTTCTTGAGGGCCTTCAGGCCATTGTCGTACTTCTCCCGATGCAGCCAGTAGTTGCCAAGCTGCCAGTAGCAGCGGGCCGTATCGTAGGGATCATCACCCGCCTCGGCCAGTGCCAGCCCGGCTTCCAGATGCTCGAGGGCCACGGCCACCTGTCCCTGCTTGTTGGCCAGCAGTGCGCGATTGTAATGAACATGAATGTCCAGGTGGCGATCATCGGCGATGCGCGCCTTCTCCTCAGCCTGATCCAGCATCATGGCCGCTTCATCCAGCGTGCGGAGACGGACATGGGTCAGCGCCAGGTTGAGCAGCAGGAGTGTGTGGTCGTAGGGATCGAGTCGCGATTCGTAGAGCTGACGGAATTTCTGATAGACGCCCAGGCCCTTTTCGTGGTTACCCATGGCAACTTCAAGCGTGGCCAGGGTGAAGACACAGGCCATGCGCAGCGGGCGTTCCTCATTCTTGCCAGCCCATTTGTTGGCCAGCAGCAGATAACGCTTGGCGCGGGGATACTGCCCCAGCACATAGCAGCACTTGGCAGCGTAGAAGCGGGCAAACTCGCGATCGCGGCGATCCTGACTCTTCTGGATCTCGCTTTCGAAGTGCTCGAGCGCCTTTCTGAACTGACGATCCTCAAAGAGGCGCCAGCCAGCGGAGTGCTCAAAGAAGCCCGTATTGTATCGAAGACATTTCATGTGAGATCAGGTCTCCAGAGAGAGGGGATAAGGAAACTAGTTCGAAATCGCCTTGGCAGAAGGCGTCGACCAGGGCGCCATGAAGTAGCGCTTGGTGTAAACCAGTCCCTCGTCTTCGTCTGAAGGTTCGTCATCGTCCACGACAATGTCCGGATCATCAAGACGCCACGGATTTTCGACCACACCCGGAATAGGATTGACGATAACGGGCTTGCCGCTGTCGCCGGGCTGCAGGTCGTCGTCGTCGCTTCCGGCACTGAAGTCCGCGTTCAGACTGGCAACCAGCCCGAGCAGCAGAGTAAGTTGAAGAATTCGCGACATAAGGCCCTCCGAGGCTTTGTTTCGTTGGCGGACAATCTAGGTGGATGAGGGCAATGAGTCCAGATCTTTTTACAGGTTCGTAAAAAAGTCTAACAGTAAGGCCCTTCAGACAGGCCATTTTGTCAAGGATCTGACACAATTCATGGTCGATTCCTGAATGAGCTTTCATTCGAGCTTCGCCACGGTTGTGGTGTATGAGCTTTTTTACACGCCTGTTTCTTGGTTTTCTCACAGAAAAGGATCGTATGCGGCCACATGGAGCTGTTATTGTATGGTATTCAAGACAAGTGCATACTGTAATATGTGCGTTATCGCGTGAATCTGCCTCTTGAAGCCTTCCCGGAAGGTCAAAAGCAGACACTGTCTAAAAAGCGGAAGTCAGTAGCTGAAAATCAGGAACTAGTCCACTTCACGGGGAACTCGCTCGGCAATTGAGGTCAGGATCTCATAAGGAATGGTGTTTTGCCAGCGGGCCAGATCTTCCACGCGAATCTGCTCTTCCCCCTGACGGCCGATGAGGACAACTTCATCACCATTGTAGGCGGTGCCATCGGGGCCGATATCCACCATCAACTGATCCATGCAGATAGCACCGACAACCGGATATCGCCTGCCTCGAATCAGCACTTCCGCCTTGCCAGTCATGGCCCGTGCATAACCATCGCCATAGCCAACCGGCACTGTCACAATGCGTGTCTGGCGCGTGGTGTGATACAAATGGCCGTAGCTGATTCCCGCGCCGGCAGGCACAACCTTGAAATAAACCACCGAGCTAAGCCAGCTAAGGGCAGGTTGGCTACCCGGCAGAAGATTTCGCTTTTCATCCCCGGCCGGATCAATACCATAGAGTTGCATACCAGGACGCAACATGTCCAGTCTGCTTTCCGGTAGCCTGATGGCTGCGGCGGAATTGGCCATGTGCCAGCGGCAATCGGCGGGCAACAGGCCCTCCGGCAGCTCGCGCTTCAGCTGAAGAAAGCGCTCCAGTGGCTGGCGAATGGCTTCTTCCGCTCCGGCATCAGCCATGGCGAAATGACTGTAAATGCCGGCAATATGAATGTGTGACATGGCTGCAACGCTACGCACAAAAGCCCCCGCCCCAGCCACATGCACACCGATGCGTTCCATGTCGCAGTCCACCTTCAGATGAACGGCGAGGCGGGCGCCCGGCGCAAAAACACTGACAAGGCCTTCAACCTGCTCGGCCTTGCGCAGGCTGCTGACCGTCACCTGCAAGTCGTAATCAAGGAAGAGCGGAATCTGCTCGGCAACCAGGCCGCCCAGCACCAGGATCGGGCAGTCAATGCCTTCGCGGCGCAAGTGAATGCCCTCTTCCACAAAACCGACAGCCAGCATGCCCGCCCCCGCATCGAGGAAGCTGCGGGCAGCGTTGAGGATACCGTGGCCGTAACCGTTCGCCTTGACCACAGGCATCAGGCTGGAAGGATCACGCCCGGTGGCGGCGGCCAGAAGTTGCAGATTACGCTTAAGCGCTGCCTGATGGACGATCACACGCGTTGGCCTTAATGGAAAACGCGAGCGACTGTCCGGGTGATACTCCTGCAAAAAGCTCATTCTATCGCCTTGTCAGGGCCATGCTGGCCTGTTGATCTCCCTGCCTGATCACAAACAGACAGGTTCCGCTCGCAAGCGCTCCCGTTTGTATCACAAGCTGGTTTTGTCCCCGCTCAAGATAGCAGCTTCCGCCTGCAAGACGTGCGCCGCGCAGGTTGACAATACGCCAGTTTGCTTCACCGGACTTTTCGGACAGGAGTTCCAGATAGACGGGACCAGCAGCAAAGGGGTTGGGATGCAGCCTGCTGATGCTGAGGCCCCTGCTCTGCAGCAGGCTGGTGCTTTCACTTTCGCGCGTGGCCTGTACCGCGCCCAGCTCATCCAGCAGGATCAGTTGATAGCGGACACTTTCGCCCGGAAGCAGTCCTTCGTCCTGCCAGGACCGTTCTCCTGCTGATGCATCAAACTGGGCAACCAGCTCGTCTGCTTCCCCGCGCAGGCGCTTCAGTAGCTGCGTGCCGCCGGGCAAGCCTGTTGCCAGTTGCCAGCGGATGCCCATTGCATCAAAGCCCGGCTCAAGCTCAAAGGCAAGGAACCAGCTTTCAATTGCTGCAAGCAGAATCCGCGCATCGGGCAGCCCGTGTCCGCGCTTCTCGTGCCATGGATGCAGGCTTGTATCACGCAGCAGGGCATCCAGCTGTGAAGGACCAAGATCTGACTTGCGCTCAAGACATAGGGCAATCAAGCCAGCCAGCGCGGGTGAGGCCATGCTTGTCCCCTGCAGCAGCAGGTGCTGGCCATCGGCGTGCAGGCGTGATGCATAGGCATCCATGTCGGCCAGGTCGTGGCTCAGGCTGCTGAAGACACCCTGGCCCGGCATCAGCAGGTGAGGTATCTCGCGTCCATCAACTCGCGGACCCACTGCCGAAAAGCTGCTGGCCTGACCAGTGACTTCATTCGGGTAATACCAGCTGCTGCCTGAAGCGTCCGTCCAGCTGCTGCGGTGGACGTAGGAGCCTGCCACCAGCATGCTGTCGCCGGTTGCCGGAATTCCCACCGTGTAGTCGCCTGATGGATTGGCAAAAGCAGCGCCACGGGACCAGGCATGAACCGTGCGGGGAGCCACCGAATTGTGTGATAAACACAGCTCAAAGGAGTCCCCCGCGCGGCCTTCGCCAAGCAGGATCAGCACGCGTGTTTTGCCACCGGCACTCTCAGGACCTGAAAAGGAAATGCGCCAGCCGGCCCGCTGCACACTGCCTGTGCTGGGCAGAAGCGTGCTGCCATCGGGCAGAAGCAGCTCGGCCACGGTGCTGCCATCGCCTTCGATCCAGCAGTCGATGAAGAGGTCTTCCCCCTCCGTGCTCGCAAAGGGCAGCAGGTTCAGCGGCAGGCTATTCTCGAGCAAAGTGTGACGGCCGTCTTCCGCCGTGTTGCCGGCAGCGCAGACGATCATGCGCCCCGGCCCGCTCATTGCTTCCAGCTCTTCTTCAAACAGGCTGCTGCCGTCATGGGCACCCAGATGGCTTTCCAGACTGAGGTTGAGGACACAGGGCATGCCCAGCGCTTCGGCCTGACTGAAGATCCACTCGGCGCCCTCCAGGATGTCACTTTCAAAGAGGCTTCCGGCCACCATGGCAATGGATGCTTCCGGTGCGTGGCCAATGAAAGGCCCACCGGCGACGCTTCCTCCCGCACTAAGACCATTCCCTGCAGCAATCCCGGCCACATGGGTCCCGTGTCCATTGGCATCCCGCTGTGTTACACGGCCTGCCTCAATATCAGCTTTCGTCCAGTAGCGATCGGCATTCTGATCCCAAAGAGCCATAATCCGGCACTCTTCACCCTCCCAGAAATCGCCATGCATCACGTCGATGCCTGAGTCAATCAGTCCGATCAGCACGCCGCGGCCAGTATAAGCCTGCCCCAGCCCGCTGCTGTTTAGATGGATCTGATCGACAGCTGTAAGTGGCAGGGCAAGATCCAGAGAAGGCTCGAGGCGATTGTTTGGCTGTAGACGCCACGAGTCGTGTTCTTCAAGCCATTCTGCCAGGGCATCAGGGCTTCCACGGTACACGGCCAGCTTCTGGCCACGCCAGCGAATCCCCGCCTCGCGAGGCGGAGTACCCTCACCCAGCCACTCCAGCAGCCAGGCACGCTCGCTGTGAAGGGCCGCATCTTCCAGCGCAAGCTCCAGCTGAAAGGCCCCTGCCTGTGTTACACGATCAGCCGGCAGGCGCGCGTCGGAAAAGGGCACAAATAGCAGCAACGCAAGGAAGTAGATCATAGCTTCAGACCTTCGACGATCTGTGTGACAAGCAGCTCCATTGGCTGGCTCGCATCCAGCAGCACCAGTTCTTCCTTGATGGCCATTGAACGAATCCAGGTGAGCTGCTTCTTGGCGTACTGGCGCGTGCTGCGTGAAAGCAGCTCCTGACAGAAGGGCAGGTCAGCCCGGCCATCCAGCAGCTGCCGCACTTCCTTGACGCCAACGCTTTTCAGCGCGTTGCCTTCAGGTGATACACCCGCCTCAAGCGCGCGCTGTATCTCCTCTACCATGCCATGCCTGAGCATCCACCAGGCCCGCTTGCGAATGCGACTGGAAAGCCAGTTGATGGGAGCATGCAGGGCAAAGATGCGCGGTGTTACAGGCCGCGGCAAGATCAGCTCCCGCATGGCCCTGCTGGCAGGCATGCCGCTGGCCAGACTGATTTCCAGATAGCGCTCGATTTTTGTGCGATCGGCAGCCGGAATCCATTCAGCCTCCGGATCCAGACGAAGTAGCTCGGCCCTAAGACCCTCATCCCCCAGCTGCTGGCCAAGTGCCTTTACCTTGTCGCGCAGTTCGGGTCGTGATCCAAGATCAGGATGAACAGGATCAAGAAAGGCTCGAAGGTAAAAGCCGCTTCCTCCGCAGACCAGGTAGGGCAGGCGCTCGGGAAGGTCGGAAGCGGGCGAAGCACCTTCTTCGGGCAGCCCCAGCACGGCGCGCGCCTCCCGGCAGAAGCGCCCGGCGCTGTACTCCTCAAAGGGTGATACATGGGAGATCAGGTGATGCGGCACGCTGGCCAGCTCTTCAGGCGACGGGGCAGCGGTTGCGACTTCAAGCCCTTGGTAAACCTGGCGACTGTCCCCACTCAGGATCTCCAGGCCCAGCTTTTGAGCAACTTCAATTGCCAGCGCGGTCTTGCCTGAAGCGGTTGGACCGGTAAGAATCGGCAGGATGGGCGGTGCCGCGGACACGATCAAGCCCGCTCGAAGCGGCGATGTAGTTCCTTCAGGCCAAGTTGTATCACGACCGGACGACCATGGGGACAGGTGAAGGGCTGTTCACAGGCAAAAAGATCAGCCAGCAGGCGACGCATCTCTTCCTGCTTGAGCGGCTGCCCGGCCTTGATCGCTGCCTTGCAGGCCACCGAAGCGGCCAGAGCCTGAGCGGGCTCGGCCAGACTGCCAGCGTATACGCGGAACTGGGACAGAATTTCCGGGACCAGATCTTCGGGATGTACGTCCGAGAGCTCGACTGGAATTCCGGTCAGCACAGGCTGGCCATTTTCCATCTCCATTTCAAAACCCAGCGCCAGCAGTTGATCGAGGACTTCCTCAAAGACCAGTTGATCCTGCTCGTCCAGATCCAGAGCATGAGGAAAAAGCAGGCGCTGGCTGTTGCCGCGCTGCTGTTCGAGGACCCGCAGGCAACGTTCGTAGAGAATCCGTTCGTGTGCTACATGCTGGTCAATAATCAGCATGCCGCTCTGCACGGGGGCAAAGAGGTAGGTGTTCTGAAATTGCAGAATGGGTGTCGGCCGGCGGCCTTCGTCATCGGCCAACAGCAGAGGCGCTAATTCATGGAAGGCCACAATTTCGCTACCAGGTTCCGCCTCTTCGGCATAATCAAGGCGCGCACTGCCAGTTGTCGTTGGCCAGGGACGATCATCGGCAGGCGAAAAGCGCTCCCGGGCCAGTCGTGCACTGTCCATCAGCTCGCGCGGACCTTCGTGTGACATGGCCGAACCACTGAACAAGCGCTCCTGGCGCGTCCAGCTGCGCTGGGGGGCATCTTCCCGTGATCCGGATGATTCAGCGAAAAGGCCCGATCCTGCGGGAAAGGCCTGTCGCGCTTCGTCTGCCGGAGCGGGTGCATCAGCGGAAGGCGCACGATTCAGGTCGAGGTTGATCACAGGTTCGCGACTCATGGCAAGTCTGACGGCTCCGCCCACCACCTTGTGAATGAAGCGCTCGTCCTCGAAGCGAACTTCACGCTTGGCCGGATGCACATTGACATCCAGCACGCGCGGATCAAGTTCGAGGAAGATCACATAGAAGGGCACCTGCTCGCGCTGCAAGGTGTGTCCGTAGGCCGAAAAGATCGCATGGTTGATCATGCGGCTCGTGATCGGCCTGCCGTTGACGAAGAGGTACTGATCACCATAACCGCGCTTGAAGGTGTTGATTTTGCCTGCGTATCCGCGGACACGAACGCCGCCTTCAAAGAGATTGACTTCAAGCAACTGATGCAGCCGCTCTTCGCCAAATAGCTGGGAGATGCGGCCGGCCAGATCCGTCGCTGTCCAGTCACCCACTTCCTGTCCGTCAGAAATCAGCTGAATGTGCACGTGGGGATTGGCCAGCGCGATGCGCCTTAGCACCTGCAGGATGTGTTTCATCTCGCTGCGGTTGGTCGAAAGGAACTTGCGCCTGGCAGGCGTTGAAAAAAACAGATTGCGGGCGATGATGCGCGTTCCGGCGGGCCCTGTCCAGGGAGCCTGCTCCTGTATCACGCCATCGGCCACCCAGATCTGCAGCCCCTCTGCATCCTGCTTGCGGCGTGTCCGCAGTTCAAACCGGCTGACGGCAGCAATGGTGGGCAGCGCCTCTCCGCGAAAGCCCATGGTCAGGACATGTTCAAGGCCTTCCAGCGAATCCAGCTTGCTGGTAGCGTGTCGCTCCAGCGCAAGTCCGGCATCCTCCGGGCTCATGCCCGATCCATTGTCCAGAACCTGAATGAAGTTCTTTCCGCCCGCTTCCACAGCCACTTCAATTCGTGTGGCACCAGCATCCAGACTGTTTTCAACCAGCTCCTTGACCACAGAGGCCGGGCGTTCGATGACTTCACCAGCGGCAATCTTGTTGATCAGATCCTCGGGCAGTCGCTTGATGCCCCCGCGCGGAGCGCTCATGGACGATCCTTCCTCGCTTCACCCTGCTCCGGTCGCAGGCGCTCAATGCTTTCGTGCATCTCGATGGTCACATTCGGTTGAAACCATTGTCTCACAATTCCCGGAAAGAGGAACTCGAAAAGTCCCAGAATAAGCACCAGCAGAATCACCCAGTTCAAGGTGCTGCGGCGCTTTCTGAAGTAGTCATCCTCTCGCGGAATGCGCAGGCGCTCCTTCAGGTCTTTCTCGGGCTCCTTCAGGTAGAAGGGTGTGTAATTGAATTCGCGGCGTGGTGGTTTGCGAAAGCCCAGCATGCTGCCCTCACAGGACCAGTGAGCCGACCACACGCAGAAACCAGCCGATGTACGCGTGCAGGACACCGCCAAAGAAAAAGATCACGCCAAAGACAATCAGGATGCCGAAGCGATCCAGTTCGCGATAGCGCTGTGAGAGATCTTCAGGCAGGAAATGTGCCACAACCCGGCTTCCATCCAGTGGCGGAATCGGCAGAAAGTTGAAGGCCGCCAGCACCAGGTTGATCATCACGGCATAAGCCAGAATGTTGCCCACAACACCTGAAGACATGACCAGTGTCAGGTAGGCTTGGAAACTCCAGTTGAGATCGGGCAAGGGCAGCACGAGATTGATCAGCATACCGGCAATCAGGGCCAGCAGAATGTTGGAGACAGGGCCGGCAGCCGCCACCAGAGCCATGTCGCGACTGGGATGGCGAAAATACCAGGGATTAACGGGCACGGGACGGGCGCCGCCGAAAATGGGCGCGCCGGAGAGCAGGCACATGGCCGGAACCAGCAGACTCATCACGGGGTCGATATGCGGGCGCGGATCCAGCGTCAGACGGCCTTCGCGTGCGGCGGTGGGATCACCCAGTTTCAGCGCCGCCCAGCCGTGCGCCACCTCGTGTACGATCACGCTGAAGAGCAGGACCGGCAGAACAATGATCAGCTGACTAATCATGAGCCCAGTGGCAAAACGCCGCTTGCCTTAAGCTCAAGCAGCAGTGTCAGCAGCATGAAAGCCAGTGGAAACCAGATGGCATCCAGATAGGCCTGCGTGAACTTGCGGCTGAGAATGGTGTATTCATCAGGATTGAGATACAAGGAGAACTTCGGCAGAAAGCGGGGTACCCGCGCCTTGTACGCCATGTAGGCTTCGCCCAGTTCGCGCTCCAGACCGCGTTCTTCGCTCACCACCACAAAAGGATAGTAGGCGATGTAGGCGACTACGAGCACGAGCAGCAGCACAAGGTGATTGGCCACCAGCGCTGCTCCGAGCGCTCCCAGAAAGGAGAACAGATAGAGCGGATTGCGCACAACACTGAAAGGTCCGGACTCGACAATCGTCCGTGTCTTGTATCCGCTTAAATACTGCAGACTCCAGAGTCGGCCCAGCGCGCAGACCATCATCAAGACGAAGCCCGCCCAGTAGAGGACGCGTGTTACAAGTGGATGCTGCCAGACGGGGAGATCGCTGAAAAGCAGCGCGGCCAGCAGCCCGAGGGCCACCAGCCGGCTGAATGCGATACGGTAACGGGCAAAATTGCCGATTCCGGCCATTTACTTCGCCTTCTTCTGCTCCACGGTAAGGGCCGCCTGCTCCAGGATCACCGGGAAGAAGTAGCCACTGCCAAGATCCTTGTCAACGGCCAGCGTGCCCTTGGCCACGATGATGTCGCCCACACTGCACTCACCGCTGGTGGTGACGACCAGATCGTCCTTGCCGGCTTCGCCCGTTCCATCAACCAGATGAATCCAGTTGGAACCGAGAATGCCGCTGTTGTACTTGGTCACCTGACCGCGCACGGAAACTTCCTTGCCAGCCAGAAGACGGGGCTGAAAGAAGAGCTCGCTGACCGTGTAATCGGCCTTCTCGATGGATCCGGCCTCGGGGCGATTGGCCTTGCCGGCCATGGCGGACTTGTAGCCCGGCACGTTGGCATGGGGATCGCTGGAACTGGCTGCAGGAGCGGGCGCGGCACCCAGAGCGCCTGCAAAATAGATGGTGTCGAAGGTGCGATCGAGGCTGCGTGCCGTGAAGTTCTGCATCGGTATCGCCTGCTCCACAGTCAATGTCTGGCCTACGCTGACGCTGGCCTCGGGACCGGCGAACCAGAGGTCCCCCTCGGCCGTCTCAAGCAGAACATAGGTGTAGCCACCGCTGTTCATGGTTTCCTTGACGCTTCCCTGATAGGCGGCGGAAGCGCTGATTGCGCTGGCCAGCAGCAGGCCGAGCAGTATCTGCTTCATGATTTCCCTTTCCACAGGCTTGGGTCTCCGTCATTGACGGGGCGAAGTGACTCGTTTCACCCGCTGAAGATAGGAAATCGGCGCGGTTGGAAATGTCTCGGCAAGGTCAGGCAATCTGGACACTGCGCGAAAAAAGCCGTGGATAAGCCGATTTGACGCGGGAACCTGAAATACACTTTGCCGTTTGAAAGACGGGCCCCCGGAAAACCCTTGAGGGGTGGGCGGGGGGTTAGTGGGTGGGCGCAGCTATTCAGTTACACGAACAGACAGCCCTCAGACCCCCACCCGCTTCATCACCTTGGCAACCAGCTCCGCATCCTGTGTTACAAAGAAGTGCAAGCCCGGCGCGCCACCTTCCAGCAGCTTGCGACACTCTTCAACCGCGTGACGAATGCCCACCTCTTCGCGAGCCTCCCGCGTTTTGGCCGCCATGAACTCCGAGACCAGCTCTTCGGGCAGATCCACCTGAAAGTGGCGCGGCAGGCTGGCCAGCTGATGCTGGCGACTGAGCAGCTTGATCCCGGGGATGATCGGAATGTGAATATCGGCTTCCCGGCAACGCCGCTCATAGGCCAGCCAGGTTTCAGCTGTGAAACACATCTGTGTTACAACCCAGTCAGCACCGGCATCCACCTTCGCCTTGAGCCAGTTCAGGTCGTACTGCAGATTGGGCGCCTCAATGTGCTTCTCCGGGTAGCCAGCCACTCCAACGCTGAAGTGTGTCGGGCTGCGCTCGGCCATGTCATGCAGAAAGCGCCCTTCATTCATGGCGCGAACCTGGTTCACCAGATCCAGCGCGTATTCATTGCGCGTGCCCGGACGCAGATCCTTCCAGTCGGTCTGGTCACCGCGTATCACAAGCACATTGTGGATTTCCAGGTAGGAGAGCTCAATCAGCGCATCTTCCGTCTCTTCTCTGGTGAAGCCCACGCAGAGCAGGTGCGGTACTGTTTCGATGCCATAACGGTATTTGATCGCAGCGCACAAGCCAAGCGTGCCGGGACGTTTGCGCAGAATGTGCCGGTGCCAGCTACCGTCTTCACGCTCTTCAAACCAGCTGTCTGCGGCGTGATTTGTAACGTCCACCCAGGCAGGGTCGAAAGGCTTGAGCGCTTCAATCACTGCATGCACGTGACCCATTCCGCCACCGCGTCTGGGCGGAATCAGTTCAAAACTGAAAAGCGGCTTCTTGCGCCCGGCAATCAGTTCAGGTACCAGCATGTCTTTCCTTTCGGCAATCTGAGCTTCTTCAAGCGGGAATGCGTTAATATGGGAAGCTCTCGCCGAATGTAGAGCAGCCGCAGCGGGGGAAAGGAAATCCATGCAGCTCCATGACCTGATTCAGCATGACGTGCTTCTCTTTGATGGTGCAATGGGTACGGGCATTCAGCAGGCCGCTCCAGGCGTGGACGATTTTGAGGGCCACGAAGGCCTGAATGAATGGCTCTGTCTGACGCGTCCGGAACTGATTGCAGACCTGCATCGCGCCTATTTTGATGCGGGCTGCCGCATTGTGGAAACCAACAGCTTCGGCGCTTTTCCTGTGGTGCTGGATGAGTTTGGTGTCGGGCATATGGCTGAAGAGTTGGCGGCAAGCGCGGCAGCAATTTCACGCAAGGTTGCCGATGAAAAGCCCGGCCGCTTTGTCGCAGGCAGCATGGGTCCGGGAACCCGCCTGCCCAGTCTGGGCCACATTCCCTATCAGGAGCTGAAGGCCTCTTACAAACCCCTCGCCCGCGGCCTGATTCGCGGCGGTGCTGATCTTCTGCTGATTGAAACCTGTCAGGATCCATTGCAGGTCCGGGCCGCAGCCAGGGCCTGTGCGGAAGTACAGGAAGAACTGGGGAGCCGCCTGCCGATTGCGATTCAGGTGACGGTGGAAAGTTCCGGTACAATGTTGCTGGGAACTGAAGTGCAGGCTGCTCTGGCCGCCCTTGCCGGTCAAAAGCCCGCTTTCTTCGGCCTCAACTGTGCCACCGGGCCGGATGCCATGCTGCCACATCTACAGGTGCTGGCCCGAAGAAGCCCCTTCCCGATTAGCGTTCAGCCCAATGCTGGCCTCCCCAGGACCGAAGGCGGCCGCATGATCTATGATCTGGAGCCGGAAGAGTTCGCCCGCTGGCAGCTGCGCTTCGTCAAGGATCTGGGTGTACGAGTACTTGGTGGCTGCTGTGGCACACGGCCAGCTCATCTGGAGGCCCTTTGCCGTGAACTGAGCAAGCGTGGCACACAGCCAGCCCGGCGCAGCCCCCAGACCGAGGACGCAGTCAGCGGCCTGTATCACGCAACGCCGCTGGAGCAAAAGCCCGGCCCGCTCCTGATTGGCGAACGCACCAATGCCAATGGCAGTCGTGCGTTCCGCAAGGCTTTGGAAGAAGAAAACTGGGATGAGCTGATTGAAATCGCCCGCAGTCAGGAAGGCGAGGGCGCCCACGTACTGGATGTCTGCGTGGCAGCTGTATCACGGGACGAAAAGGCAGACATGCAGGCCTACCTGCAGCGGCTGCGCAGCGAGTGCACCCTGCCCCTGATGATCGATTCCACAGATCCGGAAACGGTTCGCATCGCGCTGGAGCTGCTGGGCGGGCGAGCCATTGTCAACTCGATCAATCTGGAAGACGGCGAAGCGCGCGCCCGCGAACTGCTTGAACTCTGCTGCGAGCACGGTGCCGCGGTTGTGGCGCTTTGCATCGACGAAGAAGGCATGGCGCTTTCGGTCGAGCGCAAACTGGCCGTGGCGCATCGTCTGGTCAATCTTGCTGCCGAGTACGGCCTTAAGCCTTCAGACATGCTGATCGACCCCCTGACATTCACACTGGGATCCGGTGATACACAGTACCGGCACAGTGCTTGTCACACGCTTGAGGCAATTGAACGCATCAAGCAGGAGCTGCCCGGCGCCCGCACCATGCTGGGCTTAAGCAATGTGAGCTTCGGACTTAAACCGGCACTCAGGCGTGTGCTCAACTCGGTCTTTCTGGACAAGGCCCTGCAACACGGCCTCGATGCGGCCATTCTGCATGCCGGACGCATTCTGCATCCCTCGGAGATCGATCCAGAACTGCGCCAGCTCTGTGAAAGACTGATTGCCGGCAATCATGATGAAGGCGATCCGCTGGCTGCTCTGTTACGGCGCGGTATGCCAAAGGGCCCAAGTGAAGACGCCTTACAGCGCGAGGCTGAAAAGCTGCCCGTGGGCGAGCGCTTAAGGCAGCGCATCATCAAGGGCCGCACGCCGGGGATTGAGGGCGATCTGGCTGAAGCCTTGAGCGAATGTGGCCCCTTCGAAATCATCAATCAGTTCCTGCTGGAAGGCATGCGCGAGGTGGGGGATCTTTTTGGTGCAGGCAAGTTGCAGCTGCCCTTTGTTCTGAAGAGCGCCGAAACCATGAAGCGCGCGGTTGGTGTGCTGGAGCCGGAAATCAAGAAAGCCAGCTCGGGTGAATGGCAGAACCGCGGCCGTCTGCTGCTGGCAACCGTCCGGGGTGATGTCCACGACATCGGTAAAAACCTTGTGGCCATTCTGCTCAGGAACAATGGCTATGAAGTCATCGATCTGGGCATCAAGGTGCCGGTCGAAAAACTGATCGAAGGCATTCGCGAGCATAAGCCCCACGCCCTTGGACTGAGTGGCCTGCTGGTCAAGTCCACGCTCGTGATGCGCGAGAATCTCGATGTCTTCAATGCGGAAGACATCAAGCTGCCCGTCATTCTGGGCGGTGCGGCGCTGAATCGTCGCTTTGTGGAAGGAGAACTGCGCGACCTGTATCACGGTGATGTCTACTATGCCCGTGATGCCTTTGAGGGTTTGAGTCTGCTGGCGGCTATTCGCTCCGGCGAAGCTGCACCTGCACGCACGATGGACGAACAAGCACCCGCCGAGCTGCAAACAACAGAGCAGGCGACTGAGCCTGTTCGTGTGACAAGCAGCACGGATCCTCTTAAGGACAAAGCCCCGGGTGACAGCTTGCCAGAGCCTGCTGGCCTGCTAAGGCCTCCCTTCTGGGGCAACCGCGTGGAGCATCCATCCCTGAACAAGATCTGGCCCTGGCTGAATCTGCAGACCCTTGTCAGAGGCGAGTGGGGCTTCAAGCGTGGCCGAATGGATGAGGCCGCCTGGCGAAAGGTCGAAGAGGAAACGATCATGCCGCTCTTAAGCGAACTCAAGCAGGAAGCGGAAGAAAAGGGCTGGCTGAAGCCGGCTGTGATACGTGGCTGGTATCCTGTAAAGTCAGAGGGACGCCGCCTCTGGATCTGGGAAAGCCCTGATGCCGCAGAACCGAAGTGGCATCTGGACTTCCCCCGCCAGCTGGACGCACCGTGGCGCTCAATCAGCGACTTCTTTCGATCTGTTGATGAAGCAGACTTTGATGTTCTGGGTGTTCAGTGGGTGACCGTCGGGCAGCAGGCCACGCTGGAAGCGCAGCGCCGGCTGTCTCAGGATGCCTACAGCCAGTACCTCTATGTTCATGGACTGGGTGTGGAAACGGCCGAGGCCTTGGCGGAATACACCCATCGCCTGATGCGTGAGGATCTGGGCATTGCCGATCAGGATGCCACCGACCTGCACCGGATCCTCAGGCAAGGCTACCGGGGCAGCCGCTACAGTTTTGGTTATCCGGCCTGTCCACATCTGGAAGATCAGCGCGTATTGGCCGAGATGCTGAATGTATCACGCATTGGTTGCAGCCTGAGTGAAGAATGGCAGATCGAGCCTGAACAGAGCACGTCCGCCATTGTGGTACATCATCCAGAAGCCAAATACTTCTCGGTGGAATGATCAGCTCAGGAACTGCAGCAGGTTGGTACTCATCAGCTGTGTTACAGACTGCAGGGCCGCCTGATAGCCAACCTGCTCGAGGTTGAGCTTCATCACCGCTTCGGCCAGATCCGCATCCTCTTCCACGGAGAGGTTCTCGGTAAGGGTCTCTTCCCGGGCAAAGAGCTGGATTTCTACCTGCTCCACACGGTTCATACGGGTACCAAGAGCAGCTCGAGCACTGTTCACGTTTGAAATGGCGGCATCGATGTATTCAAGCGCCACTTCCGGTGCTTCCGAACTGCCTGCGGCCAGTCCGTCCCGCAGGTCGATCAGCACACGAAAGAGATCTTCATCCCCGCCCGGCTCGCCACCCTGAAAGACATCCCGGCCAGCAAAGGAAACTTCGACGCTTTCATTTTCATCCAGCTGAATGTTAATGCTGCCGGGAGCGCCACTGACCGTGGGCATTACGGAAACAATCTGACCAGCATCATCTCGTGTTACAGCGAAGGCATCGCCATCCACGCGGCTGCCTGCGTAAAGGCTGTTCCCCAGAAAGCGCCGGTTGCCTTCGGAAACAAGGCTTTCCAGCAGCTGATCGATTTCATCGGCCAGCAGCATGCGGTCCTCAGGCGTGTAAGTATCCGTTGCGGCCTGTACGGCAAAGGCGCGGACTTCATCCAGCTGATCGCTGACCCGGGAAAGACTGAGCTCTGCGTGACCCAGTCGTATTCGAGCCGTATCCATGTTGCGCTGGAACTGCACATTGCGGGCCATGGCACCGCGCAACTTCACAATGCGCGCACTGGCTGCCGGATCGTCGGAAGCCTTCTGCACACGGTAGCCGGTGCTGACCTGGCGCTGGGCATCGGCGAAGCTTCTTGAGCGACGCTCGATGTTCAGCAGGCTCATATTGATGCGAGATTGATCTGTAACACGCATGATCGCCTCCTAGCTGACGAGTCCAAGCACGGTCTGCATCAGTTCATCCGCCACCGAAACCACTCGGGCAGCGGCGGCATAGGCCTGTTCCTGACTCATCATCAGAGTCAGTTCCTCATCCAGATTCACACCGCTAACGGCTTGCCGGCGGCTGTCCAGGTTGCTGACGAAACTCTGCTGCGCTTCAAATTCAAGACTGGCACTGCGGCGTTCTGCACCCGTCGCACTAACCATCAGACTCCAGGCTTCCTCAAGACTATGCCCGCTTAAGGCATCCAGCCCCTGACTGGCCAGTTCGGCAATGCGGGCAGCCTGGTCGCCATTGCCGCTTCCCCCATCCACGCTGGCTGCCAGGCGGTCGGGATCCTCCAATAGCAGCGCACGCACGGCGATCCCGGCGGCGCCACCACTACCTGCATCGAAAAAGGCCACACCCGAATTTCCATTCAGATCGTAGCCTTCCGCGTGCAGTTCGTTGACTTGTCTCACAAGCGCATCAGCCAGCTCATCCAGCTGAACAAGTCGCTCGGCCAGCACGCGATCGCGCACATCATAGAGGCCGGCCAGCTCACCGGAAGGAGTTCGCAGCAGACTGCCGGTATCGGTCCAGAGAAGTTCGGTGCGCACAGTGCCGGCTTCATCCGTGCTTGTAGAAGTTTCAACCTGTGATACATGGTTGCCATCAACCAGGGCCCGTCCGCCTACCCAGACGCGAAAGGTCCCCTGCTCGTCTTCGGCGGCATCCAGATCCACCAGCATGCTAAGCTCATCCACCAGCAGATCACGCTGGTCATGAAGATCCGCAGCCGAATCTCCGGCCAGTTCCGACTGTCGAATGGCTTGGTTCAAGTCAGCGATGGAAGTGGCCAGACGGTTGATTTCGGAACCGGTGCGTTCCACTTCGTTATTGATGTCCTGCTGCTGGGCGGCAATCTGTCCATTCAACTGGTGAAAGCGTCCCGCCAGCTGATGACCCGCCTCGATCACGGTCTGGCGATAGGAAGACTCGGTGGGTTCGTTGGAAAGATCGCTCCAGGCTGTCCAGAAGGCATTTAGGGCATCACCCAGACCAGAGCTGCCGGGTTCGCCCATCACGGATTCAAGGCCAGCCAGATGCAGGTCGCGCATATTGGCCATGCCCAGCCCTGATTGCTCGCTACGGAAGCTGCGATCGAAACTCTCCATGCGCAGACGTCTGACAGCCACGGGCTCGACACCTGCACCGATCCCGCCCAGCCGCTGCCCGGCACGGGAGGCCAGATCCAGACGCTGGCGCGAGTAGCCCTCGGTGTTCACATTGGCAATGTTGGAGCCTGTCAGCTGAATGGCCCGCTGATGGGCCAGAAGCGCGCTGCGCGCTGTATCCAGCAATCCTCTGAGGCTGCTCATCTCAGGCCTTCCTGTCCAGCATGCGGGGAGCCGTGTTATGACGTGAGCGCTGTCCCTCTGCCGTGTAACCGCCATCCTGCAGCTTGTCAACCAGCCAGGCCAGCCGGTTGCGGTTGAAACGGCTTTCCTTCTCCATCAGGCTCCTGACCTGATCGCGCAGACGTGTTACATCACGAAGCTTGAGCCTCAGGCGCATGCCCAGCTGATTAAGGCGTCGCCCCCCATCCGCAGTGGATGCTTCTGCCACAAGCCTGAGTGTCACCTGCGCGAGCTCCAGACCCAGCTTGCCTGCAATTGCCTCAAGCACAAGCTTGCGCCGCTTCTCGGAAGCCATCAACAGGTCGTTGCAGGTTTCCACCTTTGCCGTGACTTCCTGCAAGCGGCCTGTGCCATCGGATGCCATTGCCAGCAGCTGTTCGCGAAGGCCGGATTCCAGCTCGCAGTAGAGGGCAAGCTCTTCCTCCAGTCGCCTTGCCAGGCTCAGAGCCAGATCGTCCATGCTTGTCATTGGCCATCCTCCAGCCTCGCAAGAATGCGTGATACATATTCCTTTGTTTCCGCAAAGGGTGGAATTCCCTGGAAATGCCGAACAGCGCCCGGGCCTGCATTGTAGGCCGCCAGCGCCAGCTCCTTGCTGCCGAATTCATCAATCAGGCTGCGCAGGTAGCTGAATCCCCCTCGCAGATTCTCTTCCGGGCTCCAGGGATTCTCGACTCCAAGCTCGCGGGCGGTCTCGGGCATGAGCTGGGCCAGACCCATTGCGCCAACCCTGCTGCGAGCGCGCTCGTCCCAGGCGCTTTCCTGGCTGACCATGGCCAGGGCCAGATCTTCATCCAGATCCACTTCCCGCGCAAGACTGCGCGCCAGCTCTTTCAGCTCGCTTGCGCGTGATTCATTTGGCGGAGTAAAGCGCGCAACGGGAACGCGTGCCGGACCGTGATACATGCGTAGGTGGCCAGCCTGTTCCACGTTGCTGTCTGGACTGCGTTCAAGCTGCTGAAGGAGCTGATCGGCAAGTCCAAAGGCATCATCGGCAGTCATGACCCGGGCCATTTCCTGATTGAAAATGCCCGTGTACCAGTCTGAGCCCGTGCTGGCCTTTCCTGTCAGACCGCCCTCCAGGCTTTGCTCCATGCTCTTCAGCATCTGTTCGACCAGCAATCGCTCAAAGTCCTGACCTGCAGACTTCAGCCGCGCAACTTCAGCAGTCGCACCGCTCGCACCAGTAAGGCCAGCATCCGTGTGAATCTTCATCAGAGGATTACCAGTTCTGCTTGCAGGGCTCCAGCCTCTTTCAGGAGCTGAAAAATCGAGATGATGTCTCTGGGTGATACACCCAGCGTGTTCAGTGCACCAGCCACTCCCGAGACATCGGCCATGTCTTCCAGCACGATCAGGTGCGCCTCTTCCGCCGATACGGTGATCTCGTTTTGCTGTTCCATCGAGGCGTAGCCGCTGTAAAGATCAGCCGAGGCGCTTTGCTGGCTTTTGATGATGACCGAGAGATTTCCGTGGGCAACGGCCACGGGTGTCAGCCGGACCTTGTGCCCAACCACAACTGTGCCGGTACGCTCGTTGATGACGACCTTGGCCGCCAGATCGGGCTCGATTTCGAGGTTCTCGATGATGGAGGCCATTTCCACAAGGCGTGTGCCTTCGCGGCTCTCCGGCGGAACCGTGATACGAACCAGACTGGAATTCATCGCCTGAGCCAGCTCTTCGCCAAAAGCGGAATTGACGGCTTCGCTGACTCGCCGCGCATTGGTGAAGTCTGCGTGTTGCAGCGTCAGCAGGATCGAATCCTCGTGCAACAGGCTGCCACGGAAGGCTTCTTCCACCACACCGCCTGAAGGCACGCGGCCGACCAGCGTGTAATTCTTGCGAATGCTCGATCCACCTGCCGCAAAGTTGAAGCCACCAATCGATACCGGACCCTGTGCGCGCACCAGCACTGTTTCCTGGTCCTGATCCGTCAGGGGCGTCATCAGAAGGACGCCGCCCATCAGGCTGCTGGCATCACCCATTGAGCTGACGGTAACGTCCACTCGGTCACCGGGCTGGCTGAAGGCACTGACCCTGGCCGTAACCATCACGGCCGCCACATTCTTGGGCTTGATCGAGCCGGGATCCAGTTTGACTCCGAATCGCCGCAGCATGTTTTCAACACTTCTCAGTGTGAACTGGCTGCGATTGCCGTCTCCCGTACCCTCAAGACCCACCACCAGGCCATAGCCCAGCAGGTCAATCTCTTCTGCCCCCTTGAAGCCGGCGATCTCCTTCAGTCTGACAGCAGCAAAGAGCTGTGTCACGCAAAGGAGCAGGCCAAGAAGCAGAGTGCGACCGATCCGGAATCCCGTGAAGGGGAGTTCACGGGATCCGGCCGGCCACTGGGCTCTCTTCTCGTGGGACTGTGGAAGATGAGCGAGATAATTCATTAGAGCATCCAGCCAAAGAGCCAGTTGAACATGCTGCGTCGCTGAGCTTCACGCACGACGCCCTTGCCCGTGAATCGTATCACGGCATTGGCCACGTGGTAGCTCTGAATCGTGTTGTCGGCGTTGACGTCTTCCGGGCGGACACGGCCACTCAGCTCGGTGATCTGTTCCTCGCCATCCACGGCCAGAACCCGCACGCCTTCAATGACCAGTGATCCATCAGGATCGATGGCGATCACTTCAGCCGTGATACGCCCGATCATCTTGTTGGAGCGGGTATTGCCGCCCTTCACTTTGTGCTCGTTGCGACTGTCGGAGCTTCCCGTGATCTCGGGCAGAAAGGTCAGCGGGCCGCCGCCGCCCTGGACGGAAAGCTCAAGGCCGTCTTCGCGCTTGGTGTCCACACTGGCCGAGTTGCTGCCGGAGGCCTGCTCGCTGATGATCACCGTCAGCAGATCACCAACCGTAAAGGCTCGCTCGTCGGTAAACCATGAATCACGGCCGATTCCGCCAGCCAGCAAACTGCCGGCCAGAGCCAGCAGCAGAACAATGCGTGTCATCCGCCTGCCTCCACAAGTGCCTTGCCCGACTCGAGCAGGACGGCCTTCAGCCGCTTGCCGGTGGGCTCCATGCGAACCAGGAATTCATCACCCGTGCGCGCTTCCTCCAGCGCCTGACCGCGTGCTTCGATCCTTACCGCGCCACTGGCCACGATGACGGTCAGGTCGTCCCCACGCTTCAGATCGGGCAGCTGCCGAATCATCCGTCCGTGTACGGGCCTGCCCGCATTCAGGTAACGACAAAGTTGCTGCCCCAGTACCTGTTCCATTCCGGGCAGGTCTGTATCACGCATCTCGGTAATCTCAACCCGCTTCAGAACAAGATCCTCAGGGTCCAGAATATGACCGTGCGCCAGATCCTTGGCCGCAACGGGCAACCAGCGCCAGCGCTTGACGCGGACGGGAAGCGTAATCGTCTTCAGTGTGCGGCTTTCATCGTGCAGGCGGATTCGTATCACGCTGGTACCGCGCTGCCGGAGCTGCCGAAGCTCCGTTGATACAAGCAGATCCTCAGAAAGCGAAGACTTCAGCGCCGGCATGGTCCAGTCCAGTGCCAGACTGTCCTCTCCGGCATCCAGCGCGGGCAGCATGCAATCCATGATCGCCTGACTCAGCCGCTCTTCAAGCCCTTCAGCCGCCAAGGGGCCAAAGAAGAGGAGCAGAATGAGCAGGCGGAAGATCATGGTCTATCGCCTCAGGTTACTTGCCGCAGCCAGCATTTCATCACTGGCGCGAATCGCTTTGGAGCTGACTTCATAAGCGCGCTGGGCACTGATCATGTTGACCATCTCCTCGACCACCTGGACATTGCTGCCTTCCAGATAGCCCTGCGCGATCTGACCGAACTGCTCACTGGCCGGCGTACCCAGAAGAGGTGTGCCCGATGCAGCCGTTTCTTCGTAAAGGTTCTGGCCAAGGGCCCTTAAGCCCGCCGGGTTGGTAAAGACGGCCAGTTCCAGATTGCCCACCTGCACGGGCTCTGTATCACCGGCCACCAGCGCACTGACAATGCCATCCCGTGATACCTGCACATCAATCGTGCCCTGCGGCACCGAGATTTCAGGTTCAAGCGTCAGGCCGTCGCTGGTAACCAGAATGCCATCGCTGGAAAGCTTGAAGGCGCCATCACGGGAATAGGCAATGGTCCCGTCCAGCTGACGGACCTGAAAGAAGCCTTCACCCTCGATGGCCAGATCCAGAATGCCGCCCGTCTGTATCACATCACCCTGTCGCATATCCCGTGTTACAGAAACGGCCTTGACACCCGTACCCACCTGCAGGTCGGTCGGCTGCACATTGCCCAGACTGTTGGCGACACCGCTGGTGCGCAGGTTCTGGTAGAGCAGATCCTGGAACTCGGCGTGACTCTTTTTGTATCCGGTGGTGTTGACGTTGGCGAGGTTGTTGGCAATGGAATCAATGTTCAGCTGCTGGGCGTACATGCCGCTGGCGGCACTGTGCAAGGCACGAATCATTTCAGTCTCCCTTGTTTATCAGCGCTGCAGGCGCCCGATATCCGAAACGGCGCGGCCCAGATTTTCGTCCTGCAATTGCAGGGCTCGCTGCGCAAAAGTGAAGGCGCGTTCCTGCTCGATCAGGCGCACCATCTGTTCCACGACGACCACATTGCTGCCTTCAAGCACACCCTGACGGGCGCGTGATTCAGCTGCCGGTCGTGCTTCAAACTCTTCTGAAAGCGGCTGATAGAGCGAGCGTCCCAGCTTGCCCAGTTGCCGCGTGTCCTCGAATTCAACCAGGCGCATGGTGGCAACGACGGTGTCGCCCTGTACCAGCTGGCCTTCGTCGTTCAGCTCTACCGGGCCAGCTTCCAGTTCGATGCGTCCGGCCGTACCCAGCACGGGCAGTCCATCCGCCGTAACCAGAAAGCCTTCCGGGCTTCTGAAGAAATGACCGTCGCGAGTGAAGCGTTCGCCATCGGGGCTTTCCACCACAAAGAAGCCGGGGCCTTCCACCGCAAAGTCCATCGCGCTGCCGGTTTGCTGCATGGCCCCATCACGAAAGCGGGTTTCAAAGCCATCGCGCAGTCGGCGCTCGGGGGAAGGATTGCCCTGGGCGCGATCCAGCAAGAGGCGGCCCTCAATCAGATCGCGGAAACCCAGGCGATCTTCCTTGAAGGCCGTAGTCTGACTATTGGCCAGATTGTTGGCAGTGACTTCCTGCTGAATGCCACGGGCGATCATGCCCGCGCCCGAATCCCAGAGCCCTTTGATCACAATTCGATCCTCATTGACCCTGGTGTCAAGGGCAAAGCTTGTGCCAGAATCAGGCAGGAGAAGTCAGGCGACAGAAAGTGGAGTCAAGCAGTTGATGTATCACAAGTTCTGAAGTCAGGAACTCTTAGAGACGAGTAAGCGAGGTGGGCAAAAAACAAATGCGGGCATGGACAGCTCTTGCCCATGCCCGCTGCAAATCCTGCTTGCCTGAATCAGCCGATGCGGTCTTCCAGTGTGGCATCAGACTGGCAATTGCCAGCTTCGGCCAAAAGAGCCCGGCCTGTGCCTTCCAGCACGAATTCCATGCCCTCACGCGCTGCCACCGAGTTCGGGAAATGCCTCCGGGCCTCTGCCTCGATCACTTTCAACATGGCATCGTCGTGATCCTGATCGTGATGAAAGAGCACGAGCTTTTTAACGCCGGCTGCGCGCGCATGATTGACCGCCTGCAGCCAGGTGCTGTGTCCCCAGCCCTGATGGCCGTTCTCGTACTCTTCCGGCGTGTAGTTGGTGTCGAAGATGAGCAGATCCGCATTCCTGGCCAGCTCGAGCATGCCGTCATCCAGTGTATCACCGGCGATCTCGTTGTCCGTGGCGTAGACCACCGCGGCACCGTCGCACTCAATCCGGTAGCCCAGACAGCCACCCGGATGGTTCAGCCGCTGACTTGTGATTGTGGCACTGCCAAAGTCGAAGCGCGTGTTCTCCAGCTCGCGAAAACGCTTTTCCGCGCGCATGCAGGACATGTCCACCGGGAAGTAGGTGAAATCCTGCTGCCCTTCCAGCTGCTCGCGCAGGCTGGTGCCTTCCGGGCGATGACCGAAGAAGTGGAAGAGATTGCCTGGGTGATAGATCGGCTTGAAGAAGGGCAGGCCCTGAATGTGATCCCAGTGCAGGTGGCTGAAGAGAATGGCCGCTTCAAGGCCACCTTCCGGATGTTCGGAAATCAGCCGGTTGCCCAGTTTGCGAATGCCCGTGCCCGCATCAAGAATCAGCCAGTGGCCGCTGGCCAGCTGCACGCTGACACAACTGGTGTTGCCACCAAATTCAAGTTTGTCGGGTTCCGGGGTGGGAATGCCGCCTCGCACTCCCCAAAAACGGACTCGCATGGGCTCCTCAAGACTGAATAGCGATCAAGATAAGCAGGAACATGCAAAAGATTGTGACGGGACTCACGCCCTTCGTGGCAATGGCGCACATTCGCGGCCCTGCCAGATTGGAAGCGCATCGCGAATTTTCTACCTTGGGCCTTCTCAAAGGCTCCCGTAGCTCAGTGGATAGAGCGTCGGTCTCCGGAACCGAGTGCGTAGGTTCGATTCCTACCGGGAGCATCCTTTTCGGAAAACGGCAACTGGTGATAGCCGTGGGGGCCCCGCAGAATGGGGCCTCCTTCTTTTTCAGTCAGCCAGCACCCTGACAGGAATTGCGCTTCCCGCCTCGCCAAATGAAAGCGAGTGATCCCCTCCATAAAGCAGATAGCGACCCACGAGGCTCTCGCCCAGTTGGGCGCGCAGCTTCTGCATCCCTGCAAAGTCCTTAAGACGCGCCGTTGCCGAGGCTTTGACCTCTATTGCAATCAGCCTTCCATCTTCCCGTTCAATCAACAGATCCACTTCCACCTGATCCTTATCCCGGTAGTAATAGAAGCGAAACTCTTCCTCTGCCCAACTTGCCTGTCGCCTGAGCTCATTGTAGACATGGCTCTCCAGCAGCCTGCCAAAGAGCTCGCGCCTGTGCCGCGTGCCATCTGGCGAGAAGCCTGTCAATGCAGCAGCCAGTCCGGAATCTGACAGATGGACCTTGGGTGTTTTGACCAGACGCCTGCTCTGACTTTTATGCCAGGCGGGCAATTGTTCCAGCAGATAAAGCTTTTCCAGCAGGCTGAAATAGTCTTTTGCTGTCTGCCGGCTTAGCTGAAGCAGGCTGGCCAGTCTGGCCTGATTCAGCAGACAACCAGTTTGTGATGCAAGCAGTTCGAGCAGGGCAGGCAGTAAATCCAGCTTGTGGACTCTGGCCAAATCCTGAACATCCTTTTGCAGCAGGCTTTGCGCATAATTCCTGTGCCAGCGCCGTTTTGCCTGCCAGCTTGCTCGATGGACCGGTTCTGGAAAGCCACCTGTCAGCACTCTGTCTGCCAGTTCGGCTTCGTTCCTCAAGCCGGAAAGGACTGGCAGCTCACCCGAAAACAGCCTGTTCAGCAGCCGTCCCTGCCCCCGGGCCAGCTCGCACAAAGCAAGCGGATGAAGCCTGAGCATTTCAATCCTGCCCGCCAGTGAATCTGCAAGTCTGGGTGCCAACAGGACGTTTGCAGAACCGGTTAACAGAAACTCCCCCGGCCTGCGCTTTTGATCCACCCGCAGCTTGATGGCTGGAAAAAGTTCGGGGGCCTTCTGAATCTCATCCAAAATCAGGGGCCCATCAAAAGGATCAAGGAATCCGACAGGATCCAGTCGTGCAGCCTGAAGCAGATTTGCATCATCAAAGCTCAGGTACTGATGGCCCAGATCGGCAGCGACGCTTCGCGCGAGAGTTGTCTTGCCGCACTGCCTGGGGCCTGTCAGCAAAACCACGGGTGATTCAGACAGTGCAACACGCAGCCGATGATCGAGAAAACGTTGATATTCTTGCCTTTGCATGGGGTGAAGTCTAACAGAGCCATCGGTTAATTGCAATGTTTTCTTTCGTCCATATGTAATGTTTTATGACGGCCATTTGACAAGTCCTTCCTCCATAGCCAAGACCTGTCAGCGCCAGGTTGGTCATCGGAAAGGCACACGGGTCAGGATCATGCACAAGCGCCAAGCGTCTTTCCTACCTTTTCCGCCATGACGAATCCAAGCCCCACAGCCCGCTCCTTTTGGGAATGGCCTCTGGCCCTGCTGCTGATTGCGGCCGCTTTTTTCTGGGCCGGGCAGCTGGAAAGCCCGATCAGCTATCAGGACGGTTTCGGCTGGGATGGCGTGGAATACGGGCGCATGGCCGCGCAGTTTGCTGCAGGCGTGGCCCCCAAAGCCGAAGCACCCTTTGTCTACCGCATCGGCACGCCCTGGCTGGTGGCAAGGCTGTCGCCAGACAATCCCCTGGCTGGGTTTCGCCTGCTGAATCTGGGCGCGTCGCTGATTGCTCCCTTGCTGCTTTTCGCCTGGTTCAAATCCTTCAGGCTGGAGCCCTTCATGCGCCTGCTGATGCTGGCTTCATTCCTTCTGGCCTGGCACACGCCCCTGCGCTTCAGCTTCTTCTATCCCGTCTGGGTGGATCCGCTCTTGTGGCTCTGGTGGCTGGGCGGACTTCTCATGCTGCTGAAAACGCCCCGGCGGACGGGCCCAATCTGGCTTGTCGCCTGGACGCTCTTCGCGGCAAGTGGCGCCGCCATCAGGGAGGTGATTCTGCTGCTTCCCCTACTGCTGGCGCTGCGTGGTCACAGTGCCGGGGATCTACTTGCCCACTGGCGCAAGCCGCTGAAGCTGGCTGGAAGCCTCCTTGAAAAAATGCGCCTGCTGGATCTTCTACCTTTTGCTGCCGGCATTGCCGTGCTGTTGATGATTCAGGCCTGGGCCACAGCCACCAACAGTTACAGTTTTGCCTCAACAGCCATCATCTGGCTATATCAGAAGAGCATTCCCCACATGCTGCACGGCCTGCAGCTGGCCTTCAGTCCGCTGATCTTCGCCGGCCTGCTTCTGGCTTACAGGCGTGGAAGCTGGCAAGGCTTTGCCGGCGACACGGGTACGCCCCTGATTTTTGCCTTAAGCCTCTTCGTCCTGGGCTGGACGGGCGGCAGCGACACCGAGCGAATTCTCTACTGGGCTGCCCCGCTACTCATGGTGATTGCCGGCACAGGACTCAAAGGCCTGCTGGACACGCGCCAGGGATGGCTCTGGCTGGCGCTGCTGATTCTGCTGGAAGCTGCCGGACAGCGCTGGATCCTGCCCACCCCCGATTATTCGGCTGAAGCCACTTCGGGCTGGCCTCTCCTTAGCTTCTGGGCAGACGGACAGTACCTCGACCTTTACAGCTTTCATGGAGAACGAAGGCTGGAAGCCCTTTCCCTGGCACAGTACACGCTTGTCAATGGCATTATCGCCTGGCTGATTTTGCGCGTCAGGCCCGGCTCCGACTGATTCTTCACAAAAGGGACCAGGCTCCAGGGGCGAACGGTATGGAAAAAATTCCTTCACCCACTTTTTTGTCGCTCACTGCCTTTTGCTTTATCAATTTTTAACACCCTGCTCAGGCAGCGGGTCCATGTCTCACACAACCTTCGAGGAAAGCCCATGCAACATCCACCCCTTCATGGCGACGTGTATGCATCCAGCCGGGATGAATCCGCCCCTCATCACATCATCAACTTTGAACACTACCGCGAGCTCTATGCGCGCAGCGTGCGTGATCCGGAAGGCTTCTGGGCCGACCAGGCCTCAAGCCTGCACTGGTTTCACAAATGGGAAAATGTTCTCGACAGTTCCTTCCCGGAAGGCGATGTCGCCTGGTTTTCCGGCGGGCGCATCAATGTATCACACAACTGCGTAGACCGGCATCTTGAAACACGCGCCGATCAGGTGGCCATCATCTGGGAAGCTGACGAGCCGGGTCAGGGCAAGGAGATCACATACCGCGAA
The DNA here is from genome assembly GCA_964345075.1 of uncultured Bacteroidaceae bacterium. Classification (GTDB taxonomy): domain Bacteria; phylum CAIWAD01; class CAIWAD01; order CAIWAD01; family CAIWAD01; genus CAYFPS01. The sequence continues at coordinate 3,243 of CAYFPS010000011.1, read as the reverse complement.
TTGAAGCACGAAGTCTGCCGTGTGGCAAATGTGCTCAAGACCGCTGGCGTCAAGAAGGGCGACCGTGTCTGTGTCTACCTGCCGATGATTCCCGAGCTGGCGTATACCATGCTGGCCTGCGCGCGCATCGGTGCCGTACACAGCATCGTCTTTGCTGGCTTCTCTGCAGAGAGTTTGCGTGATCGCATCGTGGACAGTCGCGCAAAGATTCTGATCACGGCCAACGAGGGTCTGCGCGGCGGTCGGGCGATTCCGCTCAAGGCGATTGCCGACAAGGCCGTGCAGGGCTTGAATCAGGTCGAGACCGTGCTGGTAGCGCGGCGCACGGACAAAGAGGTACCGATGCAAGCCGGCCGTGACGAGTGGATGGACGAGGCAATGGACCGTGAACGCCGCGTCTGCCCCAGCGAGTGGATGGCGGCCGAAGACCCGCTGTTCATTTTGTATACAAGCGGATCCACGGGCAAACCCAAGGGCGTGATGCACACGCAAGCTGGCTATCTACTGCACACCAGTCTGACTCACCGCGTGGTCTTTGATTATCATCCGGGTGAGATCTATTGCTGCGCGGCCGACATCGGCTGGATCACGGGACACAGCTACATCATCTATGGTCCACTGGCCAACGGTGCTACAACCGTGATGTTTGAGTCCACGCCGCTCTACCCGGACGCGGGACGCTACTGGGAAATGGTCGAGCGCCTCAAGATCAATCACTTCTACACCGCTCCCACAGCCATTCGCGCCATTGCCCGCGAAGGTGACGAATGGGTCAAGAAGTACGACCGCAGCTCCCTGCGCGTCTTGGGTACGGTAGGCGAGCCGATCAATCCGGAAGCCTGGAAATGGTATCACCGTGTGGTCGGCGACGAGCGCTGTCATGTGGTGGACACCTGGTGGCAGACGGAAACCGGCGGCATGATGATCACACCGCTGGCAGGTATCACGGACATGAAGCCCGGCTCGGCCAGTCTGCCCTTCTTTGGCGTTGATCCTGTGCTGATGGATGAAGAAGGCAAGGTGATCGAGGGTGATGGTGTTTCCGGTCGCCTCTGTATTCGCCAGCCCTGGCCGGGCATGGCAAGGACCGTCTTTGGTGATCACACGCGCTACAAGGACACCTACTACACAACCTTCAAGGGTTACTACTTCACGGGTGACGGTTGCCGCCGTGATGAAGACGGCTACTACTGGATCACGGGCCGCGTGGACGATGTGATCAATGTCTCCGGACACCGCATCGGCACTGCCGAAGTCGAGAGCTCGCTGGTGGCCAATGAGTATGTGGCCGAAGCGGCGGTTGTCGGCGTGCCCCACGACATCAAGGGTACGGCGATCTTTGCCTTTGTCATCCTCAACAAGGAAGCCAGCGAATTGTCACACGAGGAGCTGGCGGGCATGCTCAAGGAAGAAGTGCGCAAGGATATTGGCCCCTTTGCCGCTCCCGAGCAGTTCCTGTTTACGCCCGGTCTGCCCAAGACCCGCTCCGGCAAGATCATGCGCCGCATTCTCAGGAAGATCGGTTCTGGCGAATACGAGGATCTGGGCAACCTGAGCACGCTGGCTGACCCGGATGTGGTCGATGCCCTGATCAAGGCACACAAGGCCTTGTAACACACACTGCTGGTCAAGAAAAAAGGGCGGTCCACCAAATGGGAATCGCCCTTTTTCGTGATACAATCTGAATCAGGCGTCGTAATACAATTCCATCTCGTAAGGATGGGGACGACGACGCAGCTGATCGGCCTCGGCGCGTTTGTGCTTGATCCAGGTTTCGATCAGATCCTTTGAGAACACGTCTCCCTGCAACAGGAATTCGTGATCGGCCTCGAGGGCAGAAAGGGCCGCTTCCAGACTGGTGGGCAGGCTGGCAATACGGTCACGCTCTTCCGGCGGCAGGTTGAAGACATTCACATCGAAGGGCCCAAAGCCCATCTCGCGAGGATCCAGCTTGCGCTGAATGCCGTCAATGCCCGCCATCAGCTGTGCGGCCATGGCCAGATAGATGTTGCAGGTGGCATCGGGCGGACGGAACTCGATCCTCTTCTCCATCGGCTCGGTCGCGTACTTCAAAATGCGGATGGCCGCGCTCCGGTTACCCAGACTGAAGAAGCTCTTGATGGGGGCTTCAAAACCCGGGACCAGACGCTTGTAGCTGTTGGTGCTGGGATTGGTCAGGGCCAGCAGCGCCGGGCCGTGATGCAAAAGGCCACCGATGTAATACAAGGCCGTGTCGGAAAGATCCGCGTAACCGCCCTTCTCAAAGAAGAGGGGTTCTTCGCCCTTGAAGAGATGCTGGTGAAAGTGCATGCCGCTTCCGGCCACATTGTAGAGCGGCTTGGGCATGAAGGTTGCCGTCTTGCCGGCGCGCTCGGCGACCATGCGTATCACATACTTGGTCCACATCGCCTTGTCCGCCGCGCGGCGCAGCGTGTCCAGGATAATCTCGATCTCGTTCTGCCCCGGACCACCAACTTCGTGATGATGGTAGTTGACGGGAATGTCCGCCGCCTCCAGCAGCCCGACCATTCGGCTGCGCAGATTGTAGCTCCGGTCCATGGGCGGGGCGGCGTGATAGCCACTGCCCGGGCCCATGCGGTGTCCGCTGTTGCGCCCATCCATCTGACTGTTCCAGCCGGCCTCGTCGGAGTCGATGCAGTAGCTGGACTTGTGATCGGTGTTGATGTAGTTGATCGAGTCAAAAATGTAGAACTCGAATTCCGGCCCCCACTTGCTGTGTGTGGCAATGCCGGAGTTGATCAGATACTCCTCGGCACGGGCAGCAATCGAGCGCGGATCGCGGCTGAAAGGTCCGCGCGTGTCCGCTTCTGCAATGCCGCAAAAGAGGCTCAAGGTGGGCACATCCCAGAAGGGATCGTGGTAGGCCGTTCGCGGATCGGGCAGCAGGACCATATCACCGGCTTCCGTGGTCTTGAAGCCCGGCGTGGAACTTCCATCGAAAGCAATGCCTTTGTCAAAGGTCTCCGAATTGAAATGGCTGGCCGGCAATGTGATGTGATGCCAGCCACCAAAGAGATTAACAAACTTCAGGTCCACCATTTCGATCTGGTGATCCTGGATATAATCGAGCACTTCTTCCCTGTGAAGAAACATGCGGCCTCCCATTGTTGGTGGACACTCAAGGAAGCAAATAAGGCATGTTTGTGAAAACGGTAACAGGAGTCAGGCATGGTGTCGGACAGGGTGTCGGACAGGGTGTCGGACAGGGTGTCGGACAGGGTG
>CAYFPS010000010.1:110925-127231 GCA_964345075.1 uncultured Bacteroidaceae bacterium | reverse complement strand
GAAGGACGAAGGGCGAAGGACGAAGGGCGAAGGACGAAGGGCGAAGGACGAAGGGCGCCTGACGCCTAACGCCTAACGCCTAACGGCTGGCGCCTCTCTGGCTGGAAACTCGCTACTGGTTACTGGGAGCTGACCGCCTGCCGCCTGCCGCCTGCCGCCTGCCGCCTGACGACTGACGACTGACGACTGACGACTGACGACTGATCCTGCTTTCCTACCTTTATCGAAATCGTGTGATCAGGATACCATGGAAGCGCAATCTGAACCTCGTCCTGCTGCTGAAGCACCTGCCACGGGTGATTGGCGGGATCTGTTTTTTCTAACCCGCCCCACCTTGATTCTGGTCGTCTGGCTTTTTCCGCTTGCGGGCGCGCGCGGTGTGGATGGCCGCCTAGGCGCGCTGATGCTCCTGCTCTTCCAGTACTTCTGCATTCTGGGCAGTGCCTTTATCATCAACCAGCTACACGACAAGGAAGGCGATGCCGCCAACGGCAAGTGTGAGACATTAAGTCGCGGTCTTGTCTCGGAAGAAACGGCCCTGCGGATGAGCTGGATTCTGCTGATTGGCGGCCTGGTTGCTGCCCTGGCACTGGGCTGGCTGAACCTGCTGTTGACCCTGCTGTTCTTTCTGCTGACCGCCGTCTTCTACAACAAGCCACCTCTCACGGCCAAGGACAGGCCCTTTGCCGGACCGGTGATTCTGGCACTTGGCGCGGCTATTCTGCTCCTGCAGGGGGCGGCGCTGGGCGGCGCGCTGAACCTGATGATTTCCCTCTGGACGGGACTTCCCATGGTGCTGGCGGGTCTTTCCATCAGCCTTTTGACCACAATTCCGGATCTGGCAGGTGACAGGCTGGCGGGCAAAAACACCTTTGCCGTGGTCTTTGGCGTAGACCGAACCTGGATTGCTGCGGCTGCCGCCATGGCCGCTACCGGCATTCTGGCGCTTCTGGTGCGGGACATGATCGTCGCCCTGCCGGCACTGCTTTCGCTGGGCCTGATCCTTCATGGCCTTTTGAACAAACCGGAAGAGCGCGCCGGTCGTGTGGTGCGCGTCTCAATTACAGCAATGGGTCTGGCCCTGGTGCCCGACCACCCCTGGCTGCTGCTGCTTGTGCCCGTCTTTGTGGTACTGGCCCGCCGCTACTACCGTCAACGTTTTGACCTTGTCTATCCCAGCCTCTGAAAGGACGACCATGGCCCTCTGCTTCCACAACAGCATGACGCGCAAGAAGGAAGAGTTCGTTCCGCTGGAGGCGGGCAAAGTCGGCTTGTATACCTGCGGTCCTACGGTCTACAACTACGCCCACATTGGCAACTTTCGCACCTTTCTCTTTGAGGATCTACTCAGGCGCTGGCTGCTTTACCGTGGCTATGATGTCACACAGGTGATGAATTTTACCGATGTGGATGACAAGACCATCCGTGATTCGCAGGCGGCGGGAGAAGCACTCGCTGACTTTACCGATCGCTACAAGCGGGCCTTTCTGGAAGACCTCGATTGCCTGCGCATTCAGCGTGCGGAAGCCTACCCGGCCGCTACCGATCACATCGAGGAAATGGTGCAGATGATCGAAGCCTTGAGCGAGCGCGGTCATACCTATGAAGACAAGGGCAGCATTTATTTTCGCCTTTCCAGTTTTGCGGACTACGGCAAACTGGCTCACCTGAAGCCCGAGCAGATGCTCAGCTCAGGCCGTGTGGACAATGACGAGTACGAAAAGGACGATGCCCGCGACTTCGCTTTATGGAAGGCCTGGACGGAAGAAGACGGGCCGGTTTTCTGGGAGACACGACTGGGCAAGGGCCGTCCCGGCTGGCACATTGAATGCTCGGCCATGAGCATGAAGTATCTGGGCAAGCACTTCGACATCCACACGGGCGGCGTGGACAACCGTTTTCCCCATCACGAAAACGAAATCGCCCAGAGCTGCTGCGCCTATGACACCCGCTTTGTCAACCTCTGGATGCACAGCGAATTCCTGCTGGTTGAAGGCAAGAAGATGTCCAAGAGCCTGGGCAACTTCTACACGCTGCGCGATCTGGTGAGCAAGGGTCTTGACCCGGCGGCCATTCGCTACACGCTGCTTTCCGTGCATTACCGCGCGCAGCTGAACTTCACCTTTGAAGGCGTGGAGGCCAGTTCCCAGGCAATTCGTCGGCTGCGCGACCTGATGCGCCGACTGGAAAAGGCCAGGGATGGCGCTGGCTCCGAAGGCGAGGCTGAGCGCATCACCCAGACCTGTCGCAAGGGTTTTGAAGAGGCCCTCGATGACGATCTCAACACGGCCGGAGCCCTGGGCTATCTGTTCACCTGGCTGCGCGAAGTGAATGGCCTGCTGGATGCGGGCAAAGCCAACCGTGAAGAAATCAACAACCTTAAGTCCTGGCTTCTTCGGGTCGATACTGTCCTCGATGTCCTTCGGGAAGAATGTGACGAGGATCTTGAATGCCGCGTACGCGAACTTGTTCAGGCCCGTCACGAGGCCAAGCAGAACAAGGACTGGGCCGCGGCCGACCGCCTGCGTGACGAAATCCAGGATTTGGGCTACACGGTCAAGGATACTCCTGAAGGACCTGTCTGGCACCGCCGCTGAGGGCTTGCACCATCCCCCCACGCTTTGCGACGCCTGCACCCGTGCGAAGGGGGGATCATGTCTATTCGAATCGATTCTGCTGCTGCTTCCGGGCTTTCGCTGCTACTGGCCGAATCCCGTGAAGCATGGATGCTGGTGGACGAAACCGGCGCGATTGTAGAATGGAGTCCGGCGCTTGAAGAACTGACGGGCCTTTTCGCCACACAGGTGAAGGGCCGGGCACTCTGGACCGTTCAGCAGCAGCTTAGTCCCTTCAACCTCAGCCCGCATCACATGGATGCTCTCCGCACCCAGACCCTGGCTTTGCTTTCCGGTGTGGCCTCCAGAGCCGACCAGGCCATTCATGAGCGAAGAATCCTGCGGCCGGACGGTGAGTTTCGCGACTTGCAGTTCAGCCTGTTCCGCCTGCCTGATGGCGAAAGGCAACTGCTGGCCAGCATCGTGCGGGATGTGTCGCAAACCAAGAATCTGCTTCAGCCGGAGAAAGGCGCCGCGCCTTTCATCCAGCATCTGCTTGAGTCCGCCTTTGAGGCGCTCTTTCTCTCCCGTGACGGACAGATTATTGCCCAGAATCAGTCAGCTGCCGAACTCTTCAGCTACAGCCAGCAGCAGGTTCAGGGAAGTCCGCTCAGGAATCTGCTTCATCCCGAATCCCGGGATGATCTGGAGCGTTCATTGGCTGAAGGTAATGGCGCACTCTGCGAAGGGCTGGCCATTGACAGCACGGGCGAGAGTTTCCCTTGCGAGTTTCAGAGTCGCCGCCGCAGCGATGGGATTGTCACCACGGCCATTCGCGATATCACCGCCCGCCTGAAGCGTCAGGCCGAGCTGGATGAGGGTCGCAAGCTGCTGGACACACTTTTCAAGAACATCAGCATCGGCATCATGCTGTGGAGCGCCGATGATGAGCTGATCCATGTCAATCAGGCCTTTACCCAGATTACGGGATACCATGCCGATGACATTCCAGCCTACGAGGATTGGCTGAACCTGGCCTATCCGCAGGAAGAGCTGCGCCTTGAGGTCAAGGCCTACCGCCAGCGTGACTTTGGCAAAGGGCCAACATCCCGGGAATTTGAAGTCCGCGGCAAGGACGGTCTGCCCCGCCAGATTGCCTTCCGCAGCACATTTCTGGAAGACGGTCGCAGCATCATTACCCTGCAGGATGTGAGCCGACTGTGTGCGACCATGAACGAACTGCTCGAGAGTCACCGCTGGTTGCGAGAGGCGCAGATGGCCGCGCGCATCGGTCATTTTGTGATCAAGCTTGACAGTGGTGAATGGCTGCGCTCGGAGAGCCTGAACGACCTGTTGGGGCTGGATGCAAAGGCGCCAATTGATCTGGAGCAGGCACGGGGTCTGGTTTTTCCAGATGACTGGGACCTGGCTGCCGCACAGGTCGAAGCACTGCTGGAATCCGGGGTTGGCCAGTTGCAGCTGGACCTTCGAGTAAGACGTCCGCTGGATGGTCAGGAGCGTCAGCTCCACCTTCGCTTCGATCTGGTCAATGACACGGAGCAGCGTGAGACAGAGGCCCTGCTAAGAGCATCTGACGCCCAGTTCCGGCATCTCTTCAAGACCATGACGCAGGGTGTAGTTTATCAGGACCCGAATGGCAACATCCTCTCGGCCAATCATGCGGCCCAGCGCATTCTTGGGCTCAGTCTGGACCAGTTGCAGGGCCGTAGTTCCATGGATCCACGCTGGCGGGCCATTCGCGAAGATGGCAGCGATTTCCCGGGCAGCGAGCATCCTTCCATGCTGGCCCTGAAGAGTGGCAAGCGAATCGAAAATGTGGTGATGGGTGTGTTCAACCCCTTAAGGGACGGCATCAGCTGGATTCTGGTCAATGCCGTCCCCGAATTACAGGCTGGCGAAGACGAGCCCTTCCGCGTTTACACAACCTTCGAGGACATCACTCGCCGCAAGCAGATGGAAAGCAGCCTGCGCCGCAGCGAGGAGAAATACCGCCTGCTGGTGGAGCAGTCCGGCGACGCCATTTTCCTGATGCGCCACGGACGGCTGGAATTTGTCAACGACCGTTTTGTGCAGCTGATGGAGCTTGAGCAGACGGGGACTTCCCTGGCAGATTTTCAGCTTGGTGGCCTTGTCCCGGAGCCTGCCGAGCGCAAGCGCCTCGAGGACTGGATGGAGGCCGTGGCGGCTGGGCGCAGCGATGACGAAACCACGACCTTCTCGATTCAGACACCTTCAGGAAAGAGCCTTCATCTGGAAGCAAGCCTCAGTCGAGTTCCTCATGCTGAAGGGGCTGCCCTGCAGGGAGTGCTGCGTGATGTGAGTGCCCGGTGGCGCCTGCAGGAGCAACTCAATCAGGCCCAGAAGATGGAGGCGGTGGGGCGACTGGCCGGTGGGGTGGCCCATGACTTCAACAACCTGCTGACAGTGATCAACGGCTACTGTGACATGCTGGAAAGCCGCATTGAAGATGAAGCCGTGCGGGTTTCCGTGGCCGAAATCCACACGGCCGGAATCAAGGCAGCGCGCTTGACCGGGCAGCTGCTGGCCTTCTCGCGCAAGCAGGTTGTTCAGCCACGGGTCTTAAGCATGAAGGCCCTGATCAAGGATCATACTCGCATGCTTTCACGCCTGCTGGGTGAAGATGTCGAGATCGAGTTGAATCTCTGCAAGAATCCCGTCCACGTGCTGGCCGACCCGGGCCAGCTGGATCAGGTGCTGCTGAATCTTGCCGTCAATGCCCGCGACGCCATGCCCGAGGGTGGCAAACTGACGATTTCACTGGAAGTGGAGCAGCGGACAGATGAGGCCGGCCATCAGCGCGAATGGGGCAGAATGGTGGTTAGCGATACGGGCTGTGGCATGGATGCCGAGGTGCTGGGCCATCTTTTTGAGCCCTTCTTTACCACCAAGGAGCAGGGGCGCGGCACAGGTCTGGGGCTGGCCACGATTTACGGCATTTTGACGCAGGCCGGTGGTGACATCACGGCTGAAAGCCTGCCCGGGGAAGGCAGCAGTTTTATTGTGCGCCTGCCCTTGTGTGAAGGTGAGCTTGAGCGGCAAAGAAAGGCTTCGGACGAGTCCGCCAGCCATGGCAGGGAGCACATTCTACTGGTGGAAGATGACCGCGCGATTCGAGACGTGATCGCCGCATCCCGGCAGCTGATGGGCTACTCGGTCTTGACGGCCGCCGATGGAATGGATGGTCTTGCCGTTTATGCCGCCGCCGACCGCAAGCCGGATATCGTGATCAGCGATGTGATCATGCCGCGCATGGGTGGTGTGGCCATGGTGCGTGAGCTAAGCCAGCTGGCGCCTCAGCTTCCTGTCCTTTTTGTTTCCGGATATACGGGCTCGATGGAAGCGCCCGATGGTGGTGAAGCCTGGAGGCGCGGCTTTCTGCAAAAGCCCTTTTCCGCAAAGGATCTGGCAGCGACCATCCGTGTCATGCTGGATGATCCAGACAAACCGAAACAAAAAAGAGCCGCCCATCTGAAAGATGAGCGGCCTGATTCACAAAAGGCAGGTGCGATTTAGAGCGCGGCCACCACTTTGCTCAGGGCCGACTTGCGGTTAGATGCCGCATTGGCCTTGATGATGCCCTTGCAGACCATGCGATCCAGCATGCCGCTGACTGCACGGAACTGAACTTCCGCCTGCTGGCGGTCCTCGATGCCGTGAAGCTTCTTGATCTCCGTACGCATGCGACTACGATAGGCGCGATTGCGCAGGTTTGATTCCTGGCTTGTACGAATGCGCTTGATGCAGGACTTGTGATGAGCCATCGTTTTTCCTTGCTGCCTGTCTTATGCCGGGAGCGGGACTTGAACCCGCATGTCTCGAAAGACACACGCACCTGAAACGTGCGCGTCTACCAATTCCGCCACCCCGGCGTGAAAGACCACAAATCTACGCTCACAAAAGCGCAATGTCAACGGCTCATGCGAGAAAATTAAAGGTCTGCTCAGGGGCCTTCTTGGGTGTAAGTTGAGAATGTCCTAACTTGGTGACTTGCTTTCCGCCACTGATCCTGTGGCGGAACCATGGGCCCGATGGGACGTGCTCATCCAGTTCAAACGGAAGCAAATATGTCTTACACTTTTCCTGTTCCTCACGCCATCGCCCTGGACCTGAAGGCCGAGGATCGGGAGTCCGTTATCAGGGAGCTGGCCTCAAAGCTGGCCGACTGTCCGGATGTCATCGATATCGAAGCCTTTACGCGTCAGCTGATTCGGCGCGAAATGGAGACACCCACCTGTCTGGAAAAAGGCTGCGCCCTGCCGCATGTCCGTTCAGGAATGGTGGAGGAGATCGTGCTTGTGGTGGGGCGTAGCGAGCATCCGATCGACTTTGGTGCTGCGGATGGCCCGGCTCGCCTGTTCTTTCTCTTTGGCGTGCCCGAGCATTGTATCACGCAGTACCTCAAGCTGGTGGCGCGTCTTTCCACCTTGCTTAAAACCGATGAGTTTCGACTGGGATTGCTGGAAGCGACTTCAGCGGAGGATGTCTTGACTCTGCTGGAAGAGGCTCGCAAGCGCTGATCAAGCCGGCATTGCCGGAAAGGACCAAACATGTTCAACCTCGGCCACTGGGAACTTCTGATCCTCTTTCTGGCCATTCTGCTGCTCTTCGGTGCCAAGCGCATTCCGGATGTAGCGCGCAGCCTGGGTCAGGCCATCACCGAATTCAAGAAGGGCACGCGTGCCTCGCTGGACGAAGTGAAAAAGGAAATCGATCGTCCCGTTGACGGTGACGAACCCTCGAAGAAAGCCTGAGCTTCTTGATCCTTCCGCCCATTCTTTCCGCGGGCGACGCACTTGCCCGGCTCTCTGCAGGGGCAACCTTGCTGCTGCCAGTCGACACCCTTCTGGGGCTGGCCGTCAGGGCAGACCAGACTCTTTCCATTCGATCGCTTTACCGGCTGAAGGGGCGTGACAAGAGCAAGCCCTTTGCTCTGGCCTTTCGCAATCTGGAGCAGCTGCAAAGCCTTGTCCCGACTGCTCGAAAACAGCGCAGAGTGCTGCGCGCCTTCCTTCCCGGCCCCTATACCTTCATCCTGAGAGGCAACTCCCGGCTTGGGCACTGGTGGAAGCCCTGGCGCGAAAGTGTGGGTGTGCGTCTGCCCGGCCCATCACCATCGAGCGAGCTTCTCTCCTTGCTGCCCTGGCCGATTGCCCTTAGCAGCGCCAATTTCAGTGGGGATCCCGCCCAGACCATCGCGCGCCGCCTGCCGCAGCGTCTGCTGAAGCGCTTGCAGGGCAGGATTGACGGTGATGCTGAAGCGGGAACCGGCAGCGCCGTGATCGATCTGCGTGGAGAAAGCGTCAAGGTCTTGCGCCGCGGACTGTTGACGGAGGAAGAGCTCGCCCGCATGGAAAGGCTCTTTCAATGAGACATTTCTTGCTGGTGTTGATCGCGCTTGCTGGGCTTGCCCGCGCTGAGGAAGTGACGCTTGCCGTTCCCTTCGGACTGGGCGAACGGATCGAGTTCGCTGTGGGTTGGGGCTTGATCAATGCCGGCACCAGCACCCTTACCGTCCAGGACACGGTTCGTGTCGACGATCATCTGTGTTACGAAATAGAAAGCCGTGCCCGCTCCAATGACGTGCTGGGAACGCTCTATCCGGTGGACGATCGCGTTGTCACACGCATGGATGTGGAGGGCCTGTTCAGCCGAGGCTTGAGCAAAAGGCTAAGGGAAGGCACCTACAAGAAGGACCGCGAATTCCTCTTAAGGCCGGAGGCGGGCAAGATCCTCAAAATGGGCGAGGAGGGCCCCCGGGACAGTCTGGACTTCCGCCGGCCCGTGCAGGATGTGCTTTCAGCCTTCTACTGGGTGCGTACGCAGAACTTCAAGGTTGGCGATGTGCTGGAAGTTGAGGCCATGGACAACCTCAAGACCTACCGTCTGGCTGTCAAGGTTCTGGGCCGCGAGAAGGTCAAGGTCAAGGCTGGCACCTTTGACTGCTTCAAAATTCAGCCTGTGCTGCTGGGCGAGGGCCTCTTCAAGGCCAAGGGCGAAGTGTTCATCTGGGTTACGGCCGATGAGGCCCGCATTCCCGTCATGATGAAGTCAAAAATTTTCATTGGCTCGATCAGCGCAAAAATGATCAGCTATTCGCCCGCATCAACATCTTCCGACAGCCTGAGCGCCTGGCTTCAGGGCCGTTAATTCTTTGTCAGAAATTCTGCGTCTGCCATAGATTATTAGCCTCGCAAGCCCTATGTTAGGCGAACCAAACACTTGAGGAAAAAATGACACTGGCAGCCTTGAAGCCCGGACAGCGTGCCCGCATCCTTCGCATTGACGGCGCGGGAGCCATTTCCCGTCGTATGGCGGATATGGGCGTGGTTCCCGGGCAGCTGGTGGAACTGGTTCGCGTCGCTCCACTGGGCGATCCCATCGAGCTCAGGCTGATGGGCTACCTGCTTAGCCTGAGGCGCGAAGAGGCCCGCTGGGTTCATGTGGAGGCGGAAGCCTGATGGATCTTCTGCTGCTTGTCCTGCTATTGGCCCTGGCGCCCTGGCTGATTCTGCGTTCCATGCGCAAACCTGCCGGTGAAAGCTCCGCTTGCTCAAGTGGCTGCTCCGAATGCCCGGGCAGCTGTTCCCGCATGCCGGGAGCGCCCCATTCATGATGAAGAAAAGCGCCAGCCCCGATTCCGGTGCCGGACGCTCACGGCCTGGTGAAGCCCTGCCCGACCACTGTGCCTATGTTGATCACGCCCAGGAAGCCCCTGTCCGGCAGGAAGAAGCCCGCCGCTGTGCGGTAATCGCCCTGGCTGGAAATCCCAACAGCGGCAAGACCTCGATTTTCAACCGCCTGACCGGCCTCAATCAGCATGTGGCCAATTTTCCCGGTGTCACGGTCGAGCGCAAGGAAGGCGCTTTCCGCGCAGGCAGCTGGGAGCTCAAGCTGGTGGATCTGCCCGGAACCTACTCCCTTACCGCCTATAGCATGGAGGAGATTGTCGCCCGCGACTTTCTGGTGGAAGAGCGGCCCGACCTTGTCGTTGCCGTGCTGGACGCCAGCAACCTGCAGCGCAATCTCTATCTGGCCACGCAGCTGGTGGAGCTGGGCCTGCCCGTCATTCTGGCCGCCAACATGATGGATGTGGCCCGTCGTCGTGGTCACGAGGTGGATCTGGACGAACTGGGCCGTCAGCTGGGCCTGCCTGTCATCGGGCTGGTCGGCCATCTGGGTCAGGGCTTAAGGCAGCTGACGAGCGTGATACAGGAGGTGCTGGAAGCGCCGGCCTCATCAGGGCCCCGGCTGGTTGATTACGGATCCGCGGTGGAAGAGGCCATCGGCCAGCTGGTTAGCGTGTACTCTTCGGCTGTTGAATTCGGCAGTCCAAAGGGTGAGCCAAGTGCCCTGGCGCGCTGGGTGGCCCTTCGTCTGCTGGAAGGCGATCAGCATGTGCGGGACCGGCTGAAGAAGCAGCTGGGCGATCATCACGAACTTTGCGAGCTGGCTTCCCGTCTGGTAAGTGGGCTTGAAGAGTCCGGCGGCATGAGCGTTGAGCTGCAGCTGGCTCACCGGCGTCATGCCTGGCTGGCTGGCGTGATGGAGGCTTGTCGCCGCAAGTCGCCCGAACCCGGTCGACAGTTCAGAAGCGACATCACCGACAGGATTCTGCTCAATCGCTGGCTGGGCCTGCCAATTTTCCTGGGCCTGATGTACCTGACTTTTCAGCTGACCTTTACACTGGGCGCGGCACCCATGAGCTGGCTGGAGAGCCTCTTTTCGTGGCTGGCGGGCAGTATTGACACCCACTGGCCGCTGGCCCCCGACTCGCCCCTCAAGAGCCTGATTCTGGACGGCATCATTGGTGGCGTGGGCGGGGTACTGATCTTCCTGCCCAACATTGTGCTGCTCTTCCTTTGCCTGACCCTGATGGAAGATTCCGGCTACATGGCGCGTGCGGCCTTTCTGATGGATCGCCTGATGAGCCGCATCGGCCTGCACGGAAAGAGCTTCATCCCGCTGCTTACCGGCTTCGGCTGCTCGATTCCCGGCATTATGGGCACGCGCGTGCTGGAAAACGAGCGCGACCGACTGCTGACCATGCTGGTGCTGCCACTGATGAGCTGCGGGGCCAGGTTGCCGATTTACCTGCTGCTGATTCCGGCTTTCTTTCCCGCCTCGATTCACGCGGAGATGCTCTTCGTCATCTATGCGGTGGGCGTGCTGCTGGCAGTGGGCATGGCCAAGCTGCTGCGGGTTTCGGTGCTGAAAGGCGAGCAGACACCCTTTGTGATGGAGCTGCCCCCCTACAAGTTCCCCACGCTACGTAGCATCTGGAGCCAGATCCGCATGCGCAGCTGGCTCTACCTGCGCAAGGCCGGCACGCTGATTCTGGGCGTGTCCATGCTGCTCTGGGCCATGGCCAAGTGGCCGGCAGCCAGCGAAAACGGCGAACTGGAGGCCCGACTGGCCCAGGCAGAGCTTAAGGGTGATCAGGCCGGCATTCAGCTGGTGGAAAACCTTCAGGCCGAGCATCAGCTGGAGGAGAGCCTGCTGGGCCGCATGGGCAAATTCATCGAGCCCGTCATGGCACCCATGGGCTTTGACTGGAAAATTTCCACCAGCCTGATTGGCGCTTTTGCCGCCAAGGAAGTCTTTGTGGCTCAGATGGGCGTCGTCTACGCGCTGGGCGAGACCGACGAGGGATCTGAAAGCCTGCGTCAGGCCTTGAGGAGCCGCTATTCGCCCTTGGTGGGTTTCTGCGTCATGCTCTTTGCCCTGATTGCCACGCCCTGCATGTCTACCTTTGCCGTAACCCGGCGCGAATCGGGCAGCACGCGCTGGGCGGTTTTCCAGCTGGCAAGCCTGACAGTGCTGGCCTGGCTGCTCTGTGTTGTCGTTTATCAGGCAGGGATCCTTTTGGGAATTGCTTGACAGGGGCAATTTTTCTCCTTGCATTCGGAAGCCTGACTTGTTATCCTGTTCGATCGGCTTTTCGCTAAAGTCTGGAGAAGGCGTGGCCGATACTGCCGAAAGTGAAGAACGAAGGAAGCCCTATCGACGCTTGCTAGAATGTTGTTTTAGTCTGCGAACAGCCACGCTGACTTGAAGACGAACATTCCTGCATGCGTCCAGTCCGGACGCTGGTCCGGTTTTTTTATGCCCGCACTTGGCGGGAATGCAGGAGCGCCGAGCGGCTGATCGGCAATAGTGAAGGCATTTGGAGGACAAATGAAGCGAATCATTCTGGCGGCGGTTGCCGCAAGCGGTCTGGCGGTTCCCTTTCAGCAGGCCCATGCGGTCTCCGAGGCTGCAGTGATCTGGCTCCTGATCAGCCCCGGATCCCGTCCCGCCGGTATGGGCGAGGCCTTTGTGGCGCTGGCCGACGACGCTACCGCTACCTGGTGGAATCCCGCTGGTCTGGCCTTTCAGGAAGGCCGTGACCTGCGCCTGATGCATTCCGACTGGCTGCCTGCCTTCAATCTGGATGACATCTTCTTCGACTTTGCCGCCTTTTCCTGGGATATGCCCAGTCTGGGCGGTACCATGGGCGCTTCCATCATCTACATGAATGAAGGCGACCAGACCCACACCGACGAAAACGGCAATGTGCTGGGTGTGATCACATCCAAGGAATACGCACTGGGTCTTTCCTACGGAACCACGCTCAATCCTGACCTCAGTCTGGGTATTGGTACCAAGCTGATCGTTTCCGATCTGGCCAGTGGTGTGCAGGTGGGTCAGCAGGAAGCCGGCACGGGTGTCAGCTTTGCTGTGGACTTGGGCATGCTCTGGCGCACGACCCTGCCCTACACGGAAATGCCGCTGAATCTGGGCTTCAACATTGCCAACATCGGTCCCGAGATCAGCTACGCCGACGAGGCCCAGGCCGATCCGCTGCCGACCAACCTGAAGCTGGGTTTTGCCCTTAACGCCTATCAGGACGAGCACAACGAGGTCAACATCCTCTTTGATGTGAACAAGATGCTCGTGCACCGTACGCTCAAGCAGACCAACACCCGCTATACGATCGGTGGCGAGCCTGCCTTCTGGGATGAGAACGGCAACCTGACCACCGACGCAACCAACAACAACGGCGAAGCCAATGCCGAGGCCTTTGAACCCGAATTCGAGACTGACGGCGTGCTCAAGGCCATGTTCAGTTCCTGGTTCCCGAGTGGTGTGCAGGAAGAGTTGCAGAACTATGTCTACAACATGGGTGCCGAGTACTGGTACCGTGGTGAGGCTGGTGGACTGGGCAGCACGGCCTTTGGTCTGCGCGGCGGTTACCTGAACGATATGGCCGGTTCAATCAAGTCCTACACGCTGGGTCTGAGCCTGCTGGTCAACATGGTCTCGCTGGACTTCAGCTACGAAATCTCCACCAATGCCGACGACCCCAGCCCGCGTGACAAGACGATCCGTTATTCGCTGGGTGTTGAATTCTAGGGAGAGGGCTGTGACACAATGCCCGGTGCTGCTGTGATGCAGCCATCCAGAAAAATCATGACCCTGTGCCTGTTGCTTGCAGGCACAGGGTTTTTGCGTGCTGATGATCTGCCGGCCGAGGAGACACGCCACGTGCTGGCTCTTCGCGTGGATTTTCAGCCCGATGAGCTGGAAACCACTTCAGGCGACGGAAGCTTCGAATCGGCTTTTCGCTTCGATTCCAACTGGGCGATCGATCCGCTGCCTCACGATTCGCTCTACTTTGCCGATCAGTTGAGCTTTCTGGACCATTACCTGAAGCGAGCCAGCGGCAACAGGCTGGGTCTTTCCTTTGAAATCTGGCCGCCCGGGGAGCTGGCTGCCTATCGCCTGCCTCACCCGATGTGGCACTACCACTACAATGACACGCCAGAGAAGACCGACGAGCAGCTCTCCTTGCTCTTCCGCGAGTCCATTGAGCTGGCCGATGCCGATGAGCGCCTCCTGTTCATGGGCGATGATGGCGAGCCGCGCTTCGACCATGTGATCATCTTACATGCCGGTGTTGGGCAGGATTTCGGCGAGGATGCCACGCCCCACGACATTCCTTCCGCCTGGCTGGGGCCACAAGCCGATGGCAGCCAGGGAGCTCATGTAACACAGGTGAGCGATCCTGCTGGCGGCAGCTGGACCATCGAGAGTGGACTGATTCTGCCCGAGAGTGAAAACCACCCTGAATTCATGCAGGGTATGGGCGGTCTGCTCGTGTTACAATTCGCCCACGAGCTGGGCCTGCCCAATTTGTACGACAGCGAAAACGGACGCAGCGTCATTGGCAAATGGGGCCTGATGGATCAGGGTAGCGCAAACTTGCGCGCGCTCCTGCCCTCCCTGCCCAGTGCCTGGAGCCGTCAGCTGCTGGGCTGGGACGACCCGCTTTTGCTGGAGGCCCCCAGGGACAGCGTCTGGCTGCGCGCCAATCAGCTGGAAAGCGAACTACCGCGCACGGTGCGTGTTCCCCTTTCTTCCACAGAGTACCTGCTGATTGAAAACCGCCTGCGGCTTGAGCCGGGCTCGGCCAATCATACCTGGGCCCAGGACCGCCTAGGCAATTTCGCCCGTCTGGATTCCAGTTACAAGGTGACCTTTGTGGATACGCTCGGTCAGCCGGGCGACTCCTGCGGCGCCTTTGTGCGTGTGGGCAATCTGGACTTTGATCAGCCCGGCAGCGGCCTGCTTGTCTGGCATGTGGATGAGACACGCACGGCAGAAGAGCAACTTCTGGCCAACAGCGTGAATGATCTGGACGAGCGCCGCGGTGTGGATCTGGAGGAAGCCGACGGCATCCAGGACATCGGGCAGGATTACGGCTTTTTCAGCAGCCGCTCCAGCCTGACGCTGGGCAGCGCGATGGATCCATGGAAGAAGCCCAACCCGGACTGGAATGTGGCCAATGGCCTTTACGCCTTCAACGATGTGAGCTACGCCTGGGATACCCGGCCTTCCAGCAATACCAATGACGGCCTTGTTACGGGTGTCCGGCTGGATGCCTTTACCGGGCCTGCTGACAGCATGGCCTTCAGCTACTCGCTGGACTTTCGCCCGGCAGCGCACGGACAGAGAATACTGCCCGAAGACGAAACGATCAGTGCCCCGGGCCAGATTCTCGCCGCCTTCTGCTGGACGGGCGAGGATACACTTGCCGTACTCAGCCTGCTGAAGTCAGGCGGCTCAGAACACTCTGTTCTGCTTGAGGGTGATTTTCAGCTGCACGATCGTGCCGATGGTTCCAGCTCGCTTCTGCCTGCGCCTTTTCAGGACAACCTGAGTCGGCTTGTATCACTTATGATTTCCGGCGAGAACATTCTGGCAGCCGCAAGGGCAGACAGCCTGATACTCTTCAAGCCGCTGGGCGATCCGCCACGCTTTCTGCTGGACAGAGGCAGGGCATTTGGACAGGAAATCACCGACATCCTGCCCTCTGCCGATGGCGAAGGCCTTCAGGTGCTGGCGGGCAATTTCCTCTTTGATGTTTCAGCTGCGGATCTGGAAGACCGTAGCCCCATGACGGGCCCGATCGCGCCCGGCCTGCAGCAGCTGGTGGATGTGCGCGATGGCAGCGGTTATCCCGGTGTGCAGGTTTATGGCGAGTTTGCCCGGGTCTACCTGGCCGGCACAAGCCTCTTTTCCACGGTGGATGATATCCCCGTCGGCGCCAGGCTTTTCGGCTGGGACGATGAAAGCATCAGCACGCTGGACGCGACAACAGCCACTGCTGTCCTGCGCGATGTAGACGGCGCGGCCTTGTATCACGGCCCTGTGCAAATCGGCCGGGTGGATTGTCCGAATGTGATGCTGCGCCCGGTGCAGTACGGGCCGGATCCCGGCCTGGAGCTGGCCTTTGTGGATGCAGCGGGCGGCCTGCGCATTTTCTCGCAAACCGGTACCGAGCTCTCCCGCGGTGAAATGCTGGATGCCGGAACGCTTTCCCTGCTGACGGGGAGCCGCGTTGACGAATTCGAGCAGGATGGTCTTAGTCACCTTCAGCTAGCAGGCAATGCGCTGCACGGCTTTGACTCACAAGTGCGTGATCTGGCTTCCTGGCCGCGCCTGATGGAGAATCTGGCTAGCCCGCTGGCTGCCCTGCCCGAGCTGGGGGCTGTCTGGGCTGTATCACAGGATGGGCGTGTCACAGGTTGGGAGGCCGATTTGGCTGCCTGGGTCTGGTCCCATGAGCGGGGCAGTGCCAATGGTGGAATGCGTGCACTGGCTACGGGACATGAGGGCGATGCACCGGCAGCCTTGGTCAGTGAACACAAGGCATGGGTCTGGCCGAATCCGGCTTCCGATATTGCCCACTTCCATTTCTGGCTGGATGATGCCGCCACCGTTGAACTGCGTGTATACGATGCGGCCGGCGATTTGCGTGATACACAGTCGGCCGAGTTCGATCGCAAGGGCGAGCACGAGATCGTCTGGAACACGCTGGGGCAGGCACCCGGCCCCTATTTCTGTCTGCTGAAAGCCACGCTCCGTAACGGTAGCGGCGGCTGGACAAAGAAGATCAACTGCGCGGTGATACGATGAAGCAATTGACTGTAATCCTTGCCGCGCTATTCGCCTGTCAGCTGGCATTGGCCCAACCGGTAGCCTATCCCCATCCCGAGCTCGAATGGCAGACCATTCAGCTGGAGCACTGTGACATTCACGTGCATGGTGGCCTGGAGGATCTGGGACTGGTCGCGGCAGAGATCATGGAAGACATCTGGGATCCGATCACAGAACTCTATGACTATGTGCCGGACACCAAGATCAATCTGATCGACACGCCAGGCCAC
>CAYFPS010000010.1:110693-110914 GCA_964345075.1 uncultured Bacteroidaceae bacterium | reverse complement strand
TCAATCTGATCTTTTACGACACCGACGACTATTCCAACGGTGGCGCCTACTTCTACAACAACAAGATCATCATCTGGGCGACCAGTCTGGATTTCGATCTGCGCGGGCAGCATAACTGGCTGCGCAATGTGCTCACCCATGAATTCACCCACATCATTCAGCTGGGGGCCTCGCGCAAGTTCTCGCGCATGATGCCCTTCAGCTACCTGCAGGTGATAGAT
>CAYFPS010000010.1:71991-110683 GCA_964345075.1 uncultured Bacteroidaceae bacterium | reverse complement strand
AGTTATCCCTTTCCGGGTACAATGGTCCCCGCCTGGCTGGCTGAGGGCACGGCCCAGCAGATGCTCGACGGCCACCGCTACGACTTCTGGGACAGCCACCGCGACATGGTACTGCGTGATCGCGTGATCCATGATGCCCTGTTCGATCTGGACGAAATGGCCGGATTTGACAAGAGCACGGTGGGCGGGGAAAGCGTCTACAATCAGGGCTTCAATTTTGTCGCCTGGCTGGTGGATCGCTACGGCCAGAATGTGATGCGTGATGTATCACACGAAATGGCCCGGCCCGAGCGCTTTTCGGTGGCAACGGCTCTGGAAAAGGCGACGGGAACCGACGGCTATCGTTTATGGGCCATGTGGAAGCAGGAACTGGAAGAAGGCTACCAGGCACAGCTAAGAAGGCTTGAAGGCGGACCGCTGGAAGGGCGCGTGATCTCCACGCAGGATGTCGTGCTGCAGCAGGGACACGGTGGCGATGAAGGCAGTGAAGAGCTCAGCGCACCGCGTGGTTTCCACTACCAGTGCTGCGGTTTTGCCGAACAGGCTTTCAGCGAGCCAGCCGATGAGCTGGGCCCCACCAACAATCTCTACGCCCGTGTATCACCCGATGGACGATTCGTGTATTACGCCTCCAATGGCGATGCGGACTGGCTGGGCATGACGGACCTCTGGCGGCACGATCGCCAGACGGGCGAACACAAGAAGATTCTCTCCAACATTCGCGGTGCTTTCAGCCTGAGTCCGGATGGAAAATCCGTGATCTATTCGCGAACCAGCAAAGCGGACCGGGATGGCTATCACTACAAGGACCTTTATCAGTTCTTCTTTGAAGAGGAAACCGGTCGCCGCCTGACCGAAGGTGCGCGTTTGAGCCAGCCGGACATTTCACCCGATGGCAGTCGCGTGGTCTGCGTGAAAAACGGCGGAGGCTCGCGCTGGCTTGAAGTCGTCGAACTGGACGGTCTGGACGGCCCTGCCTTGAAAGCCCTTTCGAAGAAGGAGCGCAAGCGGCTGCCCAAGCTTGAATCACGCCTGCTGCGCCGGGATGACTACGGTACACAGTACTTCCAGCCCCGCTGGCAGACCAATGGCAGGAGTGTGGTGGCAGCCAGGGCCTGGGGCCATGGTCGAGATATCGTTGAGGTTCAGCTGGACGACGGTTCGCTGAAGGAGCTTCTGGCCACCAAATTCGACGAGCGGCAGCCGCAGCCATCAACGGACGGCAAAAGCCTGTATTACGCACAGGATCGTGACGGTGTTTTCAACATCTATCGCATGAACCGTGATACAGGACGAGCAGACCGTCTGACGCAGGTTCGTGGCGGTGCATTCATGCCGGTCGTATATCAGGATACGCTGTATTACAGCGGCTACCGGGATCGCGGCTTTCGCCTGATGGAGCTGCCGCTGACCAGAAGTTTCGGTGATACAGGCTCGAATCTCCGACCCTATTATGCAGAGGCGATTCCGCCGCTTGGCAGGGAAGACCTTAAGCCTGCGCCACGGGACTGGCAGCCACTGAACAGTGGTTTCGAAAAGCCCTTCATCATTCCCCGACTGATGCTGGATGATGGTGAATTCAAGCCCGGATTCTATCTGCTGAACATGGATGTCTTCGAGCGCGTGCAGTTCACGGCCAGTGCCGCTGCCGCTCGCATGAACAACATGGATCTTTTCGCCTCGATCACGGCGCAGTGGCGCAGAAGCCAGCTATTCACGGAAGTCTATGGCATGATCCGTGATCACGACAGCCGCTTCGAGGACACCTTCAGGATCATCGACGAGATTGAAGGACAGCCCGTATACGACACCTATTCCGTGTCTTACAAATTCAGCCTGACAGAAGCCCACTTTGGCATTCGGCACCGCTTCAGTGACGCCCTTACCGGCGAAGCTTCCATGATGCTGGCCAAGTACAAGGCCCGTTATCGCCGCCGCCCGCTGACGGTCAACTACGACTACTACAAGGCCGTGGGGCTTTCCGGCAAGCTGGACTGGTCCATTCGCGGTGGCAATCGTGTGGATGACTTCATCAATCCCCGCGGCAGGCGCTGGGCCACCTTGCAGGCGCGCATGCATCGTGATCAGCTGATCGACGGTTTCGAGGTAAGCAGCGCGGGCCTGCTGGAGGAGAACTTCGTCACTTCGAATTTCTTTGAGGCCGAGCTCTCAGGCGGGCGCAGCTGGACCATTCCCATGCTGCCGGAGCTGAGCTTCACGCTGGATGGCCGCGCGGCCTCTTTAAGCAAATCGGATCTGGACGACTTCTTCTACCTCTACGCCGGTGGTCTGCTTGGCCTGAAGGGTTACTCCTACTACAGTCTGGGCGGCCCGTACATGGCGCTGGCTCACGCCAGACTGGGCTTTCCGCTGATCAAGCGCACGGGCCTGCAGCTGGGCGCCTGGCACTTCAAGCGGCTTTATGCCAGCACCTATGTGGGGGCGGGTGACGCCTGGGGTGGTTCGGCCGGCAGTTTCGATATGAAAAAGGAAGCAGGCGTAGACTTCAAATTCTTCTTCTCTTCCTGGAGCTACCTGCCCACGGCCCTGACCATTGGCACGGCGCTTGGGCTGGACGAATTCCGTGTGCCCGAGCTTGATCCGGGCGAGACCTATGGCCGTGAGCTGCGCTGGTATGCAACGCTGCTGTTTGATTTCGACACCTTCTGAGGGATGATGTGATGACAATGCGCCCAAGCTGGCCCCTGCTTGCCGCTCTGCTGATTGGAGCACAAGGCACAAGCGCTCTGACGCTGGAATATGCCCCGGAACTGAATACGGGCAGCCTGCCGGATCCGGCAGCGGCCTTAAGCCGGGAGGCTTCAGACGAAGAGATCGGTGGACTGGATCTGGCGCAGGCCCTGCTCCTTCCCGGATACTGGCAGGCCCGCCATGGACAGTGGCTCAAGGCAGGCCTTTTTGCCAGCGTGGAAGTCGGCGTGATCCTTCTTGCCAACAAGTGGAACCAGGACGGTGACGATCTGGATGCGGCCTTCAGGGCCTATGCCGACGCCCACTGGGATTACGATCGCTATGTGGATTGGCGCACGGCCCCGGGTGAATTCGCTTTGGAAGAGGGCTGGCTGAATCGTGGCTTCTCTGCGCAGGATCTGGCCGGCCTTGGCGAAGAGGCGATTCAGGATCTTTATGCCAATACGACGGACGATGTCTTCGACCCGCATGGTGGTGCCGGCTCACACATTCTGCCCGGTGGTTTCACGGATGGCTACTCGGAAGGGCAGGACGGCGCCTGGGATCATTTCGGCCTGGCGCGTACGCAGCAGTTCTACGAGATGATCGGCAAGTATGCCCAGTTCCAGCGCGGCTGGGACGATTACGGAGTGGACCAGAACACGGGCTTTGAATTCCCCACCGCACAGGGTGTGTGGAGCACTACCTACTTTTCGCCCAACAGCCAGACCTACATTTCCATGCGCACCGACAGCAACGACAAACTGATTGCGGCCGACCGCATCATGGGCCTCCTGCTGGTGAATCACGTGGTTTCCTTCATGGATGTGATGATTCAGCGCCGTGTGCAGGAAGTGGAACTGGGCGTCAGGGCCATTCCAACGGGTGATGGCAGTGTTTCGGCCCTTAGCGTGGCCTGGAGTTTCTGATGATGCGTATTCTGCTCATGCTGCTGCTTCTGGCAGGCAGCCTTCAGGCCACCGGCTTTCGCAAACGCGCTGGAGAAGAAGAGGCCCGGCCAAAGCCCGAGCAGCTCGCCGACAGCAGTCAGGTTGCCGATCGCGGCTCTTCGTTGATCTTTCTGCGCAGTCTGGCAATTCCCGGATGGGGCGAGGCCGTTGCCGCGCGCTCAAGGCCGGATCTCAAGCACCGTGGGCGGCTTCACTTCTGGCTGGATGTTGGCCTGATTGCCGGCGCTTTCACCTTGAATCATGTAGGTAACATCAAGCGCAGTGAGTACCAGAGCTATGCCATGTCCACGGCTGGAGCGGCCAATCATTCCGATGGCAGTGACTACTGGGTGAATGTTTCCAATTACCTGAGCATGGAAGAATACAATCTGGCCATGCTGCAAACAGGCAGGCTCTCGCGCATTTATGGCGAAGAGAACAACTGGGAATGGAGCGAGCGCAGCGAGTTCATTCGCTACCGTGATCTGCGCGCCCGCAGCGAACGCGCCTACAGTCAGGCACTGGCTGTGGCAGGTGCGATCCTGATCAATCATGTGCTTTCCGGCGTGCATGCCCTGCAGCTAAGCAAGATCCCGATTGAAGCGTCCCCCACCGAGCTGGGAATCGGCATCGGGATTCCTCTGGACCTTCAGGGTGCCTTTACCCGTAAATGAAGCTACTGATCACGGGTGCCAGCGGGCTGGTGGGTGAGCGACTCGCACATGATTTCAGTCCTTATCATCATGTTCTGGGCATCGTCAACAAGCGCAAAGCACAGCTCGACTGTGAGACACGGGCGATCGACTTTTCCCGCGATGCCCGTGAGCTTGTTCCCCTGCTAAGTGGATTCAATCCCGATGCCGTGATACACTGTGCGGCAGTATCACAACCACAGCTTGTCGCGCGCGATCCAGAAGGATCGAGGGCGATTAATGTGGAAGCGGCCTGGTGGCTGGCGGGCTGGTGCCGCAAGGCCGACCGCCCGTTGATTGCCTTTTCCAGTGACACGGTTTATCCAGATGCTGCCGAAAGTCCGGCTCCACTTGATGGATTCTTCGAAGGCCATCCTCCCGGGCCACTCAATGCCTACGGCGCCAGCAAACTGGAAATGGAGCAGAGTATTTTCGAGCTCTTTCCGGATGCACTGGTGCTGCGTTCAAGCCTGCTTTGGGGCCGGGCCCGCGAAGGGCAGAATTCCTTCAGTAACTGGCTTTTGAAAAAGCAGCAGCAGGGAGGCGAAGTCCCGGTCTTTCGGGATAATTTGCGCCATCCTCTGGCTGTATCACAGGTCAGGCAAATTCTGGAGAAGCTCTTTGAGTCATGGCCGGCAGGGCTGCTTAATCTGGGCAGCCGCGAGCTGATCAGCCGTGAAGCCTTTGCCAGGAAGCTCTTCTCGCACCTCGGTCTGGATACTGCCCAGCTAAGGCCCTGTGATACAGCCGATGCCGGCCTGCTGGAGCCTGTTCCCTTGAGCCTGCCACTGAACCTTTCGCGGCTGGCCGGACTGTTGGAGGACAGGCACTTCAGTGTTGAAGACGCACTTGAAGACGAATACCCTGAAGGTGCAGTCGAATGATCCCGCTGGAATTTATTGGCTACACGGGCTCGGCGCTGGTTGCTCTTTCGCTGACCATGAGCAATCTGCGCCGTCTGCGCTGGATCAACCTTTTTGGGGCCAGCACCTTTGCTACTTATGGATTTCTGATTGAAGCCTGGCCGGTATTTGCGCTGAACAGCTTCATCACCCTGATCGATATCTATCACCTGATTCGCATGAGCAGACGAAGCGATTATTTCTCCCTGATGCGACTGCCCGAGAGGCCCAGCCCCTTCCTTAATCGCTTTCTCGAATTTCATGGCGAGGAAATCGCCCGGCATATGCCGGACTTCAACCCACAAGCCATCGAGAAGTGGGAGGGCTTCTGGCTCCTGCGCAACATGTTGCCGGTGGGCCTTTTTGTTCATCGCTGGCAGGGCGAAGAGCTGGAAGTCCTGCTCGATTATGTGATCCCCGAACACCGGGATTACCGCAACGGCCGCTGGCTTTTTCGCGAAGGCCTGCCAGCCCATCTCGAGAAGCAGCCACGCAGAATTGTATCACATGCGGGAAGTCCCAGGCATGTGGCCTACCTGAAAAAGCTGGGCTTTTCGGCTATGGGTCCGGAGCGCTGGCAATTCGAGCCCGGCGAAGGCAGGTTTTGATTGTTGCCCCGCTGATTCTTTCTTGATGTGTCGGACAGGACACAAATGCATGTCATTGACTGAAACACGAAGCAGCCTTTTTACAAGCCTGACAATCTTGCTTGCCGGGGTTTTCCTGCTGGGTTGCGACTCGGGCTCGCCTGAAAAGCGCGGAGTCTGGCGACACGGCGATGTGGTCTCCAGCAAGCGCAGTCCGGTTCCGCGCTATGAAGCCCGGGTCCTGATGGGACAGGTGCTGGGACAGTACGAAATGGATGTGCGCGAGCTATCCAGCGGCAAGCTGCTGGCCGAGCGGGATTTCTTTGCACCGGTGGGCTATCAGTCCTGGGCTCCCCGGCTGGAGTGGGAAGGCTTTGGCAACCGCGTCACTGCCACTCTGCCGCACGACTTCACCAACAGCAGCCTGAGCTTCACCTTGAGGCTTCCCTGAAGATTCAGTGGGCCCCGGGGACACGGTAGGCATCACTGCATTGGTGGTGTTACAACTTTCGCCGCCAGCCTTGCCTGATCGAAGCGCAGCAGGTCATTGTGTTCGATCACGTTGACCAGTGAGCGCGTATAGGCCTTGCCTTTTTCCGAGTAGCGATCCAGATGTCTGGCCAGACTGAGCGGATCCTCGCCCTGCTCCCTTGCCATGCGAAAATCCCTGTAAGGCCCGGTGGCCAGCACGCGATAGTAGTCTTCAACGGCTTCCAGCAGGTTGGCGTAACTGCGCAGATGAACGCTTTTGCCATCGCGCGAGCCCCGCGCCTTGATGGTCGCCCCCTTGCTGCTGCCTGCCCAGACGCCAAAGGCATTGGCGGCTTCCTTGAAAAAACGTGAGCGCCCCCAGCCGGATTCGATGGCGGCCTGGGCCAGCACCAGACTTGGCTGATGCGGCTTGACCCTGCGCAGCAGACTGGGCAGATCGCTCACCTTGTAGAGAGTCATCAGGCTGTCAAGGAAGTGCTGCTCCCCGGCTGTCCGTGGGCGCAGTTTCATGTCCCGGCGAATGCGCGCCGCCAGTCGCTTCAGACGATCGTGCTCCAGCACAACGGCAGGTGCCATGACATCCAGAAAGCGCTGCTTGCGCTCGGCAATGCTCAGCCCGACCAGACTGGGCGGCCGTTTGTAGACGATGGGCAGGATGGAGTCGGGGTTCTGGCAGACTGGCGAGAAGTCGGAATTCACCAGCCGCAGCGGCAGCCTGAATTCCTGCTGCTGCGCTTCTGTGCCCGTCTCCTGCCTTTCCTTGCTGAATACCCCAATCAGGATGGCAAGCAGAAACAGGGCCAGAAAGGCAGGCGTAAAGCGGCTCTCCTGTGGCAGACCGTTCATCAGGCCTCGCGCGCCTGCAATTGGTCGGCCTCGCTGGCTTCCTTCTGGATATAGGTCTTTTCCTTGTAGAGCCAGGCCACAAGAATGAAGACCACCGCCGTTACTGCCATCAGCCCGGAGAAGAAGACGTAATAGCTCGCGCCGGGAAGTTTGCTCGTTCCATCCGGATTTTGAATGAAGATGTTGACCACGGACACGATGATGTTGCCCAGCGACACGCTCATCAGGTAAAGCGCCATGATCACGCTTTTCATGGTGATCGGCGACTGGGTGTAGGAAAACTCCAGACAGGTGATGGAAATCAGCACTTCGGCCATGGTCATGATGGCATAGGCCAGAAGCTGCCAGCTGATGTTGACGCTGCCGCCATCGGCCAGCATCACTTCAATCCAGGCTGGAATCAAGAAGCCGAGGGTGGCAATAAAAAAGCCAAGGCTGATCTTGCGCAGGGGCGTCAGGGGCCAGAAGCGGGCGAAAAAGGGGTAAATGATCCAGTTGAAGAGCGGAATGAAGGCCAGGATCATGATCGGATTGACGGCCTGAATCTGGCTGGAAAGCCAGGTAAATCCGAGGAAATTTCTGTCCATGCGTTCGGCCTGCAGGACCCAGGCACTGCCGGTCTGGTCAAAGAGCGCCCAGAAAATGGCCACGAAGACATAAATGATGCTGAGGCGGCCGATAGCGCTCAAGCCCGTTCTGGAAAAGACCTCCCGGGCGAAGGCCTTTCCGCCGGCGGGAATGTGAACAAAGCGGCCCCGGCCCAGCCAGAAGAGCCAGGTGGCAATCAGCATCAAAAGGCCCGGTACACCAAAAGCCAGATGCGGTCCGTAGTTGGCCAACAGCCAGGGGGTCAACAGTGTGCTGGCGAAAGCGCCCAGATTGATCGAGAAGTAGAACCAGCCAAAGACCTTTTCCAGCAGATGCTTGTTGCTCTTGCCAAACTGATCGCCCACATGTGCCGAGACGCAGGGCTTGATCCCGCCCGAACCCATGGAAATCAGGCCCAGACCAATGGCCAGACCGAGGCGGGTATCATCAAGTGCCAGCGCCAGATGCCCCAGGCAGTAGACAATGGAGAGCAGCAGGATCGTGCGGTACTTGCCCAGGAAGATATCCGAAAGCAGGGCACCCAGAATGGGGGTGAAGTAGACGGCGCTGGTAAAACCGTGATACCAGGTCATGGCGTCGGCTTCGCTCATGGTGTTCAGTGCGCCCGTGGAATCCATCAGGTATTTGGTCATGAAGATGACCAGAATGCCCTTCATTCCATAGAAGCTGAAGCGTTCGGCGGCTTCGTTGCCCACAATGAAAGGAATGCCCGAAGGCATTTTCTCGGTGGGCAGGGGTGCGGTCAGATAGCGGCTCTGGGCCATGCTTGTTCCTTCCTTCAAATTGCAATCCATCAAGGTATGAATCGAAAAGCGGAGGGTGAGGCTGACTTAAAACTCAAGAAATTTCCCTTTTCGCCTTCATCATCAAGGCTTTTTCCCGCCGCTTCGATTGATTCAGCGCGGCCCTCTCGCTACCTTTTTTCTTTCTGATGGTCACCAGTTTCGAGTTGCCATGACCTGCCCCAGACTGGCCGTTTTCGCCTCAGGCGGCGGCAGCAATTTTCAGTCGATGTTGGATGCGCATGCGCGCCGGGAGCTTCTGGCAGAGCCTGTTGCCCTGCTGGTTAATCGCTCGCAGGCGGGCGCATTGAAGCGGGCGCAGGATGCTGGCCTTGCCAGCGCAGTCTTTGGAAAGGGCTGCTGGACGGATGAGGCACCACGCATCGCAGAGGTACTTGACTGGCTGATGACGCTCAGGGTCGACATGATCGCGCTGGCCGGTTTTCTGAAGCGCATTCCCCCAAAGCTTCTAGAGGCCTATCCCGGCAGGATCCTGAACATCCATCCTGCGCTCCTGCCGGATTTCGGCGGCCCCGGCATGTATGGAATGCACGTGCATGGGGCTGTGCTGGATGCCGGAAGAAAAGAAAGCGGGGCCACGGTTCATCTGGTGGATGAAGCCTATGATCGAGGCCCGATCCTGATGCAGGAAAAAATCAGCATCGAGGATTGTATCACGGCGGAGGAAATCGCCAGACGGGTACTTGAGGTTGAGCATCGGCTCTACCCGCGTGCGATCAACGAATTTGTAACACGGACCTTCACCAGCAATCAGGGACGGACGAATTCATGAGTCGAGTCAAGCCCCGGCGGGCCTTGCTTTCGGTTTTCGACAAGACGGGAATAGAAGAACTGGCCCGTCGCCTTTCTGGCATGGGCTGTGAGCTGCTTTCGACCGGGGGCACGGCCCGGACGCTCGCCGAGGCGGGCCTCCCCGTGACGCCGGTCGCCGAGGTCACCGGCTCCCCCGAGATGATGGACGGGCGGGTCAAGACGCTTCATCCGCGTGTACACGGTGGCCTGCTTGCCCGGCGCGATCACGAATCGGACATGGCGCTGGCCGCCGAGCACGGCATCGAAATGATCGATCTGGTGGTGGTCAACCTTTATCCCTTCGAGGCTGTGAGCGCGCGTGAAGGCGTTTCGCTTGACGAGCTGGTCGAGAATGTCGACATCGGTGGACCGACCATGCTGAGGAGCGCGGCCAAGAATCACAGCGATGTCACGGTTCTGTGTGATCCAGCCGACTATGACAGGCTGCTGGCGGAACTCGAAGAGGGTGGCACGACGCTGGCCTTTCGCCGGCAGCTAGCAGCCAAGGTTTTTGCTCGCACTGCGGCCTACGACGGCCTGATTGCCGCCACCCTGGGTGCTCGTTTCGAGGCGGAAGAGGATCCCGCAGCCGGGGATGAACTGGCTCCCTGGCACGCGCTGTGTCTGCCGCGTGTGCAGGCGCTGCGCTACGGCGAGAACCCGCATCAGCGCGCGGCCGTCTACGGGACGCTCGAGGGTATCGAGATCCTGCACGGCAAGGCGCTCAGTTACAACAATCTGATAGACGTAGACGCCGCCATCGATATCATTGATGACTTTCCTGTTGATGGCCCGGCTGCCTGCGCCATTTTGAAGCACACCAATCCCTGCGGGGTCGGCACCGGTGATACAGCCACCGAGGCCTTTCAGCGGGCCTTTGCCACGGATACAGTCAGTCCCTTCGGCGGTATCCTCATCTGGAATCGGCCGCTGGATCTGGAGACGGCCAGCACCGTACACAAGATCTTCACCGAGATCCTGATCGCCCCGGACTTCAGCGATGAAGCGCTGACCCTGTTGAGGAAGAAGAAAGATCGCCGCCTGCTGAAACTGGCTGAGCTTGCCCGCATGCCCGCCCTGCAGCAAAGACACTTCTTTGGCGGCATGCTGGTGCAGGATCGTGATCCACTGCGTGAAGAGGCCAGTGGCGACTACCGCTGTGTGACAAAGCGCAGCCCGACCGTGGATGAATGGCGTGATCTGCTTTTCGTCTGGAAGGTGACACGACACGTCAAATCCAATGCGATCGTTCTGGCCAGAAATGGTGCGACGCTGGGCATAGGCGCGGGGCAGATGAGCCGCGTGGACGCCAGCGAAATCGCAGTGATGAAAGCACGGCGCGAGGGACATGATCTGTCCGGTGCTTCCCTGGGGAGTGATGCATTCTTCCCCTTTGCTGACGGGATTGAGGCTGCGGCCGCTGCCGGTGTCACGGCTGTGATACAACCGGGCGGAAGCGTAAGAGACGATGAAGTAATCGAGGCGGCAAATCGTCATGGCATCGCCATGCTCTTTACCGGTCGCCGTCATTTCCGACATGGGTAACACATGAGCTTTTCCCTGCTGGGCCTCTTCGGCGGCCTCTTTTCCAACGACATCGCCATTGATCTTGGCACGGCCAACACGCTCGTATACGTGAAGGGCAAGGGCATTCTGGTGCGCGAGCCTTCCGTGGTGGCCATGTCCAAGGCTGATCGCAAAGTACTGGCCATCGGCTACGATGCCCGCGAAATGATGGGCAAGACCCATGCGGATGTCGAGGTGATCCGGCCGATGCGAGACGGCGTGATCGACGATGACGAAGTTGCCGAGGAGATGATTCGCGCCTTTATTCGCAAGGTCAGCCGGAATCGCCTGACCCGCCCGCGAGTGATTGTCTGTGTGCCCAGTGGTGTGACAAAATCCGAGAAGCGCATCATCAACGACAGTGCCGAACACGCCGGTGCCCGTGAAGTCTACCTGATTGCCGAGCCAATGGCTGCGGCCCTGGGCGTGGGCCTGCCTGTGGATCAGCCGATTGGTTCGATGGTGATCGACATTGGCGGTGGAACCACGGAAATTGCCGTGATCTCGCTCTCTGGCATCGTTACCGACACCAGTGTCCGCGTCGGTGGTGATGAGATGGACGAGGTGATCGTCCAGTACATGCGCAGGAACTACAACCTGCTGATCGGTGAGCGTACGGCCGAAGAAATCAAATGCCGCATCGGAAGCGCGATTGCCTTGAAGGAAGAACTGAAGATGACGGCCAAGGGTCGTGATCTGATCGCTGGTATTCCCAAGGCTGTGGAGATTTCCAGCGTGGAAATTCGCGAGGCACTGTCTGAGCCTGTGGCCAGTATTGTGGATGCCGTCAAGCTCAGTCTGGAGAAGACCCCACCTGAACTGGCGGCCGATATTCGCGATCACGGCATTATCCTTACCGGTGGCGGCGCACTGCTAAAGGGCCTTGCCGTTCGCCTGCGCGAAGAGACCAGCCTGCCGGTCAATCTGGCCGAGGACCCGTTGACCTGTGTGGTGCGCGGCACCGGTATGGTGCTTGACAACATGGAGCGCTACCAGAAGGTGCTGCTGCGCAAGTAGGAAGGCCCAGCATGCCACGACCTCCTTCCCGCTCACCGGTTTTCGGATGGCTCGCCTGGATCGGGCTGTCGCTGTTATCGGCGGCGTTCATGCTGGCTGACGACAGCTACGCCAGTCGCGTTTTTCAAGCCAGCATGCGAAATCTTGCCGCCTATCCACTCAAGGCTTTCAGCTGGATACCTGCCCGCTTCGATCTCGCCGATGAAAACCGGCATTTAAGGCAGCGGGCGACCGAGCTCTTTGTTGAGAACTGCCGCCTGCGTGAACTCGCGCTTGAGGCTTTGCGACTGGAAGAGTTGATCGGCATCGAGCAGCGCCAGGACATGGTCTATTTTCCGGCGCGTGTGATCGCTCGCTCCAGCAGCTTCGGCCCGCAGAGCCTGATTCTGGATCGCGGCCTGAAGGATGGCCTGCGCGGTGGTGAAGCCCTGATCACGCCCTGGGGCCTGGCGGGGCTGGTGGCCGAGGCCGACCTGAATCAGAGCCGCGCCCTGCTTTTGAGTCACAGGGATTTTCGTGCCCGCGCCATGCTGCAGCGCACGCGGGAAGAAGGCCTGATCAGCGGTGGTCAGAAGCAGCTTAGTCTACTGGATATTCCGCTCTCCAGCGATGTGCAGCTTGGAGATCCGGTGGTGACTTCCGGTGGCGAGAGTCGCTTTCCCGGCGGCATCCCGATTGGGCTGGTCACGTCGATCGAGGAAGGCGGTGGCCTTTTCAAAACCATTCGTGTGGAGCCTGTAACACAATTGAATCGTCTGGAAGAGCTCTTTGTCACACAGCCGATTCCTGCCGATTCGGTTGATGTATCACAGTTAAGCGGTGCGTCAAAATGAGAATCGCCCTATTGCTACTGGCCATGTTGATTCAGGTCGCCTGGAGTGATTTGCTGCGCATCGGTGACAGTGCGCCCAACGTCTTTTTTATCGGGCTGATCTGGTGCACGGCGGTGATGAGCGGCCCGGCGGCGGCCCTGACGGGATTTCTGGCAGGTCTTGGTCTGGATCTGGCAGGTGGTTTGGACCCCCTTGGCGCCAGTGCTCTTGCCGGAACTACCGTAGCCTTTTTTGCATCACGGAGCCTGAACCCTGAGCGCAAGCTCAATGTGGCCCACCTGCTGGGTCGCAGTTTTCTGATTCTTGCGCCAGTCATGCTCTTCCTGGGCAATCTGCGCTATCAGGGCATGGATTACGACGCCTTCAAGATTGCAGCCTTCACGGTACTGCCCAGCCTGCTTGTAACACTTGGCTTGCTCGCCCTGCTCTTTCTGCTTCCCGCCTGGCGGAGTGGAAGGTCCGGCTGATGCGCGAGCCCGATGATCTTCAGCTGAGAGGCCTGGCGCTGCTCCTGGTGATCTTCGCCGGCTTGCTGCTTCTAATAGGTCGTCTGTTTCAGCTGCAGATTCTGGGTGGTGAAGACTGGACCGATCGCAGTCGCCGCAATCAGATTCGCACCCAACAGATTTCTCCACACCGTGGCTTGATGATGGATCGCTCCGGTCGTGTGCTAGTGGCCAACAAACCAGCTTACGCTGTCTACGGGATTCCAGCACGATTGTTGTCCGATTCAAGTGCCGTGATTCGTCTGGCCGAGCTCTGTCAGCGTGATTCGGAATCCATGTTCAGGCGATTAAGCAGGCAGGGGAGACACAGTCTCAAGGCTGTCCGGCTGGTCAGCGACATTCCGTTTGACTTGCGTGTCTATCTGGCGGAAAACCGACTGGATTTTCCCGGTGTGGATGTTCAGGTGGAATCCAAGCGCAATTACCCTGAACCAGCGGCGCCACATGTACTGGGCTATCTGAGCGAACTGAAGGAAGACGAGCTGGCTGAGGGGATCGTGCCCGATGGCAGCCCGGGTGACCTGATTGGACGCAAGGGGCTTGAACGCTATTACGATGCGGGCCTGCGAGGCGAAAAGGGCGTGGATTACTTTACGGTTGATGCTCGTGGACGTGTGCTGGGGCCAGCGCCCGATCCCCCTGCCGAGGCCCCGCGCCATGGCCGTGATCTTCAGCTGAGTATCGATCTCGATTTGCAGCAGCGCGCCGAGGAACTACTGGGCAAGCGGCGCGGCTCCGTTGTGATGGCTGATTGCAAGACAGGTCGCGTGCTTTGTTATGTATCACACCCGGATTACCTGCTGGAACACTTTTCCGGCCGAATGCCGCCGGAGGTCTGGGCAGAGCTTAACGACGAAGAGAGTCGTCCTCTACTGAATCGACCGGTGCAGGGACTTTATCCGCCTGGCTCGCTTTTCAAGGTGGCGATGGCAGCCTGGGCGCTGGAACACGGGATCGTGGACGAGACCTGGACGGTTGTCTGCAAAGGCGCATTCCAGCTGGGCCGACGAACAGCCCGCTGCTGGAAGGAAGAGGGACACGGCCCCGTGAACATGCGCGAGGCCGTTCAGCACAGTTGTGATGTCTGGTTCTATCAATTGGGACTCAAGTTGAGTCCAGATCACATTCGTGAAGTGGGCGAAATCTTTGGCATGACACGCCCGACCGGGATCGACCTTGATGGCGAGAAAACCGGATTGATTCCTGATGTGGCCTGGTACGACAGGCAGTTCGGTCCAAAGGGCTGGACACGGGGCGTGATGCTTAATCTGGCGATTGGACAGGGTGAGATTCTGCAGACTCCGCTGCAGCAGCTGCATTACGCCTGCCTGCTGGCGAACCGTGGTCAGGCCCATGATTTGCGCATTGCGCAACGCTGGATAGATCGTGCTGGCGGACAGGAGGAGATTCCCCCCGGTCCGCTGTTCACACTCGAACTTTCGGACAGAGCCTGGCGCCTGATTGAGCGCAGCACGCAGGCGGTGGTTGAGTCGCCCGGCGGCACGGCGCATCGCCACAAACGGGCTGCTTATGTGAGCGCCGGGAAAACGGGAACGGCTGAAAACCCGCATGGTGAGGCGCATGCCTGGTACATGGGCTGGATGCCGGAACCCGACCCGGAGGTTGCCGTGGTAGCACTGGTGGAGAATGCCGGACACGGCAGCGAAGAGGCCGCGCCCATCGTGTTTGCACTGTTTGATACCTGGATGGAGCTGAAGGAAGGGCGTCTGCTCGAGGTGGAACCATGATTTCAACCCTTGTCAAGAAGCTGGATCTTTGGCTCTTGCTCTCTACCGCGGGGCTTGTCGTGATTGGTCTGGTTCTGCTGGGTAGCGCTTCTTCGCAGCAGGGCACCGATTATGCTGCCCGGCAGCTCTTTCTACTGGCCATTGGCCTGCCGGTTTTCCTGACGGCCCTCTTTGTATCACCGGCCATCTGGTTTGCTATCAGTTGGCTGACCTACGGATTCAGTCTGCTTCTGCTGGTAGGCGTCAAGGTGATGGGTGTCGTCGGGATGGGTGCGGAGCGCTGGATCGAGCTGGGACCAATTCGCTTTCAGCCAAGTGAGCTAGCCAAGGTTGCCCTGATTCTTGCCTTGGGCAGATTGCTTTCAGATAACCGCGTAAATCTTGATCAGCCGCGCTGGATTCTGGCAGCGCTGGGGCTTGCGGGACTGCCCTTTCTACTCGTCGCTCTGCAGCCGGATCTGGGGACTGCCCTGACCATTGCCTTTATCAGTTTGCCGATGATGCTGAGGGCCGGTTTGCCCTGGCACTGGTTGCTGATGCTGCTTGCGCCAGTGCTGGCTGCGCTGGTCAGCGGCAATCTTTTTTTGCTGCTCCTGCTGATGGTGCTGCTGGGAGCGCTGCTTTACATCAGTGAGGCTGGCATTTTGCCGATGACGATCAGCATGAGCGCGACAGCTGGAATTGGCTTCGCACTGCCCTGGTTCTGGGGGCTGCTGAAAGAATATCAGCAAAAGCGCATTCTGATTTTTCTGGACCCCGAGGCTGACCCGCTTGGTGCCGGTTACCAGATCATCCAGTCAAAAGTTGCCATCGGCTCCGGCGGCTTCTGGGGGAAAGGCTATCTGGAGGGGACACAGACTCAGCTGGCATTTTTGCCCGAGCGACACACCGACTTCATTTTCAGTGTTCTGGGCGAGGAATGGGGCTTTGCAGGGGCTGGGCTTGTTCTGCTGCTGTTTGCCGTGCTCTGCATACGAGGGCTGCTGGTGGGGCTGGGCCACCGCTCCAGCTACTGCGGTCTGGTAATGACCGGCGTCGTCTTTCTCCTGTTTTTTCATGTGCTGATCAACGTCGGCATGACGCTGGGTTTGATGCCGGTGACAGGCCTGCCCTTACCCTTTTTGAGTTACGGCGGAAGCTTCCTCTGGATCTGCCTTTTCCTTTCCGGGCTGCTGATCAGTTTTTCCTGGCGCAGGCGGGAGGGCTTGGCGTAGAGGGGGGGGGCTTGGGTGTCGGACGTGGTGTCGGACACCACGTCCGACACCACGTCCGACGCCACGTCCGAGACTATGTCCAACTTCCAACATCTGTTTGCCAGAAATCCCTGTTGTCAAAGGCAAACTTGACATTGCCGCATTTTCGTTGTCTCAACTTCTTTTTTCAGGAACTGAAGCCGCCAGATCCAGTACTCCCTGAAAAGCAAAGGAGTATCGACATGTGTGAACTTGGTGGCGACCGCGCCTATTTCCATCTGATTTCCCGCGGAAGGAATCGCAGCAAGATCTTTCACTATGATGAGGATCGCTGGATGTTCCTGAACCTTCTTCAAAAGTGGTCTCAGAAGCTTGACGTTTCAATTCATGCCTGGGTTTTGATGGATAATCATGTGCATCTATTGGTTGGAACATCAAAACCATCGGATGTATCAACTTTGCTCAAGCAAGTGAACGGCCTTTATGCCAAACGATTTAACCATTTGCATTGTCGTTCTGATGCAGTCTGGAAAGGTCGCCCTCGCATTTTGCCTGTATGCCACGACAGCTACTTCAGGTCCTGCCAGCTCTATATCGAACTCAATCCTCATGCAGCCTTTGTTTCCACTGCCCTTGACGGCTACGAGTGGTCCAGTGCCCGCTTTCATTTGAAAGGCGTTAAAGACAACATCACAAGCTCCGGTCCCTGGTTTCTTGGCTTGAGCGATCACCCACTTGAACGTCAGATCATCTATCGCGGTTTGATGCAGGAAGAGCTTTTGCGCATCCGCACTGGTCGGCGCGAAGGGTGAGGAAAGTGTCAATGAAAGCTGACGCCGTCGTGCGGGGTTGACATTTGGACAAAGCTACGTCCGACCCCACGTCCGACGCCACGTCCGACCCCACGTCCGACACCACATCCAACCACACATCCAACCCCAAATCCCCCACCCCCTCGATTCAGCTTGTTATCTTTTCTACATTACTGAACCAGTTATCGACCCGGACGGGTGGTCCGTGCCGGGCACAATTCGAATAAAGGAGAGGGCGCGATGGAACGCATCAGGACGCTCATCATGGGCGCCGCCGGGCGCGACTTTCACAATTTCAACTGTGTTTTCAGAAACGATAATCGCTACGAGGTCATCTGCTTCACGGCAACCCAGATCCCGGACATTGATGGCCGCCAGTATCCGGCAGCCCTGGCCGGCGACCTGTACCCTGCCGGCATTCCCATTTTTGATGAATCGGAACTGCCCGAGCTGATCGCAAAGCACAATATCGAAGAGGTCGTCTTCTCATACAGCGACGTGCCCCACGAAGTCGTGATGCACAAGGCCGCGCTGGTCAACGCCTGTGGTGCGGACTTCCGCATGCTGGGCGGCCGCCTGACGGAGCTGAAGTCAAGCAAGCCCGTCATCTCAATTTGCGCATCCCGCACCGGCTGCGGCAAGAGTCAGACCACCCGCGCGGTTGTCAACCTGCTGAAGGAAGCGGGGAAGAAGGTCGTCAGCGTGCGCCATCCCATGCCCTACGGCGATCTCGCCGCGCAGGCCGTGCAGCGCTTCGCCACGCTGGAAGACCTGAAAACACACAAGTGCACGATCGAGGAAATGGAAGAATACGAGCCGCACATCGCCATGGGCAGCGTGATCTACGCCGGTGTGGACTACGAGGCCATTCTGCGTCAGGCCGAGCAGGAAGCGGATGTCATTCTGTGGGACGGCGGCAACAACGACACGCCCTTCTTCGCCAGCGATTGCGAAATCGTGGTGGTCGATCCCCATCGCCCCGGCCACGAGCTCAGCTATTATCCAGGTGAGACCAATGTCCGCAAGGCCGATGTCATCGTGATCAACAAGATTGCCACCGCCCAGCCGGAAGATGTGGAAGAAGTACGCTCGAACTGCCGCAGCATCAATCCCGATGCCATGATCATCGATGCCGCCAGCCCGATCAGTGTGGACGACGAGTCCATCATTCGTGGCAAGCGCGTGCTGGTCGTGGAAGATGGACCGACCCTGACCCACGGCGAAATGGCCTACGGTGCAGGCATGGTCGCCGCCGAGCGCTATGGCGCTGCCGAGCCGGTGGACCCGCGCCCATGGGCCGTTGGCACCATCGACGCAACCTTCGAGAAATACCCGGACATCGGCATTCTGCTGCCGGCCATGGGTTACGGCGACCAGCAGATCGCCGATCTGGAAGCCACGATCAATGCCGTTGACTGTGATGCCGTGATCATCGGCACGCCAATCGACCTGCGCCGCGTGGTCAATATTACCAAGCCGGCGACACGCGTGTATTACGAATTGCAGGAGATCGGCCGTCCCACCTTGAAGGACGCGCTGGCCAAGCTGCTCTAGCACGATCAAGTCCTTGTGACGCGGGCCCTTCGCTTGACGGCGAGGGGCCCTTTTTTTACCATGAAGATTCGGTGAAAAAATTGGTGAAAAGCCTATTGCATCAACCCTGACATTGCTCCATATTTGGCGCCTTGCCGGGCCGTCCGGAGTCGAGGGCAGTGGCCATCGAGGCGGACCCGGTTCATGGCGAAGCGGCATGTGAGCGCGCGCCGATCAGGAGGCTTTATGCGACATGACCATGGTTGACTCGGGTTTCGGACCCCACCTCATGCTCGACCTTAACGAGTGCGACATTGATCGTCTTCGTGACCTGCCTTTCATCTTCAACCTTCTGAACAATCTCCCCGATGAGATTGGGATGACCAAGATCACCCAGCCCTACGTATTTCCCTATGAAGGCCTTGTGCCTGATGATGAGGGAATTACCGGTACCGTGATTATCGCGGAAAGTCATATTTCCGTGCACACCTTTCCCAGGAAGCGTTACTGCTTCGTCGATCTGTTTTCCTGCAAGACCTTTGACGTGGACCGTGCCCGCCAGCGCCTGATTGAGGCCTTTGGCAGCATGCGCCCCGAGGAGCACCTCGTGCAGCGTGGACGTGAATTCCCGCGCGGCATGATGGTGGACGAAGGCACCTTGCTTCAGGCCAACCAGATGGACACCACGACCCGGAAAACCGAGTCCTGATGCCCACCAAAGCCGACATGCTTGACGCGCTGTTGAAGGGCGCGACGGGGGATTTTCTCGGTCTGGATGAGGACTCTTCCCGGGCGGAGACCTCCTATGTCTGGGTGCTGCCCGTTCCCTTCGACGGAAGTTCGACCTGGCTGAAAGGGGCCGATCAAGGCCCCAAAGCCCTGCTTGCAGCCTCCGAGCAGGTGGAGCTCTACGATATGGAGTCCCACTCGGAAGTCCATCGTCTGGGGATTTCAACCCTGCCCGAACTGCCATGCCCGGCGGAACTGGATCCTTCCGCGCTTGCCGATACGGTCGAAGGCCTGATCGAGGAAATGTTCCGGCGCGGCCGTTTTCCCGTGTTGCTGGGTGGCGAGCATTCGGTCAGCATCGGTGCCATTCGTGCAGCGCAAAAGGCCCACGAAGGACTTGGAGTGGTGCAGATCGATGCCCATGCCGATACACGCGAGGCCTATCACGGCAACAGTTGCAATCATGCCTGCGTCATGGCCCGTGCCCGCGAGGGCGGCCCGATTATTCAGGTCGGCATTCGCAGCATGGACGCCGAAGAGCTTGAACGCATGGACACGGGGCGCGTGCACGCCGCTCATGTGATACACGCAAATCCCGATTGGGTCAAGCGAATTGTCCCACAGCTTTCTGCCAAAACCTGGCTGACGGTGGATCTGGATGGCTTCGACAGCTCTCTGATGCCCGCTACCGGAACGCCTGAACCCGGCGGCCTTTTCTGGCATCAGGTCATGGAGCTGGTGCGTGCCCTGTCAGAGCACACGGAAGTCGTGGGCTTTGATGTGGTCGAGCTCAAGCCACTGGCCGGAAATGAAGCACCGGATTTTCTTGCGGCCAGGCTTGTCCATCGCCTGCTCTCAGCTTTTCTTGGACAGAAATCGGCCGCAAAGCTCAGCGGCCCTTCACCATTTCCCCTTGCCTAAGAACTGAACGGTTCATCCCGACCGATCCTGAACAGAGCTATGCTGTTGATAGATAACAGGATAGCTGAATTTCTCCTGTATGTGCCGGATCTTTGACACTCGGGCGGAATCGGGCCGTTTTCGGGAGTCAATTGTCAATTCCTAAGTCATTGATTAACATGGGTATGCAATTTCCTGCAGATATGAGAGCGGGAGGCATGATTCTTGCATACTGTCGGGACTGCAACAAGCTGATTTCCCCCCACGGCTCATTGAAGCCAAACATTGGGTGAGCAACTTGGTGCCGAACGAGACACTTTTGACAACTCATCATCAAGCGAGGACGTCTTCATGAAACATCTGCTGCTCGCAGGACTTGTTATGGGCCTTTCGGGTCAGGCTCTGGCGAACGTATTCATCAGCGAATACATCGAGGGAAACTCGAACAACAAGGCCATTGAAATCTACAATGGAACCGGCGCGGATCTGGATCTGAATACCATTTCCTTCCGTCGTATCACGAATGGAACTTCCATATACGATTTCGCCTTGTCGGACTACGCCGGCCAGATTGCCAGCATGACGCTGGCTGATGGCGATGTCTTTGTCGTCTGCAACAGCTCTGCTGTTGCCGCAGTCACGGCAGTTTCCGACCTCGTTGGTTCCGCCATCTGCTATCACAATGGTGACGACGCGATCATCCTGCTGCAGGATGGCGTAATCATTGACGCTGTTGGCCCCAACGACCTCTACACCGACCCGGGAACGGGTTGGGATGTTGCTGGTGTGACGGCTGCTACGGCCAATCATACGCTGGTGCGCAAGAACGAAGTCACCGCCGGTAATCTGGACTGGGATGCCAGCCGTGGTACCAATGCCACAGATTCCGAGTGGATCGTGCTGGATATTGACACCTTCGGCGGCCTTGGCAGCCACGGCGGTGCCGTTGACCTGCCCCCCGTCATTGCCAACATCATGCACAGCCCGGCTGAGCCGGCCGACACGGATATCGTGACGGTCAGCGCCGATGTTACCGACGACAGCGCCGTATCCAGCGTGACCCTCTTCTACGCCGTCGACGGTGGCGTCGAGAGCAGTGCTGCCATGAGTCTTTCGGTCGGTGATACCTATACAGGCACGATTCCCGCCCAGGCCAATACAGCTACGGTCGTTTACCGGGTGGAAGCCACGGACGATGCCCTGCAGGTTAGCTCCCTTGCTGGTGGATCCTATGTGGTCGGTGGTGTTCCCACCGTCAGCATCTATGACATCCAGTTCACGGAAGATGTCTCCGGCGACAGCCCCCTGCTGGGCCAGACCGTGGAGATCACCGGTATCGTCACAGCCATCGGCGGCAGCGGTGCCGGCAGCATCTTCATCCAGGACGGCTTCGGCCCCTGGAGCGGCATTCAGGTCTACGGCACCGGCACGGCCTTTGCCGTGGGTGATGAAGTCACGGCCAGCGGCCCGGTTGTCGAGTATTACAACCAGACCGAGCTTGACCTGACCCAGGGTGGTGGCTACACCATCAACAGCAGCGGCAACGCGGCTTACGCCATTCCGACCGTGACCTTTGCCGAGGCCTTCGGTGAGTCCTACGAGTCGATGGTTGTCAGCATTCAGGGCGGAACGGCCATGACGGCTCCCAACACCTACGGTGAATGGGACATTTCCGACGGTGTTACAACCGGAACAGTTGATGACTTCTTCTTTGCCACAACCCCGATTGTCGGCCAGTGCTACGACCTGACCGGTGTTATCTATTTCGCCTACAGCCTGATGCGCATCGAACCCCGCAGTGCAGCCGATATGACGCCCTGTGGCGGTGGCAACCTGCCCCCGGCCATCAGCAACCTGGCCCACAGCCCGCTGATTCCGAGCAGTGCCGACATCGTCACCGTGACGGCTGACATCACGGACAACAGTGCCGTTGCCAGTGCCGACCTGTATTACAGCGTCGATGGTGGAGCTGCCTCCACTGTTGCGATGGCCCTCTCCGCCGGCAGCACCTACACGGCTGATATTCCGGCCCAGGCCGATGGCAGCGGCGTTGCTTTCTATGTGGTTGCCACGGACGATGAGGCCGAATCCACCACTTCCGCCACGCAGAACTACAGCGTGATCGATGGCTTCACCTGCGGTGATGTCAGCGCGATTCGTGCCAACGACGTGGACGGCGTTTCTCTTCTTACTGGCCAGGCCGTGCAGATCTGTGGTGTGCTGACGGTCGGTCAGGAGTTCGGTACTTCCGGCCCTGCCTACCTGACACACGAGACGGGCAGCGTTGCCATCTATGGTGGTGTGCTCGGTGGCATGACGGTTTCCGCCGGTGACGAAGTTCAGGTGATGGGCCTGGTTGGTGGCTACAACGGCCTGACCCAGGTGCTTGACCTGACCATGCTGAATGTCATTGCCAGCCCCGGTGCCCCGGCCCCGACGGTCGTGACCCTTGCTGACATGATCGCCAATGGCGAAGGCTATGAAGCCCAGCTGCTGCGCGTCAATGGCGTCAGCCTGGTGGATCCGCTTGCCTGGCCCGTTGCCGGTAGCCATGCGACCATCCAGATCACGGACGGCGTGGACACCTTCGACCTGCGCATCGATCGCGACAGCGACCTCGACGAAAACGCCGCCCCCACGGGCAGCTTCGACCTGATCGGTGTGATGGGTCAGTACGACACGACCCTGCCCTGGGACACGGGTTACCAGATTCAGCCCCGCACCTATGCGGACGTGATCTACGTCGCCCAGCCGACGGACCTGACCATTGCCCAGATTCAGACGCCGACCGACACGACCGATGTCAGCCCCTACGTGGGCCAGCTGGTGCGTACGACCGGTATCGTCAGCGCCCTGACCACCAGTGGTAGCGGCGGCTTCTTCATGCAGGATGCCGCGGGTGCCTGGAGTGGTGTGCAGGTTTATGGCGCCAATGGTGGTGTTGCCGTCGGTGACGAAGTGCAGGTGACGGGCAACGTGCTTGAGTATTTCACCTTCACGGAAATCGAAGTTGCCGATTCAACCGCCTACTCGGTTCTGTCCAGTGGCAACACGCCTTACGCCGCCAGTCTGCAGACGGCTGCCGATGCCTACTCGGAAGCTTTCGAGAGTGTTCTGGTTCGCGTCGAAAATATGAGCTGCAGCAATGACAGCCTTGGTTACGGCGAGTGGGAAGTTCAGGACGACCTGCTGAACAGCTACGTCGTTGATGACGCCCTCTTCTTCGGCTACACGCCTGTTCTGGGCGAGTGCTACAACCTGGAAGGCGTGATGTATTACAGCTTCGGCGCCTTCAAGCTTGAGCCCCGCGACGCCGCCGACATCACGACCTGCACGACGGGTATTGATGCCCCGGTTGTCAGCATTGCCTACATCGGTGGTCTGGTCTCCCTCAGCTGGGATGCCGTTGCCGGTGCAACCGACTACATCGTCTACACCAGTGGCGAAGGTTATGCTGGCTGGGATGCCGGTACTTCCACCGGTGGCGCGACCAGTCTGGCCATGCCTGCCACGGGCAAGACCTTCTTCCGCGTGGTGGCCGTCAACTAAGGACGCCTTCGACAGAAATCAAAAGGGCCCGCATGCGGGCCCTTTTTTATTGCTTGCAGTTTTAACTGTGAACCAGTTGGCAATGTCTGCCTCGGCCAACCTTCGTTCTGCTTTACTCACCAGCTCCAGCAATTTGCAT
The DNA here is from genome assembly GCA_964345075.1 of uncultured Bacteroidaceae bacterium. GTDB lineage: Bacteria > CAIWAD01 > CAIWAD01 > CAIWAD01 > CAIWAD01 > CAYFPS01. Next base: position 86,794 of record CAYFPS010000010.1, on the reverse strand, counting down.
CGCCAGAGTCTTGAGGGCCTCACCATCGTAGCGTGTAGCACGGGCCTTGTTCAAAAGCATTCGGGCCAGATCCAGCCTGCCAGCCTGAGCGGCCTTCAGTCCGCTGGCACAAAGGGCCAGACCAAGATTCCAGCTGGCATCCACCAGTCCGGGACGAAGCTGAAGGGCATGATCAAAGGCGCGGATTGCGCCGGGCAGATCGCCCTGGTCCAATGCCAGACTGCCCAGATTATTCCAGGCCTTGGCGCTTTGCGGATCGAGAGCAAGTTCCGCCTGAAACCAGCTCGCCGCTTCCTCAGGACTTCCCGCCAGCAGTCCCAGATTCAGCCGCACTTCCTTTTGGCTTGAATCGGCGGCAAGCGAAGACAGAAAACAGGTCCTGGCCGCGTCCATTTCACCCAGCCGCAAATGTCCGTTGCCCAACTGAAAGTCCGTCCATGCCAGCTGCTTGACAGCCAGGTTTTCCGGCATTGTATCACGGACGTGATTCCAGCTGTAGACGGGCAGAACAAGCAGAGCAAAAAGCAGGACGAAGTGCCCCCTGTTCAGGGGAGGCAGGCAGTCGGGCTCAGCAGCATCCTTTGGTTCACCCTTGATGTAGCGCAGCCATGTATCACGAAGTCGTAGCCACGCGCAGTTGTAGAATTCGGCAGCAGGAATCATCAAGAGCACGGCCAGCGGCATGCGAAAGCGAATGTTCACAAAGAAGAGCACCATCACGGCCGTTTGCATCAGGATCATTGGCAAAAGGATCAGCATGAGGCTTCTGGAGCGGGGAAGACCCAGCGCAAGACCGGCCAGCGCGGGCAGCAAGATGAACCACCAGCCGACCTTCAATAGCCCGTTCATCCAGGGCACACGAGCACTCAAGGCGATCGGATTGGTGTTGTTGCCCCACTCGGGTGGCGCCAGAATCAGCTCGAACTTGAACCAGAGCAGTTTCAAGGCCTCCACCGGATTCGCTTTCATCCACTCGCCGGCCTTAAGGTAGAAGTAGGCGCTTTCTTCACCGGGGCCTGGTTGATGCTCCAGACCCAGAGCGGCGACGGCGGTGGCATCTTCCCGTGTCCAGGCCGGACCCGTACCGGGAAGACTTGGACTGCGACCGTCGGCCTGCGCATTGTTGCCAATCCAGAAGTTGACGCCACCCTGACTGGCAATCAGAACGCCCGAAGCCGGCCAGCCGTTGATCATCGCCACCAGCATAATGGGCAGCAGACTTCCCGCCAGCATGGCCAGTCCGCGCTTCAGCCAGGCAGACTGCCGCATGGCCAGTGGCAACATGGGAAGTAGCGGCACCAGCAGTAATGCCTGGGGTCGTGTGATACAAGCAAGGCCAACAAAGAGTCCGGCCAGCAGCGGCCAGAGCCAGCGCCAACCCGCCAGCTGCTCTGCATCTTCCAGCGTCCGGCGCATCAGAATCGCCGCAACCAGGAGTGTCAGCACAAACAGATGTGCCAGCAGAATCTGCGGTCCGTAATAGATCCAGCTGCCGGAAAAGGCGGCAAGTGCAGCAAGCCAGGCTAGCCCGCCCTGTTTCTTTTGGAAGCGCCCAAGTTCAAGCAGCAGCAGCATGTTGAACATGCCAATCAGGCTGGAGAAGATGCGCATGCCTTCAAGCTGCAGACCCAGCTTTCCCGCAAAGCCAAAGAGCCAGGCGAAGAGCGGAGCGCGAAAATAGGGGATCTCGGGTGAGGGCTGACCATCGGCCAGCAAGTTGATCCATTCCAGGTGAAGGGCCTCATCCAGTGCGGGTGAACGCCCGATTGAGAGGCCCGACCAGTCGAAATGCCACATCAAGCGTAGCAGTCCGCCAGCGAGAATCATGGCAAGAATCAGCCATCTTTGATTGATGGGCTTTCCAGATGTCATGCACTTATCCGATTCGTCAACTTTTCTTACCTCTGCCCCTTTTGGCTATCATGTTGATGAACAAGATGATGGCTTTATTATGGTCCTTTTCTGCCCCTGATCTTCTTTTGGCGCGATCCTTGCATTTCTTAAGCTGATGGATTGCGCGGCTCAAAGAGCCGAAGAAAAGGGTAAATCCCTTCAGCCATCGAACCTGAACACGAATGCAAAACATAACGAAGCGGAGGATTCCCTTGCGATTCGCCAGTCTCTTGCTTGCCGGCCTAGCCGCTGTTCCTGCTGTGATGGCAGGTATCGGTGACGCTTACATGCCCGGCCGTCTTTCTGTCCGGTTTCTCGATCACCCGCTAGCGGTGGAAAAGGATGGACAGCTATCTCTGGGTGCAGATTTCGACCACCTGCTGGAGCTTTATCCGCTGGACGAAATCGAGCCGCTTTACAAGAACCTTCGCCGCACGACCACGCCGGACCTGAGCCTGAACTATGTCCTTCATTTTGACAATGAAGCCGACATGGAGGCCATTGCCGGTGCTTTTGAATCCACGGGCAAGGTTGAGTACGCCGAACCCGATTACCTGATGCCCGTCTCACGCACGCCCAATGATCCCAGCATCAGCAACCAGTTCTTCCTGGGACGCATGGACTGCTACGACGCCTGGGACCTGATTCCGGAAACACCCGACAATCCGGACATGATCATCGCCGTGATCGACAGTGGCGTGGACTGGAACCATCCGGATCTGATCGACAACATCTGGGTCAATCCCGGTGAAGACATTGACGGAGACGGCTATATCCCAACCGGTTCCACGCCCGGCGATATGGACGATATCAATGGCAGCGATGATGACGGCAACGGTCTGGTCGATGACTTTTACGGCTGGGACTATGTGACGGGTGTCAGCGGCTGTGCCACCGGTGAAGACTGTTCGGGTACTGATAACAACCCGATGGACTTTGACGGACACGGAACGCACTGTTCTGGAATTTCTGCGGCAACCACCAACAATGGCATTGGTGTCGCGTCGGCTGCCTGGGACGCCCGCGTGATGTGCATGCGTGCCGGCTACCATGCTTCCGATGGTGGCGGTTATGTCTTGCAGTCGGCAGCCGCGCAGTCGATCTACTATGCCATCGAGAATGGTGCCAGCATCATTTCCATGAGCTTCGGCGGCAGCTCGACCATCCGCACACCCAGTACGGTGGCCTATAACAGTGGTCTGCTTTGCTTCCATGCTGCCGGTAACGAAAACGATTCGACCGCCGATGACGTGGACAACGCACAGGGCATGATCTCCGTTGCTTCAACCACCAGCAGCGACTGCAAGTCGGACTTTTCCAACTACGGTACCTGGATCGATGTCAGCGCGCCCGGTTCGAACATCTATTCAACCATCTTCAACAACACCTACGCCAGTCTTTACGGCACCTCGATGGCCTGCCCGAATGCAGCCTCCGTGGCCGCCCTGCTCTGGTGGAATTATCCCGACCTGACGCACACGGAAGTGCGCGAGCGTCTGCTGGGTACGGTTGACATCATCGACAACCTGGCTTGCAACAGTTCCTACATCGGCTTGCTGGGCACGGGCCGTGTCAATGCCTACAAGGCCCTGGCCAATATCCGTGATACAAGCTTCGAGTTGATCGATCTGGCTGTCAGTGATACACAGGGCGATTTCCGCTACATGCCCGGTGATACCATTCGCGTGGATTATACGGTCAACAATCTGGGCATCAACCCCACGGGCGAGCTCTTTGTGCAGATCACGACCGAGGATAGCGGTGTCACGGTGCTGACCCCCGAGATCACGGTCCCACAGCTGCCGGTTGCCTTTGCCTATAACACGGCCGACTATCCGCAGTGGGCCGGCTATGTCGTGGTGGATGAGGTTACCGAAGGTCGCTTCTTGAACCTGGCCATCAGTGTGACAACCGACAATGCCGACGATCAGGAGGGCGAGATCGAGCTGATGCTCGGTACTCCTTCGATTCTGCTCTACGATGACTCGGAGAACCTCGACCTCTACACCGTGTATTACAACGCCTTCCGTGAACTGGATTGGCCCTTTGACTGGTATCAGGCTTCAAGTGCGTCCTTCCCGCTAATGGAAGGTTACGAGCTGAATATGGCGGCCTACGGCTGGACGCTTTACGCCAGCGGCATCAGCACCAGCACGGTTGATGAAGCCGAGCAGGCCATGCTGGCTGGTTATGTTGATGCCGGTCATGGCCTGATCTTTGTATCACAGCATGCCGACGAGGACATCGCCGGAACCGACTTCTTCAGCCAGGTGCTGGAGGCCCAGACGGGCGAGCAGGAGAACACGACGCACCGCGCAGCCTATGGTGTTGAGGGTTCCTTCACCGAAGGCGAGATGATGATCCTGCAGGGTGCCGGTGGTGCCAACAATCAGAACCTGCCCATTTCCGAGATTCTGCCCGCTGCCGATGGCGAGACGATCTATCTGGACAATGCACAGGCCTTCTCGATTGGTATTCACAACGGTTACGATGCGGATGGTCGCGTGGTCTACCTGAACTTCGCCCTCGAGTCGGCTGCCGGACTGGGTGGAACCGTGGCGCATTACACGGCCATCGCCAATCTGGCGGACTATCTGAACGGAACGGATGTGCAGGAAGAAGCTCTGCTGCCCGTCACGACGGGTCTGGCTCCGGCATGGCCCAACCCCTTCAACCCTGTGACACAATTGAAGGTGCAGCTGACTACCGCCGCTCATGTGGACCTGGCTGTTTACAACATGCTTGGCCAGCGTGTCGCCCAGCTGCTTTCCGGCGACCTGCAGGCTGGTAGTCACACCCGCGCTTTTGACGCCAGTGATCTGGCCAGCGGCATGTACCTGGCCCGCCTGCTGGTGGACGGACAGCCTGTCGGCGTGCAGAAGCTGATGCTCGTGCGCTGATCAAAAGCCTGAATCAAGAAGCGAGCCCTCCCCGTTGGGGAGGGCTTTTTTCTACCCTGTCAACCAGACTGGACGCTGCCTGTATTTTTTCGGCAGAGTGGGCTGCTATACGGGGAACAAAAAAGGAAAAGGCCGGTTCCTCCCCGGGGGGGTGGGGAGGTGGTGGGTGGGCAAAACCAGGCTCCGCGGACAAAACTGTATATAACGTTGGTTCCCGCCCAGACTGAACTGCAATTTCTGACCCATACTTCCATTGGCCACCAAGCCCTGCCCCGCCGTGATTTCTTACCTTTGCAGCTTCAACCAAAAATCCAGAGGTGGAAATATGTCACAGGCCATTCGCGCTCCCCGTGGTCGTGAACTTGCTTGCAAAGGTTGGCTGCAGGAAGCCGCCTATCGCATGTTGCAGAACAACCTCGATCCTGAGGTCGCGGAAGATCCCGACAACCTGATCGTCTACGGTGGTACCGGCCGTGCGGCCCGAAATCGCGCCAGTCTGGAAGCGATTCTGGCCAGCCTGAAGGAACTCGAGGATGACGAAACGCTGCTGGTGCAGAGCGGCAAGCCCGTCGGTATTGCACGCACTCATACTGACGCGCCGCGCGTGATGATTGCCAATTCGAATCTGGTGCCGAACTGGGCCAGCTGGGATCATTTCAACGAGCTGGAGAAGGCGGGTCTGATGATGTACGGCCAGATGACGGCCGGCAGCTGGATTTACATCGGCACGCAAGGGATCCTGCAAGGCACTTACGAAACCTTTGTGGCAGCGGCCCGGCAGGATCTGGGTCGTGATACACTTAAGGGCACGCTGACTGTTTCCGGTGGTCTGGGTGGCATGTCCGGGGCCCAGCCGCTGGCGGCTGTGATGGCCGGGGGTGTCTATCTGGGCGCGGAAGTTGATCCCGCCCGCATCGAGAAGCGCTTTGCCAGTGCCCGGCCGCGCTATCTGGATGAGAAGATCGATGATCTTGACGCCGCCATTGACCGTGCGCTGGAGGCTCGCGCCGCTGGTGAAGCGCTGAGCATCGGCTGGTGCGGACCGATCACAACAATGCTCAAGCGCCTGCTGGAGCGAAGTGTTACGCCAGACCTGCTCACCGACCAGACCAGTGCCCACGATGAACTGAACGGCTACGTGCCAGACGGCATGCCCTTCGATGCTGCGCTCAAGCTGCGCGCCACGGACCCTGACGAGTACCGCCGCCAGAGCTTTCGCACCATGGCCGATCATGTGCGCTACAACCTTGAACTGAAGGCCCGCGGCGCCATTACCTTTGATTACGGCAACAATTTGCGCGCCAAGGCCGTTGATGGCGGCTATTTGAAGGAGTCTGAAATCCGCGGTGCCGACGGACACTGGCTCTACCCGGGTTTTGTGCCCGCCTATGTGCGTCCCTTATTCTGCCTGGGCAAAGGTCCCTTCCGCTGGGCGGCGCTTTCCGGTGATCCGGCCGACATCGCGGAAACCGATCGCATCATCCTCGAACTCTTCCCGGAAGACCGTGCACTGGCCAACTGGATCACGAAGGCCGGCGAAATGATCCCCTATCAGGGGCTTCCGGCACGCATCTGCTGGCTGGGTTATGGCGAACGCCACCTGGCCGGGCTGGCTTTCAACAAGGCGGTGGCCGAAGGCCGGATCAGCGCACCGGTTGTGATCGGTCGTGATCACCTCGACTGTGGCAGCGTGGCCAGCCCCAATCGCGAGACCGAAGCCATGAAGGACGGGACAGATGCAGTGGCCGACTGGCCGCTGCTCAACCTGATGCTCTCCACGGCTGGTGGCGCAACCTGGGTGAGCTATCACCATGGCGGTGGTGTGGGCATGGGTTACAGCCTGCACGCCGGTCAGGTGATTGTGGCCGATGGTACGCAGGAGGCCGCCGCTCGTCTTGAGCGTGTGCTGACCAACGATCCCTTGATGGGAGTTTTCCGTCATGTGGACGCCGGTTACGACGAGGCCATCGCCTGCGCCCGCGAGCGCAAGGTCAAGATTCCCATGATGGGGAAGTAGGCCAGCTTGTCTTTCAAACCCAGTCCAATCCTCTTCTGGTTGTCGACCGCGCTTTTTCGCGCGCTGTCCTGGCCCCTGTTTCGTCCCCGTGTGATACCGGGCCGGAACTATCCGCCGGGCGCTTTTATTGGTGTCTTCAACCATTCCTCAAATCTGGACATGGTGGCCATGGCCTGGGCCGTGCACAAGCCCTGCAGCTTCTGGGCAAAGGCCGAGCTGGCCAAAGTGCCCGTCTTTGGCGCATGGGTCCGCCGTGGCGGTGCGGTTTTCGTCAAGCGCGGTCAGCGTGATACAATCGCCTTTGATGAGGCCGCCGATCGCCTGCGTGCGGGTCTGCCCTTTTTCCTCGCGCCGGAAGGCACACGCCGCCACCGTGCAGACGGTAGCGCCCGGGCTCACACGGGTTTCATTCGCCTGGCACAGTTGACCGGGGTGCCGATTGTGCCCATTGCGCTATTGGGAACACGGGAAGCCATGCCCCCCGATGCCGTGCTGCCGCGCCCGGGTCGTATCACGCTAAGGATTGGTGAACCGATTCATCTGGAGCCGATCGAGGCGGATCTGGAACATCAGGATGGGCTGCAGGCCCAGGCGGACAGTGTGATGGTCGAAGTTTATCGGCTGAAGGAAGAGACCGAATCAAGAGGCCAGCAATGAGCCTGAAGGCTGTCACACGGATTCTCGGCAATATCGGCAGCATGTGGAATCCCCGTCCGGATCGCCCCTATCAATTGGATCAGCTGTCCGGTGATACAATGCTTGTGCGCGATGGGCGCATCGCCTGGACGGGTGCACGCAGCCAGATGCCAGCCTCTGTCAACTGTGATGCAGAAGAGCTGGACTGCCAGCAGGCCCTGCTTCTGCCCGGTTTTGTAGACGCGCACACCCATCCTGTTTTCTTTGCACAGCGAGCAGACGAATACGAAATGCGCAACCAGGGTCGCAGCTATCTGGAGATTCAACAGGCTGGTGGCGGCATTCTTTCCAGTCGCCGCAGTCTGATGGAGGCCGATCCCGATGAGCTCAAGGCGCGGGTCAAGGAGCGGCTCGAGCATTTTCTTCGTCTGGGAACGACACGCATCGAGGCCAAAAGCGGTTACGGCTTGTCTGTGACACACGAGCTGCTGAGCCTGCGTATTTTAAAAGAGCTGAAAGAAGAATTGCCCCTGTCCATCCACCCCACACTTCTGGCTGCTCACAGCGTGCCGCCGGAGTATCGGGATCACCGCGAGGAATGGTTTGAGCGCATCGAGCGCGAGATACTTCCGATTGTTCAGGCAGAAGGTCTGGCAGAATTTGCGGATGCCTTTTGCGAGCCCAAGGTGATCACGCTGGATGAAACCCGACGCGTGATGCAGGCAGCCCAGCGTGCCGGGCTGGGCATTCACCTGCATGCCGATCAGATTGAGGCTTATGGCGGGGGAGCGCTCGCAGCCGAGCTGGGCGCGCTTAGTGCCGATCATCTCGAGCAGATCGATGACGCAGGCATTCAGGCCATGGTCCGCGCCGGAACGGTTTTCTCACTGCTGCCTGGCTCCACCTACTTTCTGGGAATGGACGATTACGCCCCCGCCCGGCGGATCATCGCAGCAGGAGGACACATCGCCCTTTGCACCGATTACAATCCTGGCAGCAGCCACACACAGAGCATGCCCTTCATCCTTAGCCTGGCCACTTGTCGCATGAAGATGACGGCCCGCGAAGCGATCTGGGCGGCTACTGCGGGTGGTGCCCGCGCGCTGGGTCTTTGCCGGGGCGAGGGCAGCCTGGAAAACGGCGCGCCTGCGGATCTGGCGCTGTGGCCCTTTACGGTTCCGGAAGAGCTGCCCTACACCCTGGGGGACAATCGTCCGCTGGAGGTGCTGGTGGCAGGCCAGTCAGTTGCACAAAACACCGGCTCCCCGCGAAACCCTGTTGCATCCTCCTTTGGCTTGGTAAATTGACGCCTTATGGATGAGTTGATCACACGCCTCTTCAATCATTGTCACACGGAAGCCAGCTGCGGTGAGTTTCTGCAGGTGACCGTGCGTGAGGTGATTGCCACGGTCGAGAATCTGGTTGCCGAGCATCGACGCAGTTTTCGCGTGATCCATGGCTGGAATCGCGCACACTTCATGGATCTGCCGATTCTTCCGGGTAACCGCCAGCTGCCCCTTACCGCCTACCAGGACATCTCGGATCACCTGGAAAGCAACGACACGTCCATCTACTATCTCTATGATGATGGAACCGAGGCCTTCAGCCTGGTTGGTCATCTTGTATCACGACCTGAAGTCAGCGTCTTTCAGCAGCGCCTGCCCGTCAAGATCGCCTGGAGCTTCAACCGCTCGATTCAGCGCGAGCTGATTGCCTCGCTGGAAAAGCAGATCCCCTTCAAGGCAACGCCCCTGCACGGCAATCTGGAGAGCGTCCACCTGCACAACCGCTTTCCGGCAAAGGTGCTGAGTGTGATCGAGGGCCAGCTGCAGGAAACACGCCAGACTCTTTTCCTGATTGAAGGCATCATGCGGGTGCAAAAGGCCATCGCCCGCGAACTTGATTTCGAACGGCTATTGGAGCTGATCGGACACACGCTTGTCGACACCTTTCATTTTCAGCTGGGCGAGCTTGAGCTCTACGATGCCGACGAGGATCGTCTGGTGCACCAGGTCACGTGGCACAGTGCCGGCCCGGGCAAGACCTTGAGCCAGAATCTTCAGGTCCTGCTCGATGTCAAGCTGGAGCGGGAAGCCTTCCTGAATGGTGTGCCGGTGGTCATGGAAAATGTGCGCACGAGTCCGCTGGTGTTGAATCACAAGCTGATGGAAATCCTCGGCCTGAGATTCGGCATCATTCTGCCCCTCTACGCAAACGAGGAGAAGGTCGGCCTCTTCAAGATGTATTTCGGTCAGCGTGAGATTTTCAGCCCCAACAGGCTGCGCTGGCTGGATCAACTCTCCAAGTTGATGGCCAGCGCCATTCTCAATGCCCGCGAACACACGCGCGTCTTTGAACTGGCCACCAAGGATGTGCTGACCAGCCTGCATAACCGGCGCTACTTCGAAGAGCAGTTCAACATGGAACTGGCCAGAACACAGCGTTCGGGGCATTCCCTTTGCCTTCTGATGCTGGATGTGGATCACTTCAAGAACTACAACGATCGCAATGGCCATCTGGCTGGCGATCAAGTTCTGGTGGATGTGGCCCTGCTGATCAAGAGCAGCATTCGTACGGTTGACCATATTGCGCGCTACGGTGGCGAAGAATTCATCGTTCTGCTCTCGGGAGCAGATCTGGATGTCGGCCTTAAGGTTGGCGAAAAGATTCGCGCAGCAATCGAAGGCAAGGACTTCCCCCATGGTGAAAGTCAGCCCGGCGGCCGCCTGACGGTGTCGATTGGTGTAGCACAGCTGGAAAGCGGCATGCAGAACATGAAGGATCTGATTCGCCGCGCCGACAGTGCTCTCTACAAGGCCAAGGGTGCCGGCCGCAATCAGGTTCTTGCTGCCATCTGATGAAGATCACGCCCGCTCCGGCCTCGAGTCTCGTTCTGCTGGGTCCTACAGCCAGCGGCAAAACCAGACTGGCAGTGGAACTTGCAGCCCGTCTGGACATTCCCGTAATCAGCATTGATTCCCGACAGGTCTACCGGGGCCTTGATCTGGCTTCCGGCAAGGACCTGAACGAATACCGGCTGGGCGAAAGCCATGTATCACATCGCCTTATTGATCTTGTCGACCTTGAGGTTGAATTCAGCCTCTTCGATTTTGCACAGGCGCTGGGCGCGGTTATGGATGAACTTGGCCCCAGCGGAAAGCCGCTGCTATTCTGTGGCGGAACGGGGCTCTATCTGGACGCACTGCTGAAGGGCTACCGGCTTGAAACCGTGCCGCTTGACGCTGAATGGCGCAAGGAAGCGGAAGGCTTAAGCCTGGACGAGCTCAGGCAGGAACTGTTAAGGCTTCGTCCCCGGCAGCACAACAAAACGGACATGGAAGAGCGAGAGCGTCTGCTGCGCGCCATCGAAATTGCGCGAGGCGGAATGGAAAAGACCCGCAGCTTTCCTGCCTCGCAGGCCTTTGTTGCCGGAATCGAGCTGGAACTGGACCAGCTGCGCGACCGAATCGAAAAGCGGCTGGATGCGCGTCTTCAGCAGGGCATGCTTCAGGAAATTGGGGCCCTGCTAAAGGCTGGCATTGCGCCCGAGCGGCTGGAGCGTCTGGGGCTGGAAGCACGCTGGCTTGTTCGGCAGCTTACCGGTCAGGTTAATGCTACAGCGGCCCGCGAACAGCTGGCCAGGGATATTTACACCTTCGCCCGCGGCCAGCGCTCCTGGTTTCGTCGCATGGAGCGGCAGGGCCTGAAGATTCACTGGTACGATGCCGCCAACCTTGATGCCGATCGCGTTCATCGGGACTGGCAGGAACATATCCAGAGGCACGCGGCATGATCGGCGTGCTCATTCCGGCCTATCACGCGGGCGATAGTCTTGGCCAGCTCCTGACCGAAGTTCTCGCTTGTATCACAAAAGAGGAACTGCTTGTTGTGGATGATGGCTCCATGGACAGCACCCCGGCCGTCTGCCGGGAGTTTGGCGTGGACTGTTTTCGTCACGAGCAGAATCAGGGAAAGGGTGCTGCCTTAAGGCGCGGCTATGCCATCTGGGAGCGCCGCGGAGCAAAGGCCGTAATCACTCTGGATGCCGACGGTCAGCATGTGCCCGCGGAAATGGAAGCCTTCAGGCAGGCCTGGCGCGAGGGTGCCGGGCTGGTGATCGGAGATCGCGATCTTTCCCGGGCGAAAATGAGCCCCGATCGCCGCCTGAGCAACCGCTTAAGCACCTGGCTGCTCAATCGCCGGACAGGCCTGTCGCTGGTGGACAGCCAGTGTGGTTATCGTCTGCTGGACATGAAACTATGGAAGAAGCTTTCGCTTTCCGGCAGTCACTTCGATCTTGAAAGCGAAGTTGTCATTGAGGCCGCGAAGCAGGGTGCCGTGATACAACAGGTGCCTGTCAGCCAGCGGCCGGCGCGCGAAGCAAGTTCGATCAACAGGATGCGGGACAGCCTGCGCTTCCTGCGCTGTCTTGGAAGGACGACGAATGGATCACTTTGAACGGGCCAGACTGAAAATGGTGGAGGAGAAGCTTCGCGCCCGCGGAATTCGCGACGAGCGCGTGCTTGCCGCCATGGCCAGTCTGGAGCGCCACCGCTTTGTCAACGGCCCCCTGCAGTCCAGCGCCTACGAGGACAGAGCGCTGCCCATCGGCCTGGGCCAGACCATCAGTCAGCCATGGATTGTGGCCCTGATGTCGGAATCCCTTCAACTGAAGGGCGGTGAGCGGGTACTGGAAATTGGTACCGGTTCCGGCTATCAGGCGGCTGTGCTGTCGCTCCTGGCCGGTCGTGTCTATACCATCGAGCGCCACGCAGAGCTGCTCAGGCGGGCGCGCCTGATTTTCGAAGGCATGGGTCTCAAGAACATCGTCAGCCGCTGCGGGGATGGCAGCATCGGCTGGGAAGACGAAGGTCCCTTTGACCGCATAGTGGTCACGGCCGCCTCGCCGGGTGTCCCAGAGGCGCTTGCCCGGCAACTGGTTATCGGTGGCAGGCTGGTGGTGCCGGTGGGGGATCGCAAGCAGCAGGATTTGAAGATCATCGATCGACATGGTGAAACGGATTTTCAGGGATACAGTGCCGGCGCCTGCGCCTTTGTTCCGCTGCTTGGCAGGGAAGGCTGGCCGGTAGGTGGAGCGCGAGAGGACGACAATGGCCGGGACTAACATCATTCGCAAAAGCTACGACCGGGTTCTGGGCTGGGCCGAGCACCCGGCCGGTACCTGGATGCTTTTTCTTTTGGCTTTTGCCGAAGCCAGCTTCTTTCCGGTTCCGCCGGATGTGCTCCTGATCGCACTGGCACTGGGCCTGCGCAAGCGTTCGCTCTGGTTTGCCTTTGTCTGCACGTTGGGAAGCGTACTGGGCGGCATTGCCGGTTATCTGATCGGCTGGCATTTCTGGGATCTGGTCGGCCAGCAGGTGGTTGATTTCTATCACGGTCAGGCCGTGATGGATCAGGTGAAAGCCTGGGCGCAGCAGTATGGTTTCTGGGGCGTCTTCGCCGCTGCCTTGACACCCATTCCCTACAAGATCTTCACGATCAGCGCCGGCCTTTTCAAGTTCAACTTCCTCTCCTTCCTTGTTGCCAGCATCACAGGTCGCGCCCTGCGTTTCTTTGTGGTGGCTGGCCTCATTCAGTGGCTGGGCGAGCCCATTCGCGGCTTTATTGATCGCTGGTTCAACTGGTTGGCACTGGCCTTCGTTGCCCTGCTGATTGGTGGAGTTGTGGTCATTGGCATGTTTTAGCTCGAAAAAGCTGTCAGAAAAGCGACAAATTTTGGGGAAGAATCTGTTCTCTCCCGGAACAATTACTATCTTCATCGCATCCTGAAATCAGGTTTGGAAAGGAAGAGAAAGATGGCTGACAAGACTCGCAAATTCCCTGATAACGTGCCGGGCAAGTTCTACGTGGACGAGGACTGCATCTGCTGCGGTGCCTGCGTTGATGCAGCACCGAATAACTTCAAGGAGTCGGACGACGGCGATCACGATTTCGTGTACAAGCAGCCGGAGAACGACACCGAACTGCAGCAGGTCAGGGACGCCATGGAAGAGTGCCCGGTGGACTGCATCGGTGATGATGGGGACGAGGACTAAGCGCTCGTTACCCCCTATCAGGCGCAGCCAGGACGCTTTCCCTTGGGAAGGCGTCCTTTTTTATGGAGTCGGCCATGAGTTCCCTGCATGAACACTTTCTGGCATTTCTCGAGGATCAGGAGAGCTTGCTTGAGTACGCAAGCGGCTTGTTGCTCGAACTGAAAGCGCCCGCCCGCGGCAGCTGGACGGTAGACGATCACCTGCTGCATCTGGGCGATTCGGCCAGAGTCAATCTGAACCGGGTACTTTGGGCTCTGGGGCAGGGGCATCTGGAGTTTCAGGGCTATGCTCAGGATCTGTGGGTCAAGGCCCGGCAGGGCCAGTTCAGCAGAGGGCAATTGATTGAGCACTGGTTGTGTGATACAAAGCAGCTGCTCGCCCTGGCTAAAAACCTGCCAGCAGGGAAGCTCTTTTTCCAGCATGACAGACACAACTTGCACGAAATCGCCTGGCAGCCCTATCAGCAGAACCTGCCAGCCAGTCTTGAAGATCTGATACGTGACTTCTTTGGGCATCTGCGGCACCATTTGCAATCCCTTTTGGGACCAGCGGCACCGCCGGTCAGGCTGCATTCTTCGCTTTTGCCCGTGGCCTTGCCCTTGGAAAGCGAGCGTCTGCTAATGGATGCCTTTACTGAGGACGACCTGGACGAGCTTGCGCCCATGCTGGCTGACCCGGAGGTCATGCGTTTCATCCCCGGGCCGCCCCGCACACGCGAGCAGGCAGAGCGCGGCCTCAAAGTGATGCTCGCTCATCAGCGGCGCTATGGCTTTGCGGCCTTTGCCGTCCGGGACAAGGCCACAAACAGGCTGCAGGGCTGGTGCGGTCTGATGGAATTCGACGCCACGGGCGAAGTTGAACTGCTCTACCTCTTTGCCCGCTCCGCCTGGGGCAGGGGTCTGGCGACCGAGGCTTCGCGGGAAGTCGTAAAAGCGGCCCGTCAGATTGGCCTCGCCCGACTTGTGGCAGCCGTAATACCGGAAAACAAGGCATCGCGCCGCGTGCTTGAAAAGTGCGGGTTTGAAGCCTGGCGCATGGGCCGGCACTTTGGCTGTGAACTGGAAATGTTGAAGCTGGAGTTTGAACCCGATGCTACCTGATCGCCCATTGCAGCATGAACTGCCCACCGGCACGGCCCATTATCTGGACGACATTGGTGATGGAAGGCTGCTGGACATCCTGCAGCTGCAGCGTCAGGAAGTCCTGGAACTGCTTTCCTCCTTGAAGCCTGAACACGGGGAAATCAGCTATGCCAGCGACAAGTGGACGGTAGCCCAGCTTCTGGTTCACATGGCCGACAC
>CAYFPS010000010.1:0-71981 GCA_964345075.1 uncultured Bacteroidaceae bacterium | reverse complement strand
CGACTGCGTCGCCTTGCCCGTAAAGACCAAAGCGTGATGCCAGCCTTTGATGAAGACCTGTGGGGCGAAAGCAGCCATCTGGACCTGCCCCGCGCCCGCGCGCTGCTGCTCTCCCAGCGTGATGCAAGCCTGCTGCAGCTTGTCTGCTTTCCTGCCGAAACCTGGCAGCGCGCTTGTGATACAAGCGAGGGTCCGCGTCCGGCTCCACTGCTGGCCTGGATGATAGCCGGTCACATGGCCCATCATCTGAAGATTCTGCGCGAGCGCTACCAGGGGCAGCTACCGGCACTGGGAGCGGGCCGTGTGGAAATTCACCTGAATGCCGGACTCCTGCTGCGGGATCTGCGCATGGAAGATGCCGAAGAGATCTATCAGCTGACCGATGCCAATCGTGATCATCTGCGGCGCTGGCTGCCCTGGGTGGATCAGGTCAAGCACTGGCGTGATACACGCAGTTTCATTCAGCGCAGCCGTGAAGTCTGGCTGGCAACTGGCCTGCCCACCTGTGTGATCGAAGTGGAAGGAGGTGCAAAGGGCCTGGTGGACCTGCACGCTTCGACTCAGCGGGGTGTTGCCTCCGTTGGCTACTGGCTTGACAAACAGTCCCTTGGCCAGGGCCTTGTCACACAGGCAACCCGCGCAATCGTTGATTACGGCTTCTCGCGGCTGGGCTTAAGGCGCATCGAGATTCACTGTGCCGAGGGCAACCGGCCCAGCCGCAGTATTCCCGAGCGGCTTGGCTTTCATCTTGAGGGCGTGCATGAAGCCATGCAGGCCCTTCCCGAAGGACCGGTGGATCTGGTGGTCTACGCCATGCTGGCCGACCGCTGGCCGGACTTGCTACCTTGAGGCTGTGCCAATTCTGAGGTCATAATGAAACGATTTGCCTTCCTTGTGAACCTGCTTCTGCCTGCATTGCTGCTGGCGGCCCGGATCGCCGTTGCCCCGCTGGACGGCGACGGACTCGCCGAAAACGAGTTTCGTGTTGCCCAGAGTCTCCTGATCAATGCGCTGCAAAAGGAGCGAGCACGGGATCTGGTTGTTCCCCTCGAGGAGGCCTATGGAACAATCTGCAGCGTGACAGAGCGGATGGACGCTGCCCGAACGCAGGCGGCCGATCAACTTGCGCTGGTCTCCATAGACAGACTGGGCGGCAAATTGATCATTCAGGTTCGCCTGCTCGATGTGGCCAGTGAAGAGAGCCTCTTTGCGGATACCATGCCTTTAAGCAGCGAGGCGGAGCTGGATCTGGCCATGCAGCGAGTGGCGGAGGCCATTGCCCGCAGGCGTCCCCTGAAGGATCTGGCCGCGGTGGGTGGCGTGCTGGCCGATGAAGGGCTGGAAACAAGGCTGCGCAGCGCACTGCGTGTGACAACTCTGCAGGCCGGCTACCTGTGGCCCCTGGGGCAGGACTATGACAAGGAAGATCGCCTTTTCACAGGTTCGATCTCGACCGGGATCGAGGAGCGCAATTTCGCGGCGGGCTTTCAGTTTGCCTGGCGGGACGGCCCGGCTGCCCTGCTTTACAGCGACTGGCTGATTCGGCCTGACGATATCTGTCCTTTTGTGGGACTGGGTGTCGGCTTCCACTGGGTGCGCCACGCGGAAGTACCGCACTTTGCGCCGGATGGCATGGATCACGACTACGATGACGGCCTGCACCTGGCCCTGCGCGGCGGCCTGCTGCTTTACCGCACCTATGGCCTGCAGATGGTGCTGCAAACCGAGTACACCATCACTTTCAACGATCACCATGATGAAGCCTTCCTGCTGGTGCTGGGAGTTCGCCCCTGATGGCAGAAAACAGGACGAAACCGGCTAGCCAGTCCGTCAGTGACTTTCTTGAATCACTGGAAAACAAGGCGCGCCGTGATGACTCGCTTGAGCTCATTGAGCGCATGGCGGCGATCACAGGCTGCGAGCCCAGGCTCTGGGGCAGCTCCATGGTTGGCTTTGGCAGCTGGCATTACCGCTATGCCAGCGGGCGGGAAGGCGACATGTTTCTCGTTGGCTTCTCCCCGCGCAAGCAGGCTCTCGTGCTCTATCTGGTCAACAATCTGGACGAGCTGGAACCTGATCTGGGCGCCCTCGGCAACTTCAAGCGCGGCGTGGGCTGTCTCTATCTGAAGCGCCTGGCTGATGCGGATCCCGCGCAGCTGAAGGCCTTGATTCTGAAGGCCATGAAACTGAATCAGGCCGCCGACACCCAAGGCGGGAGCCACTGATGTCTGCCTTCAAGCCGCTGGACATCCTGCTTAAGCTGGATCCGCCCCCCATCGGCGATCAGGCGACGCAGGACCTTTTGGCCGGACAGCGGCTGGAGAGCCTGCACGAGCGTATCCGCAGTCTGGGGCTGGAAGAACAGGTGCCAACCGATATTCGCGTGTATTACGACACCATTCGCAGCTTGATGGTTTTTTCGGCCTTTCATGCGGGCTTCGTCGAGATCGCGGCCTTTCTTGCCACCACTGCAGTGGAAATGTCGCTGAGGCGTGTTTACCCCTTTCAGCGCCGTGAAGGCAGGGAAGAGGAAAACGATCGTCGCCCGCTCTCACGCCTGCTGCGCAGGGCCGTTCGCGACAGGCGCATCCGTGAAAGCGAGTTCCTCTGGCTGGAGGAGACACGGCAGGAGTACCGTCAACTGCTGGATGATCTGGCCCGCGAACAGGGCCAGCCGCTGGATGTGGAAGTCGTCCCCTATGAAGAGGCTCTACTGAAGAGCTTCACGCGCATTCGCAATCACTTCGCCCATCGCCGCGAACCCGGTGAAGCCATGAGTTTTGAAATGGGCTTCCGCACCGTTCGCCCCTGTGCGGACATCATCAACCAGCTCTTTCGTGATCCGTCCCGCTGAAGGTCCGTAAACAATCACGGACCCTCGAGCGGCTAACGGAATTCCACTTTATCGTTCGCGAGCAAGCAGCGCGCAGCCCAGTGCAGCCACGTGTTGAGGCTCTTTAACGCTGACCCAGCTGTGCTTGCTGTCTGAACTCAGTTCGGCAACGAGGCATGGATTGTGCGCGCAGCCACCGGTGAAGAGCACGGCTCCATCAACCGGCACGCAGTCCAGTAGTTGCAGGGCCTTGGCCGCCACACTTCTGTGCACGCCCAGCGCAATCTGCTCGCGGGGAAGACCCTTGCCAACCAGACTGATGACCTCCGACTCGGCAAAGACGGCGCACATGCTGCTCAAGGTGGCAGCAGATTCCGCGCTGAGAGCGCTCTGGGCGAAGGCCTGACCGCTCAGGCCCAGCACAGTGGCCATCACTTCCAGGAATCTTCCGGTTCCGGCCGCGCAGCGATCGTTCATCACAAACTTTTTCTGCCTGCCGCGTTCGTCCAGAGCAATCGCCTTGGTGTCCTGTCCGCCAATATCGACGATCGCCCGGACTACCGGCGCCAGATGGACGGCGCCCCGTGATACAGCCCGGATTTCGCTTACCCGCTCGCAGCCCCAGTGATCCGAAGAGAGATGGCGTCCGTATCCGGTTACCAACATTTGATCCCACTGGAAATCCTCGATCAGTGCTTCGCAGCTGGCGATGGGATCCCAGCCTGTATCACAGGTGCGAAAGACCGGTGTCTGATCCTGCTCCAGCCAGGCCACCTTGATTGCCCGTGATCCAATATCGATGCCAAGCGTGCGCATCAAGCCTCCAGCCGTTCCAGAAAGGCTTCGACACGGGTCTTGATCTGACCACTGTCTTCCGGCGAGTAGTCGGAATCAATCCTTAGGACTGGCAGACCTTCGGCTTCCAGTTTCTGTTCTACCGGCCCGGCTTCAATCAGGTAGGGATGACAGAACTGCAGGCCGTAGTGGATCACACCATCGGCCTTCAGTTCGCTGCTCATCGAGCGAATATGATCAAGCCGCTCAGGATTGGGCGTGAAGATGGCGCAGTCGATTTTGAAGTAACGATCCACAATGGCTTCCAGCTGCTGATCCAGACTGCCGCCTGATTCCACCACCGTGTTACGCAGGCCTCGGGCGCCTACACAGCTCTCTTCACCAACAATCACGGCGCCGGACTGCTCGACAATGGCGGGAAGCTTCCAGTTGGGAACGGCCATCGGGCAACCACTCATCAAAAGGCGCGGTGCCTTGGTGGATTCTTCCACACCAATACCCGCGGCAATGCGCTCCTCCAGTTCGTCACACAGGGCATTCACCTGCGCCGTGAAACGGACAGGATCATCATAGAAGGCAATCTGCTGAATCAGCAGGCCGTCCAGTCCGGAAATGGGTGCGGGCTTTGCTGCACGCAGGCTGTTCAGCCGCTCGATGGCCTGTCGCTTGGCATTGACCAGCCTTGTCGCCCTGGCCAGATCTTCTTCCGTGATGCTGCGTCCGCTCTTTTCTTCCATGTAGCGCAGGAAGCGTTCGTACTCGCTCTTCAGCAAGG
Organism: uncultured Bacteroidaceae bacterium; assembly: GCA_964345075.1. GTDB lineage: Bacteria > CAIWAD01 > CAIWAD01 > CAIWAD01 > CAIWAD01 > CAYFPS01. The sequence continues at coordinate 67,578 of CAYFPS010000010.1, read as the reverse complement.
CGCGCCCCTGTTCGTGCTTCATTTGCGGCATGTCCATCACGTAGAGCTCGTTGACATGATCGCCAAAGAGTTCCCAGGCCTTCTTCTTGCCGTCACAGGTGTTTTCGCCCACCACCACATCGGCCGTCGCCAGATAGGGGCAGACCCGCCCCAGTGCAAAACCGAAGGCGCCCTTGATCAGGCTGCAGGTGGTTCGCGGCAGAATCTTGTCGACTTCCGCGGTGGCAATATCCGCGCCCGCGCACAGACCGACCAGAACGCCGTTTGCAGCCAGCACGATCTCTTCCGGCACAAAGGTGCAGAAGCAGCCGACAACCACGCGGCCTTCGGCCTGCGCATCACGCAGCTCCTTGATCCTCAGGCCATGGACTTCGCTCATGACGAAGTTGAAATAGTCCATGCCTTTGGGGCGGTTCTTCTGGCTTAGGTAGGTGGATTCGTAAAGTGGACCAAGAACTCCCAGCAGGGCATCGTGGGCTTCCAGATCCAGGCCCAGCTCGGACCACATGCTGCGATAGTCTTCCGACATGAATGCTCCCTTGCCCGTCGCCCGGGCCAGGGAGGCTTTGGGGACGGATCAGTTTGTGGGTTGGGTCGAACTCGCCCGCAGAAGGCGTGTTCAGGTACCGTGTGAATGGTGCTTCGTGTACATGATTTCTCCTTGAACCGTTCGCAATCTAGCATGGTGTCAGAAAATTGACAAGCACGATTTCAGTCCTTCGGCCCTGTTTGCACACTTTTCTGAAAGACGTGCTTGCCCGCCATGTGGTAGCTTGCTGCCATGAAAACAGAACAATGGCTTGAACACATTACATCGCTGGAAGCTGCGGGTGAAGGCCTTGAACAGCTGCTGCCGGAAGTCCTCGGCAAAGCCGCCGGTCCGGTTGTCGCCAGGCTATTGTCCAGAGTGGAGTTCAAGGACGCCAATCAGGAAGGCCTTGCGCGCGCCTTCAATCGACTGGAGAATTCCGCTCGCAAGGGCGATCCTGGCTGCATCGGACGGGAGGCGATTCTTCGCCGGGTGCTGGCTGCAGGCTGGCCCATGAGCGACCTGTATCACGCCGCATCGCGCAGTGTGCAGTGGGAGCCCGTCTGGGGCGGGCAGGTGGATACGGCGGCCAGTCTGCGAGGGCTGGGCGGCCTGGGCTTGCTTCGCTCGGCAGACGCACGCGCTCCGCTGATTCTGGCCAGGCTTCTGACGGACACGGATATGGCAACTCGTCTGGCCGCGGCCGAGGCCATTCGCGAAAGCCGCGCGGAATGGGCGGCAGTTCTCTGCGTGCACCACCTGCTGGGCAGCAAAGATGAAGAGCAGGTTCAAAGTATGCTCCTGCTGGCCCTGCTTGAATCACGCCAGACAGAGGGGCTTGAAATGGCTGAGCGAATGCTTGCTGCAAAAGACTCGGAGCTGCGCGCTCCGGCTTGTCTTGCACTGGGCGAATGCTCGCAGGATGATGCTGCCGAATTACTGTGGGCGCATCTTGAAGATCAGCTGCTTGAAGAAGATCGCCGCCCCTGCTGGCTGGGTCTGGCTCTGTCGCGCTGCCCGGCCGGACGTGATCGCCTGCTGGAGGAGATTCGCCAGATGCCGCCCCGCAGAAGGGACGAGCTTGCCCTGGCCCTGGAAGGACTGGATGATCCGGAACTGAATGAACTACTGGAAGAGAGCCTGCCATGAACTGGCGTGATCGCAATGACATGATTGTGCTGGCCGTGTATCACAGCCGGCTGGAGGCCGAAGTGGTGCTTGAGCGCCTGCGTTCGGCTGGCCTGGATGGTGATCTGCAGGGTGATGACGGCGGCGGCATGCTGCCTTTCCTTCAGGTGACACAGGGTGTGGCGCTTTATGTGCCTGTGGAAATGGCCGAGCGTGCAGCCGAGTTGCTGGAGGAAGAAGATGAGGGCTGAGGGCTTTCTGGGAACCGATGCCAGTTTTCTGGTTGACCTTGAGTTGCTGCTGGGCCTTGCCGTGATGACCGTCATGGTGATTGGCATGAGGCTCGGCCAGCAGGGAAAGCGCGAGGAGCATGTCCGCTGGATGAAAAGGCTTGGCGCGCTGATCGGGATCTTCCTGCTGGTCTTTCTGGCCAACGTGATCGCCGGCGGTGATGTGGAAGCCGTACACGAAGGTGCCCGCAACAAGACCTTTCTTGCCATGCTGGCCCTGCATGTGCTGGCGGCACTGGTTGCAGGAATCGCTTTTCTAAGGGCCATGTGGAGCGGTATTCAACTGGCAAGGCAGGAGAAACCTGCAGCCGGGCAGATCGCGGCTCACGGATCACGCGGCACTTTCTGGACGGGTTTCTGGCTGATGAACGGCCTGCTGGGCATCCTGATTTATCTGGTGGCTTATGTCTTCTGATTCCACCGGCCTGCTGCTGGAGCTGCCTGGCGCAGAATCACCCCTCTTCCGCCACTTGCTGCTGGACTTCAATGGAACACTGGCAGAAGATGGTCTGCTGATGGATGATGTATCACAAAGGCTGGCCGTGCTGTCAGAGCAGCTTGAGATTCATGTGATCACGGCAGACACCCATGGCAGCGCTCGCAAACAGCTGGCAGCACTGCCTGTCAAGCTTCATGTGCTGGGCCACGAGAACCAGACCCGGGCGAAGGCCGAGTTTCTTCGTTCGCTTGATGGTGCCTGCGTGGCGATTGGCAATGGGCGTAACGATGCTGAAATGCTGCGACAGGCCGAACTGGGGATTGTCGTAATCGAGCCGGAAGCTTTAAGCCGTCACACGCTGGAAAATGCAGACCTGATCTGCCTGAACATACACCGGGCCCTGGATCTTCTGCTGAAGCCTGCCCGGCTTGTTGCCAGTTTGCGGGAAGCCTGATGATCTCTGTCCTTATGCCGGTCTACAACGGTCAGCGCACTTTGAATGCCTGTTTGGACAGCTGGCTGGCTCAGACCGGAGCCACCATCGAGCTGATTGCAGTAGATAATGGCTCCAGCGATGGCAGCCGTGATACACTGGCCCGCCGTGCCCGCCTGGATCAGCGGCTGAAAGTCCTGGACGAGCCACCCGGAAGCCAGTCCCGGGCCAGCAATCGCGCACTTGCCGAAGCAAAAGGCGAATTGCTGATCTGGACGGCTCAGGACATGCTGGTCAAGCCGGAGTTTGCGGCCGGTCATTCGCACGCGCATCAGGCGAGCGCCAGGCCGGGAGAAGCACTGGCCGTGCTGGGGCACATTCGTTATCCGGAAAGTGCCTTGCAGACGCCCTTCATGCGCTGCCTGGTTGAGGAGAGCGCATTTCAGTTCAATTACGGAGCGATCACGAATCCTGAAGAGGTGGATCCGCTTTGCCTCTATGCCCCCAATTTTTCCATCGCCCGCCGCGTGATGCAGAAGCTGGGCGGCTTTGACGAGGCCTTCCCCTATGGCTGGCAGGATGCAGATCTGGGTATCAGGCTTGTCAAAATGGGTGGGCGCATTGTTTACCGACCGGGGCTTGTGGCCCTGCATGATCACCCGGTGGAAGGGCGGGCCTACCTGAAGCGCATGGAGCAGGTGGGGCGTGATTGCCCGCGCTTCATGGCCAAGCATCCCGGCCTGCTCGATCCTGCCGACTTCGAACGGGCCCGTTTGGCGCACTTTGTCGAGGGCCGCCGCATGGCCAGTGCTGCCCAGAAACTGATTCGTCTGGCCGAAGAGCATCCCGATGCGACCTTGCCGCACCTGGATGCGGGTGACGGCAAAACCCGTGATGCCGAGAGTGCCGCCTGGGTTCTATTGATGAAGTATCACCTCTACAAGGGCTATCACGATGCCCTGAAAGCCGCCGGGAAGCTTCACTGAGCGGCCGCTGATTCTTGCTATTCCCGTGCTTCAGCGCACGGCTTTCGCTACCTTTGTTCCTTTGTCACAAGCTGAATCAGGACAGCAAGGAGAGCTCCATGAGCGAGGGTAGGGTCTGTACCCGAATCGCACCCAGTCCAACCGGTGATCCCCATATCGGCACCGTATACATGGCCTTGTTCAATCTGGCCTTTGCCCGCAGCCAGGGCGGCCGCTTCATTCTGCGGATTGAAGACACGGATCAGGCACGCTCCACGGCTGCCAGCGAACGCGCGATTTTTGAAGCGCTGGAATGGGCAGGAATCGAGTGGGACGAAGGTCCGGACAAGGGTGGTCCGCACGGACCCTATCGCCAAAGCGAGCGTTTGGACATCTATCGCGAACACGTCAGGCAGCTGGTGGATTCCGGTCATGCCTACCCCTGCTTCTGCACGGCCGGGCGGCTGAATGAGCTGCGCCAGCAGCAGATGGCCTCCAAGGAAGACCCGCGCTACGATGGTCATTGCATGGAGCTTGACCCAGCTGAAGCCGCGAGCCGGATTGCAGCCGGTGAAGATCATGTGATACGTCTCAAGGTTCCAGCCGACGGTGATTGCGTGGTGCCGGAAAGGCTGCGCGACGAAATCCGCATCGGCTGGCGCACGGTTGATCATCAGGTACTGCAGAAGACCGACGGCTTCCCGACCTATCATCTGGCCAACGTGGTGGACGATCACCTGATGGGCGTGACCCATGTGATACGCGGTGAAGAATGGATCAGCAGCCTGCCCAAGCATGTTCTGCTCTATCAGGCATTCGGCTGGAAGCTGCCTGAATTCATTCACATGCCGCTCCTCCGTAATCCGGACAAGAGCAAGCTTTCCAAGCGCAAGAATCCGACAAGCGTCAGCTATTACCGTGATGCAGGCTATCTGCCCGAGGCCGTGCTCAATTATCTGGGCATGATGGGCTACACGCTGCCCGATGGCCGCGAGATGTTCTCGCTGGCCGATTTCATGGAGAGCTTTGATATCAGCCGGGTAAGCCTGGGCGGTCCCGTCTTCGATGTGGACAAATTCGGCTGGCTGAACGGACGGTACCTGCGTGAAGAGCTGGATGCATCACAGCTGCTGGAGCGTTTCAAGGCCTGGAAGCTGAACGACGAAACCCTCTTGAAAATTCTCCCCCTTACGCAGAAGCGGCTGGGCACTTTAAGCGACCTCTTGCCGATGATGGCCTTTCTCTTCATGGATCGCCTGCCGCTCAAGCTCGATGAGCTGGTGCCGCGCAACATGGATGCTGAAGCAACGGCACGCCTGCTGCGCATTGCGCTCTGGGAGTTCGAAGCCCTGCGCCAGTTTGATGGCCAGCAGCTAAGGGCAGTCTTTGAGAAGATGGCCGCCATCGAGGATCTCAAGCTGCGCGACTTGCTGGCGCCCTTCTTTGTAGCCATCTGCGGCAGCCGTGTTGCCCTGCCGCTCTTTGATTCCTGCGAGATTCTGGGAGCGGATCTTTCACGCCGGCGCCTGCAATACGCACTGGAGGATCTGGCCGCAGCCGGAACCGTCCTGTCGGGCAAGAAGCTGAAGTCACTGGAAAAGGAGTACCGTGAGCGCTATCACGGTTAAGAAGGAACGATCATGTCCACAGAAATCAAGCCACTGCGGGAAGAAGGAACGCCCAGGGACTTCATACGCCAGATCATCGACGGAGATATTGCCTCGGGCAAACACGTCGAGATTGTAACACGCTTTCCTCCCGAGCCCAATGGATACTTGCATATCGGCCATGCCAAGGCAATCTGCCTGAATTTCAGCCTGGCCAAAGAGTACGCAGACAAGGTTCCCACCCGCTGCCACCTGCGCTTTGATGACACCAATCCCATCAAGGAAGAGCAGGAGTATGTCGACTCCATCATGGCCGATGTCCGCTGGCTCGGCTGGGAATGGGACGAGCATTTGTATCACGCATCGGATTACTTCGATCAGCTCTATCAGTATGCTGAAGAACTGGTGATGAAGGGTCTGGCCTATGTGGACGATCAGAGTGCCGAGGAAATTCGCGCAACTCGCGGAACCCTGACCGAGCCGGGTGTGAACAGCCCCTACCGCGAGCGCAGTGTGGAGGAGAACCTGGATCTCTTCCGGCGCATGCGCGCGGGCGAGTTTGAAGATGGCAGTCGTGTACTGCGCGCGAAAATCGACATGGCCAGCCCCAATATGAACATGCGCGATCCGGCACTCTACCGCATTCGCCGTGCACATCACCAGCGGACCGGTGATACATGGTGCATTTATCCCATGTACGATTTTACCCATCCGCTTTCTGACGCGCAGGAAGGTATCACGCACTCCCTCTGCACGCTGGAATTCGAGAACCATCGTCCGCTCTACGACTGGTCGGTAGACAATGTGAGCGCGCCCTGCAAGCCTCGGCAGATTGAATTTGCCCGCCTCAACCTGACCTATACACTGATGAGCAAGCGTCATCTGCTCACGCTGGTCAAGGAGGGCGTGGTTGACGGCTGGGATGATCCTCGCATGCCGACAATCAGTGGCCTGCGCAGAAGGGGCTATACGCCCTCCGCAATTCGCGACTTTTGTGATCGCATTGGACTGGCCAAGCGTGATTCAAAGGTGGACGTACAGCTCCTCGAGCACTGTTTGCGTGAAGACCTGAACCGTGTATCACAGCGACGCATGGCCGTGCTGGATCCGCTCAAGGTTGTCATCGAGAACATTGAAGAAGGCCATGTGGACTGGATGGATGCGGTAAACAACCCCGAGTGTGCGGAAGATGGAAGCCGCAAGGTGCCCTTTACCCGCGAGATCTGCATCGAGCGCGATGATTTCATGGAAGATCCACCCAGGAAGTTCTTCCGTCTTGCGCCCGGTAGAGAAGTCCGCCTGCGCTACGCCTATCTCTTTACCTGCACCGATGTGATCAAGAATGAGTCCGGGGAAATCACCGAACTGCGCGGTTGGATCGACCCCGACAGCCGTGGCGGTAATGCGCCGGACGGCCGCAAGGTCAAGGGGACCATTCACTGGGTCAGCGCAAGCCACGCACTGGATGCCGAGGTACACCTGCTGGATCATCTGTTCAATCGGGAAGATCCCGGAGCCGGCGATTTCCGCGAGGCCCTGAATCCGGAGAGCCGGACTGTGAAGAAGGGCTGCAAACTGGAGCCTGCGCTGGCCGAGGCAAAGGCTGGCAGCCCCGTGCAGTTTGAGCGGCTGGGTTACTTCAATCGCGAAAGCAGTTCAGATGGACTTGCCTTCCTGCGTACTGTGACGCTGAAGGATTCCTGGGGCAAGTTGCAAAAGACCGGTCGGGCAGACGCCTGATCAAGGGGGCCCTGTGAAACACGCGTTTCGTTTTCTGATACCGTCGCTGGCTCTGGTGCTGGCGGCGTGGCTTCTGGCCGATGCCCATCGAGATACACGCAGGCAGGGTGAGCGTATCACGGTCAAGGGAACGGCCGAGCGTGCTGTGAAGAGCGATCAGGCCGTCTGGCGTGGTGTTGTCTCCGGCGAAGGCCAGAGCCGAAAGGCGGCTCTTCAGCAGCTTGAACAGGCACGCAGCCAGGTGGATGAATGGCTTGCCGGTCAGGGTGTATCACAGGACGAAGTTGAGTGGAGCACGGCCCGGGCCAACAGCCGCAACAAGCGGGATCAATTCGGCAACTGGACGGATGAAGTGGCCAGCTGGTCCATCGAACAGAGTCTGAGCCTTTCCGGTGATAATGTCGAGCGCATTGCCGCCATTGCCGAGGCCAGCACAGCGCTATTGGCGATGGGCGTCAACTGGACAGGCTGGCAGCCCGAGTATTACATCTCGGGTCTCGAAACTCTCAAACTGGAATTGATCGAAGAGGCTACGGCCAATGCCCGTGACCGCGCTGCGGCCTTTGTGCGTGGCGGTAAGGGGCAGCTGGGCGGCATCCGCTCAGCCCGGCAGGGCGTCTTTCAGATTACGGCCCCGCTTTCCACGGACATGGAAGGCTATGGCGTCTACAGCACACAGACCATCGACAAGTTGCTCAAGGCCGTGGTCACCGTAGAATTCGGACTGGACGGCTGATGAATCACTTTGGGGCCATCGAAGAGAACAGGCGCAGCTGGGACCGTATGGTTGAGCTGCATGCCGCCAGTGATTTCTACGATGTGCCCGGCTTTCTGGCCGGCAACTGCACGCTGGATCCAATTGAGCTTGAGGAAGTGGGGCCAGTGAGCAATCTGGACATGGCACATTTGCAATGTCATTTCGGGCTGGATACACTCAGCTGGGCCAGACAGGGAGCCCGTGTTACAGGAGTCGATTTCAGCCCTGAAGCCATTCATCAGGCAAGGAAGTTGGCCACACAGGCCGGCCTTTCCGCTCGCTTTGTGGAATCCACCATCGATGAAAAGCTCGCTTTGGAATTCCCTGTCGCCTTCGACCTTGTTTATACCGGTGGGGGCGCTCTTTGCTGGCTACCGGATCTGAAGCTGTGGGCCACGGTGATACACAAGATTCTGCGACCCGGCGGACGACTCTATCTTCGCGAGTTTCATCCTTTGATGACGCTCTTTGGCGAGGATTCCACGCCCGATGCCATGACTCTGAAGCACCCCTACTTTGCGGCAGGGGGGATGATGCAGTTTGACGATGGGCTGCAATACGCCGTATCGGGCGAGGGGCTTGCAGCCATTACCAACGAATGGCCCTTCAGTCTTTCTGATGTGATACAAGCCCTTTTGAATGCCGGTTTTGAGCTGAAGTATTTTCATGAGCACAGCGAATGCAGTTACCGTGCCCTGCCTTTTTTAAAAGAAAGGGATGGCCGCTTTTTTTGTGACAGCCTGCCCGGCGGACTTCCGTTGATGTTTTCACTCATGACCCAAAAAAGAGAGTCATTCGCATGAAGCAGTGGATCTACAAACTCCAGCTCTTGCGTCCGGAGCTGCTGCGCGAAGGCCCCAACGCCATGGAAGCCGCGGCCCTTTCACGTCACGTGATCTACCTGCAAGAAGCCCAGGAAGCAGGGCTCCTGCTGCTGGCAGGGCGCACTCAAAGTGAGGATCCAGCTGGATACGGCATCGTGATCTTCCTGGCGGAGGAGGAATCCAGTGCCGAGCGATTCATGCAGCGGGACCCTGCGGTCGCCGAAGGTGTGATGCGCGCGGTGCTTCACCCCTACGCGCTTGCTTTTGCTGATGCTGCCAAGATCGCGAGGGTTATCGAGGAACGAAACCGGAGCTGAATTTGTCGTGATCCTTGACGCCGACAGCCTGAAACAGCTTGCCCTGAAAGAAGGGGCCAGTCTTGCGGGCATTGCGCGTCTTGGTGATGGTGTGGAGCACTCCCAGGCCTTTGAAAGCTGGACGGCGGAGGGGCTTTACGGTCCGATGGAGTGGTGGCCGCGTCACAACCACCTTAGGCTTGATGCCCGCAGTCTGATGCCCGCTGCTCTTTCGGTACTGATGGTGGCTGTATCACATACCGGACACATCTCCCGGCCTGATGAATCTGACTGCAAGGTCGCGCGCTATGCCATGGGACGCGATTATCACAAAGTCATTCGCAAGCTCTTGAAACGTGTGTTACATAAGATTCAGGCCGCGGATTCAAGCATTGAAGGGTGCATCTGTGTAGACTCGGCGCCTTTCGCTGAGCGCTATTGGGGCTGGAAATCCGGACTCGGCTGGATCGGCCGGAACTGCATGCTGATTCATCCGGAGCTGGGTAGCTGGTTTCTGCTGGGCGGCCTGTTGATCAATCGCGAGCTGGCTGCCGACACGCCCCACCCTTTCTATTGCGGCGATTGCACGGCCTGTCTGGAAGCCTGCCCGACAGGGGCTTTTCTGGAAGCTGGAAGGATGGATGCCGCTCGCTGCATCAGTGCTCAAACCATCGAGAATCGAAATGGCGCGCTGCCGGATTCCATGCAGCCGATGCCCGGGAACTGGCTCTTCGGTTGTGATATCTGCCAGGAAGTTTGTCCCTGGAACCGCCGTGATCGCGGGCAGGCGCATCCGGAGCTGGCGGCCGATCAAGACCTGCTGGAGAAGCTGGCTGACCTTGGGCCGGATGCCGGAGAGGACTGCTGGGAGGCACTGACACGCGGACGCGCGCTGCGCCGAATGAGCCCCGGGATGTTCAGGCGAAACCTGAAAGCCTTGCACTGGAAGAAGGAGAGCAGATCGTGAGATCCCTTGCCGGAATCATCTGCTGTTTACTGCTGACAATGGCGATGCCTGCTCCTGCGGCGACTGTTCTGGCGGAAACCGGCCCGGCCCCGGAAGAACTGGTGCTGGACAGCCTGGGTATCGTTTGGGCCGCGCGGGATGGTGAGCTGCTTAACTGGGATGGTCGCACGCTGGTCAAACTGGATGTCTGGGATGGCTGGGAAGGCGGGGCCGTATACAAGCTGGTTGCCGACTCACGCAATCGCGTCTGGCTAAGTGCGGATTCCGGCCTCTTTCTGCATGACGAGGAATTCAAGCGCATCAATTTGCAGTCGGCTGTGGCCGGGGGCCGGGGCCGCGCGCTGCTGCCTGTGCGTGAGTCGATCTGGCTGGCAACCGATCAGGGCCTGCTCATCTGGCATCCGCTGCTGGGTGAGCGAGTACTACTGGCTGGTAGCGACGTGCGCTGTCTGGCAGCCCTGCCGGAAGGCGACATCCTTTGTGGCACACGGGGCCACGGGCTGCTTCGCTTCGATGCGGAAGGCTCTGCCCTGCCACTGGGCAATCTGGCTGGCGAACAGCTTTCGGATGTTCTCTTTCTGGCAATGGACGATCAAAAGGCGGTACGCCTGCTGGGCAGGACGGAGACAGGCAGCCTGCAATTGGCAGCACTTGACGAGGATGCCCGTAATCTGCGGTTTCTGCGTGACCGCCAGTTACCTGCAGGGCTGAATGAGCCCAAGGGCCTTCTGCTGCTTGACGGAAAACTTCTGCTGAAAAGCGGCAATGAGTGGCTCAGGCAGGACAGTGCCGGAGGTTGGCGCAAGCACACTTCTGCAGCTGGCAGACTGCTCCTGCCAACAGGCTGGGCAGAAGCATGGCCGGGGCTTGCCGGGCAGCTGCTTCCCGGTTCGCTGGTTGAACAGCTCGGTGGCGGCGGTATGCTGGTCGCGCTGGATGATGGCATGCGACTGGTCTGGAAGCCGACCGGGGACGCTGCCAGCTCCCTGATACCGCTCCAGTACTGCAAGGCAGGTAATTCCAATTGGCTCTTGCTGGAGGATGTCAAAGGCCGCAGAAGACTCTTTGAACTGGATGGCGCCGGCGTTCGCGATCACGGACCAGCGCTGGATGGCCTTAAACAGGGCCCCAACAGTATTTGTGCTGATTCGCGGACCGGCAATCTGCTGATTGCTGCCGATGAAGGCCTGTTTCATTACAACGGCGAGTTGACTGTTGCGGCGCGCTGGACGGGGGCATCCTGGCTCGAGCCCTTTGCCGCCAGCAGTATTCTGGTTGCTGGTGATGATGGACTGGCCCTTTTCGAAGAAGGCCGTCTGCTGCCACTGCGTGTCCGCGAGCGTGTTATCAAGGCCGTTCCGGACGCCTTTGGAGGCATTCTTGCAGCCTGCAATTCCTACCTGTTGCGGCTGAACGAGTTGAATGAAGTGGATACACTGCGCTATCCCTCCAGTCATGAAGGGCGTGATACATGGCCGGGTGAATACCTGCGCAGCATGCTGAGCGATCGTGCCGGTCGCATCTGGATCTTGAGTGAGGATCAGGTGCTGCTTAAAAGCCGCGACGCTGTGCCCTGGACACGGCCCTTTTCCGCAGGTGAAGGGCAGCGTATCAACAGCATGGCCCTTGACAGGCAGGACCGTATCTGGGTCAGCACGAATCAGTCGACCGGTTATCTTCTGCCGGACAGGACACCGCCGGTGGTCGTTCTCGATCTTGATTCGGGAAAGCCGCTTGTCTTTGCAAGCAGTCTGCAGGTCAAGGTTCTTGCCGCAGATCCACCCGGACCGTCTGCCCGGCCGCTCTACCGCTTCAAACTGGATGGCCGCGCCTGGAGCCGCTGGATGGAAGATGAGTTGCTGCCTCTGGGGACCCTGCTGGCCAGTGACCTGCCCGACGGCCCATATCGGCTGCAAGTCCAGGCCGTAGACGCCTGGGGGAACTTCAGCCGTAACACAGCCTCGCATACACTCCAGTACGGCAGCGAGAGTCAGCGCTTACCTTTTATAAAACGGTTGCTGCTGCTCTCGATCATGGTGATGCTTTCGGTGCTTGCCTCCCTTGCGATGCCCGGGCGCGGCGGCATGCTCTTCAGTTTGCTAAGCGGTCTGGCAGTTGGTGCCTGGGTATTTATGACCAGTGATGAGCCGCTCCTTTGGTGGGCGCTTCCCGTGATACAAGTCCTCAGTTCGCGCATAACCAGTGATCAGCTGAAGTCTCTAAGGAACAAGAGTGCTGAGCCCGCTGGCGAAAGTGCGCTGACAGATCTGGTGGACCACTTTCGCGAGTTCGGACATAGTGGCGCTTCCACGCGCAACATTGACCGGCTGCTCAGGTCCAGTCGCAACCTCTATCTGGATGGAGTGCCTGATCAGGAAATCAATGGGCGCTTTCAGACTTCACGAGGTGTATTTCTTGACCTGACATCGCCCAGTCTTGAAGGCCTTCACGACTCTTTCAAGCGGTTGAGGGCAGAAGATAATCCAGTGACGGAAGCCGAGCTGGAAATGTATCACGACCTGATTGTGGAGGTGGATCGCCTTCTGGAGAACTGCGGCAATCCTCCCGATCAGGGCCGGTTGGAGGAGCTCGCCTTTCAGCTCGACAGGCTGGAAAAGATGCTGGGCGACCTGGAGCATCGGGTGGATTTGAAAATCAGCAGCTCGCCCTTGAAGGTGCTTGATCGCGTGCTTGAGCATCGCGCCCCGGAGCTTTCCGGTGTCGAGCTTTCTCTGGTTTGCGAGCGTGATACAAGGCAGGTTCTGGCGCGACTTCCCGTCGACAAGCTGCAATTCATCCTGGATAACCTGGTGGACAATGCCCTCTACTGGATGCGAAACAAGGATCTTCAGCGACTGGAGATAATCGTGACTGAGAGGCCCAGTACCCTGCAGCTGCGCGTCAAGGATACGGGACCGGGGGTGCCGGAAAACAGGCGTGATACAATCTTTCAGGCGGGCTTCAGCGAGCGTGATCACGGCGAAGGCGGTTCAGGCGGCTATGGTCTCTTTCGCAGCCGCGAACTGCTGGCCAGGTATGGAGGAAGTCTTGAACTGGAAGAAACAGGTCCGGAAGGCAGTACCTTCCTGCTGGAAGTAAAAAAGGTCGAGGCGGAAAGCGCCTGAAAGAAGGAGTCTGTCAGTGGAACGGATTCTGATCATCGATGACAACGAAGAGTTTGTCGAGGACACGATTCTCGGTCTGAAGCGCCACTACGAGTGCAGCTGGGCAGATACGGGCGAAGCCGGGCTCGAACGCATGAGCACAATCGACCCGGACCTTGTGCTGCTCGATTACGACTTGGGCAGCGGGGCCAGCGGCCTTGATGTGCTGGCGCGTCTGGTGGCGGAATGGCCGGATGTGCCTGTTATCATGGTGACCAAGGAAAGCGGCGTGCGCACAGTGGTCAAGGCGATGAAAGAAGGCGCTTTCGACTACGTGGTCAAGAACACGAGCCGCGAGGACTTTCTTGATGTGATACGCAAGGGCATGGCGCTGCGCTCGGTCAAGCTGGCCAATGTGCTTTTGCGGCGTCGCCTGCAGGAAAGCCTCGGCCTGCTGATTGGTGAAAGCGAGGCCATCGAGAGGGTCAAGCGTGAGATCCGTGATGCAGGCGCAACGGATCTTTCCGTTCTGATCACAGGCGAGACGGGTACGGGCAAGACGATGATCGCCCGCATGATTCATGAAGCGTCTGCCCGCAGCAGCAATCCCTTCATGGAAGTCAACGTCTCGGCCATTGAAAAGGAGCTCTTCAACAGCGAGGTCTTTGGCCACGAAAAGGGCTCGTTCACGGGAGCACTGGCCACCAAAAAGGGCTTGACCGAGCTGGCGCATTCCGGCACACTCTTCCTTGATGAAATCGGCGATCTGGACATGAGTGCCCAGATCAAGCTGCTGACAGCGATTGAATCAGGTGTGATACGCCGCGTGGGTGCAGTCAAGGATATCCATGTCGACTTTCGGCTGGTGGCGGCAACTCACCAGCACCTGGAAGATCGCATCAAGGCCGGCGTGATGCGTCAGGATTTGTATTACAGGATCAATCAGCAGCGGATACGCATTCCGCCCCTGCGCGAGCGCGCTGAAGATCTTCCCCTCCTGCTTCGCTATTTCCTGCAAAAGCACTTTCCAGCGCGCACCGACTTGCCGATCAAGGAAGAAGTCTGGGATGCACTGGCCAAGCAGGACTGGCCGGGCAATGTGCGGGAATTCGAAAGTGCCGTGCAGCTGGCGGTGGTGCGCTGTGGTGAGGGCCCCCTGGAGGCACGCCACTTCAACCTGGCAGGTGGTCCGGTTCAGGTGGTGTCGGCAGCCGAGGCCGATTACAGTGAGCTGACCGATCAGCCTTTTGCCGAAGCGCGTGACATGATTGTGGATCAGCTTCGGCGCGCCTTCCTCGACCGCTTTCTGGTTGAGGGTGTCAGCGTCAAGGATGCGGCGGATCAGATTGGTATTCGGCGCGAGGTTCTGCACCGCTGGATCAAGGAACTGCGGGACTGAGTGACAGCCGCTTCAATCAATTGACGGATTCGTCAGATTGCGACAGCCACGTCAATGGTTGGTCAACTGATCCTGGTGAGGGTGTTGATAATCAACTACATGACTAATGCAGGTAACTGGCATGTGCCTTGCAGTTGTCCAGGTGAACCTGAATCAGGTGAAGTTAAACCACCATGTTCAGGGAAGCATCACACACGGGGTCGATACGGCCCCTTTTTCATTCTGGTGGCAGCAGGCGATAGCGCATGTCCTGTAAGGCATCCAGTTCACGCCGTTCGGCACGGAGCAGGTCAAAATCCACGCTGAGTTTCAAGAAGGCTGACTTGTTGCAGTCGCGAAGGAGCTCGCGGCCAGCCGGACCCGCGTAAACTGCTCCGCCGCCGGGAAAATGCAGGCGCCCGGTTTGCCCCAATCGATTGGCACCAGCGACAAGTATCCCGTTTTCCATTGCCCGTGATCTCAACAGGTGCTGAAAGGCAGCGAGGCGATCTGCCGGCCACTGCGCCGGCACCAGGATGATTTCGGCTCCCTTGCTGGCCAGATCGCGCGCCAGTTCGGGAAAGCGCAGATCGTAGCAGGTCATCAAGGCTACTCTGATCTCCTGGCCCTTGATGGGAATGCTTGCAAGCACAGCCTGATTTCCCGCCTGAAAGAGATCAGCCTCGCCCATCGGGCGAAAGAGGTGCATCTTGTCGTAGCGAGCTTGTATCACACCTTCCTTGATCAGCCAGCTGCGATTCAGATAGTGGCCGGCTGTGCTTTGAAGTGCGAGGCTTCCCGGGCAGAGCAGGCAGTCAGGATGGGCCTGACTCCAGGCAAGCAGCGGCTTCAACTCAGTCTCACTGGAAAGATGTCTGGCCGCCAGATCCTCCTTGCGAAAACTGCTGTTCCAGATCTCCGGCATAAGGATGATGTCTGCCGCTCCGGCATTCTGATCATCCAGGTAATCAGGCATTGCCTCCAGTGTGGGTGCCTGGGCCGGATCCAGCTGAATCAGCATGAAATCGAGGATCATCGCTTGCGCTCTGTGATTCGATTCAGACAGGCTGCAAGCTCATTCGGGTTCGCAAGTACCAGTGGTAGACTTGAAGCATTGCCGTGATACAAGCCTTCCTTTTGTGCGCGCTCAAGTTGAGCCAGCAGAGGATCGAAGTAGCCGTGTGCATTCATCAACAGATTCGGATGTGGGATTTGATCCAGCAGGCTAAGGCAAAGAGATTCGAAGAATTCATCCAGAGTCCCCAGGCCACCCGGCAGAGTCAGGCTGATCTGGCTCAGTTCAAACATGCACTGCTTGCGATCCGCCATGTCCTCCACAACCACCAGCTCACCCAGCGAGCCATGTGCCCACTCCCGCTCCACCATGAAGCGGGGAATCACACCCGTGATGGTGCCCTCGGCCTCGATGACACCTGCTGCCAGTTCGCCCATCAGTCCACGGGCACCACCACCGTATACGACCGGGTGACCCAGCTCAGCCAGAGTTCGACCTGTATCACGGGCAAGCTTTCCCCAGACAGGGTCATGTCCGGGGCTTGATGCCAGAAAGACACAGACAGCGGGTTTGCCGGCAATGGACATCATAGGACGGACTCCTTCCAGTCGCCGCGTCGCCACTTCCATTGAAGGATCAGGGCGTAACAAGCGAGATAGATCACCAGACTCGTAAAGGCCATATTGATGCCCCCACCGTGAATCAGCAGGATCCACGCGCTTAAGGGCAGGAAGACCAGCCAGTTGACCAGCACTTCACTCCACATGACGAAGAGGGTCAGGCCCGCCCCTTCCAGGCAGCCGGCTGTGGTCATGGAGAGCGCATCCAGCACTTGAATGCTGCCCAGGAGCCGAAGAGGCCAGCGTCCAGCTGCCAGAACAGCAGCATCATCTGTAAACAGGCCCAGCAGTTGATCGGGAAAGGTGATGAAGATTACGCCCATCAGGCCCATCAGCAACATGCCGATTTTCATGGCTTCCTGTCCGGCGGACTGTGCTTCGTCAGGCAGGCCGGCGCCCAGTTTCTGCCCGATCAGCGTGCTGGCTGCCATTCCAATTCCGAAACCGGGCATGAAGGAAAAACTCAAAATGGTGAAGATCACATTGGTCGCGGCGACTTCAGCCGTGCCCGCAACCTTCATCATGGCCATGAAGAGCGTAAAGCCGCCCAGGACCAGAAAGGCCTGTACGCCCGCCGGCAGACTCAGGCGAATCAATCTGGAGGGACGCTCAGCCACCCTTCCAAGGGGCTTCAGGAGATCACGCGGTCGAAATCCGTGGCTGTCTTCAAGTCCTGCCCTGTGTGCACGGAACAGAAAATAGACGGCTCCCGCGGTGGTGGCCAGGGATGAGGCAAGCCCCGCGCCTGCCACGCCCATTGGCGTTGCGCCCAGATTTCCAAAGATGAAGACCCAGTTGAAGAAGACGTTGACCACATTGATCAGCAGTGATACGCGCATATGCTGGCTTGTATCACCAAGCCCATTGAAAAAGCCCTTGAGCGCAGCGATCAGCAGAAAGGGGAGGAGGCCCAGCAAGCGCAACTGGCTGTACTCGGAGCACAGCGGGAAAAGCGGATCCTGCCTTCCGCCCAGAATCAGCGCGAAATAGGCCGGGTAGGCAAACCAGAAGAGGATTGTGAGCAGCAGACCAAGGGGCAGGGCAATTTGCAAGGCTGCTCGCAGAGCGCGACCAGCGCCCGCGTGATCGGTTTGACCCGTGCGCCGTGATGCAAGAATCTGTGTTCCCGTGCTCAGATGCCCGAGCGCGCCCATCACCATCCAGATGGCGAGACATCCCAGGCCCGTTGCCGCCAGCGCATTGACACCAATCCGGCCGACCATCATCGTGTCGACCAATCCAACGACTGTCTGGCTGAGCTGGGAGATCACGACTGGAACCGCCAGGCGCACAACCTGCGAGGCCAGATCACGATTGAACAGACCCATCAGCTGTTCAGGTCCAGTTCCTGGCCGGGCAAGGCTTCTTCGATACGAAGTTCAGGCATGCTGGCTGTCAGCTCCTGTCTCACCAGATCAACAGAGTCCTTGCGTCCGGGCAGGAGGACAAGCCGGGAAGGCTGAATGCGCTCGACCATGCCTGCGAGCTCGGCGCGGTTGGAATGGCTGGAGAAGAGGAAGCTTTCAAGGCGGCAATGGCGTGTGACAGACTGACCATCGAAGTCAAGTTCGTCGCCCTGAGCGCTTTGCATCAGGGTTTTCCCAAAACTCCCGCCACGTGTGTGGCCGACGAACAGGATTGCATGCAGGGGATGGGGCAGCATGCGGCGGGCCAGCTTCCATGAAGGGCTACCGGGATGGATCATTCCTGAAGGCACCAGATAAACGCGGCTGTCCGCACTCAGCTCGATCTCGTCGGCGTCGTCGACAATGTCTACCAGAGTTTCTTCAAACAGGAAGTCGGGCAACAGGCGACGGTCGCCCGCTGCAAAGCGATCATAGAGCTTGGCGATCTCCCAGGCCGATCGGCCGACATGTACGGGCAGAGGCGGGATTTTCTCCCGTCGTTTGAGGCTGTGCAAAATGAAGAGGAGCTCCTGGGCGCGCCCCATGTTGAAGACCGGTATCAGGATGCTACCGCCCAGAGTGGCTACTTCGCTTATCGCTTCTGCCAGTGCCTCGATTTCCTGCTTGCGACTGGCAGCCACATGGCGATCGCTCCAGCCGATGGTGCTCTCGCTGATCACAACATCAGCAGCGGGAGGGTAGATGGCGCCTTGTATCACACTTTGCGGCCTGCCACAGACATCCGCCGTGTAATACAAACTGCGCGAACCCTGCTCGATATGCCAGGCGCAGCTGCCCAGAATGTGGCCGGCATCCCAGGGCGTGATACGAACTGGCCCGGCAGCGCCCAGCATGAGCTCCGAGGTTTCGCCCTTCCTGACCTTCAGGATGCGCGATTCCAGATCCTGCACTTCAGCTGGTGTGAAGAGTGGGTAATCGGCGAGCCCCTCGTCATACGCATGCTGCCAGATGCTGGCGTGACGGCAGAGCTGCATGCGGGTCAGGTGCCAGCTCTCTTCCGTCATGAGGATGGATGCTTCCGGAAAGCGTGCGGCCACGTGGGGCAATCCGCCCATGTGATCCAGATGCGCATGGCTGATCAGGATAGAGTCGACCCGGTACTGCTCCGGGAACTGCGTCATCAGATGCGTGTCTGCCAGCGCTTCCCATCCGGCAAGCACAGGGTCCAGGCCGGCATCGAAGAGCAGGCCGGCATCTTCAAAAGCCAGATGCAGGCAGGTTGCACCATGATCTTCGCGCGGACCAAATAGTGTGAAATACATGCTGCAAAGGTACAAAAGGCGCTTCAGCTGAAATCGTCAATCTTTTTTCCCTTCAAGCTAAAGTCAGGCCTCACATTCGCCGATTCATGCCAGTACCGGCAGCACATGAAACTGCCGGCCCACCGAAACACCTTGTGTGGATCGGTACAACTGCTGCGGCGCCCCGCTGAATGGCGGGGCGTTTTTTTGTGGTTGGACTACTGGTCGGACCACTGGTTGGAGCAAGCCGTCCTCCATCACCTTCAAAGCTGCAACCCGAAAAGCTCTGTCATTGGATTCAGACAGATTCGCCAGGTCCATTTACGGAGCAAACCGCGGATTTGGTCGGACTACTGGTCGGACTACTGGTTGGACCACTGGTCGGACCACTGGTCGGAAAGCCTCCCCCCCTACCTCTCCAACCGATCCAGCACCCAGTGCTGCAGCATCGCCAGCAGCGGACCGGCCAGCATGGCAAAGCCCGCCGTAAGCAGCCAGATGCGCCAGGGGCTCTCTGCCGCCCAGAGGGGTAGCCAGCCCAACCAGTCGGATTGCAGGCCGCCTGCAGGCAGCAGCTTGCCGTGTGCAGCGCCGGAACTGCTCGTCAACTGGACAATCATGCGCCAAGCACCGCCCAGCAGGATGAGTGCGAAAAGCCGCTCGATATGCCGGGCGCTCAAGTGCTTCTTCAGCCTGCTGCCGACGGCGGTTCCCAGACTGCCCGCCAGCACCAGCACCAGCGCAATGCGAACCTCCACATTGCCAGTGAAAAAGACATGACCACTGGCCACGCTCACGCTGCTGAAGAGGACAGCCACCTGACTGACCGTTACCAGTTCCCGAATATCGCGGCCGAAGAGCGCCATCAGCAGGGGCACGTAGAAGATGCCTCCGCCGATTCCAAGCAGCGATGCAACGATTCCCACAAGCAGCGCGACAAGCGCCGGGAACAGCGGCGAAACGGCTTCACTCTCAAAGGGGCTCTTGTAGCGCAAGGGCAGACGAAACAAGAGGCTGCGCAGGCCCTGATGGCTCCGGCTTTTCCCGCGCCACAATTTGTAAGCCAGAAAGAGCAGCAGGAAAACATAGGCCGCACGGATGATGCCGTCAATCAGAGCGGGTTTGTCCAGGTGGGCGATGGTCCATGTTCCCACTTGGCCGCCGATCGTCGCCATCAGGCCCATGATCACACCCAGCCGGACATCGGCCTTCCAGTGCCGCAGGCTGTAGGTGCAGGCCCCCGAGGCATTCGAGATGATCGCGACACTCATGCAGGCTGTGGCTATGCGCGGAGCCAGGCCGAAGGACATCAGCAGCGGTGTGACAATCGCCCCGCCGCCAATTCCGATCAGGCCGGCGGTCAGGCCACCCAGCAGCCCGCCCAACACCAGGCTCCACAGGCTGATGGCACTACCATCACCCAATAGCAGAATAGGCTCAAGCAGCATGTCCGGGTTCCTTCTGCTGTTCCAGCTGCCAGAGTCTGTGATACACACCCTTCAGTTCAAGAAGCTCTTGATGTCGTCCGCGCTCAACGACCTGCCCGCGGTGCAGGACAAGAATCTGATCCGCGCGTATGATCGTCGAGAGGCGATGGGCGATCACCAGGCTCGACCGGCCTTCCAGTAGCGTGGCGATCGCTTGTTGAATCAGCTCTTCAGAAATGCTGTCCACGCTGGAAGTGGCCTCATCCAGAATCAGAATCGAAGGTTTGCTGGCCAGAGCCCGGGAAAAGCTCACAAGCTGTCGCTGACCACCGGAGAGCAGCTGTCCCCGCTCGCCAACTGCTGAGTCAAGTCCGTCTGAACGCCCTTCCAGCACGCGGTCAAGACCCGTTTGTGATACGGCACTGCTCAGCTCTTCATCCGTCAGCTCGCGGCCCATGCGAATGTTGTCGGCAACCGAGCCTGAGAAGAGGAAAACATCCTGCAGGACAATCGCCATGCGCTCGCGCAGCGCCTTCAGATCCCACTCGCGGATGTCTACGCCATCAACCGTGATACGGCCTTTCTGGAACTCGTAGAAGCGCTGCAGCAGACCCGTAATACTTGTTTTGCCGGCGCCCGTGTAGCCCACCAGGGCCGTGGATGAGCCCGGCTTCACGGTGAAGCTCAGATCACGCAGTACCCAGTTTTCATCGTTGTAGGCAAACCAGACACCGTCAAAGACAATCTCGCCTGTCGCCACAGGGGCAGGCTTGCCGCCCACTGCACCCACCATGCCACCGGTGATGGCAGGCTTTTGATCCAGCAGTTCAAAGACACGTTCGGCCGCTGCCATGGCGCTTTGCAGGATGTTGTACTTCTCAGCAAGATCACGGATCGGCCGAAAGAACTTTTCAGCGTACTGCAGAAAGGCCACCAGCGCGCCAAAGCTCAAGATGCCCGTCAAGACGCGCTCGGCCCCGGCCCACAGAATGGCCGCGGTTGCCAGACTGCCCAGAAGCTCCATCAGTGGAAAGAAGACAGCGAAATAGAAAATGGTGCGAATGTTTTCGCCCAGGAGGCGGTCGTTGATTCCATCAAAGCGGGTCTTCAGCCGCGCTTCCTGCCTGAAGAGCTGGATCACGCTGATGCCCGTGATCGTCTCCTGCAAAAAGGTGTTGACTTCACCCACCAGCGCGCGGACACGCCTGAAGGCTGCCCGCGTCAGTCGTTTGAATGTGAAGGTGGCCACAAAGATCAGGGGGATCACGCAGAACAGGACAAGAGCCAGTCGCCAGTCCATCCAGAGCAGGGCTGCAGCGATCATCACCAGAAGCAGCAGATCCTGAAAAATCAGGATGAGGCCACCGGTGAAGACTTCGTTCAGGGTTTCCACATCATTGGTCAGGCGACTCATCACCTGCCCGACAGGATTACGGTCGTACCAGGCCAGATGAAGTTCCTGCACACGCCTGAAAAGCCGGCTGCGGATTTCAAGCACAATGGTCTGGCCGATCCAGCCGGTCACAATCTGCTGCAGGTAGCGCAATACGAAAGCGCCAATTGCAAGTCCCAGAAAAAGCAGAACGGTCTGTAGCAGGCCATCGAGATCGCCATTGGCCATGTCCACATCAATGGCGTGGCGTGTGACAAGTGGAATGGCTGTATCAAGCGCGCTGGCTGCCAGAATCAGCAGGAGGGCCAGCAGGGCCATCCCCTTGTGCGGAATCAGAAAGCGCGAAAGACGCATCAGCAGACGGGCATCAAGGCCACGATCTTTTTGCACCTGCCCCTTCATGAGTCCGCTCCGGCAAGCTGACTTTCAAGTTCCTGACGCTTCAGCAGCTCAGCATAGAGGCCACTTGTATCACGCAGCTCGTTGTGCGTCCCGCGTTCAACGATTCTGCCCTTGTCCAGTACAATGATCTCATCGACTTCACGCATCACGGAAAGGCGATGGCTGGCGATCAGCGTGGTGCGATCCCGCATCACATCCTTCAGACGGCCAATGAGCGCTTCCTCAGTTTGTGTATCAATAGCGCTCAAGGCATCATCCATCAGCAGAACGCGGGCATCCATCAGCAGGGCCCGGGCGATTGTTGCCCGCTGCTTCTGCCCACCGGAAAGAGTCACGCCGCGCTCACCAACACGGGTCTCCCAACCCTGTGGGAACTGGGGAAGATCCTGTTCGAGCCTGCTGTTTGCCGCGGCTTCGTCAAGCAGGTCCTGTGATGCATCAGGCCTTCCAAAGGCCACATTGTGATTCAACAGATCACTGAAGAGGAAAGCCTCCTGAGGCACGACCGTAACACACTGACGAAGATGATCGCTCTCGTACTCGGGCAGACTGCGGCCATCCAGCATCACGCTGCCTTGATCAGGATCCATCTGCCGCGCGGCAAGCCTTAGCAGTGTACTCTTGCCGCAGCCGGTCGGTCCGACAATACCCAGCGTGCGCCCGGGCTGAAGCTCAAAAGAGACATCAACCAAAGCACTCTCGGAGGAGCCTTCGTAGTGATGTGTCACATGCTGGAACTTAAGCGAACCCTGAATGGCATCTCGGGCCTGTCCCGCTTCCAGTTTCCCCTCAGCCAGCAGGATTTCATTCAGGCGACGCATGCCGGCGCTCCCGCGCTGCAGAAGGTTGAGGCTCCAGCCTATGGCAACCATCGGCCAGGACAACATGGTCAGGTAGACGCTGAAGGAAACATACTCGCCCAGTGTCAGGCTTCCGGCGACGATCGCACGGCCACCCGCGAGCAGAATCAAACCCTGGCCAACGGTGAAAAGCAGACCCAGAAGTGGCCTGAACGCCGCCTGCAGCCGAATCATCCGCATTTGAATGCTGCGATAAGCATCCAGCTCTTTTTCAAATTGCTGCTGCCGATCCGCTTCAGCCGAGTATGCCTGTATCACGCGAATGCCGGACATGGACTCCTGTACCTGCGTGGAGACTCGTCCGAACTGCCGCTGGCTTTCCATTGTAACGGCGTGAATCTTGCTGGAGAGTTTGAAGACAAGCGCGCTGATCACGGGCAGGATCACGACGACGATCATGGCCAGCGGTGGGCTGATGAAAAACATCATGCCCAGACCATATCCGCAGAGCAGGACCGTATCCATGGAATACATCAGCGCCGGGCCGGCCGCCATGCGCACATTTTCGATATCCTGAGTCGCGCGGCTCATGATGTCACCCGTGTAGCGTGAAGCATAAAAGCGCACGGGCAGTTCGAGCAATCGCCCAAGGAAGGTTGCGCGCAAATCACGCTCCACATGACGGCTGGAGCCGATGATGATGCGGCGCATGGCAAAGCGCGCGATACCCTGCCCAACACTGATCGCCAGCATCAGGCCGATGTACCAGCTGAGGCTTCTGGCGAGGCTTCCATCCTTCAGATCATCAATGGCCAGACCCAGCACGCGGGGCCCAAAAATCAGAATGCTGTTGGTGACGAGTACGGCGAGGGCTCCGGCAAGTATTCGGCCCCGGTAGCGCTTCATCAGCGCCAGAATATCAGCTAACTGGTGAATGGTCGGGCTCCTTTGAGCCTTCGTTTGAGCTCTCAGCATCTTCCGGCCGTGATACAACATCTGAAGCGGATGAATCAACCTCGCTATCTGCAGCTACGACGCTCAGGGCCTCTGCTGGTGCCGCCAGTGCTTCATCCACAGCGGGCGATCCGCCATCAAATTCGCTGCCGGCCAGCAGGTCTTCCTTGCGTATTCGGCCAAGCTCTGCCAGACGCTGTTCCACCTCGCTCAAGAGGCCTTCCTGATCCTCGCGTGGGCGGGGAAGAGCAGGTGGCGGCTGAGGCAGGCTTCTGCCGCTGGGGCTGAAGGCTTCTGCCAGCTCGGGCCAAGTATCACGAGGCATCAGGCAGAACTGCTGCATGGCGCTGAAGGTGTCTTCACTACCGACACTATCCTGCCAGCTCTTCTTCAGGGAGCGCATTTTCTCAGCCAGCGCAAGGCCATCCAGCGCGCGGAAGGCAAAGTGCCCCGGCTCGGCGAGCATCTTCTGCCAGATGGCTTTAAGCGAATGCTCGGGCAAGCGCGCTTCCCCGGAGATTTGAATCTCCAGTTCGTCGTCCGGCCTGACTGCCAGCAGGCGCAATAGATCGATGCGACCGATTTTAAGCAGACGGAGCTCCTGCCTTTTTTGCAGAAGGCGCAATCGCCGCTCACCGCCCATCCAGCCCTGATCAAGCAGCCAGCCCGGGGCCGCATCCGCCCAGCGCCGCGTATCACCATCCCGTAAAAGGAAGGCAGCCGGATGGGGCGCCTGTCCCCAGAGTTCAAGCAGACTGTCGCTGCCCGGCCGATGTCGGGTAGCAAGCTCCAGGGGCTGACGGACATGATTCCATTCAATCAGATGGGCTTCGAGCCTCAGTGGATCCAGCAGGCTCAAATCAGGAAGACGCCGGCCATGCTGATTCCATGAACGGTGCCAGCAGGCGGGAGCGAGCTCGACAAAACCGGGATAGAGCCCCGGCTCCACATGAAAACGGAGCTCGCGATTGGCGGGCATGCCGCGTAGTGCGAGCTCCTGCTCAATCTCCTGTCGCCTTCGATTAAAGGATGCCGCCCACTGCTCGGGCCGTCCCTGATCCAGCTCGATCAGCGCCAGAATGTTGGCTTCTGCCGTGTCCGCCTTGCCCAGATAGCGTTGATCAAGGCGCTTGATGCGCCGCTCAATATCTGCGTTCAGGCGCTGAATGGCATCGTCCAGCTTTTCCAGATCCTTTGCCTGCAGGCCTGCAGCAGCCTGACTGACATCGGCCGGTTGAAAGGCCGTGATACGCAGGCGATCGTGGAAGCCTTCCAGCACCCGGACCTTGCCGGCGAGTTCACTTTCATCCAATTCGAGCAGCCTGCGCTCGAGGTGCTGTTGAAGGCTTGTCAGGCGCTGCTTGAGCGATTCACCCGCTCCCGCGTTCTCTTCGACAACATCTTGTGATACACAAAGATCAAGCCAGGCCGGAAGCCCATCCAGAGCGCGCTTGAGGCTTGTGCGCGAGCCGTGACGAAGCGCACCCAGCAGGCCGGCTGAAAGATGATCGGCCACCCAGGCAGTGCTTCGGGCGGCGGTCAGGTCTTTTTCTTCTCGCTCAATCAGCTCATGGCCCCAGCGGATGCTGGCTTGATGTGAGACATGTGGTTCAGCGGCTGATTGGTCCAGCAAGTCCCGGGCTTCTGCAAGCAGCAGACGGGCTGTATCACGGCTCTTGTCCGGATCCAGCGGCCAGCTGCCCGGTTCCGGTCCGGAAGCGGGGAAGAGCTGCGGATGGAGCCAGCCCCATGCAGCGCGCAGGGCCTGCCAGCGCTCAGACGTTGAAGCGGAAGTGGACAACGTCCCCCTCTTTCACGATGTATTCCTTGCCTTCCAGCCTCAAGGAGCCCTTGTCGCGGCAATGCGCCAGACTGCCTTCCTCCAGCAGGTCTTCGTGTCTCACGACTTCCGCGCGGATGAAGCCCTTCTGGATGTCCGAGTGAATAGCGCCAGCAGCAACCGGGGCAGTGGAACCACGGCGGATTGTCCAGGCGCGGCATTCGTCTTCGCCAACAGTAAAGAAGGTCTGTAGTCCCAGCAGCTGGAAGCTCTCCCTTAACACAAGGGCTTTGGCGGGCTCGTCAATGCCGTACTCGGAAAGGAAGAGCTCGGCTTCATCAGGCTCCATCTGGGCCAGTTCCATTTCCAGGCGAGCGCAGGTCTGGCAAAAGCGCAGGCCCTGACTGCCTTCCATGCCAGAGAGTTGTGATACAAGCTCGTCGCTAGCAAGCCCTTCATCACTGACATTGGCAACGATCAGCACAGGTTTGAGGCTAAGGAAGGCGTAGGCGCGCAGCACTTTCTTCTGGTGCTCGTCCAGATCCAGACTGCGCAGGGGCTTTTCCTCGCTTAGCGCCGCGTGACACATCTTCAGGACCTCAAGCTCGTAGGCCTGATCCTTGTCTTTCACCTTCATCAGCTGCTTTTCGAGGCGCTCGATGCGGCCTTCGCAGATGGTGAGGTCGCTGAAAAGGAACTCGTCCTGGGCCAGTCGAAAGTCACGCACCGGATCCGACGGGCCATCGCTGTGCGGCATTTCCGGATCATCAAAAGCCCTTGTGACCAGCAGCAGGGCTTCGCAGGGCTTCAAGGCCTGCAGGAATTCGGCCGGGAAGCCACTGGAGCTTTTGCCTTCACCGGAAAGGCCGCCCAAGTCCACATAGTTGACCGTGGCACAGACCGTTTTCTTCGGATTGAACATGGCGCTCAGGCGCTCCAGCCGCGGATCCGGCACCGGAGCCACAGCGCGGTTGGCGTTCTTGCGGCCGCCCGCATAGCCCAGTTCGACATTCATGCCGGTCAATGCGTTGAAAAGACTGGTCTTGCCGGACTGTGGCAGACCGATAATGCCGATTTCCATCAGGGGAGTCGCTTTCAGTTGTTAGCCCTGTAATGTAGCGAGAGGGAGGGAATGATTGACGAATGACGAAGGGCGAATGCCGAATGACGAAGGACGAAAGAAGAAGGGTGAAGGACGAGGTAAGAGTGATGAAGGACGAATGGCGAATGGCGAATGAGGAGTGAGGAAAGGCAAATATCGAGTGAGGGGATGCGAAAGCAGCAGAGTCAATTTCAGGGGCGCTTTTATCCCTGTAGTCTTCAATTGTCTGCTAGCCTTGACATGCTACCGAATTCATCGCCTTTTGGCTGGAACAACTGAAACCATACAACGGCGATAGGTGTTTGCTATGACGAAATCCGTGTATACAAGGCTAAACAAATTATGGACAGGTCGGCATTTCTCAGGGAGAAGACAAAGCAGTTTGCGCTGGAGATACTTCGAGCGACACAAGTTTTGCAGAACTCGGGATATGCGGTAAACGTGCTTAGTCGTCAGCTAATCAGATCAGCAACGTCTGTTGGGGCAAACTACCGGGAAGCATGCAGAGCGCGATCACGTGCAGAATTCGTTTCTAAGCTTGGCCTTTGCCTGATGGAGCTCGATGAGTCGGACTATTGGATCGAACTGCTCATTGAGATGGAGACTGAAACATCTTTGGATTTTGGTCGGGCAAAGGACGAGTGCCACCAACTGCTTTCCATTTTTACAACGATTCGAAAGCGAGTGCAAGCTGCAAAGACTGGTGAATGTGAACAGGGGTCAAGAGCCTGACTTTGTTTACACTCAGTTGCTTTCGGTCAGTGAAGTTATCCATTTCTACTGATTGGCCGATGAATCCGAAACAAGCCACGAAAAGTGGAAGCATGAAGAATGAGCAGCGACCTGCGTCTGTCTTCCACTATAGCCTTTCGCCCTTCGTCATTCGCAATTCGTCATTTCTTTACCTTCCCCCATGCACGTGCCTCCACCCATTCGCCACTACCTTTCCGTAGATCTGGAATCTGCCGCGCAGGCGGACAATTTGCGTGGCAGGCTGCGTCGCACGACGGACCGTGCGCTAAAGGAGCAGCTGGATCAGCGGGTCGTTCCGGCAACGCGCCGGCTGCTTGGGCTGTTTAGACAATTCGAGCTGAAGGCCTGCTTTTTTGTGAGCGGGCCGGTGGCCGAAAGGTATCCCGCCCTGCTTGACGAAGTGGCTGCTGCCGGACACCGGCTGGCCCTGCATGGTTACAGGCATGTATCACCGGCTGAGCTGAGTCTGGACGAATGGCGTGGGGATCTGGAGAAGGCCCTTCACCTGCTTCGTCCGTGGGAGGCGGCCTGGGGTAGAAGTCCCGGCTATCGGGCTCCGAATTTTGGCCTGAAACCCGAATCGCGCATGTATCACGAGCTGGCAAAGGCTGGCATCGCCTGGTCCAGCAGCCTGATGCGGGCCCGTGTATCACAGAAGGATCTGAAGCTGGCAGACTCTGCAATCCGGCAAGGCCTGCTGGGCGGCAAGCCCTTTGATGTAGAAACGGCCGCAGGTAGCGTCAGGGAATATCCGCTGGCCGGCTACAGGCTCTTTGACCGGCTGCCGCTTGGCTGGGGCGGCGGCTTCTGGCTGCGCGTCCTGCCAGAAGCCTGGAATCTCTCGCGCATGCGTGCCTGTCAGCGCTCAGGCAAGGCCTTTCACCTCTATCTGCATCCCTGGGAAGTTGACCTCGAACAGCCCCGTGTTCATCTCCCGCGCTGGCGCGCAGTCCGGCAGTATCACGGCATGGAGTCGCTGCAGGAAAGGCTCGAGGCGATTTTTGCCGAGTTCAGCTTTGGCGGATGGATCGAATGAAGTCCCCGCTTTCTTCCCGCTTCCGCGGGAACGACAGGGGATGACGATTGCAGATTGCAGATTGATGATTGCTATCCGCTAACGCCTGTCCACTTCAGCTTCGGCCCGAAACCGGTCCTTGCCGCTGGTTACTGGATGCTTCTTCAGGCTGACGCCTGCCGCCTAACGCCTGACGCCTGACGCCTAACGCCTGACGCCTAACGCCTGACGCCTGACGCCTGACGCCTAACGCCTAACGCCAGACTGCTAACGCCTAACGCCTCTCTGGTATCTGTGCCTTTGCTCATCTTGCAGCCTCCACGCGCCCACTGCCGTGGGGGCCTTCTTTCTTTGCTGCTGCAAAGAAAGAAGCAAAGAAAGCAGCTCTCAGATTGCCGCGCATAACTTGCGTGCTGCTTCGCTGCACGCTTCGAACAGATGCGCGATCGGCGTCCGCCAGGTAAGCCGTGTTTTATTGATGCCGCAAGCGGCATCGAAGATGGGTCAGCAGGCCAGTGGCCAGAAGCCAGTAACCAGCAAATCCCTCTGACTGGCAACTGGCCGCTGGTCACTGGGAACTTCTTCTGGCTGGCATCTGGTAACTGGCTACAGGTAGCTTCTTCTGACTGGCAACCGGCCGCTGGTTACTGGCATCTTATTCTGGCTGGTACCATGCCGCTGGTTACTGGCATCTTCTTCTGGCTGGTAACTGGCAACTGAAACGCCTAACTACTGGTAAACAACGAGTAATTATCCCTGGCCCGAGCAAAAGCCCTGCCCATCCTGACGACTTCTTCCCTGAGACCATCAGCAAAAGTCGCCCAGTCTTCCCGTGAGTCGGGATCGCCCTCAAAGCTCATCGGGCGGCCGTATACGACTGAGATCTTGTGGGCTCGGGGGACGCTCGTGCCTTTACCAAAGGCCTTGTGCGCGCCATCAATGTAAACGGGCATGACGGGCAGACCGAACTTGGCCGCCAGATAGGCGACACCCACCTTGAAGCCCTTGATGCTGCCGTCCACGCTGCGCGTGCCTTCCGGAAAGATGATGATCGAATGGCCGTTTGCCAGCGCCTGTTCGGTGGGCACGAAAGCCTCATGCAGCTTTGCGCTGCGTTCGATGGGCAGCACATTCATGAAGGTTCTGAAGAAGATGCCCTGCAGGCGGGTGGAGAAGAAGTAGTCCTTGGCCGCCACGGGATGAATCAGGTGCATCCTGGAATAAGGGAAAGCCGAAAGCAGCACGGCGGCATCGTAATGGCTGGTATGGTTGGCCACAATGATGCACGGCCCCAGCTCCTGCAGCCGCTCGCGGTGATGATAGGTCACACGGTTGTAGCCGAACATGTAGAAGTCCAGCACCATGTGCATCAGGATGCGCAGGAGGCGTTCGGGGAGCTCCAGAAGGCGAAAGGGCATGGCTTGTCCAGTGACTGTATCGGGGTCGGCGCTCAAGATAGGGAATTTGCGGCGGCTGAAGACTTGCGAGCCCAGCCATAGGCGAAATAGTGCCATGAGCGGGGCATCAAAGGCTCAAACAGGGACTTATCCAATCGGGCGAGGGCGTTTCGCTGAGCTTCCGTTCGGCCCATGCATCCGAGAAATCCACCGCTTGCATGATGGACTTCGTCAAAATCGGTGAAGAGGCTTTCCATGGAGCCTGCCTTCAAGTAGTGCCAGCCTTTAGCCCATTGAACAAAATTGTGCCTGGTAATCTGATGCAGCCAGGATCCCCGCAAGTTGTCTGCGAACAGGAGAAGACCACCTGGTTTCAATGCTCTGTGCAGGCGTGCAAAAAAGGGCCTGAGTCGTTCAAGAGCATGCTCTTCCGATTTGCTGGCGCTAGCCATGCCGCCCAGAAGAGATTTGAAGGCGATGACATCGTAAGCCTCTTCAGCATCCAGATCGAACGCGTTCTGAACCCGATATTCCGGCTGACAGGGTAGTTCATATTGTTGATGCACGGAGCGAACAGCATCAAAGCTGTCAACAAGATTGAGGCAAGTCGTTTTGTGGCCCTTTAACGAAAGCCACAGCGCAAGTCCGCCATTGTTGGCGGTTCCTATTTCCAGACAATCGGCGGCAGGAGGCAAGTCAAGGATTGGCTTCTCCCATAACTCCAGAGCTCGGGACCAGTTGCGAACATCCCAGCCAAATATGTCTGTGTATAACTGCTTCATTTCCATGAGTTACCATTCAGGTGCAAACCTTGCCAGAATGGTGATGCGTGACCAAAAAGACAACGCTTTTATCGCATTGACTCAAAGATCTTGACAATCCGCTCGCTTGTCCTGCCATCCCAGAGAGGAATCTCCCCGCCGGCCTTGCCCTTGCCGGACATGACATCTGCAAAGGCTGCCAGAATTTTCTCCCGGCTTGTTCCCACCAGGTAGTTGGTGCCAAGTTCAACCGTGACCCCGCGCTCCGTGTTTTCCCGCATGGTGATGCACGGCACCTTCAGCCAGCTGGTTTCTTCCTGAATGCCGCCAGAATCGGTCAGCACCATTCTGGATTGCCGGTAAAGGTCAAGGAAATCCATGTAACTCAAGGGTTCGCAAAGCGTAAGGTTCTTCATGGCCGCCAGGCGATCATCCATGCCCAGCGCACTGATGTTCTTGCGTGTACGGGGGTGAATGGCAAAAATCAGCGGCAGCTGCTCCTGCACGGTTTCCAGCGTTCCCAGCAAATCCGCGAGAATTGCTGGATTGTCCACATTGCTCGGGCGGTGCAGGGTAACCACACCATATTCGCCCGGTGATACATGGGGAAAGCGATTTAGAATCCTGCGGCTCTCGGCCTGAGGCAGCATGTAGGCCAGCGTGTCGATCATGGTGTTGCCTACCATCTGGATCTTTTCTGCCGGAATGCCCTCGGCCATCAGGTTGCGATCGGCCTCGAAGCATGTGGTAAGCAGCAGGTCCGAAATGACATCGGTAACCAGCCGGTTGATCTCTTCCGGCATGGCGCGATCGCGGCTCCTTAAGCCCGCTTCCACATGGCAGACCGGAATGCCCAGCTTGCTGGCCACCAGACTGCAGGCCGCCGTGGAGTTGACATCACCCACGACCAGCACCCAGTCCGGCTTCTGTTCCAGACAGACAGGCTCAAAACGCTTCATGATCTCGGCGGTTTGCACGGCATGACTGCCAGAGCCGACTTCCAGATTGATTGCTGGTTCGGGGATGCCCAGCTGGTCAAAGAAATCCTGACTCATGGCCTTGTCGTAGTGCTGGCCGGTGTGCACAATCTGAAAGTCGATCGGGCTCTTTTCAAAGGCGCGGGCCATGGGCGCGATTTTCATGAAGTTGGGGCGGGCGCCGACGATGGAGATGATTTTCATTCGTTAGACCTTGTAGTATTCCCTGTACCAGGCGACAAAGTGCTTGAGGCCTCGATCAAGATTGGTGCCCGGGCTGTAGCCCAGTTTCTGCTGTGCGTGCTGAATGTCTGCGTAGGTTTCATGTACATCCCCGGGCTGCATGTCCTCCAGCTGCCTGACGGCCTTGATGCCGATCTCGCCTTCCAGCAGATCAATAAAATGCATGAGGCTTTCGGCCCGGTGATTCCCAAGGTTGAAGACTTCACAGGGGGCATTCAAATCCAGTGCGGCACGAATCCCCTGCACGATATCATCGATGTAGGTAAAGTCGCGACGCATATTTCCATGATTGAAGACCTTGATGGGCTTGCCTTCCAGAATCGCCTTGGTAAAGCTGAAGTAGGCCATGTCAGGCCGTCCCCAGGGACCGTAGACGGTAAAAAAGCGCAGGCCGGTCGTGGGCAGTCCATAGAGATGGCTGTAAGTGTGGGCCATCAATTCATTGGCTTTTTTGGTGGCAGCGTAAAGTGAAACAGGCTTGTCCACCGGATCGCTTTCTGCAAAGGGGACTTTGCTGTTTCCGCCATAGACGCTGCTGCTGGAAGCATAAACCAGTCCCTTGACAGAAGTGGTGTGCCTGCAGCATTCAAGCACATTCACAAAGCCAAGCAGGTTCGATTCGGCATAGGCATGGGGATTGATCAGACTATAGCGGACACCTGCCTGGGCCGCCAGATTGATCACCATTGATGGCTGAACCTCGTCAAAACAGCTTTCGATGGCAGAGCGATCTTCCAGCGAGAGTTGCTTGAAGGTGAAGGCTGAACTTTGCACAAGCTGCGCCAGACGGGCTTGCTTCAAGGCCGTTGAGTAGTAGTCGTTGAGGTTATCAAGCCCCGTGACCTGAGAGCCATCCCTCAGGAGGCTCAGGGACAGGTGGTAGCCAATAAAGCCGGCCGCGCCAGTTACGAGTATGGAGCTCACACTTCTTTCCTGCATTTTCGACTGAACATCGGCATCAAGAGAGGGCATCAATAGTGAATCGGGCAAAGTTTCTGCCGATACCCAGTCTCAATTGGCACGGTTCTTCCATTGCAACTCGCTTGCAAAAGGATCAACTTAGAAAGCAATGATTTGAATTGCACAAGGGAGCTTGAATGTATCGCGCAGCAGAAACCATTACCGGCCGCAAAATTCGTTTTGCCGTTGTCGGTTGCGGACGAATCTCAAAGAATCACTTTGGCGCAATCGAGCAGCACAGTCAGGATGCCAAGCTGGTAGCCGTCTGCGACAACGACAAGGCTGCCCTGAAGGCCGCAACCGATGCCTACAATGTGCCCGGCTATTCCAGTCTGGAAGAACTTCTAGAAAAGTCGGACGCGGATATCATTGTGCTCTGCACGCCCAGCGGGCTGCATCCCGATCAGGGCATTCTTGCTGCCCACGCCGGTCGCCATGTGATGAGTGAAAAGCCCATGGCCACCTCCTGGGCCGATGGCAAGCGAATGGTTCAGGCTTTCGATCAGGAAAAGCTTCGCTTGTTCATTGTCAAGCAGAACAGGCGCAATGCGACCCTGCAGCTGCTTAAGGAAGCCGTTCGAAAGAAGCGCTTCGGCCGCATCTACACGGTCAACCTGAATGTCTTCTGGACCCGCCCGCAGTCTTACTACGATCAGGCAGCCTGGCGCGGCACATGGGAATTTGACGGCGGCGCTTTCATGAATCAGGCCAGCCATTATGTGGACCTGATCGAATGGCTGATCGGCCCGGTTGAAAGCGTTTATGCCTATACCGCCACGCTGGCTCGCAACATTGAAGTCGAGGACACGGGCGTGATGGCTGTCAAATGGCGCAACGGTGCCTTGGGTACGATGAATGTCACCATGCTGACCTACCCGAAGAATCTTGAAGGCTCCATCACCATTCTTGGTGAAAAAGGAACCGTCCGCATCGGTGGAATGGCGGTTAACGAGATTCAGAACTGGGAGTTTGAAGATCAGCAACCGGAAGACGAACAGGTCAAGAATGCCAACTACGAAACGACCAGTGTCTACGGATTCGGCCATCCTTTGTATTACGACAATGTGATCAAGACCCTGCGCGGCGATGCGGAAGCCGAGACGGATGGCCGGGAAGGCCTGCGCTCGCTTGAGCTGCTGATTGCAGCCTACCGCAGCGCGCGCGATGGTGTAAAAGTCAGCCTTCCGCTTGAGTACTGATCCAGCCCTGTGTCACACATACTGATCGTCGGCGGCGGCATCAATGGCGTGATGTCCGCGTGGAGTCTGGCCAGAC
The DNA here is from genome assembly GCA_964345075.1 of uncultured Bacteroidaceae bacterium. Lineage (GTDB taxonomy): Bacteria > CAIWAD01 > CAIWAD01 > CAIWAD01 > CAIWAD01 > CAYFPS01. The sequence goes on along the minus strand of CAYFPS010000010.1, from coordinate 33,579 downwards.
GCGGGCACGATGTGCAGCTCTTTGAGCGTGATACACTGATGTCCGCAACCAGCAGTGCCTCTACCAAATTGATTCACGGTGGTCTCCGTTATCTGGAAAACCGTGAGTTCAGACTGGTGCGTGAAAGCCTTCATGAGCGGGCCTGGTGGCTTGAGCATGCCCCCGAACTTGTATCACCAATACCCTTGCTGCTTCCCGTGTATCACGATCATAAGCGTGGCCCATGGCTTGTCAGGCTGGGGCTCTGGCTCTATGATCGTCTGGCTGGCCAGAAGAACATTGCCCCGCACCAATGGCTCTCTGCTCCCGAGGTGGCTGAGAGATGTCCACAGCTTAAACCGGACGGGCTCCGCGGCGCTTTCCTGTTTTACGATGCGCAGATGGATGACCATAAGCTCGGTCTTTGGGCGGCCGAGCGCGCCAGAGAGGCAGGTGCCAGGCTTGTTGAACACAGTCCTGTCGATCGCATCAATTCAAATGGCAGTGTACATGTTGGTTCCGATGTGATACAGGGCGACCTTGTGATCAACGCCGCCGGCCCATGGGCGCGCATACTGATGGACACTGCGGGTGTTGTATCACCCAGCAAGCTGGACCTGGTGCGGGGAAGTCATCTGGTGGTGGACAGGCCCTGTCAGCAAGGGCTTTTTCTGCAGGTGCCTGATGAGCAGCGCATCTGCTTTTTGCTGCCCTGGAAGGGAAAAGCCCTGATTGGCACTACGGAAGTCAGGCAGGAGCTTGACGACTCCATCAGCTGCTCACAGGCGGAAGTCGATTATCTGCTGGCCGTTCATAACCATTATCTTCAGGATGCCCTTGACCGTGACGATATCCTTGATACCTTTGCAGGCTTGCGTCCGCTGTTTGATAGCGGGTCAAAGGATCCCGGCAAGACAACGCGCGAGTACGAACTGGAGTGGCACGGCCGTTCGCTGCACATTTTCGGTGGCAAGTGGACCAGTTCACGGGTGCTGGCGGAACGTGTAGCAGGTGAAGCAGAGCGAGTATTAAGGCGCACGAACGCCTCTTAAGCAGGAGATTGCATGGAAGGCACAAAGACCTGGTTTGCCCATCCAACCGCCTTTGTCGATGAGCCCTGTGAAATCGGCGCGGGCACAAAAATCTGGCATTACAGCCATGTGATGAAAGGCGCGAAGATTGGCGAAAACTGCGTCTTCGGGCAGAACTGCAACATCGATGGCGGCGTGCTCATCGGCAACGGCGTCAAGGTGCAGAACAATGTCAGCATCTATACCGGGCTGGTCATCGAGGACTATGTCTTTCTTGGGCCTTCCTGCGTGCTGACCAATGTGACCAATCCGCGCAGCGAGATCAATCGACACAGCCTCTATGAAACCACCATCATCCGCCGCGGTGCTTCTGTTGGAGCCAATGCCACGATCGTCTGTGGAATCGAACTTGGCCGCTACTGCTTTATTGGCAGCGGCAGCGTGGTGGTAAAGGATGTACCTGATTACGCGATGATGGTTGGCGTTCCTGCCAAACAGATTGGCTGGGTGAGCCGACACGGCTTGCCGCTGAAGGACCCGGATGCCGAGGGAATCTACCGCTGTCCGGAAACCAGGATTCGCTATCAGCTGAACGAAGCCGGACAAATGCGTTGTCTTGATTTTGATGAGGAAGCGCCACTGCCGGATGACTTGAGGCAGGGTGGCAGCTATTACGATGATCTTGTTCATGGCAGTCATTTGACAGCCAATCCGGAGGACTGATGGGAGTTCCACTGCTTGATCTGAAGGCGCAATACGCCACGCTCAAGGACGAATTGAACGAAGCCGTGATACGCGTGATGGAATCGCAGTACTTTATTCTGGGGCCCGAAGTGCAGGCGCTGGAGAAGTCGATCTGCGACTACACACAGACAACTCATGCCATTGGCGTGTCTTCTGGAACAGATGCCCTGCTGATTGCCCTGATGGCTGCCGGTATTGGCCCGGGTGACGAAGTGATCACGCCGCCTTACAGCTTTTTTGCGACGGCTGGCTGTGTATCACGGGTTGGCGCGACGCCCGTTTTCGCCGAGATCGAGGCTAAAAGCTTCAATCTGGATCCGGCAGCGCTGGAGAAGGCGATCACACCCAGAACGAAAGCCATCATTCCCGTTCACCTTTACGGGCAGTGTGCGGACATGGATCCCATTCTGGAGATTGCTCGCGCTCACAAAATCCACGTGATTGAAGACGGCGCCCAGGCCATAGGTACCGCCTATCAGGGCCGACCGGCAGGCAGCATGGGCGACTATGGCTGTTACAGCTTTTTCCCCAGCAAGAATCTGGGTGGTGCCGGCGACGGTGGCATGGTTGTAACACAAAGTGACGAGCTTGCTGCCAGATTGCAGATTCTGCGCGTACATGGCGGCAAGCCCAAGTATTACCACCGAGTGATTGGTGGAAACTTCCGGCTCGATGCCATTCAGGCAGCCGTGCTGAATGTCAAACTGCCCCACCTGGACAGCTGGACGGAAAGCAGGCAGGCGAATGCCGCACGTTACCGTGAGTTGTTCACGCAGGCCGGTGTGGTCATTGACGCTGCTGATTGTGATCCGCAGACGCTGGACATGAGCGGTCGCAAGGGGCTGATTCTGCCCTGGAAAAGGCCCGGAGACCGGCACATCTACAATCAGTTTGTGCTGCGTGTCGACCGTCGTGACGAGCTGCGCGCCTTTCTGACGGAGCGTGGCATTGGTAATGAAGTCTACTATCCAGTTCCCTTCCATGAGCAGGACTGCTTTGCCTATCTGGCTTACAAAACGGGTGATTTTGCCATCAGTGAAACAGCCGCCAGGCAGAGCATTGCAATACCGATCTATCCTGAACTGACGGACGCGCAGCTGCAGGAAGTGGTCGCGGCGGTAGCGGAGTTTGTGAAGTAAAGCCGGGGAAGACTAGTGAGCACTTTTCGTATTGCAACTGTCGTTGGCGCCCGTCCGCAGTTTGTAAAGGCTGCGGCATTTTCAAAAGTCTGGCGTGATCAATCAGGCTGTAGTGAGCTGCTGATTCACACTGGCCAGCATTATGATCAAAACATGTCTGACATCTTCTTCAAGGAGCTTCAGATTCCCACACCTGAGATTTCACTTGGCATTGGCTCTGGTCTTCATGGAGCGCAAACAGGCAAGATGCTGACTGAAATCGAGGCTGTGCTGTTGGATAATTCGGTGGATGCGTTACTGGTATATGGTGACACAAATTCCACATTGGCCGGTGCTTTGGCAGCAGCGAAGCTGAAGATCCCGGTTGTGCATGTTGAAGCAGGTTTACGAAGCTTCAACCGCGAAATGCCAGAAGAGATCAATCGTGTTTTGACAGATCATGTTTCTGACTTGTTGCTCGCCCCTACCCAAGTTGCAGTTGAGCACTTGAAAAGTGAAGGCGTTGATCAGGGGGCAGTCCATATGGTCGGCGATGTCATGTACGATATCGCACTGTTTGCCGCAGATCTGGCAGACCATAACGCCCGGAAATGCTCTGAATTGGGGCTTAATGCAAAGGACTTTCTTCTGGGAACAATTCACAGGGCAGAGAACACAGATCATCCAGAGCGACTTGAGCAAATCCTTGCAGCGCTAAGGGCAATTGCGAAAGACCTCAGGGTTATTGTTCCCATTCACCCGCGAACACGAAAAATGCTCACTGAAGGCGGATACGACATGGGACAGGTCGAGCTGATTGATCCAGTCGGCTATCTGGACATGCTCGATCTTACACGAAACGCAAAGCTGGTGGTGACAGACTCCGGTGGCCTGCAAAAGGAGGCCTACTTTCATCGGGTTCCCTGTGTCACACTCAGAACAGAGACCGAGTGGGTTGAATTACTTGAAGCAGGTTGGAATCGCTTGCTTGCTCCAGTGCCCAATGCTGACCTCATAACAGGTTTGCGCAATGCACTGGATCAGAGTGCTGACTCCCTACCACCCTGGCAGGAACTTTACGGAAGTGGCGATGCTGCAAAGCGCTGCGCTGATCTGGTGCAAAATTTGATTGGTTCATCCTGAAATGCGCATTCTGCTGATCAACCATTATGCCGGATCACCTCGTCATGGCATGGAATTCCGCCCGTACTACTTTTGCCGTGAGTGGGTTCGCATGGGGAATGAAGTGCGAATTCTTGCCGCCTCACATTCGCATGTGCGAGCCAACAATCCCAAGCTTGACTGGCCCTTTCTAACCGAGCTACTTGATGGAATCAAGTACAGTTGGTGCTGGACGCCAGCCTATACATCCAACAACATTTTGCGAATCATAAACATGATGAGCTTTTTGCTGTGGTTGATTCTTTTACTGCCCTGGCTGGTTTTCATCGAACGCCCTAAAGTTGTGATCGCCTCTTCCACTTACCCGCTGGACAATATCCCGGCATGGTTGATTGCCCGACTTTGCGGTGCGAGGCTTTGCTATGAAGTGCATGACCTTTGGCCCCTTTCGCCAATCGAACTTGGAGGAATGTCTCCCGGCCACCCCATGATAAGAGTCATGCAGTGGGCGGAGAACTTCGCGTATCGGCACTGCGATGTTTGTGTGTCGTTGCTGCCAGCAGCATTTGACCACATGCGCGAGCATGGGCTTGAGGAAAAGAAGTTCTGTTATGTCCCTAACGGCATAGATACTGATGAGTGGGATGCGAATGCCGAAGCGCTGAATGAAGAACACAAAGCAGCCATTTCGGAAATGCGAGGCAGGAAACAGCGTCTTGTTGGATACCTTGGTTCGCATGGTCTGGCAAATGCGCTGCATACCTTACTTGAAGCAGCTGAGCGGGTCGATGACAGTGCTGTTGGCTTTGTCCTGATCGGCGGAGGCCCTGACAAACAGGCATTGATTGAGTTGGCTGAAAGCAAGGGTCTTGGCGACAAGGTTCTGTTCCTGCCACCTGTTCCCAAGCGTCAAGTGCCCGCTGCGCTGCAGGAGCTGGACATCCTTTACATTGGCTTGCAGCGGCAACCGCTCTTTCGATTTGGCATTAGTCCCAACAAGATTTTTGACTACATGATGGCAGCTAAGCCTATCATCAATGGCATTGAAGCAGGAAACGACCCTATCGAAGAAGCACAATGCGGTCGCACTGTTCCTTCTGAAAATCCAGAGACGCTGGCGAATGCTATTCAGGAATTGGCGTCCTTGTCCCGGGAGGAATCAGATCAACTAGGTCTGAATGCGCGTAACTTCGTGCTTGCGACGCATCGAGTCGATGGACTGGCCGAGAAAATGTTGAATGAGATTTTTGCAAGGAGCAGATAGCGGGATATGAAAGTTATTGTCTCACACGATGTGGATCATTTTGGCTTTTTGGAGCACTGGAATGACGGAATTGTTCCTAAATACTTGGTCAGGATGCTGTTGGAAAAATACAAAGGTCATATTAATACCTATCAAATCTATTTGAGGTTAAAGAACATATTCCGAAACAAGCGCGAACAAATACTGGAGCTGCTTGAATATGATAATCAGAATGGAATACGGCCAACTTTTTTTATTGCTATGAATCAAGGTGTAGGGCTTTCTTATTCTCATAAGGAAGCATCAAAATGGGTAAAACGTTTGTCAAGTTGTGATTGTGAAATTGGAATTCATGGAATTTGCTTTGATGATCCTGGGATGATGAAAATAGAGTACGATAGATTTGCAGACGCTCTATCTACGGATGATTTCGGAATTCGAATGCACTATCTGCGACAAAATGAAACTACGTTGAATTTGCTTTCAGAAATAGGCTATAAGTTCGATACAACAAAAGCAGGGCTTGGCTCAGCATATCTTTTCAATAACTCAATGTGGGTGTTTCCTTTACATATCATGGATGGCTGGTATTTACTTAACGGAAAGAGATACCAAAGTCAAAGTGCTAAGTCTGCATTCCAGGCAACAAAGGAGCAGATAGATAAGTTGATTTCTGATGATGTGTCTTATATGAGCCTCAATTTTCACGATAGCTATTTTGATGATTCATTTTTGGACTGGAAAAGTTGGTACTGTAGTACTATTGACTATTTAGTTTCAACTGGTATCGAATTTGTCAGTTATAATGAAGCTATTAAAGAGCTAGCTAAAGCCAGTTGAAACCTCATCCTTTTAGGTATTGCACCGCGCGAAGCAGGCGAAAAAAGTAGTTATTGCTTTTCTGAAGTCTTGCAATCAGTCTCTTCCGCCCACCCAGCATTCTGTAAAAGTCTTCGACACCAGGGAGGAGTGATCCTTCGAAGTCAAAGATTCGATTTGTTTCAAAGCAGAAAGAGATGCAGGCATACATCACCAGCACATTTGTCCATCGCAGGTGATCATCCAGATCTCTTCTGACACCGTTGACGACATTCCATCCCCTATTGTGGTCGTGAAACAGAATAGAGCCGCCAATTGTCTCGCCATCTTTAACAATTGATATTGGGCTCCATAGATCATTTTCCAACTCTGAGCGCATCAGTGTCTCAAGAATACTACGACGCATGTCGTACTTCTTTAGCCTTGATGTTGCTTCTGCCAAATCCAAGATATCCGATGCACGACCTTTGCAGCGGATTTCAATGTCGCCCTTTTCGAGTGAGGATTTCAGTTTTCTAAGCTTAGATCGCATGTTCGATGGCAAATTAGCCATCCATGCTTCTAGTGGCATATTCACTTCGTGCGTAATCCATAGACTGGATTGAAAAGCACTTCGATCGTAGGCAGGAAAGTCCACGAATTCAGAGTCAATCATCAGATCGATATGGCTGGGCTCCTCAATGCTCTCTAGGAGACTCATCAACCACTTTCGTTCTTCTGCAATGGCCGAGCTATAATTTGCTTTTGATGATTGTCTTACAATCGGCCCCTGGAGTGGTGTATAGGGAGGGAGGTGAAATCCGGCTACGCCATATCGTTTGCGTGGACAACAGAGCAGACCGCTGCATATCCCACTTGAATCTTCAATAACATGTACTACTGGCTTTAAAGGCTCCATCCATCTGTAACTGTGAAACAAAGTACCGCCAGGAGTTGAATCAACAAATTCATCCCATTTTGGCATTTCGTTTACAGGCAATTGGCGATAGCTCATTTTCTCACTTTCTTGTGTCAATTAGTTGTTGATTGAGCAGCAGCTAGCCTTCCCAAACATGTTTTAGCACTGCGCCGACTGACAAGACCAAAGCCCTGCGCTCGCCGGAAGTCGACAATAGCTTTGAAGCATTGATTGGCCCCGACACATCGGACACAGCTGCCAGGCAGCTTTTTTCATAGTTGTTTAATGATGGAAATTCGACTTGCTTCCGATTCAAATTGTTCAATGCAAATTTCATTTTCATTTTGTCGCTAAGAGTCGATTTTATCCAAGAGTTAAGCTTTTGCCTGGCAGGAACATTAGAAAGCGGATAGCCATAGCTGCTAGGTAGTTTGGCAACCTTATCATCCAAGTGGAAGATCATTCTGCCTTCCAGTCTGCCGTCAAAGCCAAGCACTTGAATACTCTTGTATGAATTGCGTACCACGCTGCGGTCAATAAAGGGACTATGATAAGCATCAACCTGATTTTCAATGCTGTTCCTAGTTCCATGCCAGTCTCTAAGCCAAGTTTCAGCATAGAACCGTTTAATGTCGTAGATATCAACCAACTCAGCTTTCACATTAGAGGCTTGAATGACAGCGTTCTGGCATTGATGCACGAGCTCGGTTGATTCTTTTGATTGATCCAAAGAATAGAAGAGATTAGGATCAAGCAGGATGTAATTGATCCAGTCTCTAAAGGAGAATGAGGCATTTATTGGATTGTGGTAATGATTTCGAAAAACTTCTCCGCCAACGCCATTCAAGCTTACCGATTTGCCGGCAAGAAGGCGACAGCGAAATGCACTTGTGTAATTCGGGGAGAAGAGGTTCATCATTCGCACTGGCCTGGCATCATAAAAAGTGAGTGCGTCCTTTACCAGTACTTCCTGCGACACTCCATCACGCAAGGCTGTGTAGAGGTTGAGCTCGCAGTTTAGTGCTTTGGCCAAGCTTGCTGCCGATGTCAAATCTGGATTTTTTGAACCTTTGTTTAGTGTGTGGACGCTGAATTTAACTCCCACTTTTTTACACATGAGAGTTAACAAACGACTGTCATAGCCGCCTGAGATACCAATATCACACTGCTCATCATTGCAGAACGTTTTGATCGAAGTGAAGTGATGTTCTAATGAATCAAGTTGCAGTTCAGCATGGTAGTCCAGAGATCTACTCTTAACCTCTCTTGGTTCAATTTCAATTTTTGCAGATCTGTAATAGGCGACAGGCACATCATGGCGCTGAGCTTCTAAGCTGCTTTCTTCCAGTACTTTGATTTCATTTGCAATTGTAAATGGCCTGGGAATGTATCCCAACACAAGGAGGCGCCTGACTGCCCCAATATCAATGCTTGAATCGAATGCCTTACTTAGAACCAAAAATGAGCTTGAAATGCACATACTTGGTTTATGAATAAAAAGCGGAAAAAGATTCATTGGATCAGAGTGTAGATGAATTTTGTCGGACTCAATATGAATGAGACAGTGTGATCCAATACGATTTAGCAGTTCTAACTCTGATTGGTTTTCAAGCAGGTCTAGAACTTTAGATAGTGCTTCGGCTTTGTTAAGCTTTGGATAAATAAGTGTACCAATAGAAATCAGTGCGCTGGATTTACTTGAAGTGTGGTTGATTGTGGCAGAGTTTAGAGTTGCGTAAACTCTAATCAGCTTTTTGCTCGTTGTAAAGTCCCTATAGGATACGAAACCACGATCTGCAAAGTTACTGCTCAACTTATCGATGCTTTGCGTATCTGTTCGATTCGTTATGAAAAATGCGGCACTCATTACTTATCTATTAAGATCCTTTCGTACAATTGTACCATATTATTGCATTGGCTTTTGAAATTGTACTTTCTGGAGATGGATAAATGTCCATTCAAGCCATAGTCATTTAACAATATGGGATTTTCAATTAATTCAATCAGCTTGCTTGCGATATTTTTACTATTTGAGCTGTCAACCAGTACACCGCAATTACTTTCAGTTATTATGCTCCTAAGTTCAGTGAAATCATGCCCTATCACTGCAAGTTTGCAATACATATATTCAAACAACCTATTAGGAATTGTGACTCTGTTGTTTGGGTTGTCCTCGTAAAATACACAGCCAATTTGTGCTTGGGCAGTCCTCTTGAAATTCTCCTTCCAAGGGAGCATGTCCAAAAGCTCCAGATTATCATTCACTTTAAGCTCAATAGCGCGCCTTTCCAATTCTTGCTTGAAATCAGCAGGTTCATACCTTCCAACGAATCTAAAGATTGTGTTAGGAAAAACGCGCAGTACTTCTGGCATGGCCTCCACTGTCTCCATGCAGTTTCTGGCATTTGAATGTGTTCCGGAGGTGTAAACGACAATAGCCTCTTCCTTTTCGAAGGAAAGATCCATATCCTCTAAATTTTCTGGTGCGGGTACGTTTTGAACGATTGCGCAATCCCGTTCTTTTCCATCAAATAGCCTCTTGACACTTCCTGAGACTGGTACAAGCCCAGCATAAGATTTCACACTATCCAGTTCATACTTCCGGAATATCCATGCCCCAAGTCTTGCCAGAAATCCTGGCAAGCCCCACATGTAAAATCGTGCTTCATAATTCTCATGAACATCCATTACAACTTTGCGCCCTTTTGCTGCAAGTCTGTTCATCCAGGGCATCAAGTCTGGATCGTGGAAATGAAAGATGTCGGCATCAAGTGCAAGTGCCCGTTGATAGGCTTCCCTACTGGAGAAGACACGCCGCTTCCAGCCTGATCGCTGCCTGATTGACAAGAGCTGAACGCCATTTTCATCTCGATCTTCATCTGCTGTTGCAATGAGGGTTACCTGATGTCCAAGGCGTACCAGCATGCGACATGCTCTCTCGTAGATTCTGTCGTCATTCCACTCGTGCATGCTGGTTATGTGGCAGATATGCATTGGATCATCCTGTCTCGTGAGTTAGATCAACATTGTCGGCAGCCGCTTGGTGCTTATTAACGCTTCGATGAATCTGCCAGAGCGCAGTGGCACATGCAATGCTCTGTGCAAGCGCAAATCCTGCTGTGGCACCGGTCAAACTATCCATTTGGTTGGCAAGAATCAATGGAATTGAAAGGCTCCCTAGCGCATTTACACCCGCATAGACCATCAGATTTCCCCAGGCCTTCAAGGTGTAAAGGGCATTGATGGCGATACCAGTACCCATAAAACATCCGGCAACCAGGGACCATCGTGCAGCCTGTGCTGAGGCAGCATAGTTCGGAAACCAGTTCTCCAGGACAAAGGGAATGAGTGGCCAGGCAATGAGCAATGCGACTGCACCTAATCCCAGAAACACAAGTGTACTTTTCATTGCTATTGGCCAGAGGGCTTTTGGGTCCTCGGTCTTGCCCAGGCGATGGCTCATTTGTGGTAACACATAGCGGGAAAGCGTTCTGGGAAGCATGTACATCATGCCAAGCGCAGCATTTGCTGGCGCATAATGACCAACGGCCAGAACTCCGCTGACTTGCAGCAGCACAAGCCTTGGAAAGGTATTCACGGCACTTAACAGGTACTCAGAAATGAAAATGGGCAGCCCTGTTTTGAATAGCATGATGACTGCACTCATACTGGGCCTGGGCAAAGACTTTATGGGGCGAAGCCAGTGCCGAAGAATTGTTCCTGTCAGAACGAGCAGCACATATCGGACAATCAGACCTTTCAGGCCAAAAAAGTAGACGATAGGTAAGGAAAGCGGAAGTAGTGCCCCATCCACAGTCTGGATTTTGGCAAGGGTTTCGAAGTGCTTGCTTCCTCGGTAAGTGTAGCCCAGATAGATCTGGTACAGGTTCATTGCGCTGGTGATCATCACTGCGCAAAAGGCCAACGTTGTGTCAGCGCTGGAAGTCAGGATCGGGGCAAGCGCAAGGCTCGTAATCAGCAGAAGCGCAACCAACTGTGCTGTAGCCTGTGCTGCGGCAGCCAACCTCAATGCTTCATTGTTCTGGCCTTTTCCTAGCAGATATGGTAGTTCGCGCCCCAGGCCGGTAATAACACCGCCTTGAGCAAAAAGAACATAGGTCTGAATCAGCAGAAATGATTGCCATAGCCCAAGCTCTTCCGGTGGGATCCAGCGAAGCACAACAATCGAACTGATCATACCTGCTATGTTGAACCAGGTAGATGCCGCAGTAAAGCGCAGCATGGTTCCACGCCCTTGCAACAGATTGCTTAGCCAGTTCCTGATTGCCATTCCTGTTTGTCGCTAAGGTTTTGGTGGTTTTGCTTTCGGGCCAAAACACAGCAACTTACTATTATGGCTTAGCTATTGCAGTGACTGCTGTTTCAACAACAAATGCGGGAGCAAAATGAGCGCCTCAGGATTTCCCGGTCGCTGGATCAAAAACTGGCTACGAAAGCATCGTTCCTTTGCTGAAGTACAGCTGAAAGTGTGGGAGAGGCAGAATCCATTTCGTGGTACTCCTCTGGCAAAAGAGTTTGCAGTTGACAGCCAGCATGTTGTTGGGATTGCAGAAGACTGGGCACAGGGCCATGTCGATTATCTGAAAGCCTGTCAGGACCATGGAGTTGGTTACAAGGTTGTTGACATACTGGCGGATGACTGGGTCGAGCAGTTAAGGTCTGCGGAAATCGAAATATTGTTCGTTCGTCCTGTCACTTACACTTCACTCTGGAAACAGATCTTCGATGAGCGAATGCACTTCATCACTAAAGAACTAAAAATCAAGACCTGTCCTTCACCTGATGAGTGCTGGCTTTATGAGAGCAAGCGAAGAATCAGGGATTGGCTCGCCTTTCACAAGATTCCCGCACCAGAAACCAAAGTCTTTCTGCGTGAAGATCACGCACTGGAAGAATTGTCCCGTGTCAAGCTACCGATTGTCATGAAAACCGATACGGGCGCGGCCGCATCAGGGGTTTCTATTGTGCGGAGCAGATCACAGGCTGCGCGCTTGATCAAGCAGATCTTCCGCAAAGGTGTGCAGGTGAATCGCAGCGTACCTCAAGATATTCAATGGGGTTGTGTGCTCTTTCAGGAGTATTTGCCCAAATGCCGCGAATGGCGCATGGTCCGCATTGGAGACAGCTATTTCTGCAGAGAAAAGGTGGCTGGTGCAGATGGACTTCATTCAGGATCAGGTAGCGTTCGTTGGGCAAAGCCCAGCTTGGAACTCCTGAATCGACTTTGGGAAGTAACCGAAGCAGGCCATTTCAGCAGTATGAATGTGGACTTTTTTGAGGCACAGGATGGCAGGCTTCTTGTGAATGAGCTCCATGCCTATTTCGGGGGAATCAGGCCGGAAAATGTTGACAAAGGTGGTGAGTGGAAGGGGCGCTGGCGCCGTAGCGCTGCAGGCGAATGGAGTTTTGAATCTGGTTACTTCTATCAGAATGCTTGTGCCAATCTTCGAGTCAAATTGATGCTGTCTCTTGGAGAAGAAGATGGAGTCAGCCAATGAAAGGCCGACATATCCTTACGGGATCCTGTCCGGATCAACCAGGGCTTGTTGCACGAATTGCGAACTGGGTGCATGGGCAAGGCGGCAATATTGTTGAGTTGGATGAACATGTTGATCGCAGCACGAACCGATTTTTGCTTCGAATCGAAGCCAATTTTGATGATGGGTCTGAATCATGTGAAGTCCTTGAAGCCAGGCTTGCTGATGAGTTGGGTGTGGTATACAATGCAAGCTTTCAATTGACGAATGCAGCACAAAGAGAACGCGTAGCCCTTTTTGTTACGAAACTTGGCCACTGCCTGCATGACTTGCTTTCCCGTTACGAATCAGGCGAACTGGGCGTCGAAATTCCGTTGATGATCAGCAATCACGAGACCTTTCGGCCTGTTGCAGAAAGGCATGGAATTCCCTTTCACTGCTTCCCCGTGACAAAGGAAAACAAAGGCGAGCAGGAGGCGCGCGAGCTGGAACTTCTTGAGAGAGAGGAGGTCAGCCTCGTTGTGCTTGCCCGTTACATGCAGATCCTGTCATCTAAATTGATAGAGACCTACCCCAACAGAATTATCAATATTCATCACAGCTTCCTTCCCGCCTTTGCCGGGGCCAGACCCTACCATCGCGCTTATGATCGAGGAGTCAAACTGATTGGGGCAACAGCCCACTATGTGACAGAGGATCTGGATGAAGGGCCAATCATCGAGCAGGAAACTACCCGTGCCAGTCACCGGGACAGCGTAAGCAATCTGATCCGAAACGGCCGTGACCTTGAAAAAATCGTTTTAGCGCGGGCAATCCGTTTACATCTGGAGCGAAGGGTGCTTGTTGATTCTGGCAGGACCTATGTGTTTGATTAGGCTGATGCTGTAGGCATGGTGGTACAGGTCAAACTCATTTTATTGTGTATATATTTACCTTATCGAATATCAAGTTGCAGATCTTAATTTATGTTCAAAATCGGGCATGTGTGACGGATTCTGGAGATATGGTGTGATTGTGAATTTTGAACATACTGTGAGTCAACAACTTGCATAATTCAGTTAGTGGCGCGCCTGGATAAAGCTCTTCGAATCGAACGGCTTTGAAATCGTAAGGATTGTCAATCTTCCATTCTATTACGGCCACGGGCTTTTTCTCAAGCCGCTGTTGATGGTTGGCAACCGCTGGGGGCTATCGAGCTGTACTGGCTATGTTCTTAGAAAACGGTAGAGTGAAGCTCAGAATTCGATCACTGGCGTAGCGACTCGCGGAACTCAAGAATCCTCTCAGCCCTGCGTTGCAATGTGAACTGCTTGGCGAGCTCAACTGATGCCCTTGACATTGCAGCGCGCCTTTCTGGATCGTGTGCCAGTAGTTTGATTGCCCTTGCGATTTCTTCAGGACTATCCGGATCCACAAACAGTGCGCAATCCTCATTTAAAAAGCTGCGATTGAAGCTTCTATCAGAAACAATGAGTGGCAAACCGCAAGCCATAGCTTCGAGGATCGCATTACACATGCCTTCTAGTCTGCTTGGCAGGACAAAAAAATCGGCAGCATTCAAGTACACCGGCATTTCTTCCGGCAGGACCGGACCAGCATGCAAGACAGAGGGGCCACTTGGCTTATTACTACCCTGTCCCATGAACAGACCTTTCACCCCCGAAACTTCTGAGAGTGCAGCCATTACCCGCTCTGCCCCCTTTCGAGGGATGAAGTGGCCAGTAAATGCAAGTACTTTGTCTGATCGCGGAATATTGAGCTTTGCGCGGCAAACATCCTGCTCATGCCTTTTGAAGATGGCTTCATTGATACCGTTTGGGACGTAGGTCAATCGCTTTCCAATCTCAGGTACTCGATCCCGCACAAAATCTTCCAGATCCTTGGATACAGTTACAACTCCGGAAACACCACTGATCGTTTCAGCAAAAACTGATGGTCTGACGATTCGTTCGATTACATCAATGGATGACTCACCTAAACCAAGTAGTAGCTGGATTCCACGACTCTTGCAAGTTGGCAGTGCTGCAAGTCCAGAGTCAAAGAAATGTGCGTAGGCGAAGTCAATTGGCTCCTTGACAGAATCAATTCCTCGTTTGACAGCATTCATGTAGAGTCGATTGGAAAGTCGTCCGCCCAAATCGTTCCATGGAACAAGCCGATCCGAGACAGTTGCAAACCACGGGCGAATCAAATCGACATCCTGTGGTTGCGGAGGTATCTTGCCCCATCGAGTCAATTCATCAAAGAGCAAGCGCATAACAGACACCGGGCTAACAACCGAGACTTGATTTCCTTGATTTCGCCATGTTTCGAACAAAGCGCGTATAAAAGATCCGCGCTCAGGCCTCTTCCGCGTGTGGTACACGCTGCTAATGCCGAGAATTCGCATTTGCTTAGTGAATTCCGGCTGCCTGATTGGCATTTAATGCAAATGGGCTGAAAGAAACATAACCACGTCCAATTTCTTCATAACCATCATACATGCCAGCTTGAATCACAAGCGAGTCAGTCGTTCCCCACCAGTTATTCTCTGCGTGTAGAATACCGCCACCCATGTTGATGAATCGAGCAGCGGAATTGGCTTCTATATTATTCCCAAAAAACTCTATTGGGTAGCTTTCATCTGCATGAACGATAACAATTGGAAAGCTAAGATCTGAAGCATTCGCACTGTATGACAAGTTGTTATCGTTGAAAACTAGATTTCGGTAGTTTTGTATCCGCAATTGCGTGTAATTTGATTCAAGATTACAATTCTCTATCCTTGTGCTTAACTCAAGGTCTGTTACAATCCCATACTCACTGCAGTCACTGATAACACAATTACTAATAAACAATATACCACCATCATTATGCGCCCCTGTTCCGCATGATTCAATACTGCCGGATTGAATTTCAAGCCTGCCCAGTGATCGCACTAACAGGCCGGTCTCACTATCTGACAGCTCAAGTCTGCCTGCTGCGAGGATGTCGTCTTCCAGAAGTCGCAAACCATTGATGGGATTTGCCTTCAGCTTCAGCTGATCAACAGTAATGTTTGTATTTCCGCGCAGAGCCAGACCGCCCAGCGCATCTTCTACCGTCAGGCTTTGAATGGCAAACTCATGGTCCTGAATGTTCAGTGCCTGCCAGGCTGCCCCACCCCTGCCCGAAAAGTGTAAATCGGATTCGGGATCAACGGAAGTTTCCGGCGGCAACTCGAATGTGAAGTTTTCTGGGATGAAAAAGTGGAGGTCGCCGGATAGACTCAAGAGGCCACTGCCGTTAAATGCAAGATCCGCCGTGACATCTACATCCGCCGGCCCGGAAAGCTCAAGGGGAGCTTCAACAAGTCCACTCAGACTGAGTGTGGGTCTGTCCTCGGAATCATCGGAACTACAGGCCAGCCAGGGTCCGACAAGGGCGATACCAAGTGTGAGCAGTTTCAGACTTTGCTTCATCATGTACCTCGTAAGGGGGAGAATTCTGCGATCTCAGCTTGTGTTGGCCACAGGACTGCACCTTTGCCCATGCAGAGATAAACAAGCCAAATATACTTGTCCAGAAAGACCGATGCCCCTGCTTGAATCACCAGCATCCCGGCAAGTGATGCCAGAGTGGCGACTGCTATCAGGCTGTTTGAAGCATGAAGGAAGGGCATGCGCGCTAGAAGGAGCAGAAGTAGCAGGTATCCAGCGATGCCGGTAATTCCACTTTCAATAAACACATCCAGAAAGACGCTGTGTGTATCAATAGGGCGGTCAATTTGCGGGGAATACTGCCTGCCCATTTCAAGGAATGCACCGCCACCATGACCGATCATGGGCTCTTTTGTGATAATCCGCCATCCGGTTTCGTAGAATTCCTCACGCTTGTTAAAACTAAGTTCCCGGCTTTCCTTGCCCTTAAGCACCGGTCTGGTCAGGCGTGTCAGCTCGTCTGCGTCCAGTGTTCGCGCCAGATAGCCCGCCCCAGCAATGCCCGCAACAAGTAGCAAACCGGCAAAAACAAGTTTGAAACGGGAACGCAGCAGGGTCCACACCAACATGGCACTACCCAGCAGCGCCAGAGCCAGCAGTGTTTTGCGCGACTGTGAGGCCCAGATCAAATGGCTGCCTGTCAAGGCTGCCAGCATCAACAGCACTCTGAGGGGCCAGCTTAGTTCATGGATACGATGCCAATAGGAAAGCACTAGCTGACTGATAATCAGGATTGTGTAATAAGCCCAAAAGGCTGCCCCATTGGGATTGTCATACAGGGCTGTCGCTCTGCCTGCTTCCTGGTTGTGCAAAATCAGGTGCCCATAAACATAAGCGAAGAGGAAGCCGGCGGCCCCTGCAATGACGAAGAGTTTGAGTCTGGATCTATCCCTGATCCAGGCGTCAAAGAGATAAATGAAAACCAGAATCTGCGCCGAGCGGACAACATGCTGGATAGCAAGATCCATGTTCACTGCTTTCCCCAGGAAAACAGGTATCGAGCTTCCGATCAGCACTACTCCGAATAGGATAGTTACGATGTTTGGTGTGGGAAAGCTTCGCCGCTCGAACCAGTAAAGCAGGTAGCTTGCAAGCGCAAAGACAAGAAGCACATTCGGGACGATATAGGCGCGGCTCATGCCTGTCATGCCAATCAGTGCGATCGTGTAGACAAACATGGCCTTGTCAAACAGGGAAAGGCGCGAGTCCTCTACCATCGTCCGGTCTTATCCCTCATTTGACTTCGCGAACACTGCACAGCACGCGCAAACCAGTTGTCCGTGTAACATCATAATCGGTAAAGACCGTACTGTTGGCGAACTGTAGATAGAAGGGCAGACTGAAGGCTACGCCGATCGCCAGTAGCAGTGTCGCAGCAATGTTGAACGGAATGCTTGGCTTGATCGGGTCTTCAGGCAATCTGGCCGCACCCATCTGCTCGACACGAATGCGGCCAGCCTCAAGAGACTGAATGCGCGTTTCCTCAAGCCTCTCCTGCAGCGTTGTGCGAACATTGCGCAAATCATTCAGCTGCTGATTCAAATCGTCATGTCGCGACGAAGCCAGGGAGAGCTCGAGAGTCCGGTCATCCAGCTGATCGATTCGGGCGCGCATGGCAGAAATCTCGCCTTTCTGCGCGGCAATTTTCAGGTCAAGTTCGACCCGACGGGCATTAACCTGATTCAGGATAGCCGAGCTGATGTCTTCCAGCTGCTCGGTTACCCGCTGAAACTCAGGAGCAGATTTGGACATTCTGGTCGCCAGACTCATCCGCTGTTGTTCGGCGGACTGGAATTCGTCAATCCATTTGGCGAGTCTGCGGTCTTCCGTCACATAGATAGTCGGAATTGCTGCCGGCGAAAAGTCGGCAAGAACCGAGTCCAACTGAACTGCGCTTGACTGATAGTCCTGGAGCGCCCGCTCCATTTGATAGAGCTCGTCCTGATATTTGCTCAATCGATCCAGGTCCAACTGCTGCTGCTTGGCCACATTGCGCAGGGAGTGCTCACGACTGAATGCCCGGAGCTCTTCTTCAGCGCGCTGAATCCTGCCATTGATCTCATTCAAACTGGCCTGGTATCGATCCTCTTCCGCACTGGTCATATTCTGAGATCGTCTGTGATCGATATAGGTCGCCGAAAGCTGATTCACAAAATCTCGGCCGAAGGCAGGATGAATCGTTTCAAAGGTGATTTCAATCAAGCTTGTGTTCCTTACCGGCGTCACCTGCAGAGCTGCGAGGATCGCTCCTACGCTGAGTGCCTCAGGCAGCTTTTCAGGTGCCATTGCTGCAATAGTCGACTCGATAACAGGCAGCGATTTGATGATTTCTACTTCCGTGGCGACAAGTTCTTCAAGACTGATCCTGGTTTGTTGCTCACTTTGCGTCAGCTTCAAACGGTTGGAGGCCGTTTCGATGTAGATCTGCCCTTTAATCTCGTACACCCGCTCGGCCTGCCAGGTAAGACCAGCGCCCAGAAGCAGGATGACAATCATGCTCGCCAGAGAGGCTGTTCTGTAGCGAAAGAGTGTATACAACACATCGCGCAGAGTGGGACGGGTCCCCCATTGTGAATGCTGTTCGGACATGATCACTTGAACAGCCTTTCATAGATCCATGTCGGGATCACCATTTTTCTTCGATTAAGGACAGCGCCCAAAATGTTGACATTGAGATTCTTCAATTGCTCGACGGCAATCTGGGCATGCTGGCGGCGTGTACGATTGCTTTCCATTACCAGAATAGTGCCATCACCGGCGGTCATCCAGTAGAGGCTTTCCGGTGCGTTAAACTGCGGAGCATCTACCAGAATCCAGTTGAAGTGCTCACGGAGATTCTGGATGGTCTTCTGAAGTGTCCCTGCAGGAAGGCTGCTCATGGATTTGGACGTATCGCGTGTGGAAAGGATGGCAACTCCCCCGGCACGAGGGATGTCGTTCAACTCGCCCAGACAATGACGATGAAAGCTGTCCCCGGGAACCGATGCTGACAATGCATTCGAGTTGCGCGTTCGCGAATTGGCATCAATCAGGAGCACGCGACCTGGATGTAGTGCGTCAAGCAGTTGGGCAACTGAAGCTGTAATGGAACTCGTTCCAATGCCTGCATCAATCCCCGTAAAGCAGACGATGCGGACTTTGGTCGCCATATGCTCCAACTGCGAACACAGGCTTTCCAGATCCTGCTGCATCGGATCCATTTCCAGACCCGCGTTTAACGGCGGAGATGAAACAGGATCCTTCTGGTCTACCTGCTTAAGCAAGTCACGGTATACGGACACAATGACTCCTATTCCTGATTGGCCGGGAGAACAAGCACATCGCCTACCCGAATACGATTGGGATTGTCGATGTGTGAGTTCTCCTTCAAAACCAGTTCGATCCAGCGCCAATCGGCGCTGCCGTAATGGTCTTCTACGATCTTCATGAGCGTATCGTCTTTGCGAATGCGCACCTTTGCCAGTTCTGACGGATTTTGAACAAGCGCTGGTTGGTTTTGCCGCGGGGTAGGTGCCTGGCTGGCCAACTGAATTGCTTCAGTTTCTCGAATCTTTGCCTCCAGCGCAAACTGCAGGCTGTCCATGGCCGATTGCTGCAATTCCAGTTCTTTAAGCATCGCAGCCTGTTTGGCAATGGAACTGCTATCAACAGCGGCGATAACTGGCTGCTCCACAGCTGGAGTTGAGCTGCTTTTCCCTGTCCACCAGGCTGCCGGAATAACGATGAGAAGCAGGAAAAGAAAGGCCGCAGTCATAACCTTGCGTTTTGGCGCTGTCTCTTGCCCTGCATTTGCCGTGCCCGCCTCAGCCCGTGGGCGTTTACCTTTGCCGCCCTTAGTGCGAAATGGAAAATCTTCATTCAGGACTTCCTGAAGAAATTTCCCGCCCAGTTTGTTCAGTCCGTTCGAGTAAGCCCTGAGCAGGGCTGTATCACAGATCTGATTGATGACCCTGGGAACTCCGCCGGAAGCCTGATAGAGAATGGGGAAGTAGTCCTGAGCAAAAACTGTAGAAGCATTGCCGCCAGCCAATTGAAATCTGTGAGCAACATATTGGCGCGTATCGGATTCATTAAAAGCCTTTAGGTGATAGCGCATGGCAATTCGCTGTTGCAGCTGCTCCAGTTCTGGCGCCGCAAGCTTGTCATTCAGCTGTGGCTGTCCGACAAGGACAATCTGAAGGAGCTTGCGTCGTGATGTTTCCAGATTGGAAAGCAGACGCAAATCTTCCAGCGTTTCGATTGACAGGTTTTGTGCCTCGTCGACAACAATAACCGCGTTTACATCCTTGTCCGCCTGTTCCAGCAGCCAGTCGTTCAATCGAATGACCGCCTCAGAGCGGTTAGCGGGCTTGCCGGAAATTCCGAAATCGCGGAAGATGTACTGGAAGAGTTCGTCGGTATTGAGCGATGCATTGTACACTACTGCAGTTCGAACGCCATTCCCGAGTCGATCCAGCAAGCTGTTTATCAGCGTTGTCTTGCCAGTTCCGATATCACCAGTCAGGGCAGCGAAGCCCTTGCGCTGTGTCACAGCAAAATGGAGGTGAGCAAAAGCCTCCTCGTGCTGATGGCTCAGCCAGAGAAACTTTGGATCACTGGTGATCGAAAAAGGCTCTTCCTTCAAGCTGAAATGCTGCTGGTACATGGCTACCTGTTGATATCCTTTGCAAGGTACCAGTAATACCTGCCCCTCAGGAAGGAGTCCAGCGGCGAGATGAAAGTCATCAAGTAGTCATCAACAAAGCGGGCAACATCCGAAATGGTTGTCGAGGGCACGATGATGATGTCATTCTGCTGAACCCAGACTGGCAGTGCTTCGCCTTGATCAAGATCGCTTAAGCTGTGAACAGAAAAGCGATATTCGCCACTTGGCGCAACACGAACAACCACAAGGTTACCGGTGGACGCGCCTCGCGTAAATCCACCTGCTCTGCTCAAGGCGCTGACAAGGTCTTCCGCCTTATCCAGCTCGTAGCGGGCCGGCTTTGCAACTTCGCCAAATACATAGAAGTAGGATGGTCCAAAGGCCGTGACTCCGACTGTGGCCCGCTGAATGCGGTAAATCGAAGAATAAGCTGCAAAGAGACTGTCAGCCAGTTGGCGGGGATAGATGCCCATTGCGGCAAAGTCACCAAAAGCCGGACTTGTAATAAAGCCGTCTGGCCTCACAGGGCAGTCAAAAGTCAATTCAGGGTAACCGGGAAAAGAAACATGCAGCTCGTCGCCCGGATTGATCCGGTAGCTATTTTCCAGGTTTCCACCATTCTCGGACAAGGTAAACACCTGTGGAATGGACTCCGTCTCCTGAACAGTCGGTGCGATGGCAACCTCAGCATCCATTTGCGACCTGTTGCGCAGCGAGCAGCTTGAGGCTGCAAAAAGCAGTACTGAAAAGAGTAGAGTCTGGAAGAACAATGTCTTCATCAACATCTCCGAGTTACGATATCGCTGGCGGGAATTCTGATTGCTGTCCTGCAAATTAGTATTCCCGCATCTTTCTTTCCGCATAAGCAAGCAGTCTTTTATCGCATTGATCTGGCCGGAGATTTAGCTTGTGTGCTGCCTGCTACATATATTTGTGGCCTTGAGCGCAATAAACTGGAGTATGATCAATGCTCGACCGCATAAAGAACAAAGACTTCACCGTCGGTGTTGTCGGACTCGGCTATGTAGGCCTTCCGCTGGCCCTTGAATTCATCGAGAACGGCATCAAAACCATTGGCTTTGAACTTGATGCCTCCAAGTGCGAAAAGCTCAAGGCCGGGCAAAGCTATATCAAGCACATTCCGCAGGCCCGCATTGCTGAGGCAACCGCCACCGGACTACTTGACGCCACCACGGATTTTAATCGCCTGGGAGAGCCGGACGCGATTCTGATTGCCGTGCCCACACCACTCAACAAGTACCGCGAGCCGGATCTTGGTCCTGTCCTTGCCGCTACGCGGGAAGTCGCCAAGCGCCTGCGCAAAGGACAGCTGATCGTACTGGAATCCACCACCTATCCAGGCACGGTGGATGAAGTGATGCGCCCCATCCTTGAAGAAGCCAGCGGCCTGAATGCGGAGAAGGACTTCTGGCTGGCCTTCTCGCCGGAGCGCGAGGATCCCAACAACCCGAACTTCAACACGAAGACCATCCCGAAGGTGGTTGGTGGCCTGACGCCGGAAGCATCCGAAATCGCCAAGGCTGTCTACGACCATGTAATCGTGCAGACCGTGCCTGTTTCCAGCACGCGCGCTGCCGAGGCAACCAAGCTGCTCGAGAACATTTACCGTGCCGTCAACATTGCCATGATCAACGAACTGAAGATTGTCTTCAGTCGCATGGGCATAGATGTCTGGGAAGTAATCGATGCCGCCAAGACCAAGCCCTTCGGCTTCCAGGCCTTCTATCCCGGGCCGGGGCTGGGTGGTCACTGCATCCCGATTGATCCCTTCTACCTGACCTGGAAGGCCCGCGAATACGAGCTCTCTACGCGCTTTATCGAACTGGCCGGCGAGATCAACACCAGCATGCCGCGCTTTGTGACCAACCGCGTGATGCATGAGCTGAACCGCCACGAAAAGGCGCTCAAGGGCTCGCGCATTTTGCTTTTGGGCATGGCTTACAAGAAGAACATCGACGATATGCGCGAGAGCCCCTCGATCAAACTGGTTGAGCAGCTGGTCAATCGCGGTGCCATTGTCGAGTATCACGATCCCTATGTGCCGCATTATCAGGACGAGCATCATCCGGAAATCGTGATGGACAGTGTTCCCTTGACGGCCGAGCAGCTTGCCACTTACGACGCTGTGCTGATTTCCACCGATCACGATGATGTGGATTACAACTTTGTGGTGGAGAACAGCAAGCTGGTGGTGGACACGCGCAATGCCTGCAAGCATGTGACTGCTCATCGGGATCGCATCAAGAAGGCTTAATTTCTTTGGCCTGCTGGCCGATAGGGTGCAGGCAAAAGGCGTAGATTTCATGCCCCGCTTTCGCGGGGCATTTTTCAAACAAAGGCAAGCATGAGCGAACGCATCCCCTTCTGTCTTCCCGACATTACCGAGCGTGAAATTGCGGAAGTCACGGATACCTTAAGGAGCGGCTGGCTGACCACCGGTCCCAAAACCAGGCGCTTTGAACAGCTCTTTTCCGAGTACGCTGCGGCGGGCCAGGCCGTGGCCCTGAACTCCTGCACGGCGGCCCTGCACATGGCCCTTAGCGCACTTGGCATAAAGGAGGGTGATGAGGTCATCACCACTCCCTACACCTTTGTGGCCTCTTCCGAAACCATCGTGTATCACAAGGCCCGTCCGGTCTTTGTGGATGTGGACCGTGATACACTTTGCATTGATCCCGCCAAAATCGAAGCGGCCATCACGCCCAGAACGAAGGCGATTGTCCCCGTGCACATTGCCGGGCTGCCAGCGGAGATGGACACGATCATGGCCATCGCGGCCAGGCATGGCCTCAAGGTCGTGGAAGATGCCGCCCATGCCACGGAAACCGTCTACAAGGGTCGCAAGATCGGCAGCATCGGCGATGCCACGGCCTTCAGCTTTTATGCCACCAAGAATCTGGCCACGGGTGAAGGCGGAATGCTCACGACCAAGGACGAGGAGCTGGCGGCCCGTGCCCGCATCATCAGCCTGCACGGCATGAGCAAGGATGCCTGGAAGCGCTATGACAAGGGCGGTAGCTGGTTCTACGAGATTGTCGAAACCGGCTACAAGTACAACATGACCGACATTCAGGCCGCGCTTGGCCTGGTACAGCTGGACAGGATTGAGGAAATGCGCGTGAAGAGGCTTGCCCTGAAGGAGCGGCTCTTTACTGCCCTTTCGGCAGAGCCGGATCTCTTCGAACTGCCCTGCGATGCACAGGAAGGCAATGCTCACGCCTGGCACCTCTTCATGCTTCGGCTCGGGCTGGACGCGCTCAAGATTGACCGTGCCCACTTCATTGAAGAAATGGCCGCGCGGGAAGTCGGCGCCAGTGTGCACTTCATTCCCGTTCACCTGCACCCCTGGTACCGCAAGACATTCGGCTACAAGGGTGGAGAATACCCGGTCGCCGAAGGCGAGTATTCGCGGGAAATCAGTCTGCCCTTCTTCAGCGCCATGACCCTTGACCAGGCGGACCGAGTCGCTGAAGTCTGTCTGGAAATTGCCAGGGCCAACAAGCGCTGATGAAGCGCCTCTTCGACATTCTGGCAAGTGGCCTGGCCCTGCTGATTCTCTGGCCGCTCTTTCTTGTGTTAAGCCTGTGGATTCGGCTGGACAGCCCGGGTGCAGCCTTTTTCAGGCAGACGCGAGTGGGGCTTAAGGGCAGGCCCTTTGAGATTCTCAAGTTCCGCACCATGCGCAGCGAGCCCGCGCCGGGAAGGCAGATCACGGTCGGGGCTGATCCGCGTATCACGAAAAGCGGCCGGCTTTTAAGGGCCAGCAAGCTTGACGAGCTGCCGCAGCTGATCAATGTCTTCAAGGGCGAAATGAGCTTCGTCGGCCCGCGGCCGGAAGTCCCTCGCTATGTGGAATTCTACACGACCGAAGAGCGCAGGGTGCTTGATTTAAGGCCCGGTATCACGGATCTGGCCAGCATCAAGTACCGGCACGAGTCCGAGATTCTGGCCAAAGCAGAAGACCCGGAGAAGACCTACATCGAAGAGGTCATGCGCGACAAGCTTCGCATCAATCTGGAATACGCTGAGCGGGCAGGCTTTCTTGCAGACCTTAAAGTTATTCTGCACACGCTTCTGGCGCTCTTCAAGCCATCCAATTGATTGAGCATGATCAGAATGCTATGATTGACAGCTTGAACCCTGAAGAGTGAGAGTCACTTTGGATCTGATCGAACGCCTGAATCCCTACCGCCGCTTCCTCATCCTCTCCATGGATGTGGCAGTGGCCGGCCTCTCGTTCTACCTTTCCTTTTTGATCATTGGTAGCGGTCATATCATTGAAGCGGGCTGGAACAGCTTCTTCTATGGGCTCCTGATCATGATGGCCGCCCGCCTGATCGTCTTCAATTTCTCCAATATCTATCGCGGCATCATGAAGTATGCCTCGATTGACGATTTGAAGAACATTTTCCGCGCGGTATCCATCGGGTCGATTGTTTTTGTCGTCGCCTTTCTGATTCTGCGTGGCATGGGCTTCAAACCTTTTCAGGACTTTCCGCGCTGGGTGCTGATCATCGACTGGCTGCTCAATGTGGTCTTCATCGGCGGCAGCCGTTTCATGGTGCGCGCTCTGCGCAGCTATCGCCCGTCGGCCGTACCGGAAGCGACGCGTGTACTGATTGTGGGTGCCGGTGACGCCGGAGAATCCATCCTGCGCGAAATTCACTTCAATCCACGCAGCATGATGGAAGTGGTCGGTCTGGTTGATGATGACCCGAACAAGCTGCACAAGCAGATTCACGGCGTCGTGGTGGTTGGTAGCACCAACGAGTTATCAAGCGTATTCAGCAGCTATGATGTCGACCAGCTGCTGATTGCCATTCCAAATGCTTCTGCCGAACTGATGCGCCGCATTGTCGAGCAGTGCCGAAAATACAATGTGACCTTCCGCAAGCTGCCCGCCGTGCGCGACCTGATCGACGGCCGCGTCTCGATCAGTCAGCTGAAGGACGTGCAGCTGGAAGACCTGCTGGGCCGTGACCCGGTCAAGCTGGACCTGCCGCTGATTGGCCGCTTTGTCAGCGAAAAGGTCGTGCTGGTCTCGGGCGCAGCGGGCAGCATTGGCAGTGAGCTCTGCCGGCAGCTGTTGAACTTTGGCCCTGCCCGCCTGATCTGTCTGGATCACAACGAAAATGGCCTCTACGCCTTGATGCAGGAATTCAGCGATCGGCCGGACCGGGACAGGATTGTGCCTGTGGTCGGCTCCATCACTGAGCAGAGCCGCATGGACTGGAGCTTTTCCCATTACAAGCCGGCGGTGGTCTTTCACGCGGCCGCCCACAAGCATGTGCCGATGATGGAGCGCAACCGGGACGAGGCCGTGCGCAACAATGTCAAGGGAACGCGGGTTCTGGCCGAAGCGGCCGATCGGCATGGCGTGGAGAAGTTTGTGATGATCTCCACGGACAAGGCGGTGAATCCCACCAGCACCATGGGTGTCTGCAAGCGGGTGGCCGAGCTGGTGGTCAAGGATCTGAACAGCCGCTCGGAAACGCAGTTCATGACCGTGCGCTTCGGCAATGTGCTGGGCAGCGCGGGCAGCGTAATTCCTCTCTTCCGTAGCCAGATCAACCGTGGCGGCCCGGTCACCATTACCCATCCGGACATCGAACGCTACTTCATGACCATTTTCGAAGCCGTGCAACTGGTAATTCAGGCGGCGGCCTTCGGCAAGGGTGGCGAAACCTTTGTGCTGGACATGGGCACGCCAATGAAGATCATCGACATGGCGCGCAACCTGATCACACTTTCGGGTCTGCAGGAAAATGTGGACATCGAGATTGAAGTCGTGGGCCTCAGGCAGGGCGAAAAAATGACCGAAGAGCTCTGGATCAACGGCGAAAACCTGCAGCCCACGCCCCATGCCAAGATCAATGTGGCCGAGCCGGAAAAGGAACTGGATTCCAGCGAGCTGGACCAGTCGGTGAACGGGCTGCTGGCCTGCGTTGACAAGGGCGATGATGCCGGCATCCTGTCCGGGCTGAAGTCACTCGTGCCGACCTACAGTCCGGTTACGGGCGACAACAAGCGCTACTGATTTCCTTTAAGGGCCTGTTTGTTCAGTTTGCAGGCCACTGGACCGAACCCTATTTTATCCGGAAGTCTTCGTGGGGGATTCATTGCCTTTCATTTGTCCAGTCGAGGTCAGCCTGTGATGCGCCCTGTGGCCTTTTCTCTCCTTTTACTGGCTTGCCTTTTTTCTGCGTCCCCCGGAGAGGCGGCGCGTTTTTCCATTGAAGAGCAGAGCGAGCAGGGGCTGCGTATACGCCTGGATGATCCGGAGCTGATGCTGCCTGCTGGAAGCTCAAGTCTGGCCTCCCGCGGCGCCATTCTGCAGCAGTCGGGGGATCGCGCCTGGCTTTCGCAGGTCTTGCAGATTGCCCTGCCGCCCGGACACAGGGCCTTGCTGCGCATGGGTGATCTTCACACAGGCGAAATGGCAATTCCCGCTCCAGCAAACATGGAAGAGGGTCTGGTGCTGGCCGGTCCTGCGCAGCCAGGAGTGCGCCTGCTGGAAAGTGGCTGGATGCGCGGGCAGAAGATTCAGCGCGTGGCGGTGGATCTTGCCGTGTATCACGGCGGCTGGCAGCTGCTTGATGAACTTTCCTTTGAACTTCGATTTGTTGCCGATCCCGCGGAGAACCTGAGTACGAGTGCCCCTTTACGCAGCTGGCGTGAGAGCCCTGAAATCGAAGAGCTCATGGACCATAGCCTGCTTAACGCCGATCAGGCCCGTGTCTGGCGCCTGGATCCTGCAAGGCTGAGTGCTGCCGTGATACAAACGGTGGCTGGCACCAATCCTGCTCTGGCAGACGAGACGATCACGCGCATCATGGTGCGCGAGGATGGCATTTATCGTGTGACAGGTGCTGAACTGGAAGATGCCGGCATCAATCTGGCAGAGATCGCGACCTCCAGTTTTAGGCTGTGGAGTGCGGGGGAAGAGATTCCGCTGATTGTGCAGGATGGTGGCGATGGGTCTTTTGACCGGCAGGATCGCCTGATCTTCATCGGCCGCTACCGGCGCGGGGAAACCTTTCCGACATCCTTTTTCAGCCCCGATCGCGCCTATTTTCTTAGCTGGAATCAGGGAACCGGCCGCCGCTTTCAGGATGTCAGTACCCCGCCCGTGCAAGCCCTTGCAGCGCAAAGCCAGTTTGTAACACGCCGCCACTATGAGCAGAATCGCACCTTCAACCTGCTGGAGGACAGTGATCTCTCGCCCTTTGAAAGTGATCACTGGCTTTGGCAGTCCTTTACGGCAATTGGCGGACCGGCCTGGTACAGCCTGAATCTGGATCTCCAACACGCCACGGGCGGAAGTGACAAAAGGCCCGACAGGATTCGCTACGCCATGCGTGGAATCACCACCAGCGTGACTTCCGGCAGCGAGCATCACGCCATCATGCGTGTGGAGGGTCAGTGGGCCGGTGACTTTACCAGCCCCAATCAGGAAGAGACCTTCACCGACTGGTTCCCCCTGCCCGACTCGACACTGTCCCAGAAAGCACTTGTATCACTGGAGGTAGAACTTCCACTGGATCACGGCGCCGATTCGGACTTGATCTACCTCAACTGGATCCAGCTGGAGCATCACCGGGCCATTGTGCAGGAATCGGGTCAGCAATTGGAAATCCCGGCGGGCGAGCTCTTGCCCGATCGTAATACATGGCTCCCGACCGAAGACGCAGGAAACCTGCTGCTGCTGGCTGAAGACGGTCGCCGCCTGCTGGGTGGTGTGCTGGCCGGTGATACACTGCGCTTCCATCTGGATGCAGCCAATACGGCGCTTTTCATCAGCAGCTGGAATGACCTGCTGGTTCCATCCAGCATCGAACGGACGGTCAATGCCCGCCTGCGTGATACAAACCAGCAGGCCGACATGCTGATCATCGCGCCCGTCATGTATCACGACGAACTGCAGGACCTGATGGACTATCATTCCGCGCAGTATACGGTCAAGCTGCTGGATATTGAAAGCATCTACTGCGAGTTTTCGGAAGGCCTGATGCACAGCCGTGCCATCAAGGACTTTCTGCGCTATACCATGACGAACTGGCAGACACCTGCCCCAGCCTATGTGACCTTTGTCGGCAAGGCCAGCCGCGCCAACCAGATCGAACTGACCAGCGAACCGCTTTACCGCACGCAGGTGCCCAGCTGGTGGACCCAGACATTTACGACAGGCTCAACCTCCAATGACGAAGAATTTGCCCTGCTGGTGGGTGAAGAGCTTGTGGACGATGGCCAGGGCAATTCGGTTCTGGTGGATGACATGTTTCAGGATCTGATGGTCGGACGCATTTCTGTTGCCAACAAGACACAGCTATCCGACTTCCTTGAAAAGCATCGCGAGTACCGTGAGGCCGAATTCGCCGGTGAGTGGATGGAAACGCAGGTGATGGCCGCCGATCACGGTGCCGGGTCTGAAGACGATGTTTTCGAAGTGGGCAATCAGCTTGTAGCCCAGTACATCGTGCCGGAGGCTTATCCTGTCAAGCAGATCCATGTGCGCGATGACAGCCCCTGGGAAGGCGGCGCGCTGGACATGATCGACATGTTCAATGAAGGCTGCACGGTGTTGAATTACAACGGACACGGTGCCATTGGCGTGATGAGCTCATCGAGCCTTTTCCGCTCGACCGATATCCGCTTCCTGTCCAATCGCGGCATGTACCCCATCGGTTTCGCCTGGTCCTGTCTGGTGGGCTATTACGATTCCGCCGATACCAGCTCCATGGCCGAGCTTTTGCTCAGGCAGCCACGCGCAGGCGGCATTGCCTTCTACGGTAGCGCAGGCAAGGCCACGATTCGCGTGGACAATCCGCTGATGACCCACTACTTCGCCAATCAGTACGCCGAAGAGGCCTTCACTTTCGGACAGATCGTGCAGCTGACGGAAAACAGCATGCGGGCGATGAGCGGCGCGGAAGACATTGTGCGCATGTACAATCTGCAGGGTGATCCAGCCCTCGTGCCCGCACTGCCCCGCGGCAAGCTGGATACGGGCCTGCCCTATCTGATTGTCGATGGCGGTGGGGAAGTCCGGCTGGGCCTTTCCAGCAATCCTGGCGGCGCCAGCGGTGACTTGACCATTCGCTACCTGCCCGATCGCTTTCTGCCGGCCAATCATCAGTCCAGTCTGCGCCGCAGCTGGACCGAGAGCTGGAGTGATGGTGACAGCCTGATTCTGAACCTGCCCGAAACCGACGAACCCCATTACGGACTTCTGCAATTCGGCATCAACGACAATGGCGGCCGCTCGGTAGGCGCCTTGCCGGTTTTCCTCAACACACCCTACGCGGGCCTGGGTGATCACTACCCTGATCGGCCATCGGCCTTGAATCCCTTTGAGATCACGCTGAACAGTGTGCTGGATCCCGATTCCGTGGTGCTGGAAACCAACATTCTGGCCCAGCGCTACCGGACCATGCAGCGCATTGGCGAGGGCGAATTCCGCAGTAACTGGAGCCAGCTGCCACCCAACTATTCCGATGTGAACGGCCTGCCCAGCCCCAACTACACCAGCCTGACCGAGGGCATGCTGGAAGACTGGGGACTGATTGTTGCGGACTTTCCCAGCTACAGTCTTTACGGGCTGATCTACCGCTTCCTGATCTACGATCGCGAAGACTTCACCGATGCCAATGGCAATGGCAGCTGGGATGCCGGGGAAGACTATGTAGATGCCAACAACAATGGCCAGTACGATCCCTTCGGTGAGCCCTTCACGGATTTGAACGGCGATGGCCGCTGGCAGGCAGGCGAGCCCTTTGAAGACCTTAACTCGAACAATCAGCGGGACGGCTATATCAGTCTGCCGGGCCGTTTTGTGCGCTTTGATGAAATGGAATCAATTCAAGCCATCGACAGCAGCCTGACGGTTCTGGGCACTGCCAGCCCGCTTGGACTCAAGCAGCGCTGGCTCTTAAGCGCCAGCCGCGCTGTGGACAGCACTGCCGTTCGTATCACGGATCAGCTGCGTGATACAAGCCTGTTTGCCGGGCGTGTTCCGGCAAGCTCTGGTGTGCAGGATCTGCTGCTGGCTCTGAATCTGGCTGCCGGCCCCAATCAGCTGCTCTCGGAAATTGGTCCTTTGTATCACGCCGGCATTCTGCAACCAGGTTTTGATACGCTGGGCGTGGAGGATCATTTCTGGCTCCTGCACCCGGAAGAGGGCGCTGGCGACGAAGCTATTGATCCGGCTGGCCACTGGTCGCTTGCGCTGGCAGCAGGCTCCTTGCCGACAGCCGTTCAGCTGGATCCCGTGTATCACACAACCGGACTGCCAGCCCTGCACGAAGCCAATGAAGGCCAGCCCGGACTTGGCATGCTGCTGCCTGAAGGAGCCAGTGCCGACTTGCGCGCGCTGGATCTTGCGCCCCGCAGGGAAGAAGAGCTTGCTGCCTTCTGGCGTCCGCAGAACTCGACCCTCGATTGCGCAATCCCCACGGGCAGCCGCTTTCAGTTTGCTGATGGCATTCTGGGTGACAGCCTCAAGCTGGGCATTGCCCGCTGGATTGAGGGGCGCGGTCTGTGGGTTCTGCAGCCGGGAACAAGCGAGGAAGCCGGTGATAGCTGGCATTTGAGCTCACACTTGGGTCTGGCTTCCGGCTGGCTGGCTCCCGTAGCCGTCAATGACCAGACCGGCCCCGAGTTGGCCTTGCAGGTTTCCGGCCAGTGGTTTGCCGCAGGCGATGTGGTTGTGCGCGAGCCGGTCTTTCAGTTTCAGCTGAACGATGTCAATGGCCTTGATCTGGGTGAAGGCATTGCGGCACCCGTCATTCGATTTGATGGAAGTGCTGTTGATCCGGCTGAACTGCGACTGGATGAAGGCACAACGAGCCTGCTGCTTTCCTGGAGTCCGGGCCTGTTGGACGAAGGCAGCGAGCACAGTTTTGAACTGACGGTCTACGACGCGCTGGGCAACGCTTCCACGCTGGAGAGCAGTTTCCGTGTGGCCACGAAGCTCGATCTGGAGTTCTTTGCCAACCATCCCAATCCCTTCAGCGATCAGACGATTTTCGCCTGGAGCCTGAGCAATCTGCCACAGGATCTGCGTTTTGAAATCTTCACGCCTTCCGGCAGAAAGATTCGCACCATTCGCGTTTCCAATCCGCGCATCGGCTATGACGAGCTGGTTTGGGATGGCCGTGACGACAAGGGCAGACAGGTAGCCAACGGGGCCTACTTCCTGCGAGTGGTAGCCGGTGGGTCCACGGGCAGCATTGACAAAGTCTACAAGCTGGCGAGGCTGCAATGAAGCGACTTGCACTTGCCCTCTGCCTGCTTGGCCTATTGGGGCAGCCGCTTAAGGCTGGAGAATATGCGGCCGACTACCTCTATCTGGGAACCGGCGCTGATGCGGCCGGCATGGCCGGTGCCTGGTCCACCAGCAAGGCCGGCGCGACCAGCTTCTACTGGAATCCAGCGCTGGTGCTGGACGAACAGCACCTGAAGCTCTACGCCGAAAGCGTCAGCCTCTTTGACGGTTTGTCAAGCTACCAGAGCGCGGCCATTCAGTACCGGCTGCGCGACAAGTGGGCCCTTTCGACCGGCCTGCAGATGAACCTGATCGAAGACATTCCGCGCTTTGGCGCCCTGCCCGATGGCCGCGACTTAAGCGATCCCGATCAGCGTAGTGATGGCTCTACCAGCGGCTCCAGCTTTTCCGATCAATCCACGGCCATTACCGTGGGGCTTTCCCGCGAGTTCTGGTTTGACATTCTGATGGGGCAGGGCCTGCTGCGCAACAGCCTGCCGGCAAGGCTGGCCCTGGGCGCATCCTGGCGACTTTTGCGTGAAGAACTGGATGACGCCAGCGCTTCCGGCAGCGGGCTGGATGTGGGCCTCAAGCTGATGATCGCCGAGCAGCCCCTGCCCGGAAGGCCCGGCAGGCGCGAGCTGGTGTTGAGCCTTGCGCGGCAGAATCTTGTCAGCAGCGATCTGGCCTGGGACACGGCCAGCGACCACGCCGATCCCCTTCCCGCCAATACCCGCGCCGGCATTTCCTGGCGCGACCAGTTCCGCCGCTTGAGCCTGGACTGGCGACTGGCCCTTGAACACGACAGCGCCTATGAAGGCATCTGGCGACTGGGCACGGAGCTTTCCTTCAGGGAGCTGATCCAGCTGCGCGGCGGCATGGCCGGCGAGACCTTCTCGGGCGCCGAGCCCACCTTTGGCGTTGGCTTCAAGTTGAAGCACCTGCTGGTGTCCTACGCCTGGTCCGCCCATGATCTGGGCGCCAGTCACCGGGTGGCGGTGGAGCTTAGGAAGTAGGCGTTAGTCGTTAGTCGTTAGTCGTTAGCTGTTAGTCGTTAGGCGTCAGGCGGTAGGCGTTAGCTTTCAGAGGGTGGTTTGTTGCTGAGTGGTATAGTTCATGAATCTATTGCTCATCGAAGTTTTGCAATTAGTCGGTGAAGCATCATGCTGATTTCCTTGCATAGTTCGAGCAGATGATCCACTTCGCGGGTAGAAAAGTAGTCGAGAGAATGGGCGATCATCAGCTGTGTTTCCAGCTCGAACAATGATCCACGGGCGATTGCCAGAAAATTTCTGAACTCGGCATCACTTTGCCTGCCATGACCTTCGGCGATGTTTGAGGGGACTGAAACCGCAGCCCTGCGAATCTGCCTGCACAGTCCATAGATCTCCTCGGCAGGTAAACTGGCACTAAGCGCATAGGCCTGTTTCACCATTTCCATCGATTTTTGCCAGACAATAAGCTCTCGATAACACCTGAACACTGGATCCTTGAAAATTAGTCTCTGCTCTGACTCCCTGCCCTGGAAGATTACCTGACTCAATGCACTACATCAAGCACCTTCGCAATGGCGGAAGAAGCAAATTTTGAGGTTGTCCAGCGAAAAAGACACCTGCCCATCAATTGGCCGGCAATGCCCGCATATCTTTACGCTAACGCCTGCCCGCTTCAACTACGGCCCAAAGACGGTCCTTGCTGAAGCGGAGCCGTGCCGACCGGTCGGCACTTCGCCAGGGGCCA
>CAYFPS010000009.1:100238-128421 GCA_964345075.1 uncultured Bacteroidaceae bacterium | reverse complement strand
GAGCCGCGGTGCTGAACGGGTTTACGGTAACCAATGGAAGCGGGCGCGACGAAGATTTTCTGGGAACACGTGGCGGAGGACTCTACATACGCTATTCTCACCCCAGCGTCACTCATTGCAGGATTGAAGAGAATCAGTGCAGTGGGCTAAGTGGTGGAGGTGGTATCTATGTTAGTCATGGAAATCCCTATTTCGCAGGCTTGACTGTTACGAGAAACGTTGCGCAAAGCAAGGGTGGAGGCATGTTTCTTGGGCATTCAAGTCTTGAACTTGATTCTTTAGACAGATGCAGTGTTTACTTGAACAATGCAGCTGCCTACTGTGATATCTATCAAACCAGGGATAATGCCCCTTCTCCACAATTTTATCTTGATACAAGCTCGGTGGACTATGTGGATTCCTATTTCATGGGAGGCAGCGTCGCCGTTGAGGCGGACATCCTTCATGGCGCTCTTACGCCTGTCGCCCATGATCTTTGGGTATCACCAGCCGGCGATGATGAGAATGGTGGACTTTCGGAAGCCGAACCGCTGAAGACCATTGCCCATGCTCTTGCCGTCATCGACGAGGATTCCCTGCATCATCGGACGATCCACCTTGCGCCCGGTAGCTACAAACCATCTGAAGGCCAGATCTTTCCCCTCAATCTCAGATCCTATATCAGCTTGGAAGGCGCGGGCCGGGATTCCACAATCTTGGACATGGAATTCACTGCTGTCCGCGTCTTCGGAGCAATTGACTTCAAGGTGGACTGTTCCGTGAAGTCGCTCTCGGTTAAGCACCTAGCACATGGCATTCCTGAGGATGCTTTTCAGATTACACAGTGCACGAATCTGCTCTTAGAAGATCTACGCTTTACAGAAAACAGCGCTCCATATCCAATTGTTTCAAGCGCTTACGACTGGATGGATATTTATCCTGGAACTGGCCTTGTGATTAAAGAATGCTTGTTTGACAATAACAACACTGTAAGGCTGATGGGTATTTCTTTGCTGCAGCATGTAGTGGTAAAAAACTGTCAAATTGATGCAAACACACCCGTGAATGATTTTCCGCCTGATGATATTCAATATGGAGTAGAAAGTGGCTTAGGCATGTATGCGTATTTAGGTTATGAAACATCTATTGATTATCAACATAGAATTGAGAATTGTGTTTTCACAGGCAATGTCTCCACCAACAATGGCGGAACACGATATTCGCCTGCGCTGAACATCGGTGGCTACTGTGACCATCCAATTGACGTGGTGGGCTGCACCTTCGCGGACAACTCATCTCCCCATACCGGGGGCCTCTGGCTTTCCCCGAGGGGACCCAACGGGGCAAAAGTCAGGCTGGCCAATTGCCTCTTCTGGGGGAATGAGCCCTATCAGATCTGGATTGACGGTGAATACATGCCTCCATCGCCACCCATGCAGGTGCAGATATCCCATTGCCTGATTCAGGATGGCGCAGACGGCGTCTATGCGTTCGGCAATACTGACACAATGTTACTTGATGGCATCATTGACGCCGATCCGCTCTTCGTGGGCGAGGGCGAGGAACCCTATCGGTTATCTGCGGATTCCCCCGCCATCGACGCGGGCACGGCCTTCTGGGTGGTGGATGGCGATACGGTGGTTAATCTTTCGGACGATGACTACGCGGGCGGCGCGCCGGATATAGGCGCCAATGAATGGATTCCCACCCGCGTAAAGGACACCGAGATTCCGCTGCGCCCGGCGAACTTCGGAATTACGTCCATTTCGCCTAACCCCTTCAATCCCGTGACCAAGATCCAGTTTCACCTGTCCTCGCCGGGCAGGGTCCAGCTGCTGATCTACGACATGCTGGGGAGGCAGTGTGACAGGATCACGAATGCCTGGTTCGCGGTGGGCGATCATGCCCTGCAGTTCACGGCGGACGGGCATACGAGCGGCGTCTACGTGGCGGAGCTGCGCACGGAGCAGGGAAGCGACTGGCGGAAGCTGACGCTGGTGAAGTGAATTTTTGGAATCAGCGTGGCTGGAATACGTGAAAACCTGACAATTACTTGCAATGGAATCGCGGTGTGTCATGCCGCTTGCAAGCAATGCCGAATCCTCGGCACACCCTCGCGAACCATAGAAGTTCAGCCGCCAGATGATCACCGGATTGATAGAATTGTGCGTGCTGAGTAGATGCAGCCAGGATACCGATGATCGGGAGAGCAAAAGATGCGGAAGGATGACGCCTTCCTGCTGAGCGATGACAAACTTCGCGAGCGGATGAAGCATACAGCTGGCACCATCATTGCCAAACGCGACCATGCGGGCAATCTCACCGGTTATTGCAGCCTGCAACCCTCATTGCGGACGGGAAAGAGATTGGCTCTGTGCCTGGATGGGCCTTATGTAATCAATACAGCGGCGAGTCCAGAAGGCCTTGCCGCGGAGATTCTCGCAAGCGCAATTGGAAGCTATTCAAGGGGCGAAGTAAATCTGGCAGACATTCTGGAAATCTATGATGGCGACATCCTGGCAGCAGAGAAGCTCAGCGATCATGAAGTATTTATTGAAGCATTGGCCTTGTCCGAATGGCAGCTACACCAGCTCGTTCATAGCGGTTTTCAATATTCACACTCCTTTATTGATATGGCCTGTCAAGAGCCAAGTCGCTATGTGAAAAACGAGGAGACTTTGTATGGAGAATACAAGGTCTCGATAGCAACTCCCAGCGAGTATCCCTCACTGTTTCTATTGCTCAACAAATGCTTTGAGCATGACAAGACGCAGGTTGTGATTAATAGAAAATACTACGAAAAGTTCCAGATAGAGACGGGAATGGGGCCGAGTTGCTTTGTATTGTTTCAGATCAAATATGTTGATCGGCCGATAGCCTTTCGATTGTTGATAAAAGATGGAGATGAGGATATCGGCACAGGCGGATATTTGGGTGGCATAGGGGTTGATCCTCAATTTCGTGGTCTTGGCTTGGCCAAGCTTCTCATGAATGAGAGCTTCAGGTATTGTTCAACAGCGCAAATTGAACCGCTAAGCCTATCGGTTTTGACGAGCAATCACATAGCGATCGGTTTGAACAAAAGGTTCGGCTTTGTAGAGGTCGGAAAAGCGAGAGAGTACTATTCACATAAGGTCTCTTGACGGGATTTTATGGATATCGCGCTCACAAAACATTGCCGTGGAGCAGCCAGCAACTCTGTCACCGCCCTTTTGCAGCAAGGGCTCGCCAGATCGATTTTGTTGACACCCAGCTGCAGGGCATGGCCAGCCATATCGCCAGGATATTGTGAACCAGCACCGTTTCTTCTACAGGCGGAAAGCTGACACGGTCTGGATCGTCGGAATCTGGCATCATCGACAAGATGCCGGAGTAGAAAAAGAGAGCTGAAGGAAGCGAACTGACAATTCTTGCGATGATCTCCCGCCCAGCTGTCCCGATCACGCGCCTTCGGCAAAGACGCACTCGCCCAGCATTTCCGGACTCTTCTACTTCAGCATAAGGCCGCTTGCCCGGGAAGCTTGCCTGAGCCTTTGATCCACTACTTCCCAAGTCCAAATCAGAAAAGCGACCTTGCTCCGTCCCTCTGATCAACATTTGAAGCTGCCAAGGAAACTGGATTTCATGCGCGCACTTTGTATCACACTCTTTCTGGCCGCACTTGCCCGGGCAGAACTTTTGCCAGTCATGAACCTCGACTCGCCCGATGGCCGGACACAGCTGCAGGTTCAGCTGGATGATGAGGGCCGGCCTCGCTGGGAGCTCTGGTACATGGGCCAGCACCTGATCGAAAGCTCCGGCTTGGGATTGATCTTTCAGGACGGAATCGAGCTGGAAAAAGGCTTTGAGCCGCACTCCACACGGATTGAGGAAGTGCACGAGCGCTGGGAACAGCCCTGGGGCGAGTGCCGCTTTGTGAACGTGAATGAAGTGCGGGGGAGACTGGAATTTCACCAGCGTGATACAAATCGCAGCATGCTGCTCCACTTTCGTGTTTCAAAAGAGGCCGTGGCTTTCCGCTATGAAGTGCCCGTGCAGGAAAACCTGCCAGCTGATTTTCTTTTGATGAATGAGAAAAGTGAGTTCACCATGGCCATGGATCCTGATGCCTGGTGGACGCCCGCATACTGGTGGAATCGCTACGAGTACCTGACCCGTGATACACCATGGAGTGAAATGGGCCCCGCCCACACACCCGTGACGGTGCAGAGCGGTCTGGGAACCTGTATGGTTGTTCATGAGGCGGCCCTGACGGATTACGCCTCGATGACCCTGAAACAAATTGGTGGCAGGACTTTCGAGAGTGATCTGGTGCCCTGGTCCGATGGCGTCAAGGTGCGCGGCAGCCTTCCCATGATCAGTCCCTGGCGCGTGCTGCTGATTGCCGATCAACCGGCGAAGCTCATCGAAAACACCTTTCTGCTCTCACTGAATGAGCCATGCAAAATCCGTGATACAAGCTGGATCAAGCCTGCCAAATACACGGGCATCTGGTGGGAAATGCACCTGGGAACCGCCAGCTGGGGAAGCGGGCCCACTCACGGTGCGACAACCGCGCGCAGTCTGGCGGCGATTGATTTTGCGGCCGAACAGGGCCTGGATGGTGTGCTGATTGAAGGCTGGAACACGGGCTGGGATGGCAACTGGATCGCCAATGGCGAACTCTTCAACTTCACACAGGCCCATCCTGACTTTGACATGGAGTGTGTATCACGCCATGCGCGGGAAAAGGGTGTAGAGATTGTCGGGCACCACGAGACCGGCGGAGCCGTGCTCGCCTATGAAGCCCAGCTGGAAGATGCCTTGAGCTATTACGATCAACATGGCGTGAAGTACATCAAGACCGGTTATGTGAATCACGGACAAAACATCAAGCGACTGGACGATAGTGGGAACATTCAGCGCGAATGGCATCACGGCCAGTTCATGGTGAATCACTATCGCAAGGTGACAGAGGCTGCGGCAGCGCACAGGATCATGCTCTGCGTTCATGAGCCAATTCACGATACGGGCATTCGGCGCAGCTGGCCCAATCTGCTTAGCCGGGAAGGCGCGCGGGGGCAGGAGTTCAACGCCTGGGGGCCGCGCGGGGGGAACCCTGTATCACACAATGTGGAACTGGCCTATACACGCCTCCTGTCCGGCCCGCTGGACTTCACGCCCGGAATCTTCGATCTGCTCTACGAGGACGAGAAGCCCGATAACCGTGTGCCCAGCACGCTGGCCCATCAGCTGGCGCTCTACGTGGTCTTTTACAGCCCGGTGCAAATGCTGCCCGATCTGCCTGAAAACTATCTGGCCCGCCCCGATGCTTTTCAGTTCCTGAAGGATGTGCCGGTGGACTGGTCTCAAAGCCGTGGACTTGCCGGCGAAATCGGTGATTACATCGTCGTGGCCAGACAGGACCGGGATTCAAAGGACTGGTATCTGGGGGCGATTGCTGGTGATACGAAGCGCGAGCTGGATCTCCAACTGGATTTCCTGGAGAAGGACCGCGTTTACACGGCTACCATTTACCGTGATGGTGACGGGGCTGACTGGCAGAGCAATCCTTACGCCTTTGTGATTGAAGAGCGTAAGCTGAAGGCTGCCGACCGGCTGGAACTGAAGCTGGCAGCCGGAGGAGGCGTGGCCATCAGGTTCAGGTTATGATGGCTGCAGCATGAATCTGTTACCTGGCATCTAATGCAAAAAACGCCACCTCAACTGAGATGGCGTTTTCTCGAATTGGAACGCTGCTATTTTCTGCGTAATACATCCAGTAATGCTTCCAGGGCAAGTCGTCTGGCAAAGTCATCACTGCTGCCGGGCTTTCCCATGGACTTGAGCTCGCTGGACAACAGGTTGCCCAGATCCTCCAGCACGCTGTCCTTTACTCTGTCAGCAAGGCCGTCCAATGGAATTACAAGCGTGTTTGGAATTGCACTGAACTTTCTCTTGCCGGGAAGCGCCTCTTGCAGAGGACTGGGAGCAACGGTTTCTGGCAGGATTCTGCCGGCGCGTTTTTCCTGAATCAGATCGCGAATATACGCACTTGAACTTTGCCCACGGCCGTCCGCCACGCCTTTAACCCAACGAAAATCATCATCGTCAACGCGCACATGGATAACTTGTGTGAGATCACTCATGAATGGCTCCTGTGGATGAATGAATATCTAAGCAGTTCTTTATCAGCAACAAGTTTGGTGCCAGAAAAGCACTAGCTAGACTGTATGAAAAAGCCATTGGCGGCACAAGTGCCTGAAAGCGATTATGACGATTGACTTCGTTTGCAAGCGCCTATTGTCCCTTGATCGAACCGGTTTCCCCTTAAACAAAAGCGCTCCCACACCTTCTGGCAGGAACGCTTTTAACTCACTTGCGGAAGAAGCTATTCAGCCAGCGCCTTTACTCGAAAGAGCTTCCTGCTGCCTGCATCATGTTGAATGGGCAGGGAGCTCTCTGTGGTCAGGGCGAGCGTCGCTTATGGTTCAGGAAAGAGCCATTTCCATGTGAAGGTTGCAACGGGGAAATCTGTTCAATATGTAACAGAAGATGATGATCAAAGGTCCGCGCGCCCATTCCTGCACGGCTTTGGAATCTTGCCGCCAAAGTGGCCAGTCTGCAGAATAAAAGTTGCCTTCCGCCCAGTTCAGCTTTGGACTTTGTGACCAGCTTCACAGTGCATGTCCTGAAAAGGTTCCATTTTAGTCCCAGTTCCACGCCCCCCGTGGAAAGCACAGCTTGTCGAACACAGCTTTTGGAGGATATCATGCGAACGAGCATCACGCTCGCGGCTATGCTTTTGTGTGCCGGTCTGGCTTCAGCCACCGATCTTTCAGGCACGCTGGCCGCGGACACGACACTGGATCTGGCCCAGTCGCCCTGGCACATCACGGCTACCGTCACGGTTCCGGCGGGAATCACCCTGACGGTGGATCCCGGTGTTGAGGTCATCTTTGATGGAAACTTCGACATCTATGTGCAGGGGAGTCTGGCCGTCAACGGCACGGCCGCGCTGCCCGTCAGTCTGGAAGGCAACAACACCGACTGGCGCAGCCTGCGCTTTCAGAATGCGGCTGACAGCCACATTCACCACGCACAGCTGACGGACGGCGGCACCAGCAGCAGCTATGGAAGTATCTACCTCTACGGCAGCGCGCTGGAACTGGCTGATGTCGTTATTCAAAACAGCATCTATGACGGTGTGATTGTCGACGACTACGCCAGCCTCTCGATGGATAATGTGAGCATTACCGAAAGCCGTTATCCGGTCCATGTAACACACGGCACGGCGGCAGTCGAGATTCCAGGCTCCACCAGCCTGACAGGCAATCAGTACGATCAGCTGCGACTGGGTTTTGGCAGTCTGGCTGGGGACATGAGTCTGCCCGCAGCGGATGTCGCCTGGCAGACCTACACGAACCTCACCATTCCGGCGGGCAACCTGCTGACCCTTGAGGCCGGCAGCGTGCTCAAGCTTGCGATGAACAGTACCGTCTATGTCAACGGCGCCCTTAAGAGTCTGGGAACCGTCGACGAGCCGAACTGGATCACGAGTGAGCGTGACGACAATGTGATCGGTGATACAAACGGTGATGGCAGCTCCACAAGCCCGGCTGCTGGCAACTGGCAGCGCATCGAATACGACATCGCCTGTGATGCCGCCAACTGCCTCATGCAGTACACGACCGTGCGTTTTGGCAACAGCTCCATCTACACGGAGAGCTCAAGCCCGGCTTTTGAGAATTGCGATTTCACCAATTCCCATTACCCGATGCACCTGACGGGAACCAGTTCGCCAAGCATCAGCAATTGCACCTTTGCGGTGGCGACAAACACACCGCTCTACATGAGTCTCTCCGCTACTCCGGTGCTGGCGGACAATGATTTTTCCACGGCCAACAACGGCTACGATGCCATCGGCCTGATCAGTGAGACACTGGGCGCGGATGGCTTTCTGCCTGTGCGTGATTTTACCAGCGTGCCCAACGTCACCTACGTGGTAATGGGCAACATCACGGTTCCCGCTGCATACAGCCTGACGATTGATCCCGGCGTGGTTATCAAGTTCCGCTCAGCCAGTGAGGGCCTGACGATCAACGGTGAGCTGATTGCCGAAGGATCGGAATCGCTGCCCATCGTGATGACTTCAATCAAGGATGACACAGCCGGTAACCCCGCCGACACCAACAACGACGGATCCATCACGGCGCCGGCAGCCGGCAACTGGCGCGGCGTAGGCATGCTCAGCGGATCCACCGGTTCCATCGATTACCTGGACCTGCGCTACGCCGGCGGTTACTGGCATTACGTTGAGGACAGCTATTACCGCTATGCCGGACTTGGATTGATTCATTCCTCGCCCGCCATCAGCAATTCGACTTTCTTCGCAAACAGTGCTCACGGTCTGCTCGCCTTTGGCAACAGCGACCCTGTGGTAGAGAACTGTGAGTTCCTGAATCACACGATGAGCCCGATTGCCATCAGCGCGACAGCGGAGCCGACACTCACGAATATCAGTTTCAGCAATAACGCGTATACGGCCGTTGGACTGCTGGGCGAGCGCCTTGGTACGAGCTCGATCCTTGCACCGATGGATGTGGCCGGTTACACCAACATCACGCGTGTGCTGGAGGAAAGGCTCGTGGTGGAAAGCGGCACACAGCTGAGTTTTGATCCCGGCCTTGTGCTGAAAATGCACAACAGCAATTGCGGCATCGATGTGGAAGGCGGCCTGGACGCGCAGGGTAGTTTGAGCCAGCAGATTGTCTTCACCAGTGTTCGTGACGACAACTATGGTAACCCCGCAGATACCAATAACGATGCCAACGGTACGACGCCCGGCTACCAGAACTGGCGTCATATCAACTTCCTGCCCAGTGCCGATGACCCCAACTGCCTGATTGACAACTGCTGGATGGGCTATGGCGGCTATTCTTCGGAAGGCATCATTCGCTGTGAGACAGCCGGACCCTCCATCACGAACACGACCCTGCATGAAGGTTACTTCGGTGTGAGCATTCGCGGTGGATCCACTCCTCTGGTGGAAGATTGCATCATCGAGAATTGCTACTCAACGCCGATTGCCATGTCGGTGACGAGCAATCCCACGATCAGTTTCGACAATCTCTTCCAGGCCAATGGCTACTTCGCGCTGGGCATTATCAGCGAGCCACTCTCAACCACGGCCACGCTGCCTCAGCGCAATGTCGCCGGGGTGAACAATTTCACCTATCTCTTCCTGCAGAATTTCACCATTGAGCCCACCGGCTCGCTGACCTTTGAAGAGGGCGTTGTCGCCAAGTTTCTGGGCTACACAAATATCGAAGTGCACGGTGCCTTTCACTCCCAGGGTGTTGCCGATAACCGCGTCTACCTGACAAGCTGGAAAGACGATGCTGTCGGCGGTGATACAAACGATGACGGCAGTTCCACTTCGCCCGATGAAGGCAACTGGGGAACTCTGCGCTTCCATCCTGACTCGGATCCCAATTCGACTCTGGAGCAGACGGTCCTTCGCTTTGGGGGCTATTACTACCAGACCTTTGGTCAGGTCACGATCAATACCTGTGATCCAACCATAATGGACTGCGAAATCACCAACAGTTACTGGGCTGTTGAACTGCAGGGCAGCGCGCAGCCGCTGATCGAAGACAACACATTCGTCAACCTGAACTACGCTCCCGTCTACCTCTCCGTATACGCGGATCCAACCTTTGCCGGCAATCAGGTTTTCAACGCGGGTATTCAGGCGCTTCAGCTGCGGCCGGAGTCAATCAGTATCGATGCCGAGCTTCCCTTAAGGGATTTTGCCGGTATCAGTAACATCAGCTACTACCTGACCGGCACATTGAACGTTGCCAACACAACGGAACTGATTCTGCCTGAAAACCTTGTTCTCAAACTCTACAACGGGGAGATCGATGTGAACGGCGCCCTGATTGCCGATGGCGTGATCTTTACCTCCCTGCGAGATGACACGGCCGGCAATCCGGCGGACACGGAGGACAACGGCGCTGGCACAGTTCCATCCTACAACAACTGGTACGGCCTCGACTTCAATGATGTCAGTGATGATGCGGCCTGCCTGCTTGCAAACTGTGATATCCGCTATGCCAACTATGGAGTGGAGTGCACGAGTGCTGCGCC
Source organism: uncultured Bacteroidaceae bacterium (assembly GCA_964345075.1). GTDB lineage: Bacteria > CAIWAD01 > CAIWAD01 > CAIWAD01 > CAIWAD01 > CAYFPS01. The sequence goes on along the minus strand of CAYFPS010000009.1, from coordinate 118,311 downwards.
GACAGTTGAGAACACGGTCTTCCACGGCTGCAATTACGGGCTCTACCTCAACGGCAATTCACCAGCACAGCTGAACAACGTTCTGCTGGAGGCTTCCTACACAGCGCCGGTGGTTCAGAGTCTGGTGACCAATGCCGACTACACGAGCTGCATTTTTGATGAGAGCAACAATACCAACGGCATCCGCATCAAGAGCGAAACCCTGGCGCAGGATGTAACGCTCAGGCAGGAAGCGGCCGTGGATATGAACAACATTCCCTGGATCCTCTACAACCTTACGGTCGGCTCCAGCAGCACGCTGAGCATTGAGCCCGGTGTGGTTATCAAATGCCTGAACAGCAGCTGGATTGATGTCCACAAGGGCCTGCAGGCCATCGGTGGTCCCGGGGCTGAGGAGCAGATTGTCTTTACATCCATTGAAGATGACTTCTACGGCGGTGATACAAACACCGACGGGAATGCCTCGGAGCCGACAGCGGGCGAGACCTACTTCACACTGACGTTTGAAAGTGACTCCTGGGACGCCCTTTGCGCGGTGGAAAACTGTGTTTTCGCCTATGGTGGCTACTGGAGCAACCGTGGAATGATCGAGGCATCAAGCGCCAATCCGAGCATCACCGATTGCAGTTTCCGCAGTTGTCGCACAGGAATCAGTGCTGTGGGCTCGAGCAGTCCGGTGATCAGCGGTTGCGACTTCCTGGACATGATCGACTACGCCGTATACAACAACAATTCGGCGATCACGGTCATGGCGGAAAACAACTATTGGGGCCATGATTCCGGACCGCTGGACGATTCCGATGACACGGCCAGCGGCGGTCTTTACAATCCAGGCGGACTTGGCGAGCGGGTGAGCGACTTTGTGGATTACGATCCGTGGGAGAGCACCCTGCAGTTGCCCATGCTGGGTGATGTCAGCCTGAATGGTTCGATTCATGCCTGGGATGCCAGCCTGATTCTGGCCTGGCTGGCCGATCCGGTCGGCTGGCCGCTGGATGCCGATCAGCTGCTGGTAGCCGATGTAACCGCCGAAGGCGGTGCGAATGCCACCGACGCGCATTACATCCTGCAATATGTGGTGGGCGCCGTGCTGAGCTTCCCGGGCGAGACCTCTTCCTACGAGGGCGAAGAGTGGGATCCGGAAAGCGAACTCTACACCCAGATTCTGCCAGCTGAAGAGTCGGGTGAAGGCCTCTATCTGGAGCTCGCCGGCAACAATCTGGTCAAGGGATTCCAGCTGGAAGCCGAGCTTGAAGAGGGCCTTGTCATTACGGAAGTCACGCTGGCTGATGGTCAAAGCGGCAGCCTGCGCTGGCACCATGAGGGCACGACACTGCGCATGGCGCTGGCAGCTGCCGGCGAGCCGATTGAGAGCCTCGGAATCGTGATACAAACCGGGAACACTCTTCTCGAGGAAAGCCTGCGTGTGACACGCTTTGTGGTGAACGACGGCGAATTCCTGCTGGAGGAGACGGATCTGGAAGCTGGCGAGCAGCCAATGGCCTTTGCCCTGCATCCGAATCACCCCAACCCCTTCAATCCGGCTACCTCCATCAACTTCGATCTGCCCAGGGCGGAGAACTTGCGCGTGCTCGTTTACAACATCAATGGACAGGTCGTGCGCCAACTGCTTGCCCAGGAGCTTGCCGCCGGACACCACACGCTTGTCTGGAATGGACTGAATGATGCGGGCAGCCCCGTGGCCAGCGGCATTTATCTGCTGGCTCTGGAAGGCGAGTTCCATCACGCTGTTCGTCCCATGACGCTGCTGAAGTAGGAGGCGATCATGTTCAAGAAATGGATGATCGGCCTGCTGCTGCCCCTGGCACTGGCGCGGGCGGCCGAATTCAGCCTGCCGGACATGGAGCAGACCTTTCCCACCGGAACGGTGACACAGGTTCCCCTGAGCACCGTGATCGCTGCGGGCGAGGGTGTGCTGGCCATCGAGCTTGACCTGCAGTTCCCGAGCAACTGGGAAGTAATGGGCGTGCTTGCAAGTGGCGGACTGCTGGAGGGCTGGTCGGCAGACTGGCAGGCCCAGCCGGACGGTCGGAATCTGCATCTGGCAATTGCCGGCGGTGAAGAGCTTTCTGGAAGCGGCGAGCTGCTGCAGATTGAGGTTGCTGTCACTTCTTCGGGCTGGATGAACTTCACCACGGCAACGGTGAACGAAGGCATTGCCGCCACGTTTGATAACGGCTACTTCACGCATCACCAGCCGCAGACTCTGGGACTTTCGCCTTTTGGCACACAGTCGCTGCTGGTAGGCGAAAGCCTGCAGTACACGGTGAGCGGAACCAACGAGCCACCACTGGTCTGGACAGTAGAGAACACGGCTACCGGAACGGTGGATGATAGCGGACTCTTCGCGGCCATCGCTCAGGGCAGCAATCATGTTCTGGTGGAGGACGCCATTGGTCGCAGCGGCGTCAGCGGAGAAATTCAGATTCACAGTTTCGACCTGGCAGGCGGTACGGGCAGCACGACCGCCGGTCTGCCGGTGGACATGCCCATTCTGCTGGACAATCCGGGTGGTCTGGAGATTCTGGCCTTTGAATGTGTCATCGATCTGGAGAGCACGCGCCTCAGCCTGGATGCGCTTGAGCTGGAGGGAAGCCTGCTCGCCGACTGGACAGATGTCTTCGCCCAGCAGGCTGGAAATCTGGTGACGATCACGGGCGCTGCCAGTCAGGCCGATGCGATTACCGAATCGGGTGAACTACTCAGACTTCGCTTGAACACGAGCATCGGCAATGGATTGACGATCACGCCCGACATTGATCTTGCACTGTTCAATGAGGATCTGACTGCAAGGCGCAGTTCGGCCACGATCACTCTGGCGAGCACGGGCAGTTTTAGCGTAACGCCCAACACAGCTTTTCTGAAGCGCGGCGAAACGCTTCAGATGTCCTGGACCGGCAACCCCAATGGCACCCCACTTGTCTGGAGCGTGACGAATCCCGCTGTGGCCAGCATCAGCACCGATGGTCTGTTGACGGCGCTGGGCGGTGGCTGGACCAAAGTTGTGGCTGTGGATCCGATTGGTGTTCGTGATACAAGCAGTGTGATTGATGTCTACGACCTGGACATTCGGCCCGGACCGGCTGAAGCACCAGCAGGTGGACTCTGTCGCCTGCCGATTGTGTGTGACAGTCTGCTTGGCTTCGATGTCATGAGCTGGGAACTCGAGATGCACTATGACACAACGCGCTTCGAGTTTGTGGGGCTGGATCTGGACGGAACCTTGAGCGAATCCTGGTCGCAGGTGCTGGTTGAAGACAATGGCGGCAATCTGTCGATGGCAGGCGCTGGACAGGCCCTTCCCGAGGATGGCAATGTTCTTGTCCGTGTACTTCTGGATGTCGCGGATGATGTGCCCGTGGGCGGAACAAGTCTGATTCAGCTCTCGATGGCCAGGATGAATGAAACCCGGCCTCTGCTATCGCCCGAGAATCGACTGCTGACCTTCGGAGAAGGCACTGATTTCGAGATCCTGCCGGACACGGCGCTGCTCAAGCGGGGCCAGACCCAGCAGATGAGCTGGACGGGCTCTCCCACCCTGCCACTTGCCTGGAGCACGCTGGATCCTGCTGTTGCCACCGTTGATACGGATGGCCTGCTGACGGCAGTGGCCGGCGGTAGCACGCAAGTTGTAGCTGTTGATCCCATGGGCGTCAGTGATACAAGCGATGTCATTGCCGTTTACGATCTGGACATTCAGCCGGGCCTGGCGCCTGCACCGGTCGGACAGGTCTGCCGGCTGCCGATAGTCTGCGACAGCCTCGAGGGCTTTTCGATAACCAGCTGGGAACTTGAGCTGGTTGTGGATTCCAGCCTGCTCAGCTACGCCGACTTCGAGTTTGATACGACCTTGAGCGAGGGCTGGAGCAGCCCGGCGGTGGAGCTTGCAGGCGATACTTTAAGGCTTTCGGCCAGTGGTCCTGCGCTGCCGGTAACGGGTACCGTGTTGACACGCCTGCTCTTTACTGTGTCACCTGCTGCCAACATCGGTGATACAAGCCTGATTCAATTGATTGAGGCGGGCATGAATGCCGGCAGTCCGGTGCTTCATCCTGAGGATCGCCTGATCACTTTCACTGAGCCTGATCTTAGCGTCGCTGAAGACGAAGCTCAGCTGGCCTCCTTCAGGCTTGGTAAGCCCTGGCCCAATCCGTTCAATCCTGTTGTGAAGATTCCCTTCAGTCTCAAGCAGGCGGGGGAGGTGCGTCTGGCGGTATACGATCTGCTTGGCCGCGAGCAGGCACTGCTTGTCAGCAGCTGGTCGCAGGCCGGAGAGCACACAATCAGCTGGCAGGCATTGTCAGTTAATGGGTCTGGACTTGCCTCGGGCGTCTACTTCCTCAAACTGGAAAGTGCCGGTGAAGTAGCGGTGGAAACTGTCACCTACTTGCGCTGATTGTCCGTTGAAACAAAAAGCGCCGCCTTTGAGCAAAAGGCGGCGCTTTCCTTTTTGTAAAGAAGCCGGCGCGTGATACAGGCTTAGTTCAGGAGCAGGAGCTTTCTGCTGTCTACTTGCCCGGCCTGCTCAAGGCGCAGCAGATAGACGCCACTGCTCAGGCCACCGCCATCCAGAACGATTTGATGCCTGCCCGCAGCTGCCGGGCCTGACTGAAGCAGCTGAACCTGCTGTCCAAGCAGATTGAAAAGACGCAGCTCGATTTGCCCGACTCTGGGCAGGCGAAAGGCGACCTTCGTCCGGCTGTTAAAGGGATTGGGTGCCGGGGCTTCCAGCAGAAAGGTCTTCGGGATACCCGTTTCCAGCGGGCCGCCCGTCCAGCTTTCGCTTGCAACCAGAAGACACAGGCTGTCGGCCAGAACCGTGGCGTGGTCGTCATATTCGCCATCGAACCAGTAGGAGAGCCCGTCGTCCGGCCCCTGAATGCCGATGGAACCGTGGAGGGCTTCCTGCAGGCCCAGATACTGCATGATGATGGCGCTTTCGCCGTTAGCCGTCGGATGCCGGTCGGCATCATGTAGGATGAGCTGTACTTGAACATTTTGCAGGCCGCTCGGCGTTACAATCTGAATCTGTGACCAGGTGAGAATCAAGCGACCGCTTCCGTCATCATGTCTCACGAAGATCAGACTGGGCGGCGTTTCGTCCACCCAGAGCGGGGCAATGAAATTGCTGATGTTTTCCGCGCTGCCTGCCTGCTGCGCAGGACCGATTGGCCAGGCATCAAAGTCCCCAAAGCGTATCACGCCCGTAGAGGAGATGGTCAGGCTGGAATAGTCCACACCATACCAGGCAAGTCGCAGCGGCAGGTTGTGTAATACAAGCTGATCATAAAAGTCGAAGAGTTGGCCGTTCTCACCTGGATCCTCCCATGAAAAGGGCAAGCCCGTCTCGTCTGTGGAGTCATGAATCAGATGGCCGGCCTCATCCGGACCTGTCGGCAGGCCAGAGCCGAGTACCGTGCAACTGAAGGGTCCGATGCCTGCTTCATTCTGGAGCAGACTGGCATCCCGCGCAAACAGACTGTAGGCGAATGTGCTGCCCTCCTGCAAAGGCGGTAGCGTTCGTTCCCAATTGAAGAGGCCGGTCTGCTGCAACTCATAGAGCTGGCTTGTTCCATCACTCAGCTGCTGTTCAAGCCAGGCAGAGGAAATGCCGCCAGAGTCAAGCGCTTCCATGGTGAAGTGCAGGCTGTCACCGGCCTGAGCAAAGAGGAGCGGATCGTGCACAAGCAGCGGGGCGACGGCCTCGCCTGAATGGTAGGCCGGCTCTTCGGTGGTGATCAGAAGAACACGGTGATTGCCCAATTCTGTTGACAGCCGATCATTGCTGCAGAAATGCGTGATACACAATCCTCGACTACGCTCAGGACATTGAAAGCCACTGGTGGAACAGCGGAAATCGGTCGCGGCGTCCTGCGTGTTGCTGTACTCCAGATACTTGAAGAGCAGGCGACTGTCGCCCGTGGGTGTGGGGTACAGGTCCGGATCCTGTATCACAAGCTGAAAGGTGTTGCGCCCTTCTGTAAAGTAGAATCCCAGCCGTGTCCATTGAATGATGAACTCGCCGCTTTCGGGCGAATGGTGCACGTGGACGCCTGCCTCCGGGTCATTCGGGATGTAGAAGTCATCCCACATTGGCGCAATCATGCCAGCCGGGCCAATCGGGCCTGGCAGCAGATTGTCCCTGAAATGTGGATCCAGTGCGGCAAGAGGATCCACAGAAACAAAGCCGTTGGAGCAGACACAAAGGCTGTCGTAGGACTGACCATAATAGACCAGCGGAAAGGGCAGATCGATCCAGATGGCGTGATCCTGCGAGTCGCCAAAATCTGTAATCGCCAGTGGCGTGCTCGCCCAGGTCCAGGACCACGCAGGCGAGAGATCAAGGCCATCGAGATCCTCGATCACGCGGTAACCCCAGGGATCCGGGCCCTGAGCTGAGACCATGGAGCTTCCAGCCACATCAAGCCAGCCATGACTCTGGCCTTCCGGGCCTTCGGCAAAGAGCCAGGCCAGATCGAGCGGAAGAACCGCGCCCAGCGGGGTGGAATCCGCCAGCGTCAGATTGACCATCAATGTGAAGATTGAGTCGGCGGCATTCATGCTGAAGGTTAATGGCTCATTCGGCAGCGTGATTTCTGAAGATGGACTGCTGATGCTTAACTGGCCGCTCCCCGTAAAGGGTGATCCTGTGTTACGAATGCGGACTTCGGCCAGAAATGATTCACCGGGCAGGGGCATGCTGCCCTCCGGATGCCGCAGGTCCTCCAGCAGCAGATGTGGAGCGATCACATCCATTGAAAAGCAGTCTGCCGTACTCAGACTGTCGGAGATCAGCTGCACCTGCTGCAGGATGCTTGTACCCGCTGGCAGGCTGGCCAGCGGCCGCACGCGCCACGGACTGGCAAGGGCACTGGATCCGGCTGGAAGGTCGCCGGCGATGGCGATTGAATCGATGAGGACCATCTCGCCGGGATCTGCGGAAAGGATTGCGCGCACATTCTGCTGTGTGACAAATCCGGGATTGATCAATAAAGGTTCAATCAGGATTTCGCTGCCCGCCACAATGGCTTCCGGCAGGCTCGATGCCTCCAGCCTGAGGACCGCAAGCCCTTCTTCCCGTGTCAGCTGACCAAGCTTGTAGCGATAGCCCGGCTTGCTCAGCACATAACTTGCGCCTCCCATGGCCATGCCCGTCAGCTCGAAACTCAGCAGACCATTTTCGTCTGCCTGTGCCAGCGCCTGATAGCCGCCCGCTTGTCGTACACACAGACAGGCACCCGGCACCGGCAGGCCGGCATCATCCAGAACTCGAAAAGCCGCTTCCGTTGCCCCAGCCGGAATGACCGGGCCCAGCAGGGATTCCAGCTGCAGGTGTCTGGCGGGGCCTGTCCAGGCATGCATGCCGGGATCACCCATCAGGTTGGCCCAGCTGGAGAAATGGATGAAGTCCTGAGAACCTTCCGGCAGGGTGGCCCAAAGGCTGAACTTGGCGTGAAACAGAGCTTCACCCACTGTGGCCGGGGTGTCCTCCAGCAGAGCCTGATAGTATCCGGCTGTCAGCACATTGTTGAAGGCCGTGTGCGTAAAGCCTGTGGCGAGGCCAACGGCCGAGACCGCTCCGGCAGGGGCATCGATCGACCCCTTGCGCAGAAAGGCTTCCGTGATCCCGTAGCGATTGTTGAAGTTGCCCACGATGCAGGTGAACATGCACATGGATGGCGTTCGCCAGACATTCTGGAAAGCATCGGGTCTGTCCACATCGCTCGTTGACAGGCCGTACATGGCCAGCCCGCGATAGGTGTAGTGCCCGACTCCACCCAGAAGCTGATCCTCCAGCCAGTCGGACGATTCATACCAGAGAGTGTCAACGCTGCGGACTCCCTGATCAACCATTTGCCCTGCGATGCTGCGCAGCAGGTGAGTCATCGAGACTGCAGGATAGCCGCGCTGCAGGCTGGCGCGCATGGTCCAGCCATCGTCCAGCGTGTCCGGGTTCATCTGGTAGCGCAGAATCTTGTTGGCAACAACGGCCATCTGTGCCTGCGTCTCCACACTCAGGCGTCCGACGGCAATGTCACCCAGGAAATCCGCATCGTCCATCAGGGAATAATAATGGTCGTTGATGCCCTCGACATCAGCGCTGCCACTGGGTATGGGCCAGCTGCCCTGTGTATCACCCACCAGCATCAGGAAGCGGGGCGGGAAGTCGTCGTTGTGATACAGCTGGCGGACGGCATTGCGAATGTTACTGGCCGTTAGCGAGCCAAGATTCAACTCAGTCAAAACATGCACATGGTGGCCACAGGCTCGTTTCCATTCGATCAGTTCGGCCATGTAAGGATTGTTGAGAAGAGACGAGTAGCCAACCACCGCATAGGTTCCGGGCAAGGCATGGCCGTCGGCTCCGGAACCTTCTCGCAGGATCGCATTCTCCTGAAGCCTTGCCGGCAGGGGAGCAAGCTGGGTTCTTGCTTCATCTTCCAGCCCTGCCCTGGTCTCGATGCGCAGGCGGATCCAGGTCTGCGCATGTAGCTGGCCCGACTTCTCATTCAGCCAGAAAGGCGACCAGCAAAGAGCATGATAGGCGCGGCCACGCTGGATCACAGGCGCCTGCAACTCAAGCGCGGGGCCTGCTGGAAATTGGCCCCCTTCCATGCGCAGGTCGGCCACCGGCTGGCCCTCGTCCTGATCCAGTACTTCAATCACAGGCTGCTGACCGGGGCTGAGCTCAATCAGCACTTTCAGGCGGGGAAGCACCCGCGCTTCATCCAGCTCGGGAATCAACCCGGACAAGCCGTAAGGATCCTGCCAGCGAATGTTTGGCTGTGCGGAATCTTCCAGTTCCAGAATGTAGTCCGGCAGCTTCAGCAGGATTTCCTGGGCGGGTTCCTGGCTTTCAGAGGCGTTTAGAGAAGACGCAAGGAGTAGGGGCAGAAGACAGCAGGCAAGCATCAGGGCTGAACGAAAGGGCATGACAGGTCCTCAAGCTATGACCTGACAATGGTAACAAATCCGTATTCGGCCATAAAACCGAACGCCCGCTCACCGTGTGGTGAGCGGGCGCTGTCGCTTGAACCCGTGAACAACAGTTTCACATGGAAGGTGGGTCGTGTATAGGGAGTTTCGGACTTTAGTTGTTGCCGCCCTTGAACTGCTTCTTCAGGCCTTCGCCGTCGCCCGTGCAGTCACCCGTGCGGTCAATCTGGGCACCCTTCTTGTACATGTACTTGTTGCCGCCATCGCCCATGTTGTCGCAGATGCCGTCGCCGTCTTCATCGACGAAACCGCTGCCATCGCCGTCGCAATCGCCGCCGCCGCCATTGCCGCCACCATTGCCACCAGTTCCACCGGGAACGTAATCTTCATCGTAGTAGTTGGGGATGCCGTCGCCATCGGCGTCGGGGGCATTGTCATTGTAGCCGTCACCATCTACGTCCACGAAGTTGTCGCCCGTGCAGTCGCCGGGGCCATTGCCGAACTGGGCATAGCTGGTGGTAAATCCGGCAAAGGTCAGGAGAAGGGCGGCCAGGGTGAGCTTCTTGAGCATGTTCATTTTTCGATCCTCAATGTTTTCAACCAGTCGGGCGAATCTTCTTTTCGCCGCGCTTGCCCTGCTTATGGCAAGAGCCGTGCCAGTTTTTGAAAATCAAAAGACGAAATCAGTAAAAGCTATGATGGGCAACGAGATAGATGCTTGTTTGCCTGGAGTCTTCCGTTTTGCGGGGCAGTTGGTTGCCGTAGAATCCGACCAATGGGTCGACTCTATCGACCCTTCGGTTGGCGCTGACCCAGGCCTGACACACAAGAACCATTCGAAGCGCGATATTGTCATCAATAGAATCGGATGACTTATGAGTCCTGCTGACGGCCCATCCCGTTTTCACGCTTTTTCACCGCCGACTCTCGTGCTCTTTGCCCTGCTAGCCGCAGGTGTGATCAGCATGGCCGTTCTTGATTACCTGAAAGTCCGCCAGCTGACCCATGATCTGGCAGCTGAGACGGCCCGAACCTTGATTACCCAGGTAGAGCAGGCTTCCGCCCGCGCCAGTCTCGCGGAGAGCAGCGTGCGCGGTGCACTGACCGATCAGCTTTTCAGCGTGGCCCATCTGCTGGCTGCGCGAATTGATGCCGGTGAAGTGAGTGGATTGAACTACAGCGAGCTACTGACGTTGGCCGGTGTTGCTCGCATCGACCGCTTCGGGCCGGATATGAACTGGATTGGTGGCAGCGATCTGGGCTATGGGGCGCTGGGCAGGCTGCATGTCCCCGAAAACCTCGCGCCCGGCCAGCGGGACTGGGTGCTGGGGCTCTTTCGCGCCAGTCAAATGGGTGAAGGCTATTACGGCGTTGCCAGTCGACTCAAGGACGGGGGCGCCCTCAGGGTGGCGGTTTCCTCGGGCGAGCTTCTTGAAATTCGCCGAAACGTAGGTCTGGGAGCTCTGCTCAAGGATCTGGGTGATCACCCGGAAGTCTGTTATGCGATTCTCGATTCGCCGGATCAGCTGATTGCCGCCACGCCGGGTCTTCCCGACTGGGTTGAACAGCCGGGGCAGGCCACACATGATCGTGCACTCAAGACCATGAGCTTTCAGACAGAAGTGCTGGACACGCCTGATGGTCCGGTGTTTGAAGCGCGCACGCCCTTCAGCGGCGGCGAGGGTGTTGTCTTGCGGCTGGGACTGGTGATTCCGGGCCTCCAGCAGATTGAAGCGCGCAGCCGCTGGGCCATTGCCATTCGCAGCAGTCTGTTGCTGGCCCTGCTGCTGATCCTCTTCGCCTGGTTCCTCAATCGACAGAACCTGCGTCTGCTGGCTGATGAAAAGGCCCGGATCGAGGGGGACGTCCGTGCGCTGGAGGCCGAGCGCGTACAGCGTGAGCGGTTGACGGCCATGGGTAGCCTGGCCGGTGGCGTAGCCCACGAGATCCGCAATCCCCTGAACACCATTGGTATGGCCGCCCAGCGCCTCGAACATCAGATTGATCCCGTCAAGCACCGTGAGCAATTCTTGAAGGTTGTTCATTCAATCCGCGCGGAAAGTCGCCGCATCGAGCGAATTGTCAGCGACTTTCTGGCCTTTGCCCGTCCGCCCAAAGCCGACCGCCGCAAGCAGAATCTGGCCCGCGTGCTGGAGCCGACACTGGAAGGATTGGCCAGTCAGGCGGCTGCGGCCGGCGTTCACTTTGAGCAGGAAATTCCCGCAGGGCTGAACTTCGCCTTTGATGCGGATCAGCTGCGACAGGCCGTGCTGAATCTTCTGCGAAACGGGCTTGAAGCCTTGCAGGATGCCGGACAGTCCGATCCCCGTCTGCGTATCACGGCAAGCCCGGTCGGGGAGAAGATTCGACTGGATGTTGTGGACAATGGCCCGGGGATTGCGGAGAAGGAGCGGGAGCGACTTTTCGATTTGTATTACACCACGCGCGCCAGCGGATCGGGAATCGGTCTGCCCATGGTGCAGCGCATTGCGCAGGAACATGGCGGGCGTGTACTGGTGCTGGACACACCGGGCGGCGGGGCGACCTTCCGTCTGGAGCTGGAGGCCTGATAGATGGAAGGCTTTACTCTGCTGGTTGCTGATGACGACGGACCCCAGCGCGAGATGCTGGCCGATACTCTGGAGATGGACGGATACACGGTGCTGCAGGCTGCCGATGGCGAGGCGGCTTTGGAGCAGGTGCGCCGACACGGAGTGGATCTTCTGCTGACAGACCTGCGCATGCCCGGCCTGAATGGCGTGGAGCTGCTTAAGGAGGTGCGTCAGCTCAATCCTCTGGTGCAGGTGATCGTCATGTCCGCCTTTGGTTCAATTGAAACTGCTGTGGAAGCCATGCAGCAGGGCGCCTACAACTTCATCCCCAAGCCTGTTGAGCTGCCCGGGCTCAGGCTGCAGATCCAGCGTGCCCTGGAAGTGCGCCAGCTGCAGGATGAACTGCGCGAGCTGAGGGCGCGTTCTGCCGACTCCGCAGGCGGCGAGATGATCGCGCGCAGCGAGGAAATGCGCGAGCTGCTGGGACTGGTGGCCCGTGTTGCCCCCAGCCGGGCGAGCGTGCTGATTCTGGGCGAGTCGGGCACGGGCAAGGAAATGGTCGCTCGCGCCATTCATCAGACATCCAATCGCAGTGACAAGGCCTTTGTCGCGGTGAACATCGCGGCCATTCCCGATACACTGATTGAATCCGAGCTTTTCGGGCATGAAAAGGGATCCTTTACCGGCGCCTCCAGCAGTCATGCCGGACGTTTTGAGCGGGCCGATGGCGGCACGCTTTTTATTGATGAAATTGGCGACATGCCCCTGCACAGTCAGGTCAAGCTGTTGCGTGTATTACAGGAAGGCACGGTTGAGCGTGTGGGTTCCGAATCGCCCCTGCCAGTGGATGTGCGCGTGATTGCGGCCACCCATCGTGATCTGGATCTGGCGATTGCCGATGGCGATTTTCGGGAAGACCTCTTCTACCGTCTGAATGTGGTGCGGGTCAGTCTGCCGCCGCTTCGCAGGCGCAAGTCGGACATTCTGCCACTGGTCGAGCATTTCATCGAGCGATACGCGCGCATGAATGAGAAGGCCGTAACGGGTGTATCACGGGAAGCGCTGGACCTTCTGATGAAGCATGCCTGGCCCGGCAATGTGCGCGAGTTGGAAAATGCCATTGAGGGGGCGGTTGTGCTTACGCGCAACAACCTGATCGGCGTGCGGGACCTGCCTGCTTCCATCGGGGGCGAACCCGTGATGAAGGCGGGCAGCTGCTTTCCCGGCGATGATGAAAGCCTGTCGCTGCTGGAGCGAATCGAGGCCTTTGAAAAGCACTACGTCCTGAAGGCACTTGAAGAGAGTGGCGGTAACAAGACCGAGGCGGCCAGGCTGCTCAAGATGTCTGACAAGAATATTCGTGATCGCTTGAAGCGCTGGAACTTCTAAATGCGACCAGCTGGTTGGCAAAGTCGACCAAATGGTCGGACCCTGCCATGAACAGATGGCGCGATTAAGGGTTCAGGCCCCTTGAGAAGCGGCCTTTGCCGGGCAAGTTGGCAAGACCCTGACTGGCACGGCACTTGCATGATTCAGGGCACCTGAACGATGGAGGACAAGATGAAGATGCAGCAAACCATGCTTCCCTTCCTTCTGGCACTGCTTTTGACTGGCCTGACACCCGTCCTTGGTGGCGGTGGCCCGGGCCGTTTTGTAGACCTGGATGGCGACGGCTTTAATGACTTGGCCCCGGACAGCGATCGGGATGGCATTCCTGATTGTGTCGATCCGGACAACCGGGCCAGCGGTAATCAGGTTACCTGGGGACGAGGCCGGGGTGCGGAGGGCATTCGCTGGGCCTCCTATCGCGGAATGCCGGACAGTGTGGCCGTCGACAGCACGCGCTTTCGAGTCTGGTGGGAGAGCCAGGCTCGGGATGACGCGTGGCAGCGCGCCTGGCAGCAGTGGGAGCAATCAAAGGGACCCGACTGGGAAGATTGGCCCGGCTCGGCCCACGATGGCAACGGTGATCCTTCCTTCATGACCATGCCCGGTGGCCGTGGATCCGGTCAGGGCAGTGGCGGCGAAGGCGGTGGTGGTGAAGGCGGTGGCGAAGGTGGTGGAAATGGCGGCCCGGGTGGACAGTCCGGAGGCAATGGAAACGGCGGTCACTAGACGGAGCTCCTCTTCGATGTTGCGGCTACTTGTGCTGCTGCTGCTTCTGGGCGTTGTCACACCGGCAACCGGGCTCAGCATGCCCAATCTTCGCGCCGAAGTCGAACTGGGAAGCACCGACAACCTCTTTCATGATGCCAGCGCCGTATCGGATCAATTTCACCAGCTGAATCTTTTGCTGGCGCAGAATCTCCCTGCCGGCCTGACCTTTCAGTTTTCAGGCCGGCTTTCTCGTTTCAATCAGGAGCAGGACTTAAGCTCCACAAGCCATGGCCTGATGCTGCGTTTTCGAAAGGAAGTCGGTTCCATCGAGAGCATCTGGCTGAACGGCGGCATCACTTTTCAGAATTATGGTGAAGCCTATACCAGCTACGACCGGGATCGCTACTTCCTGAGCACGGGCCTCGTGCATCGAGTCAATGATGCCTTTCGCCTTCGGGCCAATGTGCAGATGACCCGCAGTGCCTACCCAGGCTACCCGGACAGCCTGGCTGTTGATTATCGCGAAGAGCAGGTCGTGACCGGCATGAATCTGGCCCTTCAGTGGCCGCTGGCAGTGGATCTGGAAGCCGGGCTGCTCGCTCGCCGCTATGTGGAATTCGATGACCCAGCGGCCACCGTCTACAGCTGGCAACGCCTGCGCCTCAGCCGGCCCCTGGGGACACGTTTCAGTCTGGTCTTGAACCTTCAGCAGCGTCAGCAGCGCGAGGCCGGCACAGATGTACTGGCCAGGTTGCTGGCTCACGGGATGGATCCCGGCGACATGCTCTGGGATGGCTGGCAGCTCAACCTGCGCTTCAACGCCATTCTTTTCGGCTGGCGGGGTGGGCTGGAGTTCAGCCGCACGCTGGCCCACTATGCCGACACAGCCGAACTTACCGGCTTTCCGGCCAGAAATGACAGGCGAGAAGAGATCGGCCTGAGCCTGACTCGCGGCCTTCCGGCTAAATGGCTGCCCGTGCGCAGTGAAATTCAGCTTTATGGCAATCTGATGGACGCGAGCTCCAGCGATGCCTATTACAGCTATCACGCTTTTTCAACCGGCCTCTCACTTCGTTTTTTGCTTCCCTGATTTTTCATTCAGCAGCTTTATTGACAAAGCGTTATCCTTCCGACTCATCTTTTCCGGGAGACCTGATGAAGAAACTCTTTGCCCTGATCCTTGCCGCTGGCGCCTTGCAGGCCCAGGTTTACACGACCTATCACTGGCACATGCAGCAGCCGATCTACTGGCCGGATCGCAGCCAGTTTGCGCCCCAGACCTATGAAAAGGCCTGGGAGTCCATTCAGCATCGAAATGGCGGAGCCGCTCACCCACAGAACAATGTGGAGGAGATCTTCAGTGTGGCGGATCGCGTGGCCGCTTATCAGGACCGTGTGCGCGCTTCCATTGCCAGCATGTCCGGTGCGGCCAGTGGCGCTCAGGTCAGCTATTCCGGCTGCCTGGCGGAAAACGTCGGCAGTCTTGGTGCAAACAATGCCTATGGCTACTCTTCAGGCTGGTATAATGGCAACCGCACCGCGCGCAGCTGGACAACGCCCAATGGCAAGCCTCGACTGGATCTGGTGATCTTCCCCTATCACCACAGTCTGGCGCCCCTGGTGGACGAAGCTGCGCTGCGAATGGAGATTCGCATTGCCAAGGATATCTACCCGGATATCTGGGGCAGCTGGCCGGCGCCCTCGCTGGGCTTCTTTCCGCCGGAGCTGGCCTTTTCCGAGCGCATCATTCCCATTCTGGCTGAGGAAGGCATCGAGTGGAGTTTTGTGCCAAACAACCATGTATCACGTGCCTGCGAGAACTTCCCGCTGACCCTCGGTACGGGCGGTGAAAACTGTGATCCGCCCAACAAGGCCGATCAGATCAACCCCGCGCAGACGAACTGGTTTTCCCGAACCATCAGTCGTGGCTGCACGCCTACCAATGCCGTGCCCTTTGCCTACAGGCCGCACAAGGCCGAGTATGTTAATCCCGAGAACGGCGAAGTCAGTCGTATCACGGTTGTGCCGGTGGCGCAGGCCATGAGCTGGATCGATGGCTACCAGATGTACGGCATGGACGATATCAATCAGATCGCATCCCACAGCGAGGCCACACAGCCCATGCTGATTGCGCTGGCCCATGACGGCGACAATGCCTGGGGCGGCGGTTTCTCCTACTATCTGGAGAGTGTTCCGCAATTCACGGCGCAGGCTGTATCACAGGGGCATGTGCCCACTGTCGTGCAGGACTATCTGCATCAGCATCCAGTCAGTGAGGCGGATCTGATTCATGTGGAGGATGGGGCCTGGGTGAATGCGGATGGTGATTTTGGCTCGCCGGATTTCATCAACTGGATCTGGCCGCTGGTAGGTGCCGACGGGCAGTTCAACATTGAAAACGGCTGGGCAGAAGATGAACGCAACTGGGCCGTGATCACGGCCGCCCAGAACCGTGTGCTCACCGCCGATCAAATCGCGGGGGGTGTTTCCGTGGATGCCGTCAGGGATCCTGTCACACACGGGGCGAGCGATGCTGAACTGGCCTGGCACTTTTTCCTGCCTTCGCTGACCAGTGGATACATGTATTACGGCGCGGCGCTGGACATGGAAGTGAAGCCGACAGTTGCCTGCAACGAGGCTGTATCACACGCCGACAATGTGATCGGTGATGGCAGTCAGGATCAGACCGGGCCGACGATCTGGCTTCCCCAGCAGCTTCCGCACAATCCGGGCGAAACCGGATTTGGCGCACTGTGGGGCTATCAGGCCGTGCAGCATGATCGTGACTTCTACATCTGGACCTTTATCGATGATGTCTCCGGACTGGCTTCAGTCAGCTGGAATTATCGGCTGGATGCGGACGGGGTCAATCCCCTCTCGAGCCATCAGAACGAGACCTTTGCCGGTGGCCCGGAAGTGGGCGAGTGGGTGAGTCTGCCCATGAATCAGCGCAGCTTTCCCACAGGCAATGTCTACAACGACCCGAACATCGACTTCTTCGAGTTGCCGCAATACATGGCCGATCAATACTGGATTCATGTCACCGAACCGGATATCGTGGATGAAGGCGGTGTGTTGGTCGACTACTATGTGGAAGCTGTGGACAACCGCGGCAATGTGAAGCGCTCGCCGATCCTGCACACGTGGGTTGGCACGGGTGGTGGCTCGACAACCCCGGGCGGCCGTGTCAGCTGGTGGCCCGAGCTCCCCCAGGCCGGGGAGAGCATGACCGTGCAGTATCGAATGGATGGAAGTCCGCTTCCCGGTGATACAAACCCGGTGTGGATGCATCTGGGCTTCAATGGCTGGTCATCGGTCAGCGACATGGCCATGAGCTGGAATGCCGACAGCCTGGCCTGGCAAGCCGAGTTCAGTCTTCCACAATCGGCCACACAAGCCGACTTCGTTTTTCACGACAACGCGGGCAGCTGGGACAACAACAGCGGCCAGGACTGGCATGTTACGGTTCTGCCGGGCGGCGGCGGTGGCAACGAGTGGGTGATTGACGGACAGCTGGACGAGGCCGCCAGCCTGATTGCCCAATCGGGCAGCCTGCAGCTGCATGCCGGCTGGAACGGCGAAAGGCTGTACCTGGCCAGCAACCCTGCTGCCGAGGGTCGTGATCATTTCCTGTTTGTCGGTAGTGGATCCAGCCTGCTTGACGCAGCGCCCTGGGCGAAGAGCGGTCAGGTCAGCCAATGGGATGCCTATCTGGCGCAGGAAGCGGACAATGGCTGGTGTGGCTGGTTTGACGCTGGCGCAGGCCTGCCACAGGCCGGGAGTGGCCTTGTGCTGGAAGGAAGCCTGGATCTGGCCGGCCTTCTGGGTAGCGTTCCGGAAGGCGTCTGGCTGGCGCTGGGCGGCTGGGAGACGGCTGATGGCGGGCCACTGCTCGTGCAGCTTCCGGAAGGCGACGGCGACGGACATCTGGAGGCAAATGAGTGGCTCTGGTTTCCGCTTGAAACGGGCAGCCTGCCAGTGCCTGAGTTGAGCATTACACTACTGGCCAGTGGCCAGGTGCAGCTGAGCTGGCCGGATCCTGCCGCACCGGCTGGCAGCCTGGTGCAGATTGAGGCAAGCGAATCAGGCCTGGGCGGACCCTTCGAGGTGCTGGCTCAGACGGCGGAAAACAGCTGGCTTGATCCTGATCTGCCCCTTGCCGGCGAGCTGCGCGTTTATCGCGCAAGGACTGTGCTTGTCCCTTGAAGGCATGATTGCCGCCCTGGCCGCGGCACTTGGCTGGGCAACGGCCACCGCACTCTTTCGCAATGCCGGGCGCGAAATCTCGCCGCTTGTCTTGAATCTGCTGAAGGGCTTGCTGGCTTCAACAGCCATGCTGCTTGTCCTCTTGTTTCGAAGTAAACCGATCGGGCTGCCTTCTGGCGGCCCGCTTTTCATTCTGCTGCTCTCCGGCCTGATCGGAATCGGAATCGGTGATACAGCTTACTTCACTGCGCTGAAGAGCC
>CAYFPS010000009.1:97420-100228 GCA_964345075.1 uncultured Bacteroidaceae bacterium | reverse complement strand
TTGCCACCCTGATCGCACTACTGGTACTGGGTGAAGCGCCCGGTGCTCATGAACTGGCGGGCATGCTGCTGGTCATGGCAGGTGTCAGTCTGGTGGTGGCCCGCGGTCTTGGCGAAAAGCAGGGCATGCCCGCAGTCAGCACAGCTGGAGTTCTGGCAGGCGCGCTGGCTGCGCTATGTCAGGGTGGGGGAGTGGTGCTGGCCCGTGGAGCCATGGTGTCTGCCGACCTTGACCCGCTGCTGGCTGCCCTGATTCGGCTGTCCGGTGGTAGCCTGCTGCTCGTTTTGATGCTGATGGTGCGTAGGAGTGGTTCCGTTCCTGTCCGTACAGGATTGCCAAAAGTCTGGCAGGCCCTGATCGGGGCCACCCTGCTTGGAACCTTCCTCGGCATCTGGCTTCAGCAGGTAGCTTTGAAAGAGCTTCCGGCAGGTCTGGCCCAGACCCTTCTTAGCACCAGTCCGCTTTTTGCCCTGTTGCTGGCAGCACTAACCGGGCGGCCTTCGGGTCCTTTGGCCTGGCTTGGCGCCGTGATTGCAATGGGCGGAATTTTGCTGCTTTCCGGCTTGCTGGCCTTCGGCTTTTGAAAAAAATCTTCTCATGCAAAGATTCTGGATGCAAATGCCAATTCTGCTCTTTACCTTGGCCGATGTGTTCGCGGGCAAAAGATAGCCCAAACGAGAATCCCGAAGCCTTTCGGGAAGAGGGGAACGTTCAATTTATCAGCTTCGGTTTACCACAAGGCCGAGGCCGTTGCAATCGGGGGATTTCGCAATGACACAGCAGGGGATCAAGGTCGATTTCCAGTCCTCAGGGGATTGGAAGATCGAGTTTTCCAGCGATGACAATTCACTCAAGGCGCTGCAGGAGCAGGTGGCCGTTCAGGCTGTCCGTCAGGCCATGAACAAGTTCGACGGTGACGTTGACCGCGTGGCCGGCTTCCTGGACATGTCTCGTCGCAGCATCTACCGCTATCTGGAGCGTGGTCGCAAGATTGAAGACCATCAGCCCGGCGCATGACTGGAGTGTGTGGTGATACAAAGGCCCTCATGCGAGGGCCTTTTTTTGTAGCTTGTCAGCCAAGTTCGTGCACAAAAGGAGCCAAGCATGAAACGCATGACTGCCTTGCTAACGCTTATCCTGCTGGTGGCCTGTGGCCCTGGCAAGAATGGCCGGGAAGCCCTGCCGGAAGAAGCGGCTCTTGTCGCGGACATTGCCATGCCGATTGCCGGCGATCTGGCTGCTGCACTAAAGCAGGAACTGACAAAGGCCATGGAAGGGTCCGGCCCGCTGGCTGCTGTGGAATTCTGCAATCTTCGTGCGCTTCCACTGACTGCTGAAATTGCCGCAAGTCACCCTGGCATCAGCCTGAAGCGGGTCAGCGATCGCCTGCGCAGCACGGCGAACAAGCCGGACGCCGCAGAGGAAGCCGCGCTCGCCTGGTTCAGTCTTAAAAATAGTGCCGAGGCCTGGTTGCCGGAAAGCTGGGTGCAGGAGCTTAAGCGAGACGGGGAAAGCTTCTATCGCCTCTACAAGCCGCTTCGAGTCGCCAAACCCTGTCTGAAATGCCATGGCGATCCCGCGGAAATGGACCCCGCACTTGTATCACGCCTGGATGAGCTTTACCCAAATGATCAGGCTCGCATGTATCACGAAGGTGATTTTCGCGGCCTGATTCGTGTCGAACTGCCTGCAACACTTATCAAGGACTGAACATGAAATTTCCCGCGCCTTTCTATCGCTGGCGTCCTCATCCCTGGCATGGGCTCGAACCAGGCCAGAACCCGCCGCGCCTGCTCAACGCCTATATCGAGATCACCCCTTTTGATCGTGTCAAGTACGAAGTGGACAAGGTGACGGGCTATCTGATGGTGGATCGTCCGCAGCGGACCTCCAGTCAGCCACCGGCACTCTATGGCTTTATACCCCGCACCTACTGTGGTCGGCGGGTGGGCGCGCTCTGTCCAAATGTGGGCAAGGGCGATGGCGATCCACTGGATATCTGTGTCATCAGCGAGCGGCCTGTATCACGCAGTGAAGTCATTCTGCGCGCAAAAGTGCTGGGTGGCCTCAAGATGATTGATGGCGGCGAGGCGGATGACAAGATCATTGCCGTGCTTGAAAACGACAATGTCTGGGGACACGCGGAGCGGCTGGATGATCTGCCGCAGGTGCTGATTGAGCGCCTGCGCCACTACTTCAGCACCTACAAGCTGCTGCCCGGACACGAGTCGGAGATCAGCATCGAAAGCATCTACGATGTGGATCACGCGATTCAGGTGGTGGAAGCCGCCCTGGCCGACTATGTGGAAGAATTTGGTGACTGATGGAGCAAGGCCCCGATCCGCTGGCCACTTTGCTTGTCGATGAGTCCGGCGAGGTGAAGCTGGGCCACTTGCTGGATGTGGCCTGTGGCGGGGGAAGCTTTATTCATCGACTCAAGGCTCTGGGCAGCCTGAAGTCCGTTACCGGTGTCGAGACATCTGCAGCTGCCATGGAAAAGGCCCGTGAGTCACTTGAGGCGGCTTGTATCACGCCCTTCGAGCTGATTGATGCAGACGCCCACCGTCTGCCTTTTGCCGATGCCCACTTCGACACGGTCAGCATCTCGGTCAGTTTGCATCACATGGCCAGACCACGGCGAGTATTACGTGAAATGCAGCGTGTGCTTAAGCCGGATGGACGCCTGATTGTCTGCGAAATGCTGGCCGATGGCCTTGGCCCTGCCCAGCAGCTGCATCGGGAAGTGCATCACCTGGCAGCGCTGGCTGATCGCGCGGAAGGCCTCGTGCATTCACCGACATATCGCAG
>CAYFPS010000009.1:87279-97410 GCA_964345075.1 uncultured Bacteroidaceae bacterium | reverse complement strand
CCTGCTGGCAGAACTGAATCTGGACTGGCGCAGCTTCATCCACAAGCCTGCAGACTGGCCTCCGTCTTCGCTACCTGAGCTGAAGGGCGTATTTGCCGTGATACAGTCCTTGAAGCATCGCCTGCGTCAGTCAGGCATTCCGTCTAATGCCCTTTTGCGACTTGGGAGAGTCGAAGCAGGGATGAGATCACGCGGCTGGGGCTGGCAGTCCCAGCTACTGGCCGTAGGAGTCCACCATGCATCGTGAACTGCGGGAAGCCTTCCATCTGGATCCGCAAATTGCCTTTCTCAACCATGGCAGCTTCGGGGCTTGTCCAAGGCGCGTGCTGGATGCTCGTGACGGGATCGCCAGAGAGATGGAGCGCGAACCGGTTGATTTTCTGGTGAGGCGCGCTCCCGACCTTTTCAGGGAAGCGCGCAGCCGAATGGCGGACTTTACCGGCTGCACATCTGCGGATCTGGTTTTCATTCCCAATGCGACAACCGGCGTGAACATCGTCCTGCGCAGTCTTCCACTGAAGGCGGGCGACGAGATCCTCAGCTGCGATCACGAGTACGGCGCCTGTGACAGAGCGTGGGAGGCCGAAGCGAAGCGGCGTGACCTCAGGCTGAAGAAAATCGAGCTGGAACTTCCGCTGCCCGGTGATGATGAGCTTGTCAATCGCTTTCGAAAAGCGATTGGCCCATCCACACGCGTGCTCTACTTCAGCCATATCACCAGTCCAACCGCCCAGCTCCTTCCCATGGAAAAGCTGGCCGCTCTTGGCCGCGAGCACGGCCTTTTTGTTTTTGTCGATGGAGCACACGGACCCGGTCAGCTGCCGCTTGAGCTGGAAAAGAGCGGCGTAGACGCATACGCGGGCAATGCCCACAAATGGCTGATGGGTCCCAAGGGAACGGGCTTCCTCTATTTGCGCAAAGAACACCATGAGTGGATCGAGCCACTTGTGATCAGCTGGGGAAGTACGCAGCACGAAGGAGAGAGTCGGCTTGTGCGTGAGCTGGAGTGGCCCGGCACCCGTGATCCATCATCCTTTCTTTCGCTTGAAGCCGCGCTGGAATTTCGGTGTATCACAAACTGGGATCAGCGTTCGCTTGAAAAGCGCGATGAGCTTTCAATCTGGTTGCACAAGCTGTGTGACAAACGTGGATGGCAGCCCCTTGTTCAGCCGGATCATCCACTACAAATGATGGCTTTTGAACTGCCGGCCCTTGACGAGGCAGGCCTTCACGCAGCCTTGTATCACGAGTACAATGTGGAAGTTCCAGTCATCGGCTTTCGCAATCGCAGCCTGATTCGTGTGAGCTATCAACCCTATAACGGAGCGCACGAACTGGAAATGCTTGAGCAGGCGCTGGAGAAGCTGCTGCCGGCTGAAGGCCCCAATCACCGCTTTGCCAGACAATCTAATTGACAGGATAACCGATGAACATGTTGCGTACTGCCCTCCTGCTGACTCTTCTTGCAATCAGCCATGCCTTTGCGATTCCAGCCAATCCGACGATTTACGAGCTGAATGTGAGACAAGCCTCTCCTGAAGGCACCATCAAGGCCTGCATTCCCTTTCTGGACCGCCTGCATGAAATGGGCTTCGACATCATCTGGCTGATGCCGATTCATCCTATTGGTCACGAGCGGCGCAAGGGCGTGATGGGAAGCCCATACAGTGTGAGGGATTACCGTGCGGTCAATCCGGATATGGGAAATGAAGCCGATCTGCGCGCCTTTGTTGAGCGGGCCCACGAACTTGGCATGTTTGTGATCCTTGACTGGGTGGCCAACCACTGCGCCTGGGATAACCCGATTGTGCGCTCCCACCCGGAATGGCTCACGCGAAATGAACAGGGCGAGGCTGTATCACCGGTGCCGGATTGGTCGGATGTAGTCGATTTCAATTATGACAAGCGGCCACTCTGGGACTGGATGCTGGAGAACATGCTCTACTGGATTTTTGAGGCGGACGTTGATGGCTTCCGCTGTGATGTGGCCGGCATGGTTCCGCTCGAGTTCTGGGAGTACGCCATTCCCGTATTACGGCAGCAGAAGGAACTCTTCATGCTGGCTGAGTGGCAGGATCCAGTCCTTCACCCCCTGTTCGACGGGAGCTACAACTGGAATTTGTATCACGCCTTTAACGATATCTACGCCGGAAAGTATCCGGCTGCCATCATTAATGAGATTCTGACCGAAGATGCAGAAAGATACCCGTCCGGAACCCAGCGCATGAGCTTCATCAGCAATCATGATGAGAATTCCTGGAACGGTACCAGTCGGGAGAGGCTGGGCGAGGCCACCGATCTTTTCAGAATGCTGGGCTATCTGCTGCCGGGTATGCCGCTGGTTTATTCAGGGCAGGAGGCTGACTTGAATCACCGCTTGAGCTTTTTTGACAAGGACCAGATCCCCTGGACGGGTGACTTTTTCAGTAATCGACTGATCGATTATGAGGACTTTCCTATAGCCAACACCTACCGCCTGACGAACATGCACAGGAGAAGGGAAGAGTTTCTGCAGACGGGCTGCGCGGCCGACGGCGGCTGGCGCATCCTGCGTACCGTGGGCGATGATCCCCACGCGCTGATCTTCGAGCGAATGGCGTCCGATGGTGAGTTCTTGTTGGGCATATTCAACTTGAGCGATCGTAGTCGCACGATCACCTGTCGTGATGACCTGGCCGATCGCCATTGGTACGTGAGCGAAGACCAGAGAGTCCTCGTCAGAGATGACCTCATTCAGCTTACCACCGGTCCATGGGACGGCACCTTCCTTCGTGGCAAATTGCTCGGGGTCAAGTGAAGGGACTCTCGCCGCTTGGCTTGCTGCTGGCCGCTAATCTTTTCTGGAGTACGGGCGGCTGGCTGATCAAGGAAGTTGATCTTACCGGACCTGCCCTGGCGGGCTGGCGTAGTCTGATTGCAGCGCTTTTCCTTTTGGCCTTGCGCCGCTTCAAGCTGGACCTGAAGGCCAGTCGCTGGACCTGGCTGGGGGCTTTCAGTTTTGCCGTAAATACGGTCTGTTTTGTTTCTGCCACCCGTCTGGGCACTGCGGCCAATGCCATCCTTTTGCAGTACACGGCCCCGATCTATGTGATCGCCCTCTCGGCTGTTTTCCTTGGCGAAAAACTTGAGCGCCGTGATCTGTGGGCTACGGCAGGAACTCTGGGCGGACTGCTGCTGCTGTTTTTTGATCGTCTGGATGGAAACGCCATTGTGGCCAACCTGCTGGCGCTGGGGGCAGGCCTTAGTTTCGCCGGCACGATTCTGCTGCTGCGCCGGGAAGCACAGTCGGATCCACTGCGCATCGTGATTCTGGGCAATTTGCTCGCGGCTCTGCTGCTGGCGCCGATCTGGGTGAAAAGTCCCGTTGCCAGTGCTGACTGGCTGCCGCTGATTGTCCTGGGTGTTGTGCAGTTCGGACTGGGCTATGCCTGCTATGCCGGTGGCGTCAAGGGGGTGAGCGCGGTTACGGCCGTGCTCTTCGCTGCCATTGAACCCGTGCTCAATCCACTCTGGGTCGCCCTGATCCTTGGCGAGGTGCCGGGCTTGCCTGGCATTTTCGGTGGCCTGCTGGTGCTTTCGGCCGTTACGGGACGGGCCCTGCTGGCGGCGCATTCAAGGAGGGCGAAGATCTTGTGATGCAAGGGCCACTTGTTACATTCGACCGTTCTTGCGAGCGTAACTCAGTTGGTAGAGTGCCAGCTTCCCAAGCTGGTTGTCGCGGGTTCGAACCCCGTC
This sequence comes from uncultured Bacteroidaceae bacterium, assembly GCA_964345075.1. GTDB lineage: Bacteria > CAIWAD01 > CAIWAD01 > CAIWAD01 > CAIWAD01 > CAYFPS01. The sequence goes on along the minus strand of CAYFPS010000009.1, from coordinate 93,675 downwards.
GCTCGCTTTGACCTGTGACCATTGTTCAGGGTCCCGATGCCACCTCCACGACTTAGCCGCAGATTTGATAATCGCCCGGGCTTCTGGAAGCGCCGCCGCCGCGAGGGTGTCCTGCTGCTGATTCTCATTGCCTTTGCACTTGTCTGGAAAAGCCACGGGCTGAAGGTGGCAGCGCCGAAGGCGGGGATGGAAGCAAAAGCTCCCGCCCCACTTGCTGAGATCGCTTTTGCATTTGACAGTACCCTGTGGCAATCGGCCGAACTTGTCGGCCCAGGGGAGCTGATCGATTCGCTGTCAAGGCGAGGCGCCCTGAGTGATGGAGAAGCCGAAGTGCTTGCCCTGTCTGACAGTCGCCTGAGTTTCAGACGGGTGGCCCTGGATGGCACAGTCTACTTGACGAAAAAACCTGTCACACGCTGAGAGCCCAAGGAGAAGAGCCATGGCTTATGATTCCAGCAACATCTTTGCACGCATTCTGCGCGAGGAAATTCCCTGCAAGAAAGTCTACGAGGACGATTTTGCGCTGGCCTTTCACGACATCAACCCACAGGCGCCCGTTCATGTACTGGTCATTCCCAAAGGCGCTTATCTCAGCATGGATGATTTCAGCAGAAGTGCGGATCCGGAGGAGATCGCCGGCTTCTTTCGCGCTGTAGGTGAAGTTGCGCGCCAACTGGGACTGGCGGAACCCGGCTACCGCATTCTGGCCAATCATGGTCGTGAAGGCGGTCAGGAAGTCCCGCACTTTCATGTGCATATTTTCGGCGGAAAGAAGCTGGGGCGAATGATTCAGGCGGGATGAATGCAAGCCGGGCTTGACGGATTGGCTTTTTGCTGTCGGGAACAGCGAATCGCCAAACTGTCCAGCAGGCTTGACGGATTGGCTTTTCGCCGTCGGGAACTCAGTCGGGAACTCACTTCCCCAAAATCGTCCAGCCTGCGCGACATTTCCCATAAAGCCAACAAAAAAGGCCCCTGAAAAGGGGCCTTTTTATTCATAGCTGTCTGAAGCTAGGCAATGCGCCAGATGCGGAAGCCGCCCTGAACCTTGGAATAGCCGAACTTCTTGCCATGCTTGCGGCCATGGTTGTAGCTGCTCTGACGAACGGTGCTCACTTTGTAGCTGTCATCAAAAAACACGCTGTCACCAACTTCCATCTCGTGCCAGGGGTAACGGCCCACGCGACGACCCGGATAGGGAATGCCTTTGTCGATCTTAAGCATCATGCTCTCCTTGTTAGCTTTGCAATGCCAATTCGCACCTGCACAATTAGAAAAATCAGATCAACACATGCAAAACCTATCAACAGATAATCAACTTTCTCTATGAATTGGACAAGTCATGCAACGCGCACCACCCCTGCCACGCACAAGATCACTTCCGGCAAAGCGAACAACCTCTACATGTGCCTCTTCCAGAGCGCGCAGAGTGCCGATATTGCGGTCGTAACACAAAACCTGACCAGCCTTTAGCGCAAAACTGTTTGCCGCATCATTCCATTGTTCGCGCAAAGCTTCAACCACATGCTCTTCTGGATTTGCATGATGCTGATAGGCCCCTGCTACGGTTACTGTCCAGTCTGGATTAATCAAGCCGCATTCACTCATGCCTTCGATTACTCGTTCGTAATGGGTGATTTTTCCGCCACGTTCCCTGATTTCGAGTCGTGTTCCCGCCCGTAACTCCTCAGGCAATGGACCTGTGTAGGCATGCCCGAGTCGCTCACATAACAGCATGGCGTTTTCTGCTATGTCAGCATACAGGTCGCATCGGTCCCACAGATAGGGCATGGTCAGGATACGCTGGTGATCCACAAAGGTCATGACCGTATCCAGATGCATGAATTCGCGCTTGGCCGGCAGCCAGATCTTGAGCACGCGCCTAATCGGTGTATTGGCAAAGAGCCAGTCTGCCAGCGCATCGGCACCGGCCTCGTTGGTGCGCTCACTGATGCCTACCAGCAAGGTCTCGCTATCGGCCACCAGCACGTCTCCGCCTTCAACATGCGCGCCCGGCAGATCGAGCAGCCCGTCCCAGACCTTCATCCCCTCAAAGCGGGGATGATAGCGGAAAATCGCGCGCATCAAGCGGCTTTCAATTTTGCGCGCGGGCCAAAAAGGGTGGCTGATGATCATCGCGCCTGGTACGGCAAAGGCGGGATCGCGCATGAAATACAGGTTTGGCAAGGGCCGCAGCAGACTGCGCACGCTCAGCAAGGTGTGCTCTGGGTAGCCATGAACCAGATGCCAGGGTTGCAGGTCGTCAAAGTCGATTTTTCCCTGCACGCGCTCTGGCAGAATCTCCGTGTACACCTTTTCGCGTGTATCACGATCCAGACAGATATCCTTCAAAAGGTCAAGCAGGAAAAGGACTTCCACCCCGTGCTGCGCCAAAAGCAGGCTGAAATCCTTGTGTTCCTGTCTGGCGGCATCCAGATCGATCAGGTCATCAAAAAGCAGTGCATCCTTGTTCCAGGGCACGGTCTTGCGGTGCTCGAAACCCGGCTGGTGCACGATCACCGTCTTAAGTGGTGCAATCTCGCTGTGTATGTTCAGGGGCATGCCTGTTTCCTCTTTTGATGGCCCAAGATAGCCAGCCCTGAGCAGGCCGACAAACCCATGATCTGGCCCCGGCAAGTCGAACATCTGATGTTTGGTTATGCTAACTTGAACGGCTTGGCGAATCAAAGGGGTGAAAACCAAAGTCAATGTCCGAACAAAGCTGGCTGCATCAGATGGAACCGGCGGTGCTGGACGCCCAGTACCGGCAGTTTCTTGAGAATCCTCAGTCGCTCTCAGCCGACTGGCGACACTTCTTTGAGGGCTTTGAATTTGCGCGTACGGCGCCTGGTCAGGCCCAGCCTGCAGCCGGTGAGCAGTGTGCCGAACCCGTACGCCGCGTGCGCGAAGATTTCGAGCGTGAGCTCAAAGTGCTCGAGCTGATTGAAGGCTATCGCCTGCGTGGCCACCTTTTCACCAGAACGAACCCGGTGCGCGATCGCCGCCGCTATTTTCCTGAACCCAAACTCGAAACCTTCGGGCTGGATGAAAGCGACCTGGACCGCTCTTTTCAGGCCGGATCGGAAGTCGGCATGCCCGGCGCCCGGCTGCGTGAAATCATCGCCATGCTGGAGGAGACCTACTGCCAGTCGGTGGGCGTGGAATACCGCTTTATCCGTCATCCGATGGTTGTCAAGTGGCTGCAGGAGCGCGTGGAAAGGGGCCGCAACCAGAGCCACTATTCCCCGGAAGAGCGTCGACACATCTATCGCATGCTGATCCGCACGGTCCTGCTTGAGAAGCTGCTCCACACCCGCTTTGTCGGGCAGAAGCGCTTTTCGATTGAGGGTGTGGATACGGTCATTCCGGCGCTCGACGCAATTCTTGGAACCGGTGCCGAGCTGGGTATTCGCGAGTTCGTGATCGGCATGCCCCATCGCGGGCGCCTGAATGTGCTCGCCAACATTCTTGACAAGCCCCTCGAGCAGCTGTTCAGCGAGTTCGGTGATGTGGATTACGAGGATGTCGATTTCACCAACGATGTGAAGTATCACCTCGGTTTCAGCGTCGATCGCATGCTGCCGGGCGGCAAGCGCGTCCATGTTAATCTGGCTCCCAATCCCAGTCATCTTGAGGCTGTAGATCCGGTTGTGGAAGGCATCACCCATGCCAAGCTGATCAAACGCTATCAGGGTGAGGAAAAGGCGATCGCGCCGATTCTGATCCACGGTGATGCTGCCATCGCCACGCAAGGCGTTGTCTACGAAGTGCTGCAGATGTCGCGCCTCAAGGGTTATCGCACCGGAGGCACCATTCATGTGGTGCTGAACAATCAGGTGGGCTTCACCACGGGCTATCGCGAAGGCCGCTCCAGCACCTATTGCACGGACATTGCCAAGACCACGCTTTCACCGGTTTTCCATGTGAATGGCGATGATGTGGAAGCGGTCGTTCACGCTATTCGTCTGGCATTGGAATTCCGTCAGGAGTTCGGTCGTGACGTCTTCATCGATATTCTGGGCTACCGCAAGCACGGGCACAATGAAGGTGACGAGCCGCGCTTCACCCAACCGCTCCTTTACAAGGAAATCAGCCGCCACCCGGATCCGCTTGAGATTTACCGCCGCAAGTTGATTGATTCCGGTGCCATGTCGGAAACGGAAGCCCGCGAACTGGAGCGCTCCTTCCGTGAAGAAATGGAAGAGCATCTGGCCATGGCCTCGGAGATCGAGCGCGTTCCCGCCCGCACCCAGTTGGAAGGCGACTGGAAGGGCATTCGCCGCGCGCGCCCGGAAGATCTGCAACAGCCTTCACCGGTTACGGGCATCGAACTGGACGAGCTCAGGCGGATTGGATCACGCATGCTCGATTTGCCCGGCGACCTGCCGCTCTTTGCCAAGGCAACACGCATCTATGACGGTCGCCGCGAGCGGCTGAAGGCTGAAGAGGGCTTTGACTGGGCCATGGGTGAAAGTCTGGCCTGGGCGACGCTTCTTGAGGAAGGTCATCCCGTCCGGCTATCCGGCCAGGACAGTATCCGCGGAACCTTCAGTCATCGCCACGCGGCGCTGGTGCATTCTGACGGCTCCGGTCGCTATGTGCCGCTGTCCAATCTGAGCACCTCGCAAGCAAGCTTTACTGCGCTGAACAGCCCGCTGACCGAATACGGTGTGCTGGGCTTCGATTATGGCTACAGCGTGGCGCGGCCGGAAGGCCTGACCATGTGGGAAGCGCAGTTCGGGGATTTTGCCAACGGTGCGCAGATCATTTTTGACCAGTTTATCAGCTGCGGTGAGACAAAATGGGGTCAGCACTCGGGCATCGTCTGTCTGCTGCCACATGGTTATGAAGGGCAGGGACACGAACACAGCAGCGCACGCATGGAGCGCTTTCTACAGCTGTCCGCGGGAACGAACCTGCAGGTGGCCAATGTGACCACGCCCGCGCAGTTCTTTCATTTGTTGCGGCGTCAGTTGAAGCGACCCTTCCGCATTCCGCTGATCGTGATGACACCCAAGAGCCTGCTGAGGCATCCGGATTGTGTCAGCGCCCTTAAGGATTTCGGTCCGGAGACGCGCTTCCAGGAAGTAATCGTGGACCCGGTTGAGAATCCAGCGCTTGTATCACGAGTGCTGCTCTGCTCGGGCAAGATTTATTACGAGCTGAAGGCAAGGCTGGAGGAAAGCCAGCGCAAGGATATCGCGCTGCTTCGTCTGGAGCAGGTCGCGCCGCTTCCCCGCTTTGCGCTGGAGGAGGCTCTCGCCCGGTTCCCGGAGACGGCCGAGCAAGTCTGGGTGCAGGAAGAACCGCAAAACATGGGCGCCTGGGTCTGGCTGAAGGCTCACTGGCCCTTTGGTGACTTGAAGGGTGTCACACGCCGCGAGGCGGCCGCAACCGCCACCGGTGTATCACGCAGACATCGCGCTGAACAGAACATGATCGTCGACAAGGCATTTGCAGGAGCCAGCTCATGAGTTGGGAAATCACGATCCCCAGTCCGGGTGAAAGCGTCAGCGAGGTGGTGATTGCCGCCTGGCTCAAGCAGCCCGGTGAATACGTGGAAAAGGACGAAGACATCCTCGAGCTTGAGTCTGAGAAGGCCACGCTGATGGTCGTGGCCGGCGAGTCGGGCATGCTTGAGACCAGCGCCAATGAAGGTGACACAGTCAAGGTCGGTGATACAGTGGGTCGAATCAGCCCCTCAGCCGGCACTGCCAAAACCAGTACAAAAGCGGCCCTTGCCAGCGAGCCCGTGGATGCCTCAGTCCCGAAGACAGAGCCTGCAGCCGAAGCGGATGCCATTGCTTCGCCTGCTGCTCGCAAGATGATCGACGAGCACGGATTGAGCGCTACGGCCATCAAGGGCAGTGGCAAGGACGGCCGTATCACAAAGGCCGATGTGATTGATGCCATCGACCAGCAAGCGCCGGCCATGGCTCCGTTGGCTGCCAAGACCGAGGAAAATCTTGCAGCCACCGTGTCGCCTGCGGGACGCAGCGAAGAGCGTGCCCCGATGAGCAGCCTGCGCAGCAAGCTGGCCGAGCGGCTGGTGGCTGCCAAGAACCAGACGGCCATGCTCACCACCTTTAACGAAGCCGATCTTTCGGAAATCATGGCCCTGCGCGCCAAATACAAGGAGCATTTCAAGGAAAAGCATGAAGTCGGACTTGGCTTCATGAGTTTCTTTGCTGCTGCTGTATGCCGTGCACTAAAGGAAGTTCCCGCAGTAAACAGCCGAATAGATCAGGGTGAAATTGTAACACCCAGTTATGTGGATCTGGGTATTGCCGTCAGCGCTCCCAAGGGTCTGGTTGTGCCTGTGATACGCGATGCCCACACCCTGGCCATCGACGAGCTCGAGCGCGAGGTTGATCGCCTGGCCGGGCGTGCCCGCGA
>CAYFPS010000009.1:0-87255 GCA_964345075.1 uncultured Bacteroidaceae bacterium | reverse complement strand
CACCATTGATGAAATGAGTGGAGGAAGCTTCACGATTTCCAATGGGGGAGTGTTCGGCAGTTTATTGTCCACGCCCATCCTCAACCCGCCCCAGTGTGCGATTCTGGGTATGCATGCCATTCAGCGCCGTCCGGTGGCCGTGGGTGAGGATATCGTGATACGTCCCATGATGTATCTGGCCATGTCTTATGATCACCGCCTGATCGATGGTCGCGAGAGCGTGACCTTCCTCAAGCGGGTCAAGGAGCTGGTCGAGGATCCGATGCGTCTGATGCTGAATGTCTGAAGGAACCCAGATGAATTACGATGCGATCATCATTGGCGGCGGCCCTGGTGGCTATGTCTGCGCCATCCGCATGAGCCAGCTTGGCTTCAAGGTGGCCCTTGTCGAGCGATACGATACCCTGGGCGGAACCTGCACCAATGTGGGCTGTATTCCCTCCAAGGCGCTGCTGGATTCCAGTGAGTTGTATCACACGGCTGCCAAGGGCTTCAAGCTGCATGGTATCACGACGACCGATCTGGCCCTTGACTGGCCTGTGATGCGCGGCCGCAAGGACAAGGTTGTCGAACTGACGGCCAAGGGCATTTCCATGTTGATGGACAAGCATTCGATTGTTCGCTACAAGGGGCATGGTGAGCTTCTGGGCAAAGGCAAGGTCAAGGTGAATGGCCCGGAAGAAACCGTGTTAGAGGGCAGGCATATTGTGCTCGCCACCGGTTCCAAGCCTTTCGATTTGCCCTTTTGTAAAATCGACAAAAAGCGAATCATCTCGAGCACCGAGGCACTTTCCCTGCCCGAGGTACCCAGCAGCATGGTGGTCATCGGTGCAGGTGTAATCGGCCTGGAACTGGGCAGCGTCTACGCGCGCCTGGGCTGCAAGGTCACGGTGGTCGAAGCACTGGACAGCTGCCTGCCCACAATGGATCTTTCCCTCGGTAAGGAAGTGGAGCGCAGTCTGAAGCGTCTGGGCTTCAAGTTTCATTTGTCCAGCAAAGTCAGTCAGGTTGAGAATACAGGCGAGGGTGTCTCCGTCAAGGCCACGGATGCCAAGGGCCGCGATCTGGAGCTGAAGGCCGATTATTGCCTTGTTGCCATCGGTCGCAAGCCTTATACCGATTGTCTGGGCCTGGAGGCCGCTGGTGTATCACAGGATGCGCGTGGCTTTGTCAGCGTGAACGAGCATTTTGTGACCTCGGCCAGCGGTGTATACGCGATTGGTGATGTCATTGGCGGTGCCATGCTGGCTCACAAGGCGGAAGAGGAAGGTGTCTATCTGGCCGAGCATATCGCCGGACAGAAGCCCCATCTGAATCACGCATTGATTCCGGGGGTCGTCTACACCTGGCCGGAAGTGGCTTCGGTAGGCGCCAGCGAACAGGAGCTTAAGGCAGCTGGCAGAGCGTACAAGACCGGGAGCTTTCCCTTCATGGCACTGGGACGGGCGCGAGCAGCCGCAGAGAAGGAAGGCTTTGTCAAGATTCTGGCAGACACCAAAACGGACGAAGTGCTGGGCGTGCATATCTTTGGAGCACGGGCCGCGGACCTGATCATGGAAGCTGTTACGGCCATGGAGTTCAAGGCAAGCGCCGAGGACATCGCCCGCATCTGTCACCCGCACCCGACATATAGTGAAGCAGTCAAGGAGGCCGCGCTGGCCGCAAGCGGCGATCGCGCCCTGCACGCATAGCTTGCCCCTTTGCAAGCGAAACAAGGAGAACCGCATGAGCGAATCAACGGGCGTCTTTGCCCCCTTTACGGCAGCTGCCAATGAGTTTGGCAACTACCAGTTCGAGCTGGTCAAAACCGAGCACTTCATTCCTGCCGTCAAGGAAGGCATTGTGCTGGCCAAGGCCGGTATTGAAGCCATCAAGAGCCAGACGGCCGAAGCGGATTTTGAGAACACGATTGTTGCGCTGGAGCAGAACGGCCTGGAACTTAATCGAGTGGTCGGCCTCTATTTCACTCTGCTGGGGGCTAACGGCACGCCCGAGATGCATGAGCTGGCCGCTGAAATCAGCACTCTGATTTCCAGTCTGGAGAGCGATGTCAGCCTGGATGCAGGGCTCTTCGCCCGTATTCGCACGGTTTGGGAAAAGCGTGATACACTGAATCTGGATGCGGAAAGTGCCCGCATGCTGGAAAGTGTCTACAAGAGTTTTGCCCGTAACGGCGCGCAGCTGCCCGCCGACAAGCAGGCCGAGCTGCGTCAGGTGGACGAGCAGCTGGCCGCCCTGGGGCCAGCCTATCAGCAGAATCTGCTGAAGGACACCAATGCCTGGGAACTTCATATTACCGATGAAGCCGATTTGGTCGGACTGCCGGAAAGTGTTCGCCAGCAGGCCGCCCACGCAGCCAGGTCCCGCGGAAAGGAGGCCGGCTGGCTTATCACGCTGCAGGCACCCTCCATGGTGCCCTTCCTGCAGTACAGCCAGCGCCGCGAACTGCGCGAAACGGTCTGGCGCGCTTTCAACCGCCGCGCCTTTGGTGGTGAGAACGATAATCAGGATCTCGTCCGCAAGATTGTCGCCCTGCGCCACAAGCGTGCAAACCTGCTTGGCTACAAGGGTCACGCCGACTATGTGCTTGAAGAGCGCATGGCCGAGAAGCCGGAAAGCGTGATGAGCTTTCTCGATCGTCTGCTGGAGGTCAGCCGCCCCGCAGCCGAGCGTGATACAAAGCAGGTAGCTGATTACGCCCGCAAGCTCGATGGAATTGAACTGATGGGCTGGGACTTCGGCTATTATTCGGAGAAGCTGAAAAAGGAGCTCTACGATTTTGACGAGGAAGTCTTGCGCGCCTACTTCCCGCTGGACGCAACCGTCAAGGGCATGTTCACCATTGCCGGCAAGCTCTACAAGCTGGATTTCAAGGAGAGGACAGACCTGTCCGTGTATCACGAAGAGGTCCGGGTCTTTGAGGTCAGCCGTCTGGGTGAGCACATCGGACTCTTCTACATGGACCTGCATCCCCGTGATACAAAGCAGGGTGGCGCCTGGGCGACCAGTTTCCGCAGTCAGGGTCTTGAAGCCGGCAGCGTGAAGCGCCCGCATATTGCCATTGTCTGCAACTTTACGCCTTCGACGCCCGAGCGTCCCAGCCTGCTTCGAATGGACGAAGTGCGCACGCTCTTCCATGAGTTCGGTCATGCCCTGCACGGCCTGCTTTCGGACTGCACCTATCAGTCGATGGGCGGTACCAGTGTTTACTGGGACTTCGTCGAGCTGCCCAGTCAGATCATGGAAAACTGGGTGACTGAAAAGGAAGCCCTTGACCTCTTTGCCAAGCATCACGAAACAGGCGAAGCCATTCCGGCCGAACTGGTAGAGAAGATGAAGCGCATCCAGCAGTTCAATGCCGGCTACATGAGTCTCAGGCAGCTGAACTTCGGCTATCTGGACATGGCCTGGCACTTAAGTGACCCGGGACAGATAGAAGATCTCGCCGCCTTTGAAAAGCAGCATCTGGAGAAGACTTCGGTACTGCCCAAGGTTGAAGGCACCCTGTCATCGACCAGTTTTGCGCATATCTTCGCAGGTGGTTATTCCTCAGGCTATTACAGCTACAAGTGGGCCGAAGTGCTGGATGCCGATGCCTTTGAGAAGTTCCAGGAGGATGGAATCTTCAACGAAGAGACGGCCGAAAGTTTCCGCGCCAATGTCTTGAGCCGTGGCAACAGCGCCGCGCCCATGGATCTTTATGTGGCATTCCGTGGTCGCCAGCCCGATGCCGATGCGCTTCTTAGGCGGGATGGCCTCTTGTAAAGTGTTGCCAGTCAATGACAATTCAGGGCACTCAAGCATGAGTGCCCTTTTTTCTGGAAAAGGCTCACTGACAGGACCTGTTCAGTCACGCGATCATCTTGTTTAACAAAAAATTCACATGTACTTTGCCCGCTTCACAGGTGGTCTTTTCAAGGCAACCTGTTTATCTTGTGACATCTTTCGCCGGGCTTTCCGGCGGCGATTTGAAGGCGGATCGCAAGGTCCGGCAATCGTTTTCGGGTACCAAACAAGGAGCGACCCGTGAGCAGTTCTTACATCTCCAAAATACTCGACGGCGTCAAGGCCCATCATCCTGGTCAGCCTGAATTTCATCAGGCCGTCGAAGAAGTCATGCACAGCCTGGAACCAGTGCTGGTCAAGCATCCGGAATTCGAGCAGCACGCCATTCTTGAGCGTCTGGTGGAGCCGGAGCGCGTCATCATGTTCCGCGTCCCGTGGATGGACGATCAGGGCAAGGTGCAGGTCAATCGTGGTTACCGCATTGAGATGAACAGCGCCATTGGCCCCTACAAGGGCGGACTGCGCTTTCACCCCACGGTCAACCTCTCCATTCTGAAGTTTCTGGCCTTCGAGCAGACCTTCAAGAATGCTCTGACCACGCTGCCCATGGGCGGTGGCAAGGGCGGTAGTGATTTCCAGCCCAAGGGACGCAGCGATCAGGAAGTGATGCGCTTCTGTCAGAGCTTCATGACCGAGCTTTCCAGGCATATCGGCCCGAACACGGATGTGCCGGCCGGCGATATTGGTGTGGGCGGTCGCGAAATTGGCTTCCTTTTCGGCCAGTACAAGCGCCTGCGTAACGAGTTTACCGGTGTGCTTACCGGCAAGGGCATCAACTGGGGCGGCAGCCTGATTCGCCCGGAAGCTACCGGCTACGGCGCTGTCTACTTCCTGCAGGAAATGCTGGCCACCCGCGGCGAGACGATCAAGGGCAAGACCGTGTCCATTTCCGGTTACGGTAATGTCGGTACCTATATCGTTGAGAAGATCAACGAGCTGGGCGGCAAGGTCGTGACGCTGGGCGACGAGTACGGCTATGTTCACGATCCCGATGGCATCAAGGGCGAGAAGCTCGAATACATGAGCACGCTCTGGGCCGTTTACCGCAAGAGTGCCCGCGAGTACGCCGAAAAGTTCGGCTGCACGTGGGTTGAGGGCAAGCGTCCGTGGGAAGTCAAGGTTGATATCGCCATGCCTTCCGCCTGCGAGAACGAGCTGGATGGTGCCAGTGCGCAGTCGCTGGTCGACAATGGCTGCATTGCCGTGGTTGAGGCTGCCAACATGCCCTGCACGCCGGAAGCCGTTGACACCTTCCACAAGAACAAGGTGCTCTTCGCCCCGGGCAAGGCTGCCAATGCCGGTGGTGTGGCCACCAGCGGTCTGGAAATGAGCCAGAATAGCCTGCGCATGAGCTGGACGCGCGAAGAGGTGGACGGACACCTGCATCGTATCATGAAGAACATCCATGAGTCCTGCTACTCGGCCGCCGAGCAGTATGGCAGCCCGGGTGACTATGTGCTGGGTGCCAATGTGGCCGGCTTCCTCAAGGTTGCCAGCGCCATGATGGATCAGGGCATCGTCTAGATCCCTGTCCAGAATCGAAAACAAGGGCCCCTGTGCCGGTGCGGTGCGGGGGCTTTTTGTAAGGGTGGGTGGATGAAACTGTTTTTGCGATCGTAAACTCGATCGGGACAAACCTCAGGAATACCTTACTTTCAGCGATGGAATCAGCTTCAATCTTTACCCTCGAAGAGACCGACGGCCGCGCCCGTCTGGGCCGTCTGAAACTGCCTCATGGCGAAGTTCCCACTCCCATCTTCATGCCGGTTGGTACGCGCGCCAGCGTCAAGACCCTGGATGCGCGTGATCTGAAGGATCTGGATGTTCGCATCCTTTTGGGCAACACCTATCACCTTTACTTAAGGCCCGGCAAGGATCTGATTCGTGATGCGGGGGGCCTGCATCGCTTCATGCGCTGGGATGGACCCATCCTGACCGATAGCGGTGGTTTTCAGGTTTACAGCCTGGGTGAATTGCGCACGCTCAAGGAAGAAGGCGCGGCCTTTCGCAGTCATCTGGATGGCAGCAGGCATCTGTTCACCCCGGAGTCGGTTGTGGAAATTCAGCGCTGCCTGGGCAGCGATATCATGATGCAGCTGGATGAATGCCCGCCGGGAAAATCGCCCCGCGACTACATCAAGAACAGCCTCGAACTCAGTTATCGCTGGGCACTCAGGGCTCGTCGCGCCTGGCTGGAAGGCGAGCCTTATCATGGACATGCGCAGGCGCTTTTCCCCATTGTGCAGGGCGGTATTTTCGAGGACATGCGTCAGCTTTCAATGGATCTTCTGCTGAAGGAAGACTGGCCTGGGGTGGCGATTGGCGGGCTGAGTGTCGGTGAGGAGAAGCCAGACATGCGGCGTATCACGGAGTACTGCTGCCGCAATCTGCCGGAGCAGCTTCCGCGCTACCTGATGGGAGTCGGCACGCCGGAAGACATCCTTGAAAGCATTGCCCTGGGCGTAGACATGTTCGATTGTGTCATGCCGACGCGCAATGCTCGCAAGGGAACACTCTTTACCAGTCAGGGCCGCTACAGTGCACGCAGCGCAAAGCACGCCCGCGAATTCGACATGCCGCTGGATCCTGCCTGTGACTGCCTGACCTGCACCACCTACGACCGGGCGCATCTTCGCCATTTGTATCACGTGGAGGAATTCAGCGCCATGCGACTGGGCACGCTGCACAACATTCGCTACTTCCTCAAGCTGGTTGAAGGCGCGCGCGCAGCCATTTCCGAAGGGCGCTATGCGGATTATCTGCAGGAACAGCTGGCGCCTTATCAAAGCCGGCAGGCCGAATCACAGCCGAAAGTTTGATAGATTGACAAGTCCGGTTTCGCTTTGGAAGCCAGACCGGAAAAGGGTCCGGGCGCTCGCGACCCTGCGTCGCCCCGAATACCAATCATTTCCCAATAGACGGAGGTTCCATGCGCATCGTGGTTTGCATGAAGCGTGTCCCCGATACTGAAAGCGCCATTCCCCTGGCAGCTGACGGCAAGTCGGTGGAAACGCGGGATCTGAACTACATCATCAATCCCTATGATGAATACGCCATTGAGGCAGCCCTGCAGCTGAAGGAAGCCGAGGGTGGCGAAGTTGTGCTTTTGACTGCCGGCGAAGACGGAACGGAGAGCACCATTCGCAAAGGTCTGGCGATGGGCGCGGACAGCGCGGTACTGCTTAAGGTCGCGCGCGATCCGCAGGATCCGATGGAAGCTGCCGGACTGCTGGCCGATTGGCTCAAGAACAATCCGGCTGATCTGGTGCTTTGCGGCAAGCAGGGCGTGGATCAGGATCATGCAGCCGTGCCGGGCATGCTGGCTCAGCTGCTTGGCTGGCCCGGCGCGACGGCCATCTGCAAGTTGGAGAAGGCCGACGGTGGCTATGCCGTGGAGCGTGAGGTTGAAGGTGGTCGCGAGCAGCTTGCGGTCAAGGCGCCCTGCGTGCTGAGTGCCGACAAGGGACTGAACGAGCCGCGCTATGCCAGTCTGAAGGGCATTATGGCTGCCAAGAAGAAGCCGCTGGATGTGGTGGATTCAACCGCGACGGCTCCTGCTGGTAGCCAGGTTGAAAGCCTGAGCCTGCCGCCGGCTCGTCCTGCAGGTCGTGTTCTGGGCGAAGGCGCTGCCCAGGCCGGCGAGTTGCTGCGTCTCCTGAAGGAAGAAGCCAAGGTGCTGTGAGGGAACGATGACCATCTACTGTTTTGTCGAATCAGCCGGAAGCGAGCTGCGTGCTGCTTCCCGAGAAACTCTGAGTGCTGCCCGTTCCCTCAAGGAAAAGGGCCTGGGAGCCAGTGTTACCGCCATTTTGCCCGGCGGACAGGCCGCCGATGATGCCGCTGCCCATGGCGCGGACGAAGTTCTTTGCCTGACCGGCCTGGACGCCTATTCCGGTGATGGCTGGGCCGGCCTGATTGCCGCACAGCTGAAATCGCGTGATGCAGGTCTGATTCTGCTGGCGCACACAGCGCAGGGTCGCGATCTGGCACCGCGACTGGCTGCAGCGCTCGGCATCAGCCAGCACAGCGACTGCACGGAACTTGAGGCGGCTGGCGGCGAACTGCTGCTCACCCGTCCGATTTTTGCGGGAAAAGTGCTCCTGAAGAAGCGCGTCAGTACCTGGCCTGCCCTTGTGAGCCTTCGGCCCAAGGTCTTTGCCGCGGACGCCGTGGCCGGCGCGGGCAATCGGGTTGATGTAGCCGACTCACCTGCTGAAATGGGTGCGGTGGTCAAGGAGCTTCTGGCCAGTGCGGCTGGCAAGCTGGACTTGACCGAAGCTGACATTATCGTTTCCGGTGGCCGTGGAGTGGGCGGACCGGAAGGCTATGCGCCGCTGGAAGAGTTGGCAGGAAAGCTGGGTGCCGCGGTTGGCGCTTCGCGCGCATCTGTGGATGCCGGTTGGCGCCCTCACAGCGATCAGGTTGGGCAGACCGGCAAGGTTGTCAACCCCAGTCTTTACATCGCCTGCGGAATCTCCGGTGCAATCCAGCATCTGGCCGGCATGAAGAACAGCCGCTACATCGTTGCCATCAACAAGGACCCGGAAGCACCCATCTTCAAGGTGGCCGATTACGGCATCGTGGGCGATCTTTTCGAAGTCGTACCCGCCCTGACAGCCGCGCTCTAGCACTTCCTAGAAGTATGAACAAAGGCCTGATTCGTTTTGCGGATCGGGTCTTTTATTCATTTGGTGCCGGGGGAGTGCCAGGGCAGTGCCAGGGTGAACCCCGGCATCAAAAAAAGGGGAACCTTGTCGGTTCCCCTTTCCCGTTGACGGGGCTTGTCAACGGCGTCGCGTCACACACAGCTATACAGAGAGGGTTGAAGATGTCAACTTTGCGTCTTCAATGATTGACATTGCAAAGCACATGCCAATCTGCTGAAGGTGCTCGTGAATCGGGTGGAAGTAGTTGATGGAGAATGGGATTTCAGGCAATCCCCCATATGTGACCCCTTCGGTCGATTTGCCCACTTATGGTTTGAATGAGCTCCATCGGGTCAAATCCCCCTTACATTTTCCCGTGGCAATCTTGAATTGCTTACGCCGTTTTGACTGTGCATGAAAAAGGCCCCGTCGAATCGGGGCCCTTTTGTCCGCTATTGTGGGTAGATCAGTCAGCCAGCCTGGCGGCCAGAACCTGCGCCAGATCGAGCACGGGAGTTTCTGCCTTGCCCAGATCGCCCACGCCGTCCTGCATCATGGTTTTGCAGAAGGGGCAGGAAGTGCAAATGCCATCTGCACCTGTTTCCAGAAGTTCCTTGGTGCGCTCATGGTTGATGCGTGTTCCGACCGTCTCCTCCATGAAGAGCTGAGCGCCTCCGGCACCGCAGCAGAAGGAGCGTGTGCCATTGCGCTCGGCTTCGGTCAGGCGCGTACCGCCGGAGCGGATCAGTTCACGCGGCGCGTCGATGACTTCATCACCAACATAGCGCGAGAGGTAGCACGCGTCGTGATACACCATTTCAGTGGGCACATCACCCTTTGCCGGGTCGAGCTTCAGCTTGCCCTGTTCCATCAGTTGGCGCAGGAACTGGCTGTGATGCATCACAGGGATGTCCTTCATGCGGAAGTCTTCACCCAGCGTCTTGTACTCGTTCAGCGTCTTCATGCAATGCGGGCAAGTGGAAACGATCAGCTCGGGATCGGCGCCATTGATCTGCTCAACATTTTCCATGGCCAGTTCCTGGAAGGCCATTTCGTTGCCTGCGCGACGGGCCGCATCCCCCGTGCACTTCTCGCCACGTAACACGCCGAACTCGACCCCGGCAGCCTTCATCAGCTTGACGAAGTCGAGGGCAACCTTGCGGTACTGCTCATCGTACCGGGCCATGCAGCCCATCCAGTAAAGGACCTTTTGTCCACTGTGGAAGGGGATTCCACTTTGCTCGATAAAGGCACTGGCATCGCTGGCCTGATAGCGCCAGGGATTCCCCGAACGCTCGAGGTTGTCGAAAAGGGTGCGCAGGGTTTCCGGGAATTCGCCTTCACTGGTCAGACCGCGACGAAGTTCCAGAATGGACAGGGGCTGGTCGTTGCCCACCGGGCACTGTTCAAAACAACTGCCGCAGGTCGTGCACTGCCAGAGCCACTCAGGATCCACATGCTCACCCACGGCCGTCTTGGAAGGATCATCCAGAAAGCCCGCTCGCATGTTCAGAACCAGCTGCTTGGGGTCAAGCGCTTTGCCCGTCTGTGTCGCAGGACAGTGTTCCATGCAGCGGCCGCACTCAACACAGGCGAATAGAGCGAGCGCATTGTTCTGCCCAAGCTCATCCAGTTGTGTCACGCCCATTTCTTCGGCCTCAAAATCCAGCGGCTTAAGCTCACCGGGCGTGGCGTTTCTGTAATACACACTGAAAGGACCAAGCACCAGATGGAGATGCTTGGAGCGCGGAATCAGCACAATGAAGGCGAAGAGCACGAGCGTGTGTACGGCCCAGTTGATTTCCGCGGCCAGACTGTCCGGATTAAGGCAGCCGTAATACTTGATCAGGTAGGTCTGCATCAGGGTCAGGATGAACAGCGCCACCAGGCCGCTTTCCCAGCTTAACTTCTTGCCAAGCGGAGCCGGGCGTAATACAAAACGGCGAAAGGCCAGGTAGACAATGCCCAGACTGGCCGCCCAGGCAAAGATGGCCACTAGACCCTGAAAGACCGTGTGGAAAAGACCATCATGGGGCAGAAAACCATCGGCCAACCAGATCATGCTCAGGTGATTGATGGTTTCCAGACCAAAGGCCAGAAAGGCCCAGAAGAGGAAGGCGTGGGCGATTCCCGCCAGGGGGCGATGGCGAATGATTTTGCTCTGAAAGAGCACTTCGCTGATCACCCGGCGCCAACGGCCGTCCGGGTTGTCGCTGGGGAAGGGGCCCTTGGCTTTTTTTGCGGCTTCCAGGCGTTTGGAAACTTCCTTCCAGAACATCCAACCGGCAAGAATTCCCAGAACCGTAAACAGCAGGGCTCGAATGAGGGTAGGCATTAAGGGCTCCCGATGGCGTTTGGCGATGCCGGCGTGATACAAGCGAATCATGCGGCATCAGCAATTAGGCGTTAATTCGTTAATATCATGAACCGTTCCAAAGCGTGCAATTCACAAGGATAAAGATGAGTTCAGCCTCGAAAGTCCCCGATCCCGGCACTCAGTCCCTGGGCAATCCGCTCAAGGGCAGTGATCAGGAAAAGCAGAATCGCGAAGCCTATCTGGCACTGTTGGCAGCGCATCGCGAGCGGCATGAGCGCATCATGGAAGGTGGTGGGGCAAAGGCGCACAAAAAGCAGCACGATCGTGGCAAGCTCTCAGCCCGCGAGCGCATCGCGCATTTGCTGGATCCGGCCTCCTTCATGGAGCTGGGCAGCCTGGCTGGTGAAGGTCTTTATCCGGAACACGGCAAGGTGCCGGCGGCAGGAACGGTCATGGGCATCGGCCGAATTGAGGGCAAGCCCGTAATGGTGCTGGCCAACGACGCCACGGTCAAGGCTGGTGCATGGTTTCCGATCACGGCCAAGAAGAATCTGCGGGCGCAGGAGATTTGCATGGAGAATCGCCTGCCCGTGATCTATCTCGTGGATTCGGCGGGCGTCTATCTTCCCATGCAGAGTGAGATCTTTCCGGACCGCGAACACTTCGGGCGCATTTTCAGAAACAACGCTGTGATGAGCTCCATGGGCATTCCGCAGCTGGCGGCGATCATGGGACCCTGTGTGGCGGGCGGTGCATACCTGCCCATCATGAGTGACGAAGCCTACATCGTCGATGGCACGGGCAGCGTGTTTCTGGCCGGCAGCCATCTGGTAAAGGCGGCCATTGGTGAAGTCATCGACAATGAGGATCTGGGTGGTGCAACCGTGCACTGCTCGATTTCGGGCGTAACCGATTACAAGGCGAAAGATGATCAGGATGCGCTGAACCGGTTGCGCGCGACTATATCACAATGGCCCGATGCGCCCAGGGGTCTCTATGCCTGCGGCGAAGATCGTCCGCCGGCCTTTGACGTAGAAGAGATTCTGAGCCTGCTGCCACAGGATCTTTCCCGCCCATACGACATGCGTGAAGTTCTCGCCCGCATTGTTGATGACAGCCAGTGGATCGAATACAAGCCCGACATTGGCAAAACTCTTTTGTGTGGCACGGCCCGCATCAAAGGTTGGACAGTGGGCATTGTGGCCAACCAGCGCCTTGTGGTCAAGTCCGGCAAGGGCGAATTGCAGGTTGGCGGCGTGATCTATTCCGACAGCGCCGACAAAGCGACACGCTTCATTCTCAACTGCAATCAACGCGGCATTCCGCTGGTCTTTCTGCAGGATGTCACCGGTTTCATGGTGGGCAGCTCGGCCGAGCACGGCGGCATCATCAAGGACGGCGCCAAGCTGGTCAATGCAGTAGCGAACTCAACGGTGCCCAAACTCACCGTGATACTTGGCAACAGTTTCGGTGCGGGCAATTACGCCATGTGCGGAAAGGCCTACGATCCCCGCTTCATTTTTGCCCTGCCCGGCTCCAAGATTGCCGTGATGGGTGGACAGCAGGCGTCAAAAGTGCTGCTGGATATTCGCATGGGTCAGGCACGCGCCCGCGGCGAAGTGCTCACGGCGGAAGATCAGACGGCCCTGCTCAAGCTGATTCAGGATCGCTATGATGAGGAAATGGATCCTGCATTCGGCGCTGCCCGGCTCTGGGTGGACGAGTTGATTGATCCACGGAAGATTCGTGAGACACTTGCCATGGGGCTTGAAGTCGCCGCGCTGAATCCTGAGCGGGCCCGTTTCAATCCCGGTGTGATACAAACCTGAGAGGGGGATCCGTGCTCGGAAAAGTCAAATTCTTCGATGACAAGCACGGTTATGGCTTCATAGAGTCGCTTGGTTTCGACAAGGACATCTTCGTCCATTACAGCGAAATCAAGGTGAAGGGACGCAAGGTCCTGAAACCCGGTCAGGAAGTCAGCTTTCGGCTGGTACAGGGGGAGAAGGGGCCACAGGCGGAAGCCGTGCGCCCGATTGATGATCCCGTAGAATGAGTTCCCATAAAGCAAATCACGAGCCCGGTCGCCTTTTGTGCACACGGCCGGGCGGTAGTCCAACGGGCATTTGCATTCGCTGCGTGCCCGCGCACAGTTGTGGCTGGTCAAGGAGTGGAGAAGGAAGCATGCCTCAGAATCTGGTAGAGAAGATCGCGGCCCGTCACGCGGTGGATCTGGAAAGTGGACACACGGTGCTGGCCGGTGACCTGATCAGCATTCGACCCGCTCATGTGATGACACACGATAACACCGGGGCCGTGATACCAAAGTTCAAAAGTATCGGTGCCAGCAAAATGGCCGATGCAGCACAACCGGTTTTCGCCCTGGATCACAATGTGCAGGACACGAGCGAGGCCAATCAGGCCAAGTATCACAAGATCGAGGCTTTTGCCCGCGAGATGGGTGTGCGCTTTCACCCGGCTGGCCGTGGTATTGGCCATCAGATCATGATAGAGGAAGGCTTTGCCTGGCCTGGCCGACTGGTTGTTGCCAGCGACAGCCACTCCAACATGTACGGTGGAATCGCCTGTCTTGGGACACCTGTCGTTCGCACCGATGCCGCCGCGATCTGGGCCACCGGCATGACATGGTGGCAGGTGCCGCCGGTTGCGCGTGTGATTCTCAAAGGAAAGCTGCGGCCGGGTGTTACAGGCAAGGATGTGATTCTTAGCCTGTGCAGTTTGTATCACCAGGATGAAGTTCTGAATCACGCGATTGAATTCAGCGGTGAGGGTCTTTCGTGTATCACGATTGAAGACCGTCTTGCCATTGCCAATATGACGACGGAATGGGGCGCACTGGCTGGTGTCTTCCCGGTGGATGACCTGCTTGTTGACTGGCTGGCCATGCAGGCTGACAAACTGGCCAGTCATCTGGGAGAAGCCCGGACGGCCCAGCGTCGACAGCTGATCGCAGAACTTCAGGCAGACCCGCCGCACGCGGACGAAGACGCGCACTATGCTCTGGAGCTTGAGCTGGATTTGTCCAGTGTATCACCGTGGGTTGCTGGTCCCAATTCCATCAAGCATGCCGAACCGGCGGCAGGCCTGAGCGATCAGAAAATTCCAGTTCACAAGGCTTATCTCGTCAGCTGCGTAAACAGTCGCGCCAACGACTTGAAGCAGGCGGCGGATGTTCTGCGCGGAAAGCGGATCGCAGCAGGAGTCGACTTTTATGTGAGCGCCGCAAGCTCGATCGTGCAGGCGGATGCCGAAGCTTCAGGCGACTGGCAGGTATTGCTCGATGCCGGTGCAAAAACACTGCCTCCGGGTTGCGGCCCCTGCATTGGCCTTGGCACCGGCTTGCTGGAAGCAGGCGAACACGGAATCAGCGCCACCAACCGCAATTTCAAGGGGCGTATGGGTCACCCCGACAGCAAGGCCTGGCTGGCTTCGCCGGCTGTGGTTGCGGCCAGTGCATTGGCGGGCTACATCACGCTACCTGCCGAGCATTCTACCGGCATCAGGCCGCAGGAAGCCGTGATACACAGGCCCGCTGCCCCCGCTCGCCCGGAAGAGACAGCCCTGACCGTGCTGGAGGGCTTTCCTGCCATCATGGAAGGTGAATTGATCTTTTGTGATGTGGACAACCTCAATACCGATGGTATCTACGCAGGAAAATGGACCTACAAGGATGACATGGGTCCGGAGGATCAGGCTGCCGTAGCCATGGAGAACTATGATCCCGACTTCCGCACGATTGCTCAAAAGGGTGACCTGCTGGTTGGGGGCAGCAACTTCGGCACAGGCTCTAGTCGTGAGCAGGCGGCCACAGCCCTGAAGCATTTCGGAATCCAGTTGGTTCTGGGTGCCAGCTTTTCCGAGACCTACAAGCGAAACGCACTGAACAATGGCTTTCTTGCCCTGGAAGCTCCAGAACTGGTTACCCATCTTCGTCAGCACTTTCATGGCAGTCCCGCTCTTATAACTCGCCGCACCGGAATGAAGGCCAGACTGGACGTGCGGGCAAGTCTATTGCATGCCGATGGTCGCAGTTTTCAGCTGAAGCCGATTGGCCGGGCTGCTCAGGAACTTGTACTGGCGGGGGGCCTTGAGGGCTGGGTAAAGAGCAAACTCTAATCGGCGCGGCTTTTTTGAATGAGCTGCCTTCTGGCGGCAGGCAGCAGACAGACCCTGGCGAGGAAATTCCACTATAGTGAGCATGAAAAAGGGCCGCCCTGTTGAGGCGGCCCTTCTGCTGTGGTGTATCACAATCTACTTGCCCTTGGCAGGTTCTTTGGGTGCATCCTTTGGTTCAGGTTCAGGCTTTGGCTTCGGCTTGGGAGCAGGCTTTGCCTTCACCTTTGCTTTTGGCGCAGGGCGGCTGCCAGTGCCAGAGCTGGATGGCTCAGTCCTGACAGGCGCAGGTTTGACTCTGGGCTCTGGTTTGCTGCTGGGCGCAGGTCGCGTGACGCTTGAGCCACTTTCCCAGCGCCTTTCGGCCGGCGCAGGCTTGTCCACGGTTGGCGCGCTTGTGCGAGGCGTGGTCGTCCAGGTCCGCGGCGCGCTCTTGACCACCGGGCGATTTTCGCGAGTGCGCTCATCGCGAAACTCTCGACTGATCGAGACGGGTTCGGGAGTCAATTCCATGGCGCGTGGATGTGTCTCTACCCAGACATCAGGTTCCACCAGCGGGATCTGGACTTCACGCCAGCGATCGCTTTCATCCCTGTGCATGCCCCAGAGCAGGCGTCCGCGCCAGGGTCGGGTGTCGTAGTCCCAGCGGCTGCCACCGCGAACATATACATAGACCATTGGTGGACGCCACCAGCCATGCCAGTGCCCCCAGAGGAAGCAGTGACTGTAGTGATAATGACTGTGGTAATGTGATACAACTTCCCACCCGCACCAGCAGTGACTGGCCGTGCAGGCCGGATGCCAGCAATCGCAGTAGGAACACCAGTAATCGTAGACATGATGGTGAACCACGACGCCGGGTGTGTCGTCGGAAGCGGTCACATCCTCAGCCAGGATATCAGGGGCTTCCGCTTCCAGACTGAGTACGCGCAGGCTGGTCTCGGCGTAGTTACCCAGCTCGCGCCGGCTGCGGGTCATACGCTCATGGATCTTTTCCAGATTATCCGGATCGGGTGCCTTGAACTGATGGCGGGAGGCGCGAATCTCGCGGTATTCGAGTGTGTGAACGGCTACCAGCCGCTCAATTCCGGGAACCGGCCCGGCCAGTAGCGGATCGATCTGCAGGGTGTCCCCTTCACTCACCTGACCACGACCATCCTCGTCGGTCAAGGGGTAGAGAAGGCTGACATCCCCATTTGGATCCAGCGAATAGAAGTAGACAAAGCCATCCGCATAGATGGGAATCTCTACAAAAAAGGCTTCGTCCGTAAAGCGCTCGTGGCTGGAAAGCTCCAGACCAAGGCGTGCTTCTTCGCCGCGGCGGCTTGCCGTCAGGGCCAGCGCCAGCAGCAGAAGTGGCAGGATGCGGGTCAAGGTTTTCATGGCTGCCTCCTTTTCAACTGTACAAAAGGTATCAAATCTGCGGCCACTCTGCCAAGCATTCCTTTTGTAAAAATTTCGCGGCAAGGGGCTTTGATGGAAGCTGGGCCTGCCGGTTTCACTTGGACGCGATGGCCGGGAAATGATTCCTGCACCTGGCCTGCTGCAATTGTGGTGATTCGATCAGACTCTAGACTTCCCTGATCGCCTTTACCTGCTCGGGACACGCATGACAGGATGCGCCTTGAATCGGCAAGCCCTACTCGCCATATTGACAGGCTTTGACGGAGACCTATCGTGTTCAACATCGTCCTGGTGGAGCCTGAGATTCCACAAAACACAGGCAATCTGGTGCGGCTCTCAGCCTGTACGGGTGGGAGCCTTTTCCTTGTGGGCAAGCTGGGCTTCAGTCTGGATGACGCGCGCCTCAAGCGGGCGGGGCTGGATTACTGGGAGCGCACCAGCTTTTCGCTGGTTCCGGATCTGGATACCCTGATCGATCGACACGGGGTTGAGCGTTTTGTCTTCTTTACTACAAAGGCAACACGAAGGCACACGGATCACGTGTATCACAAGGGCGATTTTCTCGTCTTCGGTCGTGAGTCAAAGGGGCTTCCGGAAGAGCTGATTGCACGCCATGCTGAGCGCTGTCTGACCATTCCAATGCCGGGGCGGACACGCAGCCTGAATCTGGCAAACAGTGTAGCCATCGGCGTATACGAAGGACTGAGGCAGCTGAATGGCTGGTAGTGGCCCGGATCGTGCGGCCGCTGTGTACGGGCACTTCCAGCCCGTGGAAATAACTGGTGGAGAACCATGGATCTGATAGCCCATCTGCAAAAGAAGCTGGCTGAGGCCGCCCGCAAAGCCTTTGGGCAGGATGTATCACCGGAGGCTTTCAGTCCGGAGCGTCCTCCCAATCCGGAAATGGGCGATCTGGCCTTTCCCTGTTTTCCACTTGCGAAGGCGCTGCGAATGGGGCCACCTGTCATTGCGGCCAAATTGGCTGCTGAGCTCTCTGATGAGCTGATTCAGGAAGCTCTGCCAGCAGGACCTTATCTCAATTTGCGCCTGAATATCGCCGCAGCCTTTGCCGCCATCCTGCCGGGCGCGCTGGATGGATCACGCTTCTCGGGAGGCCTGCTCGACCCTGCGCTACCGGAAGGCGAGCGGCGCACGATCGCGCTGGAGTTTTCCTGCCCCAATACCAACAAGCCCCAGCATCTGGGTCATGTGCGCAACAATGTGATCGGTGATGGTCTGGCCAGGCTGCTTTCCGCTGCCGGGCACAGAGTGATCCGGGTCAACCTGATCAACGACCGTGGCATCCACATCTGCAAGTCCATGCTGGCCTGGGAGCGTTTTGGAAATGGCGAAACGCCGGACTCTACCGGTGAAAAGGGTGATCATCTGGTCGGGCGCTACTATGTGCGCTTTGCTCAGGAACTGGATGCCGAGCAGCAGCGCTGGGCAGAGGCAAGGGGCCTTTCCGGCAAACTGAGTGACGAGGACAAGGCACGCTTCGAGGCGGAGAGCGAGTTAATGGGCGCCGCCCGGGAAATGCTGGGAAAATGGGAAGCCGGTGACAAGGCCGTTCACCAGACCTGGAATACCATGAATGGCTGGGTTTTTCAGGGTTTTGACGAGACCTACACGCGCATGGGCATCCGCTTCGACAAGGTTTATCGCGAAAGCGAAATCTGGAAGCTGGGTCGCAGCGAAGTGGAGAAGGGTCTCGAGCAGGGGCTGCTTTTCAAGCATGAGAGCGGCGCGGTGATGTGTTCGCTTGAAGAGCTCAAACTGGATCCAAAAGTGCTGCTCAGGTCGGACGGCACGGCCATCTACATGACGCAGGATCTGGGAAACGCGGTGATGCGGCAGGATGAACTGCACTTCGACGACATGATCTACGTGGTTGGCTCGGAGCAGGAGCACCACTTCCGTGTGCTCTTTTTCATCCTGAAGAAACTGGGTTATGACTGGGCCGACAACCTGCAGCACTACAGCTACGGCATGGTTAATCTGACCACCGGGAAGATGAAGAGCCGTGAAGGCCGCGTAGTGGATGCGGATGATCTGCTGGATGAGCTGGAAAATGGCGTCAGGGCCGTGATGGATGCCAGCGAACGGCGTGTGGACATGCCGGAGGAAGAGCGCGAGCGTGTGACACAGGCGCTGGCGGCTGGTGCGCTGCGCTATTTCGTCCTGAAGGTCAACCCGGCGCAGGACATGCTCTATGATCCGGAGGAAAGCGTGGATCTGGCCGGTAACACGGGTCCTTATCTGCAGTACGCGCGAGCCCGCATGGGCAGTCTGGTCAGGAAGAGTGGTGTGGACACAGGCAGCGTCAAGGACTTCTCGCTGTTGGTTGAAGCGGAAGAGCGCGAGCTCCTGCAGCATCTGGCCTTCTGGCGCAGGGATATTCAACAGGCTGCCCAGCAGCGGAACCCGGCACGAGTCGCCCAGCGCAGCTATGAACTGGCTCGCAGCTTCAGTCGCTTCTTTAATGCCCACTCGATTTTTGACAAGGTTGAAGATCGAAAGCTGGCCGAGCAGCGGGTCGCCTTGACAGCTGCCGTTGGTCGAACTCTGGAGCAGGGGCTGGAATTGATGGGTATTCCCGCACCGGAGCGCATCTGATGCGGCTGCTCTCCTGGAATGTGAACGGCCTGCGTAGTGCTCTCAAGAAAGACTTCCTCGATTGGCTGAAGGGTGACCATCCGGAAATCATCGGCCTGCAGGAGAGTCGCGTCAAGCCTGAGCAGCTGCCTGAATCCTTCCACGATGCCCTGCGGGAACTGGGTTATGAAAGCGTCTGGTCCACTGCTGAAAAGGCAGGCTATTCGGGAACGGCCCTTTTTTCGCGGGTCGGTGGTGAGCTTTTCACGGGGCTGGCTGAACTGGACGAAGGACTTGCAGAATGGGATCGCGAAGGCCGTGTTACAGGCTGGCGTCAAGGCAATCGCCTGTTGCTGAATGTCTACTTTCTCAACGGCGGTGCCAGCGATGAGCGGCTTGCCTACAAAATGGCCTTCTACGCAGATTTTCAGAAGCTCTGCGAGCGGGAGGTTCTGGCAGGTCGCGAGCTGATTGTCTGCGGGGACTTGAACACGGCCCACCGTGAAATCGATCTGGCCCGCCCCAAAGAAAACCGCACCGTCAGTGGCTTCCTGCCTGAAGAATGTGCCTGGGTGGATGCCTTTCTTGCAGGCAAGGAAAGCGATGGCATGGTAGACAGCTATCGACACTTCCATCCCGACGAAGCAGGTGCCTACAGTTGGTGGAGCTTTCGCTCCGGTGCCCGTTCCCGAAATGTCGGCTGGCGCCTCGACTACTTCTTCATCAGCCACAATCTCGTGCCCAAACTGAAGACTGCAAGCATTCGACAGGAAGTAATGGGTTCCGACCATTGCCCGGTTGAAATCACCCTTCTTTAGCAGCCAGCAGGGCAGGAATCAGCGTCCAGGAACCAGTTTCCAGCAGGCCAGGAGCCCGTAACAAGCGAAACCCTCTGGCTGGAACCTGGCAACTACCCCCGCTTTCGCGGGGGTGACGTCTGGAAACTTCTTCAGGCTGGAACCTGGCCACTGGTAACTGAATCCTGATCCACTTGCCTGACATGTGTTGGTGGCTTGACACTTTTTCAAAGCTACGTCCGCCACCACGTCCGACATCATGTTCCCGATAAATCGGGACAGGCCGACGACTTCCTCTGGCTGGAAACTGGCAACTGGTTGCTGGCAACTTCTTCTGACTAACGCCTGACCGCTTCAACTTCAGACCGAAGACGGTCCTTGCTGAAGCGGAGCCGTGCCGTTGGGTCGGCACTTCGCCAGGGGCCATTTGCCGACTACGTCGACAACTGCCCACTGGCAACTGGTTGCTGGAGACTTCATCAGGCTTACGCCTAACGCCTAACGCCTATCAGCTAACGCCTGACGCCTGACGCCTGACGCTTGACGCCAACTTCACCAGTTCCAAAGCCCCAAATTTCGGCCCGAAAATTGCCCTGTGAGGCCTTCGTGGGGATTCTGCCCCTGATTTCAGGCATTTTCTTCCACCTTTGGCTTTGCACAGGGCAAGGCCTGCAGCAAGAAGACTCTTCGAATGGCCGACGAGCAGCAACAATTTCAGGAACGCACCGAAGAAGCGACCCCCAAGCGGCGGCAGGATGCCAGGCTTGAGGGTCAGGTGGCCCGTTCCATGGAATTCAACAGTGCTGCCGTGCTCGGAGCAGGCATGATCGCCCTGGCGTTGAGTGGCCCCTGGATGCTACGCGGCATTCAGCAGTACATGACCCGGATCTATGCTTTGCCTGCAGACCTTCTGGTAGACACGCGTACGGTTCCGGAACTGCTGTTCCAGTTTGGTCAGCAGCTGGTCATTCTTCTTTCGCCCCTGATGCTGGCGGTCATGGTCGCGGGTGTGGGCAGCAATCTGGCGCAGGTCGGGGCCCTCTTCACCACCAAGACCGTCGAGCCCAAGTGGAGCCGCCTCAACCCGATCAAGGGAATCGGCAATCTCTTCAGCGCGCGCAGTCTGGTCGAGCTGGTCAAAAGCCTTTTAAAGGTCGGGCTGGTCGGTCTTGTGGTCTATCTCTTTTTATCACGGCGTTTGCCGGAATTCCTGCAGTTCGGCTATCTGGAACCTGAACGCGCCGGCAGCCTGCTGGCCTTTTCGCTTCTGCAGATGACGGCCTGGGCGCTGTCACTTTTGCTGGTTCTGGCCGTCGCGGACTTCGCCTGGCAGCGCTTCGACACCAGCCGTCAGCTCCGCATGACGGTGCAGGAAGTCAAGGAAGAGCGCAAGCAGACCGATGGTGATCCGCTGATCAAGGGCAAACTGCGCAACCTGCAGCTGCAAACGGCCTACAATCGCATGATTGCCGACCTGCCCGGCGCCGATGTGGTGGTCACCAACCCGATTCATCTTGCCGTCGCTCTCAAGTACGATCCCGCCACCATGCGCGCGCCCAGAGTTATCGCCAAGGGCCGACGCAAGGTCGCCCAGCGCATCAAGGATCTGGCCCGCGAGAACGGCATTCCGGTCGTTGAAAATGTGCCCCTGGCCCGGGGCCTCTTCAAGGCCTGCGATGTGGGCATGGAAGTGCCGGGCGAACTCTACAGGGCGGTAGCCGAACTGCTGGCCTGGGTTTTCCGTAGTCGTGAGCGGAGAAGCGCGTGAAAGAGAGCTTCCTGACACGCATGCTCAAGCGCAGCGATCTGGCCCTGGCCTTTGGCGTGGTCGGCATGCTGGTCATGATGGTCATTCCGCTGGCGCCCATCTTCCTGGACATGCTGCTCGCGCTGAACATCATGCTGGCTTTGGTGATTCTGCTTGTCGCCCTCTACACGGTCGAGCCGCTTGAATTTTCGATTTTTCCCGGCCTGCTGCTGATCCTGACGCTATTCCGGCTTTCGATGAATGTGGCCTCCACCCGTCTGATTCTGGGCCGGGGCTATGCGGGTAAGGTGATCGAAGCCTTTGGCGATTTTGTGACCGGCGGCAATTTGATGGTCGGCTTCATTGTCTTCCTCATCCTTGTCCTGATCAACTTCATCGTGATCACCAAGGGTGCGGGGCGTGTGGCGGAAGTGGCCGCGCGATTCACCCTGGACGCAATGCCCGGCAAGCAGATGGCCATTGACGCGGACTTGAACAACGGCCTGATCGACGAGGCCGAAGCGCGCCATCGCCGCGATACGATTTCCCGCGAGGCCGACTTCTATGGCGCCATGGACGGTGCCAGCAAGTTCGTCAGAGGTGATGCCGTGGCCGGCCTTGTCATCACGGCCATCAACCTGCTGGGCGGTCTGGCCGTCGGCAGTTTGCAGCTGGGCATGACGCTGGGCGAGAGCGCCTCGACCTTCAGCCTGTTGACCATTGGTGACGGTCTGGTCAATCAGATTCCGGCCCTGATCGTTTCCGCCTCGGCAGGCATCATTGTAACGCGTGCCGGCACGCGCAGCCAGTTCAGCGAGGACATGGCGCGCCAGCTCTTCATGCAGCATCGCCCGCTGATGGTCGCATCGGCTGTTCTGGCCCTTTTCGCAATTGTGCCCGGCCTGCCGACCCTGCCTTTTCTCGTGCTGAGCGCGGCCAGCGGTGCCCTGGCCATGAAGGTTCGCCGCGCCAGAAATGAAGAAGCTGCTGCCGCCGTTGAAGAGGAAGTCAAGGCCAAGCCGGAAGAAGAGCGGATTGAGGACTACTTAAGCCTGGATACGCTGGAGATCGAACTGGGCTTCGGACTGATCAAGCTGGTTGATCGCGAACAGGGTGGCGATCTATTGCAGCGCATCAAGCGCCTTCGCAAGCAGGTCGCGGGCGAAATGGGCATCATCCTGCCGCCCGTCCGCATTCGTGATGACATTTCCCTTAGAAGCGAAACCTATCGCATTCGTGTGCGCGGAATCGTCGTTGGCGAAGCAGAGCTAAGGCCCGGCTGGCTGCTGGCCATCGGTGGCCGGGGCGATGAACCCGAGCGCGAGCTGCAGGGCATTCCCACCACCGACCCGACCTTTGGCATGCCGGCCCTCTGGGTGCGCGAGAGTCGCAGAAGCATGGCCGAACAGAAGGGTTATGCGCTGGTGGAACCGGCGGCCGTGCTGGCCACGCATCTGGATGTGATCGCCAAGCGCGAAGCCTGGCGTATCCTCAGTCGGCAGGACGTCAAGCGCCTGCTGGACAACCTCAAACCCGAACACACGGCACTCGTTGAGGAACTCGTTCCCGCGCAGCTGAATCTGGGCCAGATCCACAAGGTTTTGCAGAAGCTGCTCAAGGAATCCGTTCCCTTAAGAGACCTGACAACCATTCTGGAAAGCCTGAGCGATACCGCCGAACATTCCAAGGATCTGGATGTCCTCGTGGAATATGCCCGTTTTGCGCTCTCCAGCAGTCTGTCAGATATGTTGAAAGGAAGCCAAGGAAGGATAAAGGCGGCCACACTGAATCCCGATTTAGAGAGTGTGCTGGCACGAGAACGCGATGGCACACGCGCGGGAACCTTGAGCCCCGATGATTTCGCACAGGTGATCCAATCTCTGAAAACCGCCCGGACACGTCTTCAGCAGGAAGGCCGTCTGCCCGTGGTGATCACCCGGCCCGAAATCCGCTCTTACCTGCGACGCTTGCTGGAAGGCGCGCTGCCCGACATGATGGTGGTTGCCTACAGTGAGCTGAGCATGGATGTGGAGCTTGAATCGATCATGCAGGTTAGCCTGCCGGCCACGCAGCCGAGCACGGCCGGACTCGCGGGGCAGCCCGCATGATCAGGTGGCAGAACAGAAGCCCGCTCGCGCCTTCGCCCCAATCGGGAGGAAGCATGGAGCGCAAGCAATCACTGCAGGCCCGTTATCTGGTCGTCGATGACGATGCAACAACGCGCGGCATTCTGGAAGAGTTCTTTTGCAATCAGGGCGCAAGTGTGCTCAAGGCTTCAGACGCGCAGGAAGCCCTGGAGTTGCTTGAAGCCAGCAGCGTAGACATTGTGCTGAGTGACCGCTACATGCCCGGCATGGACGGACACATGCTGCTGCAGCAGATTCGGCAGAAGCACTCAGGACTGGATGTGATCATCATGACCGGCGCGGCCACGGTCAAAACGGCCGTTGAGGCCATGCGTCTGGGTGCTGCCGATTACCTCGAAAAACCGATCGACTTTCAGGCGGCGCTGGGAATTTTCCGCAGGGTGGAAGATCATCGCCGAGTGCGCCTCGAGCGTGATCGCCTGCGAGCCGAAGTTGCCCTGCGCGAGCTGAGTCAGGTTATCACCAGCAACCTGCACATGTCGGATCTGCCCGTTCGCATTGCCGAACTGATCAAGCGCGTCTTCATGGTGGACAACATCACCATTCACTACCGTTTTCCCGGCTCGGAAGAAGACGGCCTGCTCTGGCGAAGCCACGCCGCACCGGACCGTGAAGAGCTGAGCGAGCTTGAGCAGCTGATGACCGTTGAAGCCGCCAACAACGGCGCCATTCTGGAGCAGAAGCAGGGCAATCACATGATCGCCTGCCTGCCCCTTTTGGTGGATAATCAACATCGAGGCTCACTGCTGCTTTATCGTGATCCTGCCAGTCGGCCCTTCGATCATCAGCAGATGGAATTGATGCAGGTAATGGCCTCCAATGTCAATGTGGCCCTGGAAAATGCCCACCTCTTTCAGGTGACCACTCGACAGGTCAGGACGACCCAGAAGCTGGCGGAAATCGGTCGTCGCCTGAATGCCAGCCTCGACATGGACCAGACCCTGAAGGAAATCCACAGCGGCATTCGCTCCTTTGTGGACTGCGATTACACGGTTGTGGTCATGCTGGAGCGCGGGCTGGATCTGCTGCAAGTGGATCTTGCCGGGCGCAGAAAGCCGGGCGCCCTTCTGAAAGACCAGCTGATGGATCAGGTCCGTCAGCGCATTGAACGCATTGATGACAGCGACTTTGTCTTTGACGGTTTCAGCGAGAACCTGCGCTGTGAAGAGAACCGCGAGGAAGGCGCCGATCAGCTGCGACATGTCTCGTGGGTGCCCATCAGCGACAGTCAGGGTGCCTTTGGCCTTTTGGGGATGATTCGCTTAAGCAGTCTGGATTTCAGAAAGCGAGAAGTGCAGAGCTTCATGCTGCTTTCAAGTAGCGCCTCGAGCGCCCTGCAGAATTCGCTGCTTTACACCAGCATGCGGCGTCTTCACTTTGAAACCGTGCAGGTGCTTTCCAAAGCAATCGACGAAAAGGATCACTACACGCACGGCCATAGTGCGCAGGTGGGCGGCATTGCCATCAAGCTGGCACGCCGCATCGGCATCACTTCCCAGGAAGAACTGGAAGAAATCCATCTGGGTGGCCTGATGCACGATCTGGGGAAAATCGGTATTCGCGATGCTGTGCTGAACAAGCCCGGTCGACTGACGCCGGAAGAATACAGCCACATTCAGACGCATCCCATCATTGGTGCCGAGATTCTGCGGCGTGCCCCGCACCTTTACCGGCTGGTTCCCTTTGTCCGGCTTCATCACGAACGCTGGGACGGCAAGGGCTATCCGGATGGCCTCAAGGGTGAAGAGATTCCCCTGAAAGTCCGCATCCTGACCATTTCAGACACATTCCATGCCATGGCTTCGGACCGAATCTACCGCGCCGGCATGCCCATCGACAAGATCCTGAGCTTTCTGGAAGAGCAGTCCGGCAAGATGTTCGACCCTGAGTTGGTCGACCTCTTCCTGCGCTGCTGGAGCGAAGGGCTGATCAACGAAACCGACATCAAGATGGAACCCGAACCTATGCAGCACAGCGGCTAGGGCGGAGAAGGGAGGACCATGCAGATCCAGACGTTCAGCGGACACACCCTGGTGGAAGCCCTGCAGCAAGTCAAGCTGGAGCTGGGCGATGAAGCCATCATCCTGAGTTCGCGTCGTGCCGAAGATCCTGCCTCCCTGCCTGAAGGCCACGAAGTGGAAGTGGTCGCAGCCCTGCCGGCACCCCGCCCCAAACGGCCCCAATCTTCCCGGCCCGCCGAAACTCCGCGTGGCGAGCCACGCGCCTGGGTTCCGCCCCGCCTGAATGGATCCCGCACGGCTCCTGAAACACGACCGGCCCCGACCCGGGTTGAGACGCCCGTTGCCGAGCGCCCTGCCAGCAGAGGCCAGGCAGTCCAGCATGGCAATGAACGCGGTGCCGAGCTGGGCATGGTGCTGGGGCTTAAGGAAGACATGGCCCAGATGCGCCGTGCCTTGAGGGATGTCAACCGCGCGATCCGCTTTGGCCCCCATGCGGGCTGGAGACGCGGTGCCGATGAAGAGCTGCAGCGTCTGGATGCGCTGGGCATCAGTCGGCAGCTGGCCTGTCAGCTCCTGGACGAACTGCCCGCCGATCGCGAGCCGGCCTCGCTGGAACCGGCACTGATCAAGGCGCTGGCTCGTCGCCTGCCGGTCACAAATGAGCTTCCCGTGCCTGCAGCCGGTGGCCCGGCCTTGATGGCGCTGGTTGGCCCTACCGGTGCCGGCAAGACGACGGCGCTGGTCAAATTGCTGCTGGCTCCGGATGGTTTGCGCGCTCGACGCGGGGCCATTCTGACCCTGGATACAAAGCGCATTGCCGCCACCGAGCAGGTTCGCCGTCTGGGCGCACTCGCTAAACTGAAGGTGGAGCAGGTTTATCGGGTGGAGGAAATTCCGGCAGCCCTCGATCGCCTGTCGGGCTGTGACTGGGTGCTGGTGGATACACCCGGAGCCGGCCCCCGGGAAAGGCTGGGTCTGGAGCGAACCCGCCACCTGCTATCCGCCATCAAGCCCGCCGCCACCCATCTGGTCTTGCCGGCCAACCTGAGTCTGGCCGATCACCTGGCCAATCTGAAGGCCTGGAAGGCTTCAAGTGTCGACAGACTGCTGGTGACCAAACTGGACGAAGCCAGTCAGCCCGGGGCACTGCTTGAGCTTGCGGAAGCCGCCGGACTACCCTTTCAGTTTGCCGGAACAGGCCAAAGCGTCAATGGTGATCTTGTGCGGCTCTCAAGCGAGCTTCTTGCCGGAATGATTCTTGACACAAGCAGCATCATGGAGAAGCAGCAGCGGTGAGACAGGGACGCAGCATCCTGATCACGGGCCTGCCCGCCGGAGTCGGTTGCAGCAGTTTTGCACGGGCGCTGGCCTTTGCGCTTTCGGATATGCGGCGCAAGGTCTTGCTGGTTGCCTCCATGCAGAGCCTGCCGGTCCGCGTGGGAAACTGGATGCACAAGCAGCGTTCTGGTGCTCTCCTGCTGACTTCGGATTCGGGCGATCCCGATTGTCTTCCACTGGAATCCATGGTGGATCCGCTGGTGCTGGCAGCCTTCTTTCAGGAATACGATCATGTTGTCATTGATCGCTTTACCGGAATGAATATCAGGCAAAACATGTGGTATCAGCTGGCGGATGACGTCATCGTGATGGCGGATGATCGCGAGTTCCGCACCACTCACAGCCAGATTCTGGCCGGTCGAATTGCCCGAGCCTGGCCAGACTTGCGCCAACATCTGGTGCTGGCCCGCTGCCCACAGGATGGTGGGGCTCAGCTTCGGGCCATGCAATGCGTGGAGCAGATGCGGAATCGACATCAGGCCGAAATTGATGTGCTGGGCTGGGTGGAAGAGTCACCGGAACTGGCGCGTGCCGGGCGTGAGTCCCGCCCCTTTGTTCGCATGTATGCCAACCATCCCACGTCGCGCAATCTTCGCCGAATGGCACGAAGCTTGCTCAGCGATGAATGTGGATTTGTCACGAGCCGAAGCCAGACGCTCGGTCTGGTAAGCTCATCTTCAGCCTGGATAGGAGACCATGAGCGCAGCGAAGGCTAAAGCCCCTGTCAATCAGGGTGATCAGATATTCACCAAAATCAGCATGCTGATCTTTCTTGGCGTTTTGCTGATGGGTCTGGGAGCCGAGCGTCCGCTTTGGCCATCCCTTTACCGGGCATTTTTTGTCTGGCTAACCGTTTCTCTGCTTGCCGGTGGTCTGCGAGTGCTTTGGAAATACCACCTTTACCGGGAGCGTGAACGCGAGCTGGAAAGCAACCTGCAACGTGCCCGGGAAGAAGAGAGCCGTCTGATTCAGGAGCGCCGCCAGCGCAAGGAACAGATGAACGATCTGATCAACGTGATGCAGGCTGCAGCAGAGACCGAGGCGGAACAAGCCCCCGCCCAGCTGGAATCGCAACAGGCCAGTTAATTCTGAGAAGCAGGAAGTCCCGCCATGGCCATTGATGCCGATCATCTTTGGGAAGCCCATCAGGCTGAACCAACCGAGGCAAGCAAGGAAGCCCTGCTTGTCGTCTATCTCCCCGTTGTCAGGCAGGTGGCCAGCCGCATGAAAATGTCCCTGCCCCAGTCCGTCAACCTGGAAGATCTGGTCGGTGCCGGCTTGATGGGTCTGATCAACAGCGTGGAAAACTTCAATCCCGAGCTTGGCTTCAAGTTTGAAACCTATGCCATCCCGCGTATTCGCGGTGCCATTCTGGACGGCCTGCGTGATTTCGACTGGGTGCCGCGCAGCATTCGCAGCAAGGAAAAGCTGCTGGAAAGCACAATTGTCGCCTTGGAAACCGAGCTTGGGCGCATGCCGGCCGATGAAGAAATCTCCGAGCGCCTCGACCTTTCCATGAGCGAGTATCACAAGCTGGTTGATGACGTTGGCGCCACCAGCATGCTCTCCTTCGATCGCCCCCTGACCAGCGACGACGAAAGTGGCGGCAGCCTGTACGATCTGGTGGCATCCACCGACGGTGACAGCCCGCTGGACCTGATGGAGCGCAAGGAGATCCGTCGCCTGATCATCGAGCTGATCAATCGCCTACCCGAGCAGGAGAAGCTCGTCATTGCGCTCTATTACTACGAAGAACTCACGCTGAAAGAGATCGGCAAGGTGCTGGATATCTCGGAAAGCCGGGTAAGCCAGATTCACACCAAGATCATCATGAGCATGAAGAACCACATTCGAAAGCTGATAAGTAGCTGATGCAAGGCACGCGGGGCATCGAGCGGGATCGCCGGGTCAGACCGGTTGAATCCGGACGACATCCTCGCATTCGCGGGGGCGAAGACGAAAACTTCGCCGATGAGCTGGCCCGCCAGAAAACGGCTGATGAAAGTGGCGAGAGCCTGCCCGAAGAACAGGCTGCGGCTGAAGCCCAGGTGCCGCGGGACAAGGTTGAGATCGCCTCGCTTGCTGCCAGGATCGATGATGAGGATGAGGATGCGGGTCAGTCACATCTCGATGTTCGGGTCTGAATGAATCCGGCCAGCAGTAAATCCCGCATCGAACGAATTGCCCAGGGCATTCTTGATCTGCCCACTCTGCCCACGGTGGTTGCCAAGATTGTCGAACTGGTGGACAACCCACGAACCAATGCTTCCACCCTGGCCCATCTGATTTCCCGCGATCCTGCCCTGACGGCCCGCATGCTGAAAATGGCCAACAGCGCTTACTACGGCTTTACCCGCCGAATCGGAACGATCAACCTGGCCATTGTGATTCTGGGCTTTAACACCGTGCGCGATCTGGCCGTTTCCGCAAGTCTGGTTGAGCGGGTCAATCTGGCCTACGAAGGTGGCGACCTGATGTCCGACTTCTGGGAGCACAGCATTTCTACCGCTGTTGCCGCGCGCATGCTGCAGCGCTTCGGACTTGCCGGTAGCGTAGGCGAGAGTTTTGTGGCTGGCCTTCTACACGACATCGGCCGTCTGGTTGTCGCCCGCTATCTACCCGATGAGTTTGTAAAGCTGCAGAAGGCACTACAGGACAGTCAGGAGCCCCTCTGGGCGCTTGAGCATCAGATTCTGGGAACCACCCATGGCGAAATCGGCGGCATGCTGTGCAAGCGCTGGAATCTGCCGGAAAGCCTCTGTGAGGCCATTCGCTGGCATCATCTGCCCCTCAAAAAAGCCGAACCCGACCCCCTGACCGCCATCATTCATGTGGCCGAATACATCAGCCACCGCAGCAGCAGGCATCCCCATCAGGAAGGTGTCCTGCAGCCGCTGGAGCACGGCGTAGCCGATCTGCTGGGCCTGCGCAAGAATGCCTCCGGCGAAGCCGATCTGGTCTGGTATCTGGAAAAGTATCAGCAGGAACTGGAGCGATCCGAAAGTTTCCGCGATCTGGTGCTGGGTAGAAGTGCAGGTGACATGGATGGACGATGATCATCTGATCAGGGATCTTCCCGATAGCGGTGAAGGGCTAAGTCCGGAGGAGCTTCGGGCGGAAATCGCCCGCCTGGAGGGCGTACGCCAGAACCTGCAACACAGCTTGAAAGAGCTGCGCGAGATTCAGCAGCTGGCCCGCACCATTCGATCCACCAGTGACAGCGCAGAGATTCTGGCCGCCTTGTCCAAACTGCTGGGCCACTATCTGCCGCCTACCGAGCTGGGCCTCTACCTGTATCAGGGTGATGAATTGCTGCCCGTTGGTGACCCCAGTCTGGGACTGCGCCAGACCATGCATGGACTGATCGAGGAGAACATCGTCCACTGGGTGCTGGAGGAAGGGCGACCGATTTCGGTGCCGGACCTGCAGGGCCTGCCCCGCGGCCACTCCGATCTGCTTGTCCCGTTGATCATCATGAAATCCGGCCTTGGCGTGCTACTGATCCGCTCACAGCTCGAGGAGGAAGAACTGACCGCCCAGCAGCTGGATCTGGTCAGTTTTGCCGCCGGACAGGCCGCCCTTGCGCTGGAAAATGCCCGCCTGCTGAAGAACCTGGAAGAAAGCCGCCACGAAGTTGAAGCCATGCTGGAAGGCGCCGCCGACCTGATTCTCAAGTTGGATTCTGAAGGCCGGATCCGCTACGCCAATGATCGCACGAGCCTGCTGGGGGAAAGCCGCGAGCGCCTTATCGGGCGTCGTCTGGGGGACTTTCTGGCAAGGGAGAAGGACAAGGCTGAATTGCCTGAGCTGCTCGCTTCCGGCGAAAGCCGCTGGAGCGAATGGCTGCTTGAAAATCGCGCGCTGCCCGAACATGGTATGAAAATTGCAAGCGTCAGCCTGAGTCCGGTCATCGGGTCGCGTCCGGGCGAGGTGCTCTCCATGGCCGTCCTGCGTGACCTTACCGAGCAGCGCAAGCTGGAAGAGCAGGCCCTGGAAGCGGAGCAGTTAAAGGCAGTCATGCTGGCAGCAGTTACAGTCAATCACGAAATCAATAATCCATTAACGGCCATCCTGGGCAATCTTTTCATGTTGCGCCGGGATCTGGAAGGAACTGCCCCGCCGGAGCTGCTCAATCGCCTGAATATGGCAGAGGAAAGCGCGCGCCAGATTGAACGAGTTGCGCACAAGCTTGAACAGGTAAATGAAATCAAGCTCGTGAAGTATCTGGGTGACACGGACATGTTGGATATCGATCTGTCCGGCGACGAGGATGAAGCCTCAGCCGATGAGCCTTCATCAGGGGAGTCTGAATGATGATTCGATCACTGATTCTGCTACTGTTGATTGCCATTGGTGTCGAGGCCGCCTGGCTTGAGGATCTGCGCTGGTTCAAACACGATTCCTTCACCCGGGTGGTTTTTGATCTTTCCGAACCCACCGAATACCGCATCAGCCGCCAGCTTGAGCGTGGTTATGTGGATGTGCTTTTTCAGGGTGAAATTCGCCGCCGCATGCCGGAGAGCATTGTCATCCAAACCGGTGGCGTGATTCGCGCCGAAGAGCTGCGCAAGACCAGTACGAGCCTGACCTATCGCATTCATGCGGAAGGCATGGAAGATGTCCGCACCATGACGCTGGACGAGCAGCCCTACAAGATCGTGGTCGATTTTTATGCCAAAGCTCCGGCAAAGCCACTTCAAAAGGCTGAAGCCCGCGAGGAGCAGGAGCGGACACCGGCCGAAAAGCCCGCCGCCAAGGTTCAGAAGCCGGACAGAGCGCAGGCTGCCGCAAGCCCGCCCGCTACGAAAGTGGACCGCTATCAAGGGCTTGATCTGAACAGCAAGCGGCGGGTCTACATTGCTGAATTACTGATGCAGCTGGCGGATACGCTTTCTGCAGCCGATCAGCTTGCCGAGCTGCCGCCGACCATGGACGACAAGCCGGTTGTCGCCATGCTGAAGGCTCTGGCCTACCTCAATCAGGGTGACGATTACCGTGCAGCGCGACTGCTCAGTACCCTGCGCGGGGCGGCGGGCTGGGAAGAAAGCCTTGCCATGCTGGAAGCCCGCCTGCGCGAGCCGGAGGCCGATGGCACGTTGCCGGGTGGCGATATCAGCGAACAGGACCTGACGGCCTTTATCGATCTGATGCGCCGCGGGCGTGTGCTTTCATCCGATGACCTTTATCGCATGCCTGAAGCTGAAACATCGGGCTCCTTCGGCCTCGTGCCGGGCATGATCATCGGTTTTGTGCTGGGCATGCTGCTGCTGGGCCTGCGCGAGTGGCAGAACAGGCAGGCGCGGCTCAAGGAACGCTATCGCAAGATTCTGGAAGAGGAGCCCGGAACCCGGCGCAAGACTCCCGTTGCCGACAGCCTGAAGGATGATTACGACGAGGTCAGCCGCCGAGTGCGCGAAGAGCTGGAGAGCCATCTGGAAAGAGCTGGCAATGAAGCGGCCGAACCTGAAGTTGAAGCGCCAGGTGTGGCCGATACTCCGGAGGACGATAGCCTGGAGGCACGCGTTTACCGCCTTGCCGATGAAAGCAATTCCATTGTGCAGATTGCCGAGCAGCTGAATCTGGGAGTTGATGAAGTCAGGTTGATTCTGGAGCTGCGCGAGAACGCCGGGCAGCTGAACAATGGCTGATCTGCCTTCATCGGGTGCGCTGAGTCAGGACAGGCGCTACCGGGCACTGCTGGACCTTTCCCGCCTTTTGCGAGACTCGCTTTCCGGCGAGCAAAGCCTTGAACCCTTGTTTGATCTCCTGCGCGAGCTTGTTCCCTTTGAGGGGGCAACACTGTACCGCTACGATCAGCGTAGCGAACGACTGAGCGAGCCCGAACGCTTTGGCACCACGGAAGTCGATCTGATTGACAGCGTGCGATTTGAAATGGGATTCGGCCTTAGTGCATGGATCGCCAAGCAGCGCCGGCCGGTGATCCTGCCCAATTTGCGCCGCAAGAGCGGTCTTCCCAGTCTGGATCTACGCTCCTTTATCGGCCTTCCACTTGTGCTGGACGATGAACTGGTGGGTGTGATCAATTTTGGCCATACCGAGCCTGATGCTTTTGCCGATGTGGATCCGGAACCGCTGCAAATTCTTGCCACACAGGTTGCCCTCCTGCTGAAGAACCTGAAGCTTGTCGCAGAGCTGAAGCAGCGCAATCAGGAGCTGCGCGAGCGAAACCGGCAGATGAAGGATATGCAGGCACAGCTGGTGGAAAGCGAGCGAGTCAAGGCCATGGCTGAAGTTGTGGCCACCATGAATCATGAGATCAACAACCCGCTGACTGTGATTTCCGGCAATGCCGAACTGCTTGCACTGGAACTGGCCGACACGGGCAGCGAATCCGCCTTTGAAAAGATCGCGCGTATTCAGCAGCAGACGCGCCGCCTGGGCCGTGTGCTCAACCTGCTGGCCAGCATCAAGCGGCCCGTGCTGGAAGCCTACCCCGATGGCTCCGTGATGCTGGATCTGGCCGCCTCGACACCACAAGCCTGAGTCAAGCCTGCCTGACAGCTCAGCAAGATTTCCTCGATTTTCCTCTTTTCCCTGAATCCTGGGCAAGCATTTGCGGGTTGATCCATGCATGAAGCTTTTCCACACACTTATCACCCTGATCCTGCTGAGCCAAAGTCATGCACTGCTTTTGAATGAAGTCATGTGTAATCCGGCTGGCAGCGAATATGAAGACGAGTACATCGAAATCATCCAGAATGACAGTACGGCCGTCTGGCTGGAAGGCTGGCAGATTTCCGACGGCAGCGGGCAGGATCGCCTGATCTTCCGCCAGGGGGCGCGCATGCTGGAGGCCGGGCAGCTGGCCCTGATTCTGGACCCGGATCGCCCGCGGGCAGGGGACAGCCTCTTTGCCGGTTGCCTGCTTCTGGAGGTTGAGGACTCCAGCATCGGCTCGGCAGGGCTTTCCAACAGTCAGGTGGAAGCTATCTGCCTGATTTCCCCGACTGGCGACTGCGTGGATCAGGTGCTTAGCCGCCCGGAGTTGCAGGAGGAACATTCGCTAGAGCGACGTCTGCCTGCCGTGAACTGTGATGATTGCTGGCTTGAAGGGCGCTGGCCGGGCGGAACTCCCGGAACTGCCAACAGCCGCGCGCTGCGGGATCATGAGCTTGAGGCGGAACTTGTCGAGGATGGCATCAGCATGCAGGCCAGCGGACTGGAGGGCTTTCATGGAAGTGCCATCGTTGAAGCGGGGCTTCCCGGCTGCCTTCAGCAAAGGGAGCAGCTTCTGGAACTGGCTCCAGATGATTCCTTTCTCTTGGAGCTTGGCCCCCTGCCCGTAGCGGGTGGCTGTTCACTCAAGGTGCTCTGGCAGGCACTGGATGGAAGCAGTGGACTGGCACTGGACACTCTGCTTGCCAGAAAGGCACTCGGCATGCTCAGCCTGGAAGCCATCGAGCTGAATCAGCCCCAATGGCTTCAACTTCGCTCCCGTTCCGGCTGTCCGCTGTTGCTGGAAGGGATGGAACTTCGTTGGAGAAGCGGGCAGGTTGACCTTGCGGGCATGCTTCCTGCAGGTGCAAGTCTGCTGATCTCCAGCAGTGAGATCATTCCTGCTTGCCCGCCCGGCCTTCATGTCCCTGCCAGTCTGTCCATTGGGCTTTCGGAAGGCCTGGACCTGCTTGATGTGGATGGCAGCCTGCTTGATCAGGCGCGCTGGCCGCTGGGGGAGATATCCTGCTGGCTAAGGAGATCCGGGCAGCCTGATGGGGCCAATCCCGACAGCTGGCAGCAATCGACACTTCAGGCTGGCTGTCAGCCGATCCGGCAGAGCGGCTTCACGAGCTCTACAGGCTTTGAAGTGAACAGTCGCAGTCTGTCAGCTGATGAAAGCCTTTGTGCAACCGGGGCAGAAGGCACCATTCGTCTGGAACTCTGGAGTCTTGGCGGGCAGCTTCTGGCGAGTCAGGAAGGCTATCAAGCCTGCTGTCTGCCTTCACGCAGGTCGCTGAATCTGGGGGCGGGGCTTTATCTGCTAAGGGCGCAGCAAAATGGCCAAGGAGCCGAACTCATTCCCGTCGCATTCAAGCCTTGATGCTCAACACTATGCCTGTCTTTTCCAATCTTCATTGAATTCTCGGTTTGGAGTTTGGATGGACGAAGCTCAGATCATCCGCAGGGCCCAGGCGAAGGATCATGAAGCCTTTGAGCTTCTGGTCAAGCGCTATGAGGGCCGCATCATGGCGCTGATCCGCGGCATGGTGAAGGACCCCGTCGATGCTCAGGACATCTTCCAGGAAGTCTTTCTTCGCGTCTACATGGGCCTGAATAACTTCCGCCTCGAATCTTCCTTCTACACCTGGGTTTACCGCATTGCCGTCAATCGCTGCCTCACCTGGTTCGACGCCATGGGCCGCAGGGAAAAGCTTCATCTGCGTCCACTGGATACGGATGAGGAGGGTGACAGCTGGCTTGAGCGGACCATCAGCCAACAGGCGATTGACCTTGGTGGCAATGAAGACCCGGAACGCGAAAGAAAACTGAAAAAAATCTGGCAAGCAGTTGAAACGCTTAAGCCAAAGCAGAGACTGATCTTCTGCCTGCGCTACCAGCACGGTCTGCAGGTAAAGGAAATCTCGGAGATTTTCGACATGCCCGACGGCACCGTCAAGATTCTTGCCTTCAGGGCCATTCGACAGATCCGGGAGCAATTACAGGAATTTCAGTCATGAAGGACGCGTACAAACCCTCCGAAGCCGAATGGGTCGCCTGGCTCGATGGCAGTCTGGACAAGGACCGCTTGCAAGAGCTTGAGGCCTGGCTTGCCGCGCATCCCGAGGATCGTCAGGAACTTGAAGAGCTGCAAGCTCTCGAGGCTGACATGCATGATTTTCCAATGCCTGCCCTCAGCCAAACCGAGCTGGCACTGGGCCGCAAGTCCCTGATGGATGCCGTCCGACGCCTGGATGAAGATCAAGAGAAGTCACACAACGTACAGCCCCTGCCCGCGCGCAGAAAGGGTGATCGCCCCGGCGTGGGCAGGCTGCTCTGGCTGCCTGCTGCCATTGCCGCGCTGGTTATTGGCTTTCTGTTTGGCCGCAGCGGAATCCAGCTTCCCGCACCCAATCCACAGGATCCCGGCTCCATGCGCGCCTGGTCAGTGGATGGCCTGGAGCCCGCTTCTGTTACACGCAATCTACCGCGGGGTCGCCAGGTAGCCGTCAGGGATCTGGCCGTTGAACCCGGCGAGCGTGTCAAAATCGAGCTGGCCGAGACCAGCTCCTACGAGCTGAGCGGTGCGCTGGCCGATGGCGAAATCCAGAACGCGCTGGGCTTTGTTGTGCGCAACGACCGCGATCCGGCTCGCCGTCAGCAGGCGGTTGACCTGCTGGACGAGCATTGTCTGGGTACGGATGTCTGCCAGATTCTTGTTTATGCGCTTACGCAGGATCCCAGCCCGGAAGTTCGTCACGCTGCGGCCATTGCCCTGAGGGACGAGCAGGAAGATCCGCTGGTCCGGCGCAGCTTCATCAAGATGCTGGTGGAAGATCCTTCACCTGAACTACGCAGCCTGGCCCAGGACGTGCTTGCCACGGACAAGGGTCGCATGGACCTTGGTCGTTAGGAGCAAGCAATGAAAACACTGGTTCTGGCCCTACTCCTGATTACCCCCCAGCTATTTGCAGCCCAAAGTCATTTCCTGAAGAACATCGTGATCGCCGAAGACGAAGTGGTTGAGGGTGACCTCAGCATCTACAAGGGCGATCTCCTTTTGAAGGGTGAAGTGGAAGGCAATGTCGCCGTCATCTTTGGCGACTGTACGCTGGAAGAAGGCGCGCGGGTCGGGGGTGACCTGGTTGTCATGCAGGGCGAGCTTGTGATACACCATCCGGATCAGGTCGCCGGACGCATTTCCCACAAGGAAGTCAAGGCAGCTGCGGGAGAAGGTGATTCAGGCCCCTTTGCTTTCAGCGATGACGCTGAAGTGGAGGCCGATGGCAAAAGCACGTCAAGCAAGCATGATGGCAGCGATATTGAAATGCTGGTTTCCTTCAATCGTGTTGCCGGCTTGAAGTGGGGCTTGAGCTTCGCTTCCGACAAGGAAGCCATGCGGGGCAGGCTTTTTGACTTGACTGGAAACGCTGGCTGGGCCTTTGGTCAGAAGCGCCCGGAATGGAATCTGAAGCTGCGCAAGAGTCTCTGGGAAAAGCCCGGAATTTATGTCGGACTGGGCATGCATCGCCAGACGGAAAGCCAGGACCGCTGGATGCTGGATTCCGGCGAGAATTCGGTGGCTGGCTGGCTGCTCAAGCAGGACTTTTTTGACTGGTATGACAGCCAGGGTGGCATGGTGGAACTGGGCGCTTTCCTGCTGGATAACAAGCTGCATCTAAGCGCTGGCTGGTTCAGGGAAAGCTACGGCCCGCTTGAGAAGACGACAGAATGGAACTGGTCACCGATTGATCGCCCCTATCGCGACAACCTGAACTCGAGTTCTCTGGGCTTTGCCGAGGGCAGCAACGAAGGCCTTCGCTACGCCCTTGACTACAAGCTGGGCAAAAGCGGATCAAAGAAGAATCTGGCTGTCGGTCTGCAGCTGGAAGAGAACTTCACCACAGACGATGAGCCCTGGGATTATCGCCGCTGGCTTGCTCGCATTGAACTCAATCTGCCGATTGGCAGCAGGGACTTTGAAGAAGTCGGCCTGCGTCTGCTGGCCGGGGATGTGGACGGCCAGGCTCCCGAACCCTGGCGCTTTCGTCTGGGCGGCCCCGGCACGCTTCCGGGCTATCGTCCAAAAGCCATTGACGGCATGAATGACGGCGACA
Organism: uncultured Bacteroidaceae bacterium; assembly: GCA_964345075.1. Taxonomy (GTDB): domain Bacteria; phylum CAIWAD01; class CAIWAD01; order CAIWAD01; family CAIWAD01; genus CAYFPS01. The sequence goes on along the minus strand of CAYFPS010000009.1, from coordinate 49,530 downwards.
TTGCGGACCGAATTTCGAGCAGCCTGATGGATGATCAGGGTGAATTGCTGGGCGGCGATCGCATGGTGCTGGCCCAGCTGAAAAATCGGATTTCGGCCAAGGCCCTGCACTTCTGGCCGCTGGACGATCTGGATCTTCTGCTGATGGCCAATGCCGGCACCGTTTTCAATCAGGAATGGTCCGATCTGGAAACAAGCGACCTGCAGGCCGATGTCGGTTTGGGCGTGGGTGACAGCGACCGTGACTGGGAGTTCGGCCTCTTTCGTCGAACCGATTCCGGCCAGGCGGACTGGCGCATGCAGTTTCGTCTGGACCTGGATTTCTAGGAGGAACAAATCATGAGAATCCCCGCCAAACATCTCATCTCCTGCCTGAGCCTGTTCCTTCTGTTGCCGGCCTGCCTGACAGCTGCGGAAGCCCTGCGCGAGGATGTCCCGCTTAAGGGCGCGACCCGATTGGATCTCGAGCTGAAAGTTGGAGCCGCGGACCTGGAACTGCTGGCCCATGATGGCGAACCGCTGGTTCGCTATGAAATCCTGCTGAAGGATGATGCGGCGGCCCCCAGCGTCGATCTGGATCGCAGCAACGGTGAAGTCCACTTGGTGCTTCGTTCCGACAACGACAAGGGCTTTTCCTTTTCAATCTTTGATAACGATGATGGGCAGGACGCCATTCGCAGTGCCTGGAAGGTCAGCATTAGCCGTGAAGTGCCAGTAGATTTGCTGGTGGAGTTCGGTCTGGGTTCGGGCAAAGCGGAGTTTGGCGGCCTCAAGTTGGAAGAGCTTTCCTTTGCCACGGGCCTGAGCGATGTGGAACTCTCCTTTGCCAAGCCCACCCGCATTGAAGCACGCAGCATTGAACTCGCCTCCGGACTGGGCTCGATGGAAGTGCGCGGCCTGGGAAACCTGATGGCCGACAATTTCTCCTTTGCCGGTGGACTGGGGTCGGCCTTGCTGGATTTTCAGGGTGAGCTGAAGCGAAACATGAATGTCGAGCTGGATGTGGGCATGGGCAGTATTTCCCTGCGCGTGCCTGAAGGGGCGGGCGTAAAGGTTCGACACGAAGACAGCTTCCTCTCGAATCATGAATTCGATCGGCTGGAGCGGACCAGCAGCGATACCTGGTACTCGGCAGACTGGCAGGAAGGCGATCGCAACATCTTCTTTCAGATGTCCGTCGGCATGGGTTCGGTGGATATGGAGTGGATCGAATCCCGCTGAGCGGTTGATCTTCGTTCATCCAAGAAAAAAACTTTTCTACTTTGGGCACCTATGAACGGTGCCCTTTTTTATTCCTTTTTCAGCTCGCTTCTGGAGCTTTCGCTTGAGATCGCTCCCTTGCTGCTGCTTGGACTGGCCATTGCGGGAATTCTTCACCTGTTCGTCAGCGAAAAGCAGGTACTCAGGCATCTGGGCGATTCCAGCTGGACGTCCATATTGAAGGGCACGCTCTTCGCCATTCCCCTGCCACTTTGCAGCTGCAGTGTGGTTCCTGTTGTGGCCTCCCTAAGGCGCAAAGGCGCGGCTGCCGGGCCCAGCGTTTCCTTTCTGGTGGCCGCACCGCAGATTGGCGCGGACTCCTGGCTCCTGACCCACGGGCTGCTGGGGCCGGTCTTCGCCATGGTCCGCATTATCGCTTCCTTTGTGACAGCCATTGTTGCTGGCGGCCTCTTGAAGAGCGTCAAGGAAAAGCAATCCCTGGATGGCAAGCAGAGCGCCAATGGCACCGAAATCAGAAGCGGAAACTGGTTCAAGGACTTTCTGGACCATGTCTGGGAGCTCTTTGGCGGTCTGGCCCCCAATCTGGTAACGGGGCTTATGCTGGCAGCCCTCATTCTGCTCGTCGTGCCGGAAGACCTGCTGCGGACGGTCAGTCATGATCAGCCGCTCTTGAGCATGCTGGTGATGATGGTCATCGGCATACCCATGTACGTCTGCGCCACGGCCTCTACACCGATTGCCGCAGCTCTTGTCATGAAAGGCCTTGACCCCGGAGCGGCGCTGGTTTTCCTGCTTACCGGACCTGCCACAAATCTGGTGACAATGACCCTGCTCAAGGGTAGTCTGGGCATGCGGGCGCTTCTGGTCTATACCGCTTCAATCGCGGGAACATCCTTGCTGGCCGGCATTGTGCTTTCCGCCATGCTGAATGGTGATGCCGCTTCCATGGCCCATCACATGCACGATCATGCCGAGGGCGTTGCCTGGTGGCGCTGGGCCAGTCTTGCCCTGATGTTGCTGATGCTGGCCGGCTGGTACATTCAGCGCTACCGGCCTCACAGCCAGAAGAAGGCCGCTGATGAGTTCAGCCTGCGAGTAGAGGGCATGACCTGCACACACTGTGCTGCAAGGGTCAGGAACTGTCTTGAAGCCGAGGGCGACGTCGTCGATGTTGATGTTGATCTGGGCGGGGGCAGAGCGAAAATCCGGCTGAGCGGGGGGACGCCAAGCCGGACTCGCGTAGAGGAGATTCGTCAGAAAGTCATCGAAGCAGGCTATTCCGCTTCATTAGACAACTCCGAAGAGTAGAACCAGCCAGGCGACCGTTACCAGAAAGCCCATCTGGGACAGGGCGGAAATCAGATCCTTGATTCCGATTGTCACTTCCCTTTCATCCACAATTGCGTCCAGATCGCTGGTCTTTTTTTCAGGCTGAAGCAGATACCATTTCATCGCAGGGGGATCCTTTCTGTTTTCAGGAAAGGACAGTGCAGGAAGCGTGCCAAGTCAAAACTCGACATGATGTGAATACGCTGCTTTGAAAAATCAAAAAAGTGAATAGTGTGCAAAAACCAGACTGTGTCAGACGCTGCAATCTGGTTGAAATAAACCAGGGCAATCTCCATCCATTTGATGGGTCGCCTTTGTTACCTTGGTCGAATGCCAAGCATTGCTCAACAGCCGCTGCATCTGCGCTTTCGCTTAAGGGATTTTGAAGGTCCGCTGGACCTGCTGCTCTTCCTCATTCGCGAAAGTGAGCTGGATATCTGGGATATTCCCATCGCGGAAATCACGGGCCAGTATCAGGCGTGGATGAACGAAATCGGCACGGTCGATCTGGAGCAGGCTGGGGATTACATCCTGATGTCGGCCACGCTGCTGCAGATCAAGGCGCGCATGTTGCTGCCCCGGGAGCAATCGGAAGACGAAGCCCTTGAAGATCCCCGGCAGGAGCTGGTTCGCAAGCTGCTCGAATATCAGCAGTTCCGGGAGATCAGCCAGGAGCTGGAAAGCCTGGAAGGGCGCAACCGCGACCGCTTCCGTCGCCGTTTTCACGATCTGGACTGGGTGGATCCGCAGGTGCGCGATGAGGGCATCGGGCCCGTCACCTTGTTTGATCTCGCGCTGGCCTGGTTCGAGCAAAGTTCCAGACCCCAACGCCCGCGCCATCACGAAGTCGAGCTCTTTCCCATTACCGTAGAAGAGCAGGGCCAGATGCTTAAGGCTGTGGCCCAGGACCGTCAGGTCTTTCCACTCTTCAAGGCCGGCGGCACCCAAATGGACAAGCCGGAAATGGTGGTCAGTTTTCTGGCCATGCTGGATCTGGTGCGTGGTCGTCATGTGCTGGCCCGGCAGACCGGATCGGGCGAGCAGATCTGGATATTTCACCCGCAGCGCATGGAAGACTGCCTGCGTGATTTGAGGGACCTTGCCTGATGCTGGACGAGCACAAGGAAGACCTGTTCGAGGAAGCTGCGCCTGTGGAAAGCAGCGCAGCCAATCATTTGTTTGACGCCACGGATCCCCTCCACGAGGATCGCCGGGATCTGGTGGAAGCCCTGATTTTCGCCAGCCCCGATCCGCTGGATACGGGACGCATTTCCGAAAAGCTGGGTTGGGAGCCGGATCAGGTTACAGCCTGCATCGAAGCGCTCAATCAGGATTATGAAGACCAGGGACGCAGTTTCGAGCTCGTCCGTCTGGCTGGCGGTTGGCAGATGATCACGCGCCGCCGCTACGGAGGGCTACTCTCGACGCTCCTGAAGGAAATGGTTCGTCCCAGACTTTCCCGCGCCGCGCTGGAAACACTGGCCGTTATCGCCTATCGTCAGCCGGTCACCAAGGCCGATGTGGAACAGGTTCGGGGTGTCAAGGCCGATGGCGTGGTGCGTACACTGCTGGAGCGCGATCTGATCCAGGTCACGGGCCGCTCCGATTCCGTTGGCCGGCCGCTGCTTTACCGGACGACCCGCGCCTTTCTGGAAGCCTTCGGGCTGGACGATCTGAAAGCCCTGCCGCGGCGCAAGGAAGTGGACGAATGGCTTAAAGGTCTGCGCGAGGCGGATCAGGAGAGCCTACCGCCCGATGTCCTTGCCGAGCGCAGACCCGAGCAGCCCGCCCCGGAAGTTCAGCTGGAGGCGGAGGAGGGCCAGGAGCTGTCCATCAGCCAGGAGGCCGCGCCGAAGGATGAATCAACTGGCGCGGACGAGAATGAAATGACTGAGAACAATCATCCCCTTGATGGTGATGATTCAGGTTTGGAAGAAGAACTCAATGGCTGAAGGCATGCGCCTCAACCGCTTTATCGCGACAAGCGGACATTGCAGTCGTCGCCGCGCCGACGAGCTGATTGAAGAAGGTCGCGTCAGCGTCAATGGCGAGATCATCATCAAACCGGGCCTGAGCATCGATCCGGAGCAGGATCGCGTGGTGGTGGAAGGCAAGCGCCTCAGGCTCCTGCAGCGCACGGTCGTGCTCTTGATGAACAAGCCCCGCGGCATCATCTGCACAGCCCGCGATGAAAAGCGCCGCAAAACGGTGATGGATCTGATCGACATTCCCGAGCGGGTGGTGCCTGTCGGGAGGCTGGATGCAGACAGCGCGGGAGCCCTTCTTTTGACCAACGATGGCGATCTGCTCAACTTGCTGACCCATCCCCGTCATCACGTTCCCAAGGAATACATCGTTCTGACCAACGGCGATTTAAGCGACGAGCAGCTGGAGCGCTTTGCCCGCGGCATGAAGCTTGATGGCAAGAAGACCCTGCCCTGCGAAATTGAGCGGATTGGTCGCGCCACGGCCCGGCCCCGCTACAAAATTGTGTTACGCGAAGGCCGCAATCGGCAGATTCGCCGCATGATGTCCATTCTGGGCTTCAAGGTGCAGCTGCTCAAGCGCCGGAAAATCGGCCCGCTGGAACTGGGCAAGCTTGGCGCGGGCGAGTGGCGTTTTCTGGAGAAGAAGGAAATCGACCTGCTGCGCAGCGCCGTTCAGCCAGCTGAAAAACCTGCGGAGAAGTCAGTGGAGAAGCCGGGCAGGTGATCTATCAGGTTGCGATTGACGGCCCGGCGGCCAGCGGCAAGTCCACCACTGCCCGAGGCGTGGCGGCTGCTCTGGGAATTCGCTATCTGGACACGGGTGCCATGTATCGGGCGCTCACTCTGCATGTGCTAGAATCGGGCATCGCGCCGGAAGACGGGCCGGCCATCGAAGAGCTGCTTCCGGAGTTTGAACTGACCGTTGAAGGCGATCGCCTCTTTCTGGGGGATCGCGATATCAGTGCCGAAATTCGTGAAAACCGCATTTCCGTCAGCATGGGCCCAGTTTGCGCCCTGCCTGCCGTGCGGGAATGGATGGTGCGCGAGCAGCGCCGCCTGGGCAGCCTGGAATCCAGTGTTGTAGACGGACGGGATATCGGAACCGTTGTCTTTCCCCATGCGCGCTTCAAGTTTTTTCTCACGGCCGATCTTGAGCTGCGTGCCCTGCGGCGACAGAAAGAGCTGGAAGCCCGTGGTGAAAGCCATCGGCTGGATGATCTGATTCGCGAGCTTGCCGCCCGTGACGAAAGCGATCGCAGCCGCGAGGTCGGTCCGCTGCTTCAGGCGCAGGACGCCCTGGCGGTGGACACGGGCCCGCACACCATGGAGAGCCAGATCGCGGTCATTGTGGATGCGGTTCGGGCCGGTTTGGCAAAGGATCCAGGCGCATGAGGTTCAGCTACAGGCTGGCCGCCTTTTTCCTGCGCCTTGCGTTCCGGGCCACTTACCGGCTTGAAATCAGCCCCCTGTCTGAGCTTCCCGCTGGACCGGTTCTGATTGCCGCCAACCACCAGAGCAATCTGGATCCCCCCTTGATTGGTGCTTTTCATCCCCGCGAAATGCACTTCGTAGCCAAGAAACAGCTCTTTGAGCAGCCCTTTCTGGCGAGCGTCATCCGGCACTTCAACGCGATACCCATCGACCGTGCCGGGGTTGATCGTACGGCCTTGAAAGAGATTCGCGGGCTGCTGGATGCCGGAGAAGACCTGGTGGTTTTTCCCGAAGGTACGCGCTCAAAAACAGGCGAACTGGGAAGACCCCGCCACGGCCTGGGCATGATTCTGGCCATGGCGCAGGTGGATGTCTTGCCGATTTTGATTGACGGCACTCGCCATCGCCCGGGCTTTCTCTTTGGTCGCCCCCGATTGAAACTGCGCTTTGGTCCCGTGATTCGCTGGGATCAGCTGGAGGCGCAGCTTGCCGATTGCCCACGCTCCGAGCGGGCCGAACGACTGACGCAGGCGGTCTTTGCCCAGTTGCTTTCGCTAAAGGCACGCTGAGGGCAACTTGTTCTCGCGCCAAGAGGGTGTTACTCTGTTAACAAAACTGAGGTGTCCGTGCCTTTTCCACTTTCAGCCGCACTTGTATCACAGCGCATCGATGAGCTGGGCTTTGATTCCTCGCGACTTGCCATTCGCGAACTGAAAAAGCTGGTCGAAGTGCTGGAGGCCGATTTCGAATCCCCCTTCATTCGCATGGAGTTCGGGATTCCCAATCTGCCCGTTCCAAATGAAGCTGTCGAGGAAGAGGTCCGCGCCATTCGTGAACTGGGCGTGCAGCGAATCTACCCGCCCTTTGACGGTATTCCTGAGCTGAAGGACGAAGCGGCCCGCTTTGTCAGGAATTTCGTGGGCGTGGACGTCGGCCCGGAACATTGCCTGCCAACCTGCGGGGCCATGCAGGGCGGTTTTGTATCACAGATCATTGCCAGCCGCATGAAGCCTGGCCGTGATACAATTCTCTTTCTGGATCCGGGCTTCCCTGTCAATAAAAGTCAGGCGCGTTTTTTCGGACTGAAGATCGACTCGATTGACTTCTATGACCATCGTGGCGAAAAACTGCTTAATCCCGTTGATGCCCGACTTGCCAAAGGCGATGTCGCCGCCGTGATCTGGTCCAGCCCCAACAATCCGGCCTGGATCTGCCTGACGCAGGATGAACTGGACGGGCTGGCCGAATGCGGCAATCGCCATGATGTGCTGATGATTGAAGACATCGCCTACTTCGGCATGGACCTCAGGCAGGATATTTTCACTCCCGGCGAGCCGCCCTACCAGCCCTCTGTTGCGCGCAAGGGCAAAACCTGGGTCATGCTGCTTTCCGGATCCAAGCTCTTCAGTTTTGCCGGTCAGCGCGTGGGTCTATTGATCATGAGCCCGGAGCTGGCCGCGCGCCGCTTTGAAAACCTGAAAGCTTATTGCGGCACCGATCGCTTTCTGCACGCCTTTGTGCATGGCGGTCTATACGCTTCTACAGCCGGTGTCAGTCATTCAGGACAGTATGCCCTGACCGCGCTGTTGAAAATGGCCAACCGCGGCGATCGCACCTTCCTGGAAAATGTGAAGGAATACGCCTCCCGCGCCCGCTGGCTAAAGGCCTGCTTCCTCAATTATGGCTTCAAGCTGGTCTACGACAACGACCTGGGCGAGCCCATCGGTGACGGCTTCTACTTTACCGTTTGCTGGCCGGGCATGGACGGCCCCGAGCTGCTGCTGGAGCTGTTGCGTTACGGAATCTCCATGATCACGCTCGAGATTACCGGCTCCAGACGCCGTGAGGGCTTGCGCGCCTGTGTCAGCTTTACCGACGAATCCCGCTACATCGACATGGAAAATCGCCTTTCCGCTTTTGCACTGGATCACCGCGGCCGCTGATGTCCCTGCTGATCGAAGCTTGTGTGATAAGCGTGGAGCAGGCGCTCCAGGCCGAAGCGTCTGGCGCAGATCGTCTGGAACTCTGTCAGTGGCTTGATCTGGATGGGTTGACGCCTGCGCCAAGCCTGCTTGAACATGTAAAGAGCGCTGTCTCTATTCCTGTCATGGTCCTGATCCGGCCCCTGCCCGGACCCTTCACCTGCCCGGCCGAAGAAGTCGACTGGATGGCCCGCCAGATGGATGATCTTGGAGCTGCCGGTGCCGACGGATTCACCCTGGGCCTGATTGGCGGAAATGGCGAACTGCCCCTGAAGGAACTTGGCCGGCTTGCTTCCAGAGCGGCCGGCCGGCCCCTTTGTTTTCACAAGGCCTTTGACCTGTTGCCTGATCCCCTGCGAGCAGCCCGCCAGCTTGCGGGACTGGGCTTCAGCAGGGCTCTGAGTTCCGGTGGCGCGGGCAGGGTCATCGATCACCTGGGCGAGCTTGGCAGCTTGCAGCATCAACTGGCCGATTGCTTTAGCCTGGTGGCGGCAGGCGCTGTTCGTGCGGCCATGCTGGATTCATTGATCAGTGAAAGCTGCCTTGGTGAAGTTCACGCGCGGGCCACGGCAATCCCCGAGCTGTGCCGCAGGCGAAATGAGTTGTCCGGGCTCTGAAAGCCATTGAATTCCAGCCTTTTGTCCCCTATATTGCCCGATTGCCTTGTTCAGCTACGACCGGCTGAAGGCGCGTATTCAAGAACGAAAAGAACCAGGATCAACAACCATGTCGCAAGACAGCAAGCACATCCCGACCGGCTTTGGTGACGACAACATCTTCAACGATGAATTCGGCTACGCCGCAAACGAACAGCAGGAGCTCGAGGCTCTTTACGACAAGACCTTCAAGGACAACGAGGAAAACTCGATCACTGAAGGCAAGATTGTCAACATTACCGACCGTGACGTAGCCATTGACATCGGCTTCAAGTCCGAAGGTTTTGTTTCCATCGACGAGTTCGATGATCCCGCCAACCTGAAGGTCGGCGACCCTGTTCAGGTCTTCATCGAGAAGTTCGAAGGCGCCAATGGCGCCCTGCAGATTTCCAAGAAGCGCGCCGACGTCGAGCGCACCTGGATGGAACTCAAGCAGCTGGAGACGGATGGCAGCGTGATCGAAGGCAAGGTCGTGCGCCGCATCAAGGGTGGTCTGGTCGTGGACATGATGGGCATCGATGCCTTCCTGCCCGGCTCCCAGATTGACATTCACCCCGTGCGCGACTTCGACAGCCTGATCGGCAAGAAGATGGACTTCCGCATCGTCAAGATTAACGATGCCCGCAAGAATATCGTGGTCAGCCGCAAGGTCCTGATCGAAGAGGATATGCGCGAGATCCGCGAGAAGGTGCTGGCCGAGCTGGAAGTTGGCCAGATTCGCGAAGGTGTGGTCAAGAACATCACCAACTTCGGCGTCTTCGTCGACCTGGGCGGAGTGGACGGACTGCTGCACATCACGGACCTGTCCTGGGGCCGCGTGAATCATCCTTCCGATGTGGTCAAGCTGGATCAGAAGATCACGGTCAAGGTTCTCAACTTCGACCGCGAGCGCAATCGTATCTCCATTGGTCTCAAGCAGCTGCAGGAGCACCCCTGGAACGATGTCGAGGAGCGCTTCCCGATTGAATCCAAGGTCAGCGGCAAGGTTGTCAGCCTCACCCGCTACGGCGCCTTTGTCGAGCTGGCTGCCGGCGTCGAAGGCCTGATCCACATTTCCGAGATGAGCTGGACCCAGCACGTCAAGCATCCTTCCCAGATTCTGAGTGTGGGCGAGGAAGTGGAAGTGATGGTCCTGGAAGTCCGCAAGGACGAGCGCAAGATCAGCCTTGGTCTGAAGCAGACCGAGGACAATCCCTGGGAAGCCCTGGCCGAGAAGTACGCGGTCGGCAGCGTCCACGAAGGTCTGGTGCGCGATCTGGTTCCCTTCGGCGTTTTCGTCGAGCTGGAAGCCGGCATCGAAGGTTTGGTGCACATCAGCGATCTCAGCTGGACGCGCAAGCTGCGCCACCCGGGCGAGATGATCAAGAAGGACGAGAAGATCAAGGTGCAGGTGCTTTCCTTCGACCGCGACGAGCGTCGCATCGCGCTGGGCGTCAAGCAGCTTGAGATCAATCCCTGGGACAATTTCGAGCAGGAATACAGCGTCGGCAGCGAAGTCGAGTGCGAAGTGGCCAAGGTCATCGACAAGGGTGTGGTGGTCAACCTGCCCCACGGTCTGGAAGGCTTCGTGCCCAATTCCAAGCTTCGTCCCACCGATGCCGAAGGCAACAAGGTCACGCTGGCCGAAGGCGACACGAGCGTCTTCCGCGTGATCGAGTACGATAGCGAGAACAAGAAGGTCATTCTTGCCACCCCGCGTCAGATGAGCGAGGAAGCCAAGGCCGTCGCCGAGTACAAGAAGAGCAGCCGCGGTGGCAGTGGTGGTGGCAATGCCATGGCCGATGCCTTCCGCAGTGCCGGTCTGGTTGAAGGTGCTGACTCCGCTTCTGAAGAAGCCGGAGATGACAGCGAGGCCTGATGCCTTTCTTTTGTCCAAATGGAGCGGTCCGTCAGTCATGCTGGCGGACCGTTTTTTGCAATGACTGATTCCAAATCACGCGCCATCGAATTCCACACGCTGGGCTGCAAACTCAATCACTACGAGACGGAAGCGGTGGTGGGGCAGTACCGCCGTCTGGGCTGGCATACGGCGGCCACTGGCGAAGAGCCGGATCTGGTCTTGATCGACACCTGCACGGTGACGGACAGGGCGGATCAGAAGGCCCGTCAGCTGGTGCGAAATGCAATCAGGCGCAATCCCGAGGCACTGGTCGTGGTCATGGGCTGCTATGGTCAGGCCGCCGCTGAAGAGCTCGCGCGGATTCCGGGTGTCGACTATGTGATGGGCAATCAGGAAAAGCGCCGCCTGCCGGAGCTGATCACGGATTGGGGCAAGCAGGAAGAAGCGCGGATCCTTGTATCACGGCCCGCGCGCGCCAACGATCGCGAACTTCTGCAGCTGGAAGGCTTCGAGCGCCAGACCCGCGCTTATTTGAAGATTCAGGACGGCTGCGATGTTTTCTGCAGCTTTTGCATCATTCCCTTCACCCGCGGGCGCAGTCGCAGCATGCTGCCCGAAGATGTCCTTGAGCAGGCGCGCAAACTGCTGGACAATGGCTTTCAGGAATTCGTGCTGACCGGCGTGCACATTGGCGACTACGGCCGCGATCTGGAGCCCGCCAAAGATCTGGCCTGGCTCTGTGAGCGCCTGCTTCAGCTGGATGGCCTTGCCCGTCTTCGCATCAGCTCGATCGAGCCCTGGGATATCAGTGACGCTCTACTTGATCAGATGGCCTCGGAGGAGCGCTTCTGCCCGCACATTCACACGGCCATTCAAAGTGGATCGGACCGAATTCTGGAAGCCATGAAGCGGCGTATCACGCGGGAAGGTCTGCTGGATCTCTGCCAGCGCATTGGGGCGCGCATGCCGGCGGGCGGGCTGGGTACGGATGTGATCGTCGGCTTTCCCGGTGAGCGTGAAGAGGACTTTGCCGATACGCGCAGCCTGCTGGAGACCGGCCCCTTTACCTATCTGCACGTCTTTCCCTACAGCGAACGCGCCGGAACCCGCGCCGCCAGCCTGCCCGATCCTGTATCACGCGAGCTGCGCAAGGCCCGCAGCCGTGAGCTTCTGGCACTGGGCGAAGAACTGAAATCCCGCCATCTGGACTCACTGATCGGTGCCCGGCGCAAGGTGCTGCTTGAAGGCCGCGAACAGTCGGGTTCGCTCTTCGGCTTTACACCGGAATATGCCCGCGTAGAGTTTCAACTGCCTGCCGGTGAAGCCGCTGAGGGCTATGCAGGCAGGGAAATCGAGCTGAGACTGAGTTCCCGGGACGGTGATCTGCTTGTAGCCAAGCCTCTGGCCTGACTTTTGCATCTTGTCCGGTTCTGAATCAGCGGTGACCGTTTCAGCCTTTTCGGGGCTGAAACTTCGAACATTCGTATGGAGAGAAAACCATGAAGAAGCTTTTCCTGATGCTTGCGCTTGCGCCAATGCTTGCGGCAAACCTGACGACCGTCGACCTGCCGCAGGCCCGTGTGGGCATCATGGAGCAGGACCGGCTAAGTCCGGGTGCCCAGTGGACAGACTTTGCGCAGGAAAAGCGGTGGATGATCATGGACAGGGATCGCTTTCACGCTTTTCCGCATCGCGCCATGGGCCAGGGCTTGCCGCTGGGCTTAAGCGAAGATTTTGGCGAGGCCGAACTGGATACCGCCCTGCGGGCCTTTCTGGCCGAGCATAATGGTCTCTTCACTGGCGGCAAGGATGCCGGGCTGGAGAATCTGGAAGTCGCCCACCTCGGCCTGCACGGGGATATCTGGTATGCCCATTACCGGCAGCTCTGGCAGGGACATCAGGTGCTGGAGTCGGAACTGAGCTTTCGTGTATCACAGGATGGATTGCTGCTGCTGGCCGGCAGCGACCTGCACCCCGAGATCAGTGCACCCGCGCCCCGCCTGAGCGCGGGCGATGCTGCCGATTTCGCCCGTTCGGCAAGTCTGGACCATGAAGTGATTGATCTGGAAGTCGCCGAGGACTGGATGCTGCTTCCCCTGCTGGGTGAAAAGGCCTTCGATTTTCGGCCGGTCTGGCCGGTCAGACTGGATCTGGCCGATGCCGAGCAGCGCTGGCAGCTCTTTATTGATGCTGTAAACGGCGAGATCCTCTGGAGCTGGAATCGTGTGCGCTACCTGGAAGGCAGCCTCCACGGACTGGTGGAAGAACAGCAGCCCTCAGACGCAGATCTGCCCCAGCCGCTGCCGCACCTCTACTTTGAGCTGGATGGCGCGGAGCTGATCAGTGATGAAGCCGGCAACTGGATCTGGGAAGATGCCACGGGTACAGGTCCCTGGTCGCTTTCCGGCAGCTTCTACGGCCGCTATGCTCATGTGCAAAATCAGGCTGATGCCAACTCAACGTTCAGCCTGCTGGTGGATGAAGACGGACAGACGCAGCTTGTGGAAACCGATCAGGCCAGCATCGTGGAGCTCGACGCCTATCACCACACGACGCGCGTCCATGATTTTATCAAGAACATGGATGAGAGCTTTACCGGCCTGGATGAAGCCCTGCCGGTCCGCATCAACATCAACCAGACCTGCAATGCTTACTGGGACGGCAGCAGCATCAACTTCTTTGAAGAGGGTGGCGGTTGCCCGAACACGGCCCGCGTTGCCGGCGTTGTGTATCACGAATATGGACACGGCATTAATGATCGACAGTACATGCAGGCCGGCAGCCAGTGGGGCATGACCAATGGCGCCATGCACGAAGGCCTGGCCGACGTCACGGCCATCTATCTGCAGGATGAGAGCTTCGTAAGTCCCGGTTGGTTCATTCGTGATCTGGACAACAACAACCGCTATCCGGAGAACATCGTCAATCAGGTTCATACTGATGGCTTGATACTGGGTTGTGCCATGTACGATCTTCGGCAGGCGCTGGGGCTGGAGGCTGTGCGGCCCTTCTATCACTATGCCCGCTGGGGCACGCCTGATGATCCGGATCTGGGCCGTGCCAGCTTCGAGTACTTCCTTGAGATCCTGGTGCTGGATGACGACGACAATGATCTGAGCAATCTTACACCGAATTTCGAGCAGATCAATGATGCCTTCAACGCCCACGGCATCGGCACGGAAATGGCCGTATATTACACGGAATTTGCCCTGAGCGAACCGGCCTTCATCAGCGACCCGATGATTCCGCTTGATGTCAGTGCCGTGCTTGATGCACCCGGCTTCCTTGTGCCGGAGCGGGTTGAGATTGTCTGGTGGACGCCCGGCGAAGATGAGCAGGTTCTGGAAATGACAAACGAGGGCGACGGTACTTGGACTGCCCAGCTGCCTGGAATGCCCTGGAATACACTGCTTTTGTATTACGCCCGCGTCATCAATGCGGCCGGTGTGGATGTAGTTGCGCCAGCTGGCGCTCCTGAAAATGTGTATCGCACGCGCTTCCTCTGGGAAGCGGGTCTGCAGCAGGGCTTCGAGGTTGAAGCCTGGGCCAGTGTAATCAACACAGACTGCTGGCAATGGGGTGCGCCCCAATCCGGCCCGAACAGTGCGGTCGAGGGTGAATTGTGCTGGGCTACCGGCCTTGCTGGCAACTACGCTGACAATCAGATCGGTCGTGTTATCCTGCCCGTGCAGGAGATTTTCGACGAGGATCAGGTCATCTTCAGCTTCCACGGCTGGATGGCCATTGAAGAGGGTTGGGACGGTGCCAATCTGGAAGTTTCGATCAATGAAGGCGATTGGGAAGTGGTAACGCCCATGGGTGGCTATGATTTTACAACGCCCAGCAATAACATGGTGCCCGGCGTTCCGGCCTTTACCGGTTACAGTGAAGGCTGGGAGCGGGTGGATGTCGATCTTACCGACATGACCGCCCCCGGCGACATGGTTGCCATTCGTTTCAACTTCATGAGCGATGGCTATGTGACCGACGCTGGCTGGTTTATCGACGACCTGAGCTTCCTGGGTTTTGTCAGCCCGACTTCGATTGTGCACGAGCCGCTTGGTGATCGCGAAGACAGCGAGCAGGAAGTGCTGATTGAGGCAAGCTTCCACGATTCGAATCCAAATGTATCACGCTTTGAACTCTTCTACCGGGTGGATGCCGGCGAAGTCAGCACGCTTCAGATGGAGGAGTCGCAAGGCGTCTGGTCCGCCTTGATTCCCGGCACATTCTGGGAGCAGGAGATCGAATACCGCCTTGAAGCGGAAGGTGCCGATGGCTTCCTGGCCTACTTGCCTGTGAATCCGAACGATTACTTCAGCTTCCGCATCGGTGAGGATCTGATCGCCCCGACGGTTGAATGGCTGCGCGGCCCGACAAGCGTGCCCGGCTACAGCGCCATCTGGTCGATTGAAGTTGAGGCCGAAGATAATCTGGAACTTGCGCCCAGTCTGGTTGAGCTGCAGTGGAGCTCCGATGGTCTTGAGAACTGGCAGTCGCTGGACATGCTTGAACTTGAAGAGGACGGCTACTGGCGCAGGCTGGTGGATTTCCATCCCGAAGAAGCGCTGACAGAAGCCAGTTTCAGACTCTTTGTCGTGGATGCTGCTGCCGCCCAGAACGAAGCCTACAGCGAGACGATTTCGATTGGACTGGGTAGCGAAAGCCTGCTCGACGATTTTGAAAATCAACTTCTGCCGGATTGGGAGTTGGAGGGTGTCTGGGTCAGCCAGAACCTGCGCGTATACGACGGAGAGCGTTCGCTGGGTACGGGTGAAGATGGCTTCTACGAGGCCGGGGCCGAGGGCATAGCTACCTGGAAGGGCCGTCTCGACCTGCGTGAGACAACGCATCCCGCACTCATCCTTTGGGAGAGCTACTTCATTGAAACCGGGGATGATGAAGTCTCGCTCGAGATCAGTCTGGACGAAGGTCTTAGCTGGCAGCTGCTGGCACACCGCACGGGCATCCTGCCCTGGACCGAAAGCGAGATCCCGCTTGATGATTATGAGGGGCAATCCGGCATGATGCTGCGCTTCCGCTTTCAGGCCGATGACGATGAGGCGCAGCCTCGGGTCGGCTATTTCGCCGACAACCTGCGTGTGGTCAATGATTTTGATACGGAGCTCTCACCAGCGCAGGTCCAGCCGGAGCTGTTCACCCTTGGACAGGCCTGGCCCAATCCCTTCAATCCTGTGACACAAATCGAAGTTGTGCTGGCTCAGAGCGTGGCTGTGCAGGCCGCGCTGTACAACCTGCGCGGGCAACAGCTTAAGCTGCTGGTTGACGAGGACATGCCGGCAGGCTCTCACATGCTGCGGATTGACGCCTCCGAATTGGCCAGTGGAATCTACTTCCTGCAGGTCGTGGCGGATGGACAGGCCGAAAGCCGCAAACTGATGCTGCTGAAGTAATGGATCGCGTTGAACTGCTAAAGAGAATGACGGCCCTGCTGGGTGAAATCCCGGCGGGCAAGGTGATCAGTTACGGGCGACTGGCTGAACTGGCCGGTGCACCCGGTCAGGCCAGACTGGCTGCCTGGCTCTGTCGCCATCTGCCGGATCCGACTCTGCCCTGGCACCGTGTTCTGTCCGCCGACGGATTCAGTCGCATTCCGGAGGATGAAGCCAGAAGAGAGCAATTCGAACGCCTCTGGCTGGAGGACGTGCCATTTCGCGCGCAGGATCAGGTAGATATGAGCCTGGCATCCTGGCAACCGGATGAATGGAGTTAGGACAGGGGCGGCCGCGAGGTCGCCCTTGTTATTTGTGGCATTGCCAGCTTTGAGCACTGCCCGATCCTGGACAGCTTGAACACAAATTTTGGACGGTGCAAGACGCATGCTCGGGCTGGATTCTTTGAAGTGTATTAAGATCAAAAGGATCAATTTTCCGCTCAAACTGGCATGAATTATGCAACGCTGGCAGAATCAGCGACCGTCATGACCCCTTTCTTCGGCACCTGAGAGTTGTGGGGACATCGGATCGGGCCTCGAAGAAGGACGGAAGCTGATCGGACCCTGCCAGCCGCTATGGCAGTGCCCCTTTCGGTTTGCCCTGCGGGAAGTGATTTCCCGGCCAAGGAGAAGGTACCCGCTCATCGCAAGATGGGCGGGTCTTTTTTTGTCTGGAGATTCGGACGGTTTCCGGGTTTTTGGACGGGGTGCCAGACACGTGCCAGACACGTGTCTGGCACGTGTCTGGCACCTTTCATCGCATACATACATCCCATCAGCCTCCCGTGATATGCCTGCTACTCTCCCTAACGCTATATTGACCTGAACCGCCCATTCAGGAGCAACCGTGAGCCTTCATCGTTTTGATCACATCGCCGGATTTCAGGAACTGGTTCAGAACCGCGTCGGAGAGATCCTGCTGGTTGCGAGCCTGTATGATGCTTTCATCCTCGCGCAGGATGGCCAGCTGCAGGACCTGATCACCAGCGAATTCGCCAATCTCAACCTGGTCCATGCGCCAAAAGTTACACGTGTATCACGGGCATCCAAGGCCGTCGAGCTGCTGAAACAGGGCCGGCACTACGACATGCTGCTGATGACGGTGAATGTGGGCGACATGCATGTGCTCAAACTGGTCAGGCGCATTCGCGAACTGAACGCAGACATTCCGGTTATCCTGCTGACCTATGACAACCGGCATATGGGCCCGATCCTCGAGCATGAAGACCAGCACCTGATCGATTATGTCTTTGTCTGGCAGGGCGACTTCCGCATTCTGCTGGCCATCGTCAAGCTGGTGGAAGACCGCATGAATGTGGTGCACGATTCCACCATGATGGGCGTGCAGGCCATTTTGCTGGTTGAGGACAACATTCGGTTCTATTCGTCCTACCTGCCCAGTATTTACACGGAAATTGTCAACCAGGCACAGCGGCTACAGGGAGAGGGCCTGAATCTTGCGCACAAGATGATTCGCATGCGCGCCCGGCCGAAGATTCTGCTCTGCCAGACCTACGAAGAAGCTTGGCAGCAGTACGAACGCCACCGCGATCATCTGCTGGGAATCATCACGGATCTTGAGTTTCCAAGAGCTGGAAAGAATGATCCGGATGCTGGCGTAAAGCTGATCAAGGCGGTTCGCAAGGATAGTGAGGGTCTGCCGATTCTGCTGCAGTCCAATCAGCCGCACGTGCATGAGTTGGGTGACCGGCTGGATGTGGCCAGCGTGCACAAGAAGAGTCCGCGCCTTTTGGGCATTGTGCGCGAATTCATGCGCGACAACTTCGGCTTTGGTGATTTCATCTTTCGGCTGCCCGACGGGACGGCCATCGCCCGCGCCCGTGATTTGCATGGGCTGGAAAGGCAACTGGCCACCATTCCTGCGGAAAGCCTCTATTACCATGCCGAGCGTGGACACTTTTCCAAATGGCTCAAGGCCCGGACTGAATTCGGTCTTGCCCGTGTTCTGGAGCCCAAGCGGGTTGGCGACTATCCCGATGTCGAGAGCATTCGAGATTACCTGATAGAAACCCTTTCCGACTATCGTCAGGACCGTACCCGCGGTATTGTCAGCGAATTCAGCCGTGATACATTTGATGCAACCAATTCGCTCGCCCAGATCGGAAAGGGCAGTATGGGCGGCAAAGCGCGTGGCATTTCCTTCGTGCGACACCTGATCAGTCTGGGTGATCTGCGCGGGCGCTGGCCGGGTGTGCGCGTTTCCATTCCACCGGCTGTCGTCCTTTGCACGGAAGTCTTCGATCAGTTCATGGAGCTGAACAGCCTGCAGGAATTTGCCCTTGAATGCGAAAGCGATGAGGAGATTCGGCAGCGCTTCCTGGAAGCCATCTTTCCGCCGCTCTTTCAACTGGACCTGCGCAATCTGGTTGAGATGATGGATTACCCGCTGGCCGTTCGCAGTTCCAGCCTGCTTGAAGACAGCCAGTACCAGCCCTTTGCCGGCATCTACCGTACCGTCATGCTGCCCAATTCTTCCAGCGACCTGGATGAACGATTGCAGGATCTGATTCGAGCGATCAAACTGGTTTTTGCCTCAACCTTCAGTCAGGCAGCCAAACGCTACATGCAATCGACTCCTTACCGCATGGAAGAGGAGAAGATGGCCGTGATCGTGCAGAAGCTGCAGGGGGCCGTCCACGGCAATCACTACTACCCGGCGGTTTCGGGCACTGCGCGCAGTTACAATTTCTATCCTGCTGAGCCCGCCCGTGACGATGACGGTGTGGCCAATCTGGCGCTGGGACTGGGGCATCTGGTCAGCGAAGGCGCAGAGACCATTCGCTTCTGTCCGCGCTACCCCAGGCACCTGGGCATGTACATGAATGCCCGCGAAGCCTTGCAGTATTCCCAAAAACACTTCTACGCCCTGCAGCTGAATCAGCAGAGCGAGCCGGGACAGGAAGAGGGCAATGAGCTCGAGCTGCTTGATCTGGAGCAGGCCGAGCGCGATGGAAGTCTGGCTTACGTCGGCTCTGTTTATTCCCCTGCAAATGACGCGGTCTACGATGGTTTAAGTCAGCCAGGCGCGCGCTTTGTCAGCTTTGCCCCCATTTTGAAGCACGAACTCTTTCCGCTGGCTGATATTTTGAGCCGCGTGCTTAAGATTGGCAGCCGGGGAATGGGACGGGCGGTTGAGCTGGAATTTGCCGTCAACCTCTTTCCCAAGGGCCGCGACAAGCAGGAATTCTCGATTCTGCAGATGCGGCCGATGGTGCTTTCACAGGAGATGGAAGAGCTCAATCTGGATGTACCCGAAGCAGAAAAACTCTGCCAAAGCAGCAGCGTGCTGGGCGCAGGGCGCATTCAGGATGTTCACGATATCGTGATGGTTGACATCGAGCGCTTTGAACGACGTAACAGCCGCCAAACAGCGCGGGAAGTCGGTCAGATGAATCAAAAGCTGGCCAGTGAAGGACGGCCATACCTGTTGATTGGCGTCGGGCGCTGGGGCTCAAGCGATCCCTGGCTGGGCATTCCGGTCACGTGGGATCATATCTACGGGGTTCGAGCGATTGTCGAGACCGGCTTCCGCGATTTGATCGTGACACCCAGTCAGGGCAGCCATTTCTTCCAGAATCTGAGCAGTTTGGGCATTGGCTACTTCACTGTTAACCCCGATCAGGGCGAAGGTCAGCTGGACTGGGACTGGCTGATGAGGGTCAAGCCCCATGCCACTTCCGAAACCTTGCGCCACCTGCGCTTCGATCAGCCAGTAGAAATTCTGATGAATGCGAGAAATCGCAAAGGCTTGATTGTGAAGCCATCGGGTTGGCAAGCACCCGAAAATTGCTCTGCTGAACGCGAAGGTGCAAAATAATATGTGATCGAATTCTTATTGATCATTGAGCCAGAATTTGCATTATGAAAGCCAATTAGCACTTTGTTGGGATGATGTTGCCAGTAGGGCAAGTAATTCTGGACTAAAATGCAATGCAGAAGCGTGTATCTGTCTGGCCTGATCGATTATTAATCAGCATGCTGATTTTTCTGTTTGTGGCGATTTTTGCAAATGCACGAGAAATCCTGGTCGTTCTGGATCAGAATACACTGCCAGTACCGAACATAACCAAGGATCAGCAGGAAGCCATACTGGATGCGCTTCGAGGTCGCGCCCAGGATGTTCTTCGTGATCAAGTGATTGTGTTAACCAGTGCGACCACACTGGAAGTACTGCGGGAAAATGACATCGATATCGATTGTATTGATGCTAGCTGCCAGATAAGTCTGGCAAGAAGTCTGCAATCTCGCTGGATGTTATCGAGCAAGATCATCCACATCAATGCTGATTATTTTCTGATTCAGCTTAGTCTTTATGACACCGAAACCAGTATTCTACTGGGCATGGAAGAATGCAAGGCTAAAGGCTGGCTCTCATTGAAGGACTGTGCCTGCGATCACGCGGACATTCTTTTTAGCATGGTTGGTGCAGTGGGGGTTTGGCCAGATAGAGCCAATCAAGGAAACGCACAGGATTGGAACCCCGATCTTCAAAAGAATCACGTTGTAAAATTTGTAAGCCAACCTGCAGGTGCTACGCTTTATCTGAATGGCAGCTATCAGGGCGAGACACCCTGCTCTCGCATTTTGCCTTCGGGTGCTGTTCGCGTAAAGCTCTCCTATCCTCGTTATGAAGACTACATCGTTACCGAAAACATCATTCAAAGCCAACAACTTCATTTTGAGTTGATTCCAACATTTGGCTATCTGAGCATCTTTTCCGAGCCAACAG
This sequence comes from uncultured Bacteroidaceae bacterium, assembly GCA_964345075.1. Lineage (GTDB taxonomy): Bacteria > CAIWAD01 > CAIWAD01 > CAIWAD01 > CAIWAD01 > CAYFPS01. The sequence goes on along the minus strand of CAYFPS010000009.1, from coordinate 28,879 downwards.
GCCAGCCGGTTGTCATGGATGGGCAGGAGCTTGGATATACACCCATCTTTCGCATGTTGACGGGCTTTGGAGCTCACCAAGTGATTGTTGGGGAAGGGAGCACTTATTATCGTGAAATGAAGATTGTGCAAGTATCTCGAGGTGATTTAACTGAGGAACATTTTGTAGTTCGACCCCGTCTTGGTGCCCTTGATATCAGGGCACATGATATTCGCGAGAATGCGCTAATACTGCCTGTTCTAATCGATGGCCAAGACATCGGTGAGACCCCTTTAGTGGTTCAGCTTCCAATCGGTCAGCACCGTATGCAAGTTGGTCAGCGTGAGTCAACGATCGAAATTCGAGAGCAGGAAACGCTTCAGCTCGACTGGCTGGTTCAAAGCCATGGCCAGATAATCAATGAATTGCCGGTTCGAATGGCAAAACCAAGTGTTGAAATGACCCGCAGGCTGAAGGGGAGTAAACGATTTTCAATTGATACCAATTTAGGCTCTATCGTTGTCGAACTGGACTACAATGCAGCGCCTTATACATGTCAGAATTTTGAAAGATATGTGGAGGAGGGGCATTATGAGCAGAGCCTTATCCATCGTGTTGTACCCGGATTTGTCATTCAGGGCGGTGGTTTTGACCGATCAATGAAATTACTGGACTGTCATGAGCCAATTATCAACGAGTCCTCCAATGGTTTAAAGAACATTCGCGGCAGTCTTGCCATGGCAAGGAAACCTGATGATTCAAACAGTGCTGATTGTCAGTTCTTTATAAATCTTAAAGACAATCCATCTTTAGATAGCCAGGGGGATAGTCCTCATGCCATGGGATATTGTGTTTTTGGAAAAGTGGTGCTTGGTATGGATATCGTAGATCGAATAGCAAAGGTTTCTACAGGACGGGTTTCAAACTTCGAGGATGTTCCTGTTGAAGCAGTCGTAATTCAGCAAATAACCAAGCTTCGCTAGGGCTTATCACTCAGGAACTTATCCAGCATTTCTATCCAATCGTCTCCCTCTGTAAGAAAGATCTTGCTTACAACGCCATCCTTGTCAGTAAGGATTGAATAAGGCAATTGATTGTTGAATCCAAGTTTTTTGGCAATCTGATTGTATCGATCATGCGCGACAGGAAATGTCCATTTTTTAGTCAAGCGTAGAGAATCAACTTTCGATCCAGTACTGCCTACAGTAATGAAGAGCATGTTCAAACGATTCAAACCCGCTGCTTTTCGTGATTCATCCCATGCATTGACTGCATCCATGGACTCAATGCAAGGTAAACACCACGGGGCCCACAAACCGATCAACAGCGGCATTCCTGCATTTATCATCTGCCTGCTTGAAATCACCTTACCCGAATTGTCAAGAATGGCGAATGAAGGTAACTCATTGCCGACTACACATGCCCCTGAAGCTGGTGTCAATAGCGAGGGCTCTGCCAGACAGAGTTTACTCCAAACCAGCAAAAGAAAAATGGCCCGGGAGAAGAAAAGAAGACCATTCCCCTGGGCCATGTTGCTTTCAAGCCTACCAGTCGGCTGCATCCATTTCCTTCATTCTTTCCAGAGCGCGATTGATGTTCTCGCGTAACTGCTCGTTTTCGGCTGCAAGCGCCTGCTGCGCCAAAACCTGCTCCATAAAGTCCTGAGCGGCTGTTCGAGGCATTTTAAACAGGCAAGTGGCCACAGTATATGGCCTGATTCGATTGCCTTCTTTCATTTCGTAATGTTGTATATGCCATTCAACAACCTCGCCAAGGGCGACACCTTCACTTTTCAACTTGGTCATGACATCCTGGACAATGCCTGGATTAACGATGTCAGATGAAACACCAACTTCACTTGCCACTTGCTGAATCTTGCGTTTTCCATAAACGCCCATATCGTCAATGGCCTGTACATAAGCATTCAGGCGAGCGTCATTTCGTGCCTGTTGCTCCATGCTGTATTGCCTGCTAACTCCTGCATAGGCCTTGAACTCGCTATTGCTTTCACGTTCAGGTTCGTCTACCCAGACAGGTCTGTCAGGAGCGTCCACCATTCTACTTTGACCATCTGCAAGCTTTTTTCCGGCACATCCTGTTAGAATCAAAGCCGTAAAAAGCCAGAGTGCCAGCTTACTTCTCTTCATCTTGTCCTCCTTGAAATCCTAAATGTTGAACCAGTTTGCTAATTGCCTCTTGCAGCTTCGGGTTCATCGCAGTGAGTTGATTTCCAATTATGCGCTCAACGGCACTTTTGCTCGCACCGAATTCTGTAATAGTAAGCCGCTCTATCCAAAGCGTTTCTGAAGATACACTTGCCCTGATGGCCAATTCCAAGCTTAGTTCAGCACGAACAAGTCCCGAAGTGATTTCCCGTAAACGAAATGCCGGACTCAGGTCAAGTTTCAAATCTGCTCCATTTCTGCTGTCATTCAGAATACTAAAGGGCAGGTGCTTGCCTGCAAGTTGTATCACAGCCTGATCAAGTACATGATCAATCGAACTGCTACCTGAAGGTTCAGCATTGATCTCCAGACTAACCCTTCCTAATAGTTCCTTCCAGCTGCTTGAAAGCAGCCGCAACCGATCCTGTTGACCTGCAGAAAAGCCACTATATGTACTGCGTAATGCTTGGCTTGCATGTTCAATTTCAGCCAGCTGACGGATAAGCGCTTGCCATCGCCCATTTCGCTTTGCCAAACTTAGACTTTGGGACAGTTCTTCAACAGTTGATTCAAGCCCTTTTACATGTTCCTCCAGTAACCAACTATGTCGATCTCGTGAGTACTTCATGCTACACCATGCGATGTAATGGTATTTCGTGTATTCATTATCCTGACGAGCCCAGCGCTCAACGTAAAATGCACTCGGGCGGACTGAAATGACGTTGTAGGCAAGTGTGACCAGCCGACGATTTGCCCAGGTATCACTACTGAGGATATCAGAGCCCTCATTCATTATTAACAGACTATCAATCATGCTGGCGCTAAGTCTTGTCTCAATGGACTGTATAATCTGCTCGCGTGCGCTTCGTTCAGCCTGGGCCCTTGCGGTGGATTCATCTAGACAAAATGAGGAGACTCCAACATACACGTCTTCAAGCAGCTTGTTTGAGTTTTTGATTGATTCATCACCATGTTGACTAATCAGTATTTCATTGTGAGCTACACGAGTGGAAATCGTGCATGAAGCAAGTAGGACCAATAGTAGCGGAATGATTGATGAACATATTTCCGGGATATGCCGCTCAATCAGCTTACCAGTCTTCACTTCGAAGCTGCTCCATTACAGTGATTGCTCTCTCCACGTTGTCCTTTGCTATTCCGGCCTTCTGATCGGAAATCTCCTTCAGGGCATCTTGCACAATTTCTTGAGCGTCCCGGTTTTCGAACAGTACAAGTACATAGACTTTGTAATAGACCTCGACTCCACGTGCTGCTCGGCGTTGCCAGCGCTCAATGTGAAATTCTCTGGCCTTATTACTTATCTTTGCTTCGGATAGCCACTTACTGCTGTCATCCAGTTTGAAAACCGGGATAATCACTTCATCACTTCGGCCCTGATAGCTCACCACCTCAGTAACTGCATGTCTACCCACTGCACCCAGGGCATCGATTATCTGAGTACGGACATTTCGCAGCGCGTCAGCCCTAGCGTCTGCTTCTTCACTCATCATTCGGGACGTGCCACAGAAAGCTTTGCCGATTCCTGATCTGCAGTAAATGGCCGATTGACCCAATCAGGTAGCGGGTTCTGTGTGACAAGCCATTCATCGCCAATGTGCACTCTTGGAGAGCAGGAAAGGATCAGCAGAAAGATGATCAGCGTGATTCTTGACAAGACAGCGTACATAACTACCTCAGAACGTTCTGGAATGAAGGTGAAAGCAAATCTTGTTGCGACGAAGCTGAATTAATGAACAGCTTGGAAGTCTAATTTTCAACACCCAATCGCGCAGATAGAAAAAACTGTTTAGTGAAAGGTGAATCGCAATCTTCAGCTTGCGCCGGGTCAGTCTTTCTGCGAAGCCGAAATCGGCGCGACATGAGCTTCATCAAGAGCCCTGCTCGCCGATGAAGCCATGGAAGTGTTTTGCAGACAAAACACGCCTGGAACGAAAATGGGGACATGGGGGCCCGAGGGGAAGCAAAGCCGCAGGCTGCAGCTTGCCCCGGGTCAGTATTTCTGCGAAGCCGAAATCGGCGCGACATGAGCTTCATCAAGAGCCCTGCTCGCCGATGAAACCATGGAAGTGTTTTGCTGGCAAAACACGCCTGTAACGAAAATGGGAACATGGGGGCCCGAGGGGAAGCAAAGCCGCAGGCTGCAGCTTGCGCCGGGTCAGGTTTTCTGCGAAGCCGAAATCGGCGCGACATGAGCTTCATCAAGAGCCCGGCTCGCCGATTCAGCCATGGAAGTGTTTTGCTGGCAAAACACGCCTGGAACGAAAACGGGGACATGGGGCCCCGAGGGGAAGCAAAGCCGCAGGCTGCAGCTTGCGCCGGGTCAGGTTCTCGGCGAAGCCGAAATCGGCTCGACATGAGCTTCATCAAGAGCCCGGCTCGCCGATGAAGCCATGGCAGTGTTTTGCTGGCAAAACACGCCTACAACGAAAACGGGGGGACAAGTCCCCCCGTTTTCGTTGACTACCCCGCCAGGACTCGAACCTGGAACGTCTGGACCAAAACCAGAGGTGTTGCCAATTACACCACGGGGTAAGAAGTCGGACAATATAGCACCCGAATCCGGGATTCTTAAAAGGGCATACGCCAGGCCAGCTGCCAGCCCGTCAATTCATGGGACTCGCTGCCCGCTTGACTGTGTTCATCAAGGCTGCCGTGATACACTTCCAATAGGAGGCTACCTAAAGTCCTGCCCTTTCTAGTGAGCATTGTGTCCACTTTGAGCGAAAGGCCGCGGTGGTCCATCACTTCAAGATCACCCGCCAGAAAGGGCGCTTCCTGCGCTTCACTTTCGGCATGAGGCGTAAAGCGATCGCCGCCGTCATTCAGCCCCTCTGGATTGGCGCCGTGGACAAGATGGCTTCCTGTCAAACTCCATTCGAGGACTGGCATCAGCTGTAGCGTGAAGGCCTTCACTTCTGGAAGCAGGACTTCATGTCGAAGCTCCCAGTCCAGCGCGCGGGAATTGGGATGATCAAAGGCGGTCAGGGATTGTCCGCCATGATCGTAGCGGTTCACGGAGAAGAAGTGCCCGCCGAAAAAGGGCCGCTGTCTTGCATGTTCCAGCGTCATCCACAAAACGCCTGGCAGGGTGATTGAGCCCACCTGCATGCTGCCGCCCTCAACAGGGAGCGGACAGCCGGAGAGGCCAAGCAGGCTTGCCGTGCGCTGTCCTTCGAATTCTTCACCCAGATCCCCCAGCGTGTAATCATCCACCGTCAGCTCGCCATAGATCATCCACGATCCCGGCACTTTGGCGGGAAGGCGCAAGCGCCCATCCAGGAAGAGCATGGAGTTGTCCCTGTCGCCCTGTGCGTGCTGCTCGCTCCAGAAAAAGGAGCCGGGAATCAGGTAACCGGGGCCCGGTCGCCGATCACCCATGATCACGATCTCGCCAGCGGCAAGTGAACCCATGCGGTGCGTCCATTCAATTCGATGCCCAATCAGCCACTTTTCACGCAGCTCGCGCCGAATGCGATCGCCATACTCGACCGGGTAGCTGTCGTCCAGCCACTCCATCGAATGCAATTCACCTACTGTCTGCTGAAAGGTCAGGTCGCCATGCTCAAGGGTAATCAGGGCCATCGGCCAGGAAGGTGCTCGATCGCCCGCCAGGATTGTTGTGCGCAGAAGCCCGCTGCCCCAGCGCAAATGATCACGCAGCAGGGCCGCGGAAAATCGGCCTGACTCTCCAATTGAACCTTGCCAGACGGCGCCCGCACGCTGCTCGTCGTGGGTCAAGGTTCCGGAAGCGTCAACCTGCGTCCAGACCCAGTAGCGGTCCGGCGCATACAACGGCGAATCGATCAGCTCCAGATCGCCCGAAAGTCCGCTGTCCCGAAAGTGCATCCAGAGGGCGGCCTGCTCGCCAATGCTGCATTCAAGGTCCAGTCCATTGCCGGATTCACTCATCGACAAGTCCTGATCCTGCCAGGATGCTGCTGCAAGGACAGGCTGAACCAGTAAGCCAAAGCCGCTATCCTCATAGCGAAGAACAGCCGAACTGCCTGCACTGGCAAGCTGTTGGGACCAGCTGAGGCGTGGAGTCGTGGCTGCTTTCAGCCAGTTGGCGCGTACCATTGGCCAGGTCGCTGGTGCTGGGGCAGCATCGGCGAGAAGCCAACTACGGCTGGCTGATGGAGAAATGGGACTGAGTGAGCTATCCAGGAAGCGATCTGAAGGCACTGCCAGAGCACTTCCGCAGCAAAGCAATGCAGCAATCAGGCTGCCAGTCCCACTTATCACTTGCATCACTTTCATCCCGACCTCCCGCAATCGCCTGAACAAGCAGTCTCTCGTTGTAGATCAATCTGCTAAACCTTACTTTTACATGTTACCGTGCAAGGTTCAGAAGACGCTAACAAGCTTTGGAGGAGATGATGAAGGTTCTTCTGTTGACGGGTGTGCTGGGAACGGCACTCCAGTCTTTTGCTGCTGACGGATTTACCACCGAGCCCTATGGTCGTACGCTGATCGAGCGTGACCAGCATGTGGCCCGCACGGATTCCGTCCTGTTTTCCGAGGATTTTGAGAATGGCTGGAATGGCTGGCAGGGTATCGACCTGACCGCCACCGATCCTGTCTGGCACGCCAGCGATTTCTTTGCCTTCAGTGGCAATTCCTGGTGGTCGGGTGACGAAGCCCTGGGTGGTTATGACAACCACTGGCTGCAGTACCTCGACACGCCCGCCGTGACCATCACCAGCGCCAATGCCACGCTGAGCTTCCAGCTGCAGTACGCCACCGAAGCCCCGGGCGGCGAGCCTGCCGGTTACGACGGCTGGGATGGCTGCAATGTCTGGATGCGTGTTGATGGCGGCGAGTGGACCGTTGCCGATGGCTTCAGCCATGCCTACGATGTGACCAGCCTTTATTCCTTCGGTGACGAATGGAACATGGGCCCGGGCATCCCCGGTTGGGCCGGCAGTGCCGACTGGCAGGAAGTCACCCTTGACCTTTCCAGCTATCAGGGCAGCGCGGTCGAGTTCCGCTTCGCTTTCTGCAGCGATCCTGCTTACTGCACTTCCGACAATGGAAACATCTGGGGCATGCAGATTGACGATGTCATGATCGACGATGATGGCACCACCCTGCTGCACAATGATGCCGACGGTACGGCCACTCCTTCGGATCTGATCCCTACTTCAGGCGCCAGCGCCGGTCAGAACTGGTCGATTTCCGATCAGGAATCCAACAGCCCAAGCCACAGCGCCAACTGCGCTCCCGGCTATGGTCTGTCCAACGCCCTGGTCAGCCCCGCCTATCAGCTGCCCGCCGAGATGGACACCTGGCTTGAGTTCTTCATCCTGAGCGACATGCTGGATGCCGATGGCAGTGGCGACAACAGCCTGGAAGACTACTACCATATCGAGGTTTCGAATGATGGTGGTATCACCTGGGACCTGCTCTTCTACGATTACACCGATGTCAGCCGTCCGGGTGGCAACGGCGCCTGGGAAGACTGCGTACCCGGCATGCCTTTCAACAACAACATCGAGATGAGCCTGAACGAGTACGCCGGTGACGAAATTCATCTGCGTTTCCGCATGACCACCGACTATGATGATGACGGTGGCGTCGGTACGGGTCTGTGGATTGACGATGTCGAGATCTGGGGCAGCGATGTTCCGGGCAATGACATGGCCTGCATCAACATCGTGCCGGGCTTCCCGCGCACCGAAGGCATGGCCACGGATGTCTTTGTCGAGTACGCCAACAACGGTTCCTCGGACCTGACGCAGGTGCAGGCCTGGTTCGCCGTGAACGAAGTGCTGGACGGTCCGATCCTGCCGCGCTTTGACATTCCCAGCCTTTCCACGGACTACCGTCTGTACAGCTGGACGCCGGACGGCTTCGGCCAGTTCGACCTCAAGAGCTATGCCAGCAACGCTGACGATCAGGTTCCCGCCAACGACACGCTCTGGGCCGGTCCCTTTGACATCAACCCTGCCGGTACGGTCGAGCTTGGTTACAGCTACCTGGATCCCAGCTACTACTTCAGTGGTGGCGATCCTGCCATGTACGTGACCATGGATCCCGACTGGGGCATTGAGTCCATCGAGCTGAACACGATTTCGGTTGGTCTTTACGATCCCGATGGCAACGCCGGTGGCAATGTGATCCGTCTGCATGTGATGGAAGATGCTGGTGCCGTCCCGGGCACGGAAATCTGGAACGGCGACTTCACGCTGACCACGCAGGGTGCCCTGACCATCTGGGAGTTTGAAGTTGACGCCGGTGTTGTCGTCAGTGGCGACTTCTGGATCTGGGCCGAGCGTTTGAACAACTATCCGCACGGACTTGGCGCCGACCTGCTCTTCAATGGCGGTCACTATGCAATCACCGACGGCATCGATTTCGACCTGGATTTCTCCAACGAAGTTGATGGTAACGAGCTGACCCTGCTCTGCACCGGTACCGTTCTGAACGATCTCGGTGACGAAATCAGCCTGCCGTTTGTTTTCGAGCTTGAGCCCGCCTTCCCGAATCCCTTCAACCCTGTGACCCAGCTTCGCTTCCGCGCCAATGCCGGCGAGCAGCTGAGCCTTGTGGTCTACAACCTGCAGGGACAGGAAGTCGCGCGCCTTTATGACGGCAAGGCCACCGGCCTGAGCCAGACGGTTGCCTTCGACGGTAGCGCCCTGGCCAGCGGTGTCTACATGGCCCGTCTGGAAGGTTCCTTCGCCAGCACCACGCAGAAGCTGGTCCTGGTCAAGTAAGCTGATCTTCAGCCGACCCAAAGGCCGTCCCGATCCGTCGGGACGGCCTTTTCTTTTGGTGGATAGCTCTTCGTGATTTGTCAGGGGGGATTGACGAGGTTTCGAAAAGGCTGTGTCTGTACAGGGGAATTGAAGCGGTGTCCGACATCACGTCCGACATGACGTCCCACACGGTGTCCGACATTACGTCCGACAATACGTCCCGCACGGTGTCCAACGCCCAGTCCGACAACACCCCCATAAAAAACCGGGCCGCCCCGCATCGCGAAGCAGCCCGATTGTGGTTCACGGCCAGTGTCAACCAGGTTGAACCTGCTACATGGTGAAGTCCGGCCTGGGGGTCGCGTTCAGCGAAGGAGGCAGAATCGGCAGCTCCACCTTTGGCTGTTCGCCGGTCAGGGTAAGCAGAAAGGCCACGATTTTGTCGGCTTCCTCATCGGTCACGGGGCGATTCAGCTGAATGTCCGCCATGATCTTGACGGCTTCCTTCAGGTCCCAGATGCTGCCGTCATGGAAATAGGGCGGCGTCAGTTCGATGTTGCGCAGCAGGGGCACTTTGAAGACCATGCGATCACCTTCTTTGCCGGTTTGATCAAAGCGACCCTGCGCGGCATTGCTGGTCACAAAGGGCTTTACCAGACCCATTTTCTGATACATGGTACCACCGACGCCTTTGCCGACGTGACAAGTCGTGCAGCCCTTGTCCTTGAAGAGCCGATAGCCCTCCAGTTCATCCGCAGTCAGCGCAGCATCATCGCCACGCAGCCACTGATCAAAGCGGCTGTTGGGCGTGATCAGGGTCTCCTCAAAGGCCGCGATCGCATCCTTGACCAGCTCCATGCTGATCGGCTGACCATAGACCTTCTGAAAGGCATCGCGATAAGCGGGAATGCTTGCCAGCACCTCCACCGCCAGATCGTGTGTGGAGGCCATTTCACCAGGATTCTCCACCGGCCCGCCGGCCTGATCTTTCAGGTCTACCGCACGGCCATCCCAGAACTGGACGAAGTTGTAGCGGCTGTTGAGGACGGTCGGTGAATTGATCGGCCCCAGCTGCCAGCCATGGCCAACCGAGGAGGGCAGGTTGTCTGCACCGCCGGTAGACAGATTATGGCAGCTATTGCAGCTGATGAAGCCGGATTTGCTCAGGCGCGGGTCAAAAAAGAGATCCTTGCCGAGATTCGCCCTGGCCGCATCCACACCATGATTGAAGGGAATGACATCAATCGGCTCCTGCCTGACGGATGGCTTTTCCGCCCGCTCAACAGCAGAGCTCTCGGAATCGGCCTTGGGGGTGCAGCTAGCCAGCAGGCAAAGACAACAGCCCATGGCCAGCACATTTCTGATCTTCATGTTTTCTCCAGTCCTTGTGCAGTTTGGGTAGGATTGTGCACAAGATCGCTGAATGATAATTGAATATCAATCGCGGAGGAGTTCGGGCAGGTCGTTCGCTGAATCATTCAGCGTCTGATCATCGGTTGGGCCATCCCCGCGGGATTGGCTTGCGGCAACAATCTCGACAGGGCCGGAAACAGGCATGATCTCAAGTGTTGGCTGATCCAGTAAACCAGCTTCGAAACCTTCAGCCAGCAGCTCTTCTTTCAGCTCTATCAGGCGCTTCAGGCCATTCTGGCAGTGCTGCTCGTCCAGCTCGCCCATAATCCAGCGACGGCCCGTGCCCATGGCTGCGGCGGCGGTGGACATGCTGCCGCCATAGGGGTCAAAAACGATTTCGCCACGAGTGGAAGATGAGCGAATCATCCGCTCCAGAATGGGAATAGGCTTGCTGGTGCCGTGCTGCCAGCGGTAATTGGAAACCTTGGAGTAAAAGCGGATCTGGCCCTGATCGTCCTTCTCAAAGAAGACATTGGAAGGGCGCTTGCCTCTAAGGGGGCGAGTTCGCCCCTTGGATGCGTAGATCACAAGCTCGTGCTGGGGCGCATAGTTGCCGGTGAGGTCGCCAGAGCCATGGTTGTTCTTGACCCAGATCAGGCAGTTCTTGTACTTGAGCCTGCTGCCCAGCTCCTTGCGTTTGATGCCTTCGCTGCGCTTCTTGATCTCCTCGAAAATGCCGGGGAAGGTCAGGTGGTCACACCAGCAATAGAAGTGACAGCCGGGCTTCAGAACACGCTCCGATCCACGGATGAAAAGCTCAAGATCGAAGGTGCCTTCGCTGATCTTGGTGACCTTCTCACGCGCCACTGGCCGGTTGGACTGGTAATCCTTGTAGGGCGGATCGGTCAGAATCAGGTCGACACTTTCGTCCGGAAGCCTGGCAAAGAGGCTGGCGCAATCTCCCTGATGAATCACACCAAGGGGGAGATCGACAAGTGTGGGATCGGGCTGGAGAAGGGCGCTTTGCAACATTCACACAAGATAGAACCTTGACGAGAGTCGGGCAAGAGCATGTGTTCTTTTGCTGCCTTTTCAGTCCTTATCAACAGAACTTCCTATCTTCGGGGTCGAATTTGTAACGAGTCAAAGGAGCCCTTGAATGCGTTGTCTTTTCATGCTGGTACTGACCCTGATCGTGGCCGCAAGCTGCGGGCCCAAGGTTCCTCCCGCCGATCAGCTGATGCAGCAGGCCGAAACCTACTACAAGGACCGCAAGCTGGTTGAGGCACTGGATCAGTTCCGCCTCTTTGTCAGCCACTATCCAAAGGATGAGCAGGCTGCCCGCTGCAGTTTCATGGTCGGCTTCATTTATGCCAACGATTTCAAGGATACCCTGCGCGCGCGTGAATCCTATGAGGCCTTCCTGAAGGATTATCCCGCCGCGGATGAGGGCCTGCGTCAGAGTGCCCAGTGGGAACTCGAGCATCTGGGACAGGATGTAAGCAACCTGCCCTTCCTTGAGGAATAGCGGGAACCTTTTCCCGGCGAATCGTTAGGAAGTGATTGCGCGGTCGTCCCAAATGGGCGCCCGCGCTTTGTTTGACAGAATGTATCACGAAGCGCATCGCGCATCTCCGTGCACTCATCCCAATCAGGAGACACCATGAGCCTGGATGCCATGGAACTGGGACGCCGTGTGCAGGCGTCATCGGCCCTTATTGAACGAGTTCGTCAGCAGGTTGGCCGCGTGCTGATCGGTCAGAAGGACCTGCTGGACAAATTGCTGATCGGCCTCCTGGCCGACGGCCACATTTTGCTGGAAGGTCTGCCCGGCCTGGCCAAAACCACGGCTGTTGCGGCACTGGCCAGAAGCCTTGATGCTTCCTTTACCCGCATCCAGTTCACGCCGGATCTATTGCCGGCCGATCTGGTGGGAACGCAGATCTATGACGCCACACGCGGCGAATTCACCACGCGCAAAGGCCCGCTTTTCACGCAGATCGTGCTGGCCGACGAAATCAACCGCAGCCCGGCAAAGGTCCAGAGTGCGCTGCTGGAAGCCATGCAGGAGCGTCAGGTCAGTCTGGCCGGTGTGACACACAAACTGCCTGAACCCTTTCTGGTGCTGGCCACGCAGAATCCGATTGAGCAGGAAGGCACCTATCCGCTGGCCGAGGCCCAGTCGGATCGCTTCATGCTGAAGGTCACGGTGGACTATCCGGCAATGGAAGAGGAGCGTGAAATCCTGCGCAGGCATGGCCGCGGCCCCGTCGAGCTGCCCGAGGCTGTCTGCAGCATGGAAGACCTGCTTGCCGCCCGCGAACTTTGCCAGAACCTGCTGCTGGAAAAGCCGGTGGAAGACTACATCCTTAATCTGGTCTTTGCCACGCGGCAGCCAGCCGCCTTTGGACTCAAGGAGCTGGAGGCCCTGATCGAAACGGGCGCCAGTCCACGCGCGACTCTTTATCTGGCGCGTGCCGCCCGCGCGCAGGCCTTCCTGCTTGGCAGGGGTTTTGTCACACCCGATGATGTCAAGCGTGTGGCGCGGGACGTGCTCCGTCACCGTGTGGCGCTTTCTTACGAAGCCGAGGCCGAGGAACTGAGCAGTCAGGATCTGCTGGATCGACTGCTGGACAAGATCGAAGTCGCGTAAAGGCTCGCCATGTCAGGCAACCAGCAATCAGCTGCCAGCGATCCACGCGAACTGCTCAAGCGCGTCCGGCGCATCGAGCTGAAAACCCGCCGCCGCATGCAGGGTTCGATGGCTGGCGAGTATCACAGTGCCTTCAAGGGGCAGGGCATGGATTTCGACGAGGTGCGCGAGTACGTGCCCGGAGACGAAGTCCGCGCCATCGACTGGAATGTCACGGCCCGCATGCAGCATCCCTTTGTCAAAATCTACCGGGAAGAACGCGAGCTGACCGTGCTCGTCGCCGTGGATCTCTCTAATTCGGGTCGCTTTGGCAGCGGTCCGCGCGAGCGCCGCGAAGCCCTGGCCGAGATGGGTGCCGTGATCGCCTTCAGCGCCATGCGTAACGGTGACAAGGCCGGCCTGCTGCTCTTCAGCGATCGCATCGAGGGGCATGTACCACCTGCCCGCGGCAGTCGTCATGGCCTGCGCCTGATTCGTGATTTGCTGGCCTTTGAGGCTGCCGGTCGCGGAACGGACCTGAATGGCGCGCTGGCCCACATTCGCCGCGTGCAGAAGAAACGGGCCATCGTTTTTCTGCTAAGTGATTTTCTGGCACCGCTGGATCCGATTCTCCTTCGAAGCGTTGCCCATCGCCACGAACTGATCGCCATTCGCGTGGATGATCCCTTTGAGGACGAACTGCCCGCCATGGGGCTGACCCGCGTGGAAGATCTGGAGAGCGGCAAGCGACGCTGGCTCTGGACGGATCGCAAAAGGGTCCGTGATACATGGGCCGAGCGGGCTCGTCTGCGCAAGGCCAGGCTGAAGGACGTGTTCCGCAGGGCAAAAGTTGATCAGCTGGTCATGGCCATGGAAGACGATCCCGGGCTTGTGCTGGAGCGCTTTCTTCATGCGAGGGGACGGCGATGAGCCCACGCTTTGGCGCCTTTTTCCTCATGCTGATTCTGCTGGCATCCCGGCTACCGGCCCTGCCCGCCTGGGAGTGGACAGCACCACCGGCTGACAGTCTGATGCTGGGAAAACCCTTCTCGCTGAGCTATTCCATGTTGAATTCCGGCTCCTTTACTGAGCTGGAGTTGCCCATGCTTCCGGAGGGCTGGATGCTGCTGGAAGCGGACAGTACCCGTCAGCTGGAACGGGAAGGCAAAGCGCTGCTTGCACGAAATCTGAAAATCATTCCCTTCAGCCTTGATCCCTGCACGCTGCTGGTAGAAGGGCCCGTTCCGGGCGGCCCCCTGCAAATGATCCTTCAAGTACCGGCCCGCCTTGAACAGGGAGCCGGGCTTGCCGATCTGGCTGCTCCGCTTGCCATGCGCCGCGGCTTGATTGGCTTGTTAGGCAAACTATGGCCCTGGCTGGCTGGCCTTTTGCTTCTTGGCGGGCTCTACTGGTTTTTCCGGCGTGCAGGCAGAAGGAAGGAAATTGTCACACAGGCTGTGAAGGTTCCCGCGCTTGAACCCTGGGAGCGCTTCATGCAGGCCTGGGCGCAGCTTGAGGAAGAGGCCCTTGACACCCGTGGCCGCATGGACGAGCATTATGCGGCTGTCAGCCTGGCCCTGCGTGGTCTGGTTGAAGATGCCACCGGCCTGCCCTGCCGTGAGCGTACGACCCTGGAGCTTGAGCAGATGGACAGGCCCGGCAGGCTTACTCTTGATGCTTGGCAGGAACTGCTACGCCTTTTGGAAGCCAATGACAGCGTGAAGTACGCCAGGCAGTGGCCCGATACGGCCAGCGCGAAGCTGGCTGCCGAAGCCTGCCTGGACTGGGCCAGGCGGAACAAGGCGCAGCTTGCTTCATTGGAACAGGGCGGGGCTGCGCAATGAACTTTCTTGCGCCCTTCTGGCTGGTCCTCCTGCCGCTGCCACTGATCCTGTTTGGCCTCAAATTCTGGCGCCAGCAGGGCAGAAAAGCCAGCGGTCTTTTTGCTGTATCACGGCTTGAGGATGAGGCGCCGGATCGTCTGGCCGCCTTTCTGGGCTGGCTGCCCGATATTCTGATCACGCTGGCTCTGATGGCTGGTCTGATCGCGCTGGCCCGCCCCGTGATACAATCATCGGAGCAGGAAGTGAAGGCCGAGGGCATCGACATTGTGCTCTGTCTGGATCTTTCCGGCTCCATGCGTGCCATGGATTTTCAGCCGAACCGCTTTGAAGTTGCTCGGACCGTAGCGCGCGACTTTGTATCACAGCGTGAGCATGACCGCATCGGGCTGGTTGTTTTCGCTGGCGAAGCCTATACCCAGTGCCCGTTGAGTCTGGATCACCAGCTGCTCGATCAGCTGCTGGCCGGGCTTGAACTGGGCAAAATGGAGGACGGCACTGCCATTGGTCTGGCCATGGCAACCGGCCTCAACCGTCTGAAGGATAGCCTGGCCGATAGCCGCATCCTGATTCTGCTGACCGATGGCGTCAACAACAGCGGTCTGGATCCACGCACGGCCATGAGCATGGCGGCCGATCTTGGGGTAAAGGTGTACACCATCGGTGTGGGTACAGATCAGGGCATTGCGCCCATGCCTGTCAATACGCCCTGGGGGCAGCAGATTCGGCAGGTGCAGGTCGAGATTGACGAGAAGCTGCTGGCCGAAATTGCTTCAGCCACCGGCGGCCGTGCCTTTCGCGCCACCGATGAAGAGGAGCTGAAGCAGATCTATCAGGAGATCGACAAACTGGAGAGCACCGAGTACACGGTGACCGAATATCACCTGATCGAAGAGCGCTTTCATTTCTGGCTTTATCTGGCACTGGCCTTCTTTGGGCTGGAACGCCTTTTCAAGCTGGCAATCAGGAGGGCGGGCGCATGATCCGCTTTTCCCATGGCTGGCTACTTTGGCTGCTTGCCCTGCTGCCTGTCTTGTTTGTGTTTGCCTGGCGAGGTGCTGGTCAAATTGAACGGCTCTTGAAGTCGCTTGGTGGCTGGCCGGCGAACAAAGGTCTGATGCCTGATTATTCCTTCCTGCGCCGCGTATCGCGTGAAGGCCTGCTGCTTATCGCGCTTGCTTTCTGGATTGTGGCCGCTTCCGGGCCACAGGTAGGCACGCGGGAGATCGAGATCAAAAGCCGTGGTGTTGATGTGATTGTTGCCGTGGACGTGAGCCTCTCGATGGCCGCGCAGGACCTGCAGCCCGATCGCATGGCCCGCGCCCGGCACAGCATTCGTCGTCTGCTTGCCGAGCTGAAAGGCGACAGGGTGGCGCTGATTCCCTTTGCCGGCAGCGCCTTTCTGCAGCATCCGCTGACCAGTGACTATCAACTGAGCGCCACCATGACCGAACTGCTACGACCCGGCCTGATTCCTACGCCCGGCACGGATCTTGGGGCAGCCATCGATCTGGCCATTGCCACCTTTGAGGAGCAGGAAGAAAACGACCGGGTGCTGATTCTCTTAAGCGATGGAGAAGACTTTGCCGCACGCTGGACGGAATCGCTTTCCAGGGCAAAGGCCGCCGGCATTCGCTTGTTTACGGTCGGCATGGCCAGTCCGGAAGGCGCACCGGTGCCGGATCCAGCCAGACAGGGCGCATACAAGCAGGATCGCGAGGGCAGCATTGTCTTTTCCAAACTGGATGAAGCGACTCTGGCCGAACTGGCGCGTGAAGGTGGCGGCAGCTATCAGCGTTCAACGCCCGGCGGCCGTGAACTGGTGAAGGTGCTGGAAGTGATTGCCAGTCTGGAAGGCCGCGAAGGAGCCAGCAAGCGTTACACGGGCTGGCAGGATCGCTACATGTGGTTTCTGGCGCCCGGCTGGCTGTTTGCCCTGCTTGCCTGGCTTCTGCCCACGGCACGCGCCCGTGTGGCCCTCTTGCTCGTATTCCTTTGCCTGCCGCAACTGGCCAAAGCGGATGCGGTGGATTTGACGGAAAAGGGAATCGAGGCCTGGCGGCAGCAGGACACGGCCGGCAGTCTGGAGGCCTTTGGCATGGCCCGGGAAGCGCTGCCCGGCCCCTTGACGGATTATAACCTTGGAACTGCCCTGTATCAGGGTGGCGATCTGGACGGCGCCGCTGGTGCATTTCAAAGCGCAGCCGATGGCTGGGCAACTGTGGGCGAGGCAAAAGCCGCCGCCCGCGCGCTTGGAAATCTGGGCCGAACCCTGCTCGACAAGCAGGAAAACGAAGAGGCCCTGAAGGCCCTGATGCAGGCGCTGATGCTTGACCCTGATCAACAGGAAGCCCGGCACAATCTGGAATGGCTGCTCGCCCAGCAGCAAAACCAGCAGCAGGATCAGCAGCAAGACGATCAGAATCAACAGCAGGACGATCAACAGCAGGATGATCAACAGCAGAGTGATCAGACTCAGCAGCAGGGCGAGCAGAAGCAGCAGCAGGATCAGCAGGGGCAACAGTCTGGTCAGCAGGAACAGGACGAGCAGGCATCCGCGGAACAGGAGCAGCAGGATGCGCCGCCTGAAGAGGAAGGCTCAGCTGCAGCTGCCCGCCCCATGGAGCTAGATCCGGAACAATTGGAACAGCTGCTGCGGGAGGCCGCCCGTCAGGAAAAGGGCTCACTGGAGCGGCAGCTGGAAGCACTTCCCAGGGAGCGAGGCAAGGTGGAGAAGGACTGGTGAGACGCACAAAAGCGGGCATGCTTGCCCTGTTGGCTCTGATCATCTGCAGCCTGCCTCTCCGGCTTGAGGCCGCAGAGTTCAAGGCCAGTGCAAAGCGGCTGGGTGATGTGATTGAACTCGCCTGGACCTTAAGTGATCAGCAGTCGATCAAGGGAAATCCGCAACCGGCATTTCCCGATTTAAGCGGTCTTAAGGTGGTTTCCGGCCCTGCAACCGGCAGCTCGATGCGGCTGGTAAACGGCAAGGGCAGCTACGAGAAGAGTTGGACCTGGACCATCCTGCCGCCCGAGGGTGACCTCAAGCTTGCTCCGGCCCGCCTGAATTACGGCAACCAGCAGTTGGCCTCGAACGCGATTTCAATCAAGGCCGCAAAGGGCACGACCAAACTCCCTGCACAGACCTTGATGGTCGAGCTGGAGGCATCCACTCGCCAGCCGGTGGTGGGCGAGGTCTTTCGCCTGGATCTACGCCTGAACTTCCGCGAGAATGTGCGCAACTTCGAGCGGGGCGAGCTCAAGCTGCCGCCCGGACTCCTGGCTGAAGAGCTGAAGCTCGATGGCAATCCACAGATCGAAAGCCGCACGATCGAGGGTGAAAGCTGGCAGTCCGCCGTACTGTCCAGCTGGCTTGTGACACCGCTGAAACTTGGCACCTACGAAATCCCGTCCCTTGTCACACAGCTTAGTGTGGACAAGCAGCGCAGGAGCCGTGATCCTTTCGACAGCTTCTTTTTTGATCGTTACGATACGCGCACGGTAGCAAGCTCTCCCCTGAAATTCAGCAGTCGGGACCTGCCGCCCGGGTCACCGGAAGGCTACCGCGGCGCGATTGGCCAGTTCCAGGTGAGAGCAGAAGTCGACAAGCAGGAGCTGGAAGTAGGCGATGCCCTTACCTACAGCCTGATCCTTTCCGGTGAAGGCAACCTTTCCAATCTGGCCGCGCCGGAAATCGCCTGCAGCCACGATCTTGAGCGCTACGACACCCAGGAAGAATCCAGCGTGCGTGCTGCTCAGGGCGGATATAAAGGCAGCCGTCAATTCAAAACGCTCTTTGTGCCGCGTGCGCCAGGCACCCAGACCATCGACGCTTACACCTTCAGCTGGTTTGACCCTGAAAAGAACCAGTACCAGAGCCGGACAGTCGGGCCTTTTGAAGTGGTGGTATCGCCCGGAAACGGCGCCCATGGCGGCGCGGGCCTGACTTTGGACTGGACGCAGAGCGGCAGCCGGGTGGAGAGCTATGGCGAGGATATTCGCTTTCTGGCCGAGCTGCCGGGCGAACTTCCTCTTAGAGAACGCGCCCTGCAGCGGCGTCCCTTCTTCTATTTGCTGCTGGGCCTTTCCTTGTTGCCGGTGCCGGTCGGATTCCTGCTGGGAGTCTGGCGCGAATCACGGGACAGTCATTCGGGCGAGCGCAGCAAGCGCCGCAGCTTGGAACAAGCCCGCCGCGAAATTGCCGCAGGGGGTAACATTACACCTGCCCGGCTCGAACAGGTTCTGCGCGCCTGGCTGGCGCAGGAGCTGGCCATCAGTGAAGCTGGGCTTCTGCTGGCGGATGTTCCGGCCATCCTCAGGCAAAGAGATGTATCACAGGCGAGCCTCGATGCATTCTCGGCCTTTGTTGCCGAGCTGGAAGCCGCGCGCTACGCCGGGGCTCCCACGCCCGGGGCGGAAGGCCTGTTGGAGCTGCTGTCCGCGCTGGATGATGCACTCAAAGGAGGAGGCGCATGAAATTCCTGCTGCTTTTCCTGCTGCTCTTCACGGGCAGCGCGCGCGCACTTGACAGTCAGCACGTGTGGCAGTCCGCCATGGATGCATATCAGGGGCAGAATTTCCAGCAGGCGGCCGCAGCCTTTGACTCGCTGCAGGCAGCAGGCTATGGTGGCTTTGAATTGTATTACAACAGCGGAAACGCCTGGTTCAAATCCGGCGAGCTTGGTAGAGCCATTCTCAACTGGGAGCGGGCCCGGCAGCTCGAGCCCCGTGATCGTAATGTGCTGGCCAATCTGGAGCTGGCGCGTACCAGGCTGGTAGATCGATTCGAAGAGGCCGTGCGGCTGCCGCTGTGGGATGTGCTCGATCGAATCTTTGCAGCCGTGCCGCAGGTCCTGCCCGCCTGGCTGCTGCTGCTGACAGTCCTGCCTTTTGCACTGCTGACGGGCCGCGCGCTTTACCAGTGGCGGCGTGGCAGGGGGATGCCTTCGAACTATCTGATGGTGATGACTCTGCTGCCTGCGCTTGCAGCCGGACTCTTTCTTGTGATGCACGACCGTTGGCAACACGCACAGGACAGGGCCGTGATTCTTGATGCGCGGGTGGAATGTTATGCTGCCCCGGTCAAGGGCGCACAGGTTCTCTTTGATCTGCACGCGGGAAGCATGCTCACACTGTCCCGCAGTTCACAGGACATGAATGGCGAAAGCTGGCACGAGCTGGAATTGCCCGATGGCCGAAGGGCCTGGTGCCGGGCTTCGCAGGCAGAGCGAATCAGGCAGGCCGTCACGTCAAGCAAGGAACTCTGAAATGAAGCAATCCGCCGCGCTGATCCCATTCCTGCTGATCGGTTGTATTCAGCCTGCCCTGAAGGCTCCTCCTGCCACGGATGCTGCGCCGGCAGACAGCCTGCACAATCGCCCCGTGACACAAATCGAGAACTTTGATCCGCTGCTCTTGCCCCGCGACGAAGAGCTCTTTCAGCCCGAATGGTCCAGCAGTGAAGAGGTCAGTCTACCCGAGCTGGAAACGCCGGCAACAATGGCCGGTGGCTGGCAGGTTCAGCTGGGTGCCATGCCTGATCGCGAGGCGGCCGAAGACCTGAAACACCAGGCTATGATGCTTTTTCCAAGTGAGGAAGTAGAAGTGGTCTGGGATGCGCCCAACTACAAAGTCCGGATCGGCAATCGCGAGAACCGCGAAAGCGCGGAAGATCTGAAGCGTCTCGCCCTGCGCCTGGGCTACTCCGAAGCCTGGGTGGTGCGCAAAAAGCGCGCAAGCGGCGGGCGCTAAAGGCACTTCCTGTCTGCCTTTTTCTATATTGACGTACTGGCCGGTCGGATGCAGATGATGGGGACCGCGCAATGACAGGTTGCCCAACCCCGTCAGGACCGGAAGGTAGCAGCGGTAAGCAATACTGGCTTGTGCCGCGGCTAACCGTCATCTGCATCCGGCCGGTTTTTATTTGTCGCGGAATCCGGAGAATTCATGTCCTATCTCGTTCTGGCCCGAAAATGGCGTCCCCAGTCCTTCAAGGAAGTCATCGGCCAGCAGCATGTGGTTCGCACCCTGGACAATGCCATTCGTCAGGGGCGCATTGCTCACGCATATGTTTTTGCCGGACCGCGCGGAGTGGGCAAGACTTCCATCGCCCGCATCCTGGCCAAAAGCCTCAACTGCGAAAAGGGTCCAACCGGCGATCCTTGCGGTTCATGCCGCTCCTGCAGCGAGATTCAGGGTGGCAGCAATTTTGACGTGATCGAGATTGACGGCGCCAGCAACAACTCGGTCAACGATGTGCGCGAGCTACGGAGCAATGTCAAGTATGGGCCAAGCGAGTTCCGCTGGAAGGTCTACATCATTGACGAAGTGCACATGCTTTCCACCAGCGCCTTCAATGCGCTGTTGAAAACGCTGGAAGAGCCTCCGCCCAATACGGTCTTCATCTTTGCCACAACCGAGCTGCACAAGCTGCCGCTGACGGTTCTGAGCCGCTGCCAGCGCTTCGATTTCAAACGGCTGTCACACAGGGAAATCGAGGAAAGCCTGGCCCGTGTCTGCGAGGCCGAAGGCATGACCATCGAAGCCCGCACACTGGCCCTGATCGCCCGCCGCGCCGATGGCGGCATGCGCGATGCCCAGTCACTGCTTGATCAGGTGATGAGTTTCTCCGAGGGCAGCATTCAGCACGATGAAGTCGTACACGCGCTGGGTCTTGTATCACAGGATCGCGTCTTTGAGCTCTTTCGCTGCATGCGTGAAAAGGACAGCGCCGGTGTCTTTCGGCTGGCGCGGGATCTGGCCAGCGAAGGCGCCGACGCGGGCGAATTCCTGCTGCAGGTGGCTGACAGTCTAAGGCAGCTGCTTGTACTGGGGATTGACCCAGCTTCCATGGAAGACGAACTCCCCGCCGAGCTACTGGAGGATTTCAAAGCCTGGTCGGGCACTTTCAGCGAGGAAGACCTGCTGCGAATGCTGAACCTGCTGGGCAGCCAGATGGACCTGATTCGCCGTGGCAGCCACCCCCGGCTGCGTTTTGAGCTTGTCCTGCTAAGACTCGCACGCATGGAAAGAAGCGTGGATGTAAGCGAGTTGACGCGTCTGCTGGCGGGCGTGCCGCTGGAATCGAGCCCGGCTCAGCAGGAAAAAAAAACTCCATATCTCAGAGAGCTGAAGCTCAACCTGTAACACGCGCCGCAGCCCCAGAACCCATTTATTCCGCTCCTGTAGCCAGTCCACAGCCTGTGCCGGAAGTATCACGACCAAAGCCTGCCACTACCGAGGTCGCGGCTCCCCTTGAAATCGACAGGGTCCGGACTGCCTGGCCCAATCTGCTCAAGCGGGTTGAAGATCAGCATCCGCTGCTCCTGGAAAGCCTGCAGCGCTACGCGCCCGTTCGTATCACAGGAAGGCAACTTGTGCTGAAAGGCGAACTCAAAGAAGAATTTCTGCAGAGCAAACTACGTAGCCAAAGTGCCTCGCTGGCCGGTCTCTTTCAGCAGGAGCTTGGTCAGCCCCTTGAGATCGTCTGGGAAGAGGCTGCCCTCGAAGCCAGTGAACTCATTCAGGGCATCGTTCATGCACATCTGGATTCGGCCAGCAGGTTTGAGGAGCTGAAACAGGATCTGCCGCTGCTGGACGAGCTTTACAAGCGGATGGGCGGAAGGTTGTTGAAGGGGTAAGAAGAAATGACGAATGACGAATGATGAATGGCGAATGGCGGAAGAAAAGATGATTGAAGACGGACCACTTATTTCCGCATGGTCCACCCAAGTGAAAAGGCCCGTGAATGAACCCGCATCTTCCACCCAGTCTTGAGCGTCTGATTACGGAACTTGGCAAGTGGCCGGGGATCGGGCGCAAGACGGCCATGCGGCTGGGTATGCATCTATTGGCCAAGGGTCCGCAGGAAATGCGCGAATTGGCCCATGTGCTGGAAGTGGTGGCAGAGAAGAGCCGATTCTGCGAACAGTGCGGCAATGTCAGTGAAGACGAGCTCTGTGTGATCTGTCAAAGCCCCGGTCGGGATGCTTCCACCATCTGTGTCGTGGAGCAGTTGGGCGACCTGCTGGCCATCGAGCGCTCGGCCGAGTTTCGCGGTTTGTATCACGTGCTGGGTGGTGTCTTGAGTCCGCTTGACCGCATCGGACCGGAAGACCTGCGCATTCATGGTCTTCTGAAGCGCGTGGAGGCCGGTGGCGTAAGGGAAGTGATCCTTGCGCTGAATTCCACGGTGGAAGGCGATGCCACCATGCTCTATCTGCAGCGGCAGTTTGAAGCAGCAGGCGAGCTGAACATCACTCGACTGGCCCGCGGTATTCCCATGGGCGGCAGTCTGGACTTCCTTGATCAACTGACACTGGGTCGCGCACTGGGCGCACGGGAATCCTTGAGGAGCTAGGGTGTTCACCATTCCCAATTTCCTGACCCTGCTTCGCCTGGCCCTTGTGCCAGTTTTCCTCATCCTTTTCTTCAGCGATGTCACGGCCCTGCATCTGGTTGCCACCATGCTCTTTCTTGCCGCCAGTATCACCGACTGGCTGGATGGCTTTCTGGCGCGCTGGCTTCAGCAGGAAAGCGAGTTCGGCGAGTTTGCCGACCCGCTGGCCGACAAGCTTTTAAGCATCAGTCTTTTTGTATCACTGATCATGCGCGGTGATCTTGCCGAGCAGGTGCCGGTGGCCGTTACCTGCATTCTGGTGATGGGCCTGGCGGAACTGGGCATTCTGGTCATGTCGGCGATCAGCCTCTATCGCGGGCTGGCGCTTTCCTTCAGTTTTGTGGGCAAGCTGAAAACAAGCGTGCAGTTCGTCACGATTCTGCTGGCGCTGTTTCGGCTGAACGTGATGGAGAACCTGCAGATCTCGCCAGCCTGGCTGCACCGCATGATGGGCTGGGACGGCATCCTGCCCTTCATCTCATTTGGCTTTCTGCTTTCGACCCTGCTCACGCTGATCACCTTCAGCATCTACATTTTGCGCTATCCCCGGCATCGTCACGAGCTGCGCGCCGCCAGAGCCCGTGCCCGTGAACAGGCGCGTGAGAGAAGACGCCGCCGGCAGGAAGCCAGACAGCGAAGACAATTCCGCGTGTGGCGTGGAAGAAAGGAAGACCCTGCATGAGAGCCCTGTTGCGACTGATCGCTGCCGGCCTTGGTACTGGCTATGCGCCCGTTGCACCCGGAACCGTGGGCAGTCTGCTGGCATTTCCTGTCTGGCTGCTGGCCGGCTCTACCCAGATGCAGGTCTGGCTGATGATTCTGCTGAGCCTGTTGCTGATTGGGGGAGGACTGCTGGCCTGCGCAGAAGGCGAGCGCGCCTGGGGTCACGATCCGGGCAAAGTGGTGATCGATGAAGTCGCCGGGCAATGGATCACGCTGCTGGTCGCGCAGCCGACAACATGGGTGGGCTGGCTGGTCGCTTTCCTGCTCTTCCGGCTTTTCGACATCTGGAAGCCGGGCCCCGTGGACAAGCTGCAGCAGCTGCCTGGCGCCTGGGGCGTAATGTTTGACGATCTGCTCGCAGGGCTTTTCGCCGGACTGCTGATCCTGGCTCTTCGTCTTATCGGCCTGACACTCTAGGCAGAGGTAGAGATTCGTGACACAATTCATCTTTTTCAGGAAGAGTTGCCTTTTGGCCGGATCGAAGGAGCCTGCTGCGTGGTAAGAAAGCTGATCAGGCTTGTCGCCATCGGGGATGAACTGCTTGACGGGCACACCCGTGATACAAATACCGCCGAGTTGATCGACTATCTGAACCAGCGTGGTTTTCAGGTGGACGAGGCGCGGGTGGTGCGTGATCGCGAGGAAAGTCTGAAGGCAGAAGTCGCTGATTTGCTGGCTGCTGATTCTCCCGTCGATCTGGTGATCAGCACCGGTGGTCTGGGGCCTACGGTGGATGATCGCACGCGGCAGGTACTGGCCGGGGCTTTTGGGGCAGAGCTGATCTTTGACGAGGCGCGCTGGAGTGAGCTATCGGCCTGGTTTGCGGCCAGAGGACGCAGGCCCAAAGAGGTCAATCGCAGTCAGGCGCTGCATCCGGTGCCGGGCCTGAGCCTTAAAAACGAAGTCGGCACTGCCAGTGGTCTGGTCTTTGAAAAGGGCCTGAAGCGCTGGATCGCGCTGCCAGGCGTCCCCACGGAAATGCGCCATATCGCCAATGGCCCGCTGAATGACTTGCTAAGTCAGCTGGCGCCGCCACCCGCTTTCAGCTGCAAACTGGCCTTTCGCACGCGCCGCCTGCCGGAGGCCAACATGCACGAAATGCTGCAGCCGCTGGCTGAGCTGGAAGCCCTGGGGCAGCTGGGTTTCTATCCCAATCCCGATGGCGTGCTGCTCAGGGTGAAACTGGAAGCAGCCTCGGAAGATGAGCTGAACCGGCGCAGGGAGGCTGTCAGGGAATTTGTTCTGCCGCGCCTGGGCAAGCATCTGCTTTGTGAAGATGATCGCCCGCTGGTTGAAAAGGTCTTTACGCTGCTTGTGGAAAGAGGCGAGCGACTGGCACTGGCTGAATCCTGCACCGGCGGCATGCTGGCCAGACAGTTGACCGATCTTCCAGGGGTGAGCAGGGTCTTTCCCGGTGGAATTGTCGCCTACGAAAATGAAGTCAAGGAAGAGCTGCTGGGTGTATCACACGAGACCCTGAGGCTGGGTGGCGCCGTCAGCGAAACGTGCGTCAGGCAGATGGCCAGCGGAGCAAAGGAAGGCCTGAAGGCTGACTGGGCGCTTTCCATCAGCGGAATTGCCGGGCCGGAGGGTGGCACAGCTGAAAAGCCGGTAGGCACTATCTGGCTGGGTGTCGCCGATGGAACTGGACAGACCTTCGCGCGGCGGCTGAACCTGCGCGGAAATCGCGAACAGATTCGTCTGCGATCGGCCGCACAGGCCTGGGTCTTCCTTTACGAATGCATGACAGGTTGCCAATGAGATGTTTTTTCGCCTGCCCGCTGCCTGAGGCGGCGCTGAACGAGTTGATGCTGACGCAGGAGCAGCTGAAGAGCCGTCGTGATACAATCAACTGGGTCAAGCGCGAAAACCTGCACCTGACCCTGCGTTTTCTGGGCGAAGTGGAAGAGTGCCGAGTATCCGAGCTGGACTCGCTGCTTGAGAACCTGACAGAACGACAACGAGCCTTTTCATTTGAGCTTGGCTCTGCCGGCATCTTCGGCCCGGGAGAAAAGCCGCGTGTCCTCTGGGTGGGTCTTAAAGGGCGCATGCAGCCCCTGCGTGAGTTTGTTTCACAACTGGAGAAGGGCTTGCATGGCCTGGGCTTTGATGCTGCCGAGCACGCCTTTCGCCCGCACCTGACTCTGGGCAGGGTCAAGAGCTGCCTGCCTGATCTGGCGGCCAGGCACATGGCGCACTCGCCACTACCGGTGGAATGCCGCCTGGATAGCGTGCTCCTCTTAGAGAGTCGCCTGAAGAAAACTGGACCGGAATACAATGTCCTGACCCGACATACATTGTGTGAATGAGAAACAAGCAATCGAATAGAAGAGGTTGACATGGCTGGAAGCAAGGACGATCGCCAGAAGCTGCTCGAGCAGGCGCTGGGGCAGATTGACAAGGAATTCGGCAAGGGCAGCATCATGCGCCTTGGCGATGAGGGCGCCCTGATCGATGTGGCCACGATCAGCACCGGCTCGCTGATGCTGGATCGCGCGCTGGGCATTGGCGGTGTACCGCGCGGGCGAATTGTGGAAATCTACGGCCCGGAAAGCTCGGGCAAGACGACCATGACCCTTCATGTGGTGGCCGAAGCTCAGCGTACGGGTGGTCTTTGCGCCTTTATCGACGCAGAACACGCGCTGGATCCCATCTATGCCAAGAAGCTGGGTGTGGACACGGACAACCTGCTGGTCAGCCAGCCTGATTATGGTGAGCAGGCTCTGGCCATCGCCGACAAGCTGATTCGCTCCAATGCGCTGGACATTGTGGTGGTTGACTCAGTCGCCGCGCTGGTTCCCAAGGCGGAAATTGAAGGCGAGATGGGCGATTACCATGTGGGAACGCAGGCCCGCCTGATGAGCCAGGCCATGCGCAAGTTGACAGCCAGCGTCTCCAAAAGCCGCACCTGTCTGATCTTCATCAATCAGATCCGCATGAAGATTGGTGTGATGTTCGGCAATCCGGAGACAACCACCGGCGGTAACGCGCTCAAGTTCTACAGCAGCGTGCGTCTGGACATTCGCCGCATCGGAACGGTCAAGACGGGGCAGGAAGCCGTAGGCAATCGCACCCGCGTCAAGGTTGTCAAGAACAAGCTGGCTCCACCCTTCCGTGAAGCCGAGTTCGATATTGCCTTTGGCGAAGGCATTTCCAAGACCGGCGAGATCATCGATCTTGGGCTGGAAATGGACATCATCAGCCGATCGGGCACCTGGTTCAGTTATGGCGATGAGCGACTTGGTCAGGGCCGGGACAATGTCAAAACCCTGCTCAAGGAGCGTCCCGAGCTGAAGGATGAAATCGAGGGCAAAATCCGCGAGAAGATGGGTCTGCCGGCACTGGCTCCCTCGGAAGGCGGCAGCTCCAAGCCGGCCAAGGCGGCAAAGGGCGAAAAGGCAGCCGAGTAACGAAGGCAGCAGGGGGCGTGTCCCACGGGCACGCCCCTTTTCAGGTAGCTGATGGATCTTCACAGCATCGCGTGTCAATTCCTTCCAGTGCTGGCAGCTGTGGCTGCGGGCAACCTGAATTTCGCGTGGCTTGTATCACGACGATTGGGCCTTGATCTGAAGGGCGAAGCAAGCGGAAACCTGGGCGCTACCAATCTGGCCAGGCTTGCCGGCTGGCGAGTTGCCTTGCCGGTCATTTGCCTGGAGGCCATCAAAGGTTGGGCGCTCCTTTGGGCTACGGATATTTTCTGCCCGGGAGGCTGCCTCAATCAGCGTCTGGCCCTGATCATCGGGCTGCTCTATTTCACCAGACGACCCTTCTGGGGGGACGCGGGGGGAAAGGGCGTGGCCGCCAGTCTGGGCATGCTCTTCGCCATTCACTGGCCATCGGCCCTGATTGCCCTGGCTGGCGCGGGCACGCTACTGTTAACGGGGCGACCCATGTCGCTAGTAACTTTGTTGGGGGCGCTGCTTGCGCTGGTCTCGGTTGGCATTTTAGCAGGAACAGTTGAACTGATGCAGCTGGGTGTGATCGTCCTGCTGCTCGTTTTCTTTCATTGGTCAAACATCAAGCGAATGCTTGGCGGCACGGAGCCGCCTGCACCACGAACGTGGCGGATCAGGAAATGAAAATCAGTGTGATTGGCGCAGGGACCTGGGGCAGTGCGCTTGCCCTGCTTCTGGCCGGCAAGGGCTACCGGATCAGCATGTGGGATTACGATCCCCGTGTGGTCAGGGCTCTCAATGCCCCGGCGCGTGAGATACCAAATCTTCCGGGATCGCAGCTGCCGAAGGAAGTAGCGGTCTTCGAAGATCCGCTCGAGGCCCTTGACGCCGCCGAACTTGTTCTTCTGGCGGTTCCAAGTCATGGCCTGAAGCCTTTTCTGTTAAAGCATGGCGCGGGCATCGGCCGTGATACATTGCTGGTCGACGTGGCCAAGGGAATTGATCAGGACGAGCTTAAGACCATGAGCGAAGTCTGCGCGGCCTGCCTGCCTGACCACAATCCAGCGCGCTATGTCTGCCTTTCAGGACCCAGTCATGCAGAAGAAGTCAGCCGCGCGGTGCCCACGGCCGTAGTGGCCGCATCAACCGATGTGGAAAGTGCACGGGAAGCACAGGAAGTCTTCTCGACCGAACGCTTCCGTGTTTATGCCAACGATGACCTGATGGGTGTGGAGCTGGGCGGCAGCCTGAAAAATGTGATCGCGCTGGCTGCTGGCATGTGTGACGGCCTGGGTTTTGGCGACAACACCAAGGGCGCTTTGATGACACGCGGCATGGTGGAAATGGCCAGGCTGGGAACGGCCCTTGGTGGCCGCTACGAAACCTTCTGGGGCCTTTCCGGCATGGGTGATCTGATCACGACCTGTTCCAGCCGCCACAGCCGTAATCGCTATGTGGGCGAAGAGATTGGCAAGGGCCGCAGCCTGGAACAAGTGCTGGCTGGCATGAACATGGTGGCCGAAGGCGTTCGCACCACGGAAAGCGCCTGGCGGCTGGCCATGCGCGAAAAAGTTGAAATGCCGATTACGGAATCGGTCTATCGCGTGCTTTTCGGGGGGCGGAGCGCCGCTGCGGAAGTTGAGCGCCTGATGACCCGTGAGCTAAAGACGAAGA
>CAYFPS010000008.1:122558-129924 GCA_964345075.1 uncultured Bacteroidaceae bacterium | reverse complement strand
CATTCCACATATAGTCAGCCGTCCCGGCAGGCACCAGAATCAGTTCGCCCGGGTAGGCCTGAATGGGTACCTCTTCTTCTTCCCCCTTCACCGTTCGGAAGCCGATCCAGCTGGCGCTGTAGCTGGTCAGGTATTGCTGGCGCGTGGAGGCCATGGCGTATTCAAGGGATGCATCACCAAAGTCACTGCCGCGGCAGACACGGCCTGTGCTGCTGGTTGCGCCCAGCGGATTGAGGCTTTCGTCCACATAGTTGTCGGCATAGTAGTCGTTGCACCACTCAAGGGCGTTGCCAATCAGGTCGTGATGGCCCAAAAGGCCATCGCCCTGCGGGTAAAGGCCAACGGGACGGGACCAGCCCACACAGTTCAGGTTTGCCCAGTTGCAGCCAAGGGGCTCGCTCTCGCCCCAGGGATAGGTGCGGCCATCGTTATAGCGGGCCGCGTATTCCCACTCGGCTTCGGTAGGCAGGCGGTAGCCTTCAGCCGTGTAGGGATTGTGATCGCTGCTGACCGACCAGTCACCATTGTAGAAGGGTGTCAGGCCTTCCAGCTGGCTTCTCCAGTCACAGTAGCAGGCAGCGCCGTACCAGGAAACTTCCTTTACCGGATGAAGGGCTGGATTGTAGCCATCGGGGTAAGCCGGGCCGGGGCCGCCGTAGGCTGTGGCGTGAGTCAGCATGCGCAGGCTGAAGGTGTTTGTATCACCGTCAAACTGGATCTCGCAGTCCTCGTCATCCAGATCGAGCAGCTCGACACCATAGGCCGTCACCGTGGTGGCATCGGCCGTGACCAGGCCTTCATCATAGGCCCACTGCAAGGCAGACAGGTACTGTTCGTTGGTGACTTCCACCTTGTCCATCTGGAAGGGATGGCTGAGCGTCACGTTGTGCGCGTCGCCCACGCCGTGTACGTCCGGACCCATGGTGAAGCTGCCCGGATCAAAGCGCACCATGCCGTAGTCGGGATCAACCAGGCCCGATCCAAGGGCGATCACGCGGTAGCTGACAAACAGGCTGCGGGACAGGTTGACGGTGTAAGCGGGTTCAGTGACGGTCGCAATGCGCGTGGAGGCCGTCGGTGTAAACCAGGCCTGATCACTGGCGTGAACCTCGTAGCCCGTGACTACAACCGGACTCATGCCGTTGATGTCCTGTGTGGGGGCAGACCAGACAAGCTGCACATTGCCCTCTTCGCTTAGCAGGGCGCTCAGGTCACTGATGGCCATCAGGGGCGTTCCACCCGTGGCGCGGCTGACTTCAGCAGAAGGCTCGCTTACATTGCCCGCGTGATCCACAATCCACAGCCGGAACCAGTACTGGGTGCCGGTCGTGAGGCCACCCACTGTCGTCTGGCTGGTGGAGGCTACGGTCAGGTTCGGGTCCTGCATCGGGCCCCAGACCGGATCGGCCAGGCTGACATTGGCGTGGCTGGCGTAGTGAATCTCATAGCGCGCGAAGCTGGCATCGCTGCTGGGCGGAAAGACCAGTTTCACACTGGTGTTACCACTTGAAATGGCAAAGAGGCTGGAGGCCACGGGCGGCGTGGTATCGGCCCTTAAGTGCAGGATCATCGACTCGGCCACATTGCCGGCAAGGTCGGCAGCCCTGAACTGACACATGTAGTCGCCGTCGGCTGGCAGGTTGAGCGTCTCGCTGATCAGGGTGGAATCCCCAGCGGCCATGCCCGTAATAGTCTCGTAATCTTCCGTACCGGCATCGAAGCTGCCCGAAAGATCCCAGTCCACGCGCAGCATCAGACTGGAGGGATCGACACCACTGTTTGTATCACGGACGCTTGCACCCAGCGTCTGATTCAGGCTGGGCTGCCAGTCGGGTGAAGGCTGACCTTCGGGCAAATAGCTGCTGAAAACAGGGGGATCGATATCTGCATTGACCAGCACATACCAGTCATCCTCGATGCCTTAACCGGAAGCCGTGCCCGACCAGGCCCAAAGGCCGTCCACTGCCCGGGCCTTGAACTCAAAGGCATACTGGCCGTTTCCAGCGAAGCTCACTTCCTGTGATACAACAAGAGTTGTGCTGTCTGGCTGTGCGGGCAAAAGGGTCCAGGCTTCAGCACCTTCGCCACTGTAGCTGCCGTCACCGTCCATGTCTACGCGCACATAGAGGCTGTCGCCATGCAGGGCCGTGGCGTGCGTGACCGTGCAGCCGATGCTGCCGGTAAGACTGATCCACTCTGCGGGCGGTTGACTGGGCAGGGGGCTGCCGATCACGGGCGGTGATACAAAGACAATCACCTGCCAGTCATCGCTGATGCCTTCCAGACCGGCCGTGCCCGAATAGCCCCAGCGACTGTTGGCTGTCTTGGCACGGAACTCAAAGCGGAAGAGCCCGGCGCTGCTGAAGCTATGCGGCACCAGCAGCTCCAGGCTGTCGGCGCTGGCAAAGGCTGTCAGCAGGGTCCAGTCTTCCTCGCCGCCATCCAGATAGTCACCATCGCCGTTCATGTCCACACGAAGCTCAAGGCTGTCGCCCATCACGCTCAGCGGATGGTAGAAGCTGCAGCCCAGATTGCCCGATAGCGTGGTCCAGAAGGCAGAAGCCTGGTTCGGCACGGGTTCAAAGGCCACAGGCGGACGGGGCGTGCCCGTCAGGTAGAAGTCATCCACGCGCCAGCTTGCGCCATCGGTGGGCAGGTCGCCCGTGAAGACAAAAGAGAAGCGGGCGTTGTCATTGCCGTTGAAGCTGCTCGGCAGATCAACCAGAGTATCGCCGGCAGCACTGAACGACCAGCCGGCCGTTTCCGTCCAGGAAAGCCCGCCAGTGGCCGAGCTGCGGAAGCTGGCCTGGCTACCCGCATGGGTGTAATTGTGATTAAAGCCAGCCTGCACATCCTCCCACCATGTCAGGTCATAGACCGGGCTGATCAGGACTTCATTGAAGAGCCCGTCATAGGCCGTGTGGCTGCTTTCAATTGCCCAGTCCTCACCGTCTTCCTGAACCGGCGTCCAGGGAGTTGAGCGCCCCTGGCTCTCGACCGTCCAGCCATCTGGGAGGGCACCGGAGTGGTTGAAGGATTCGGAGGTGAAGGATGTAACGACCCTCTCGACGACAAACCCATTTAGTGACCTGTGTATTGCTAGATCGTTCCACTGTGAGCCCACAGAAGACCAAACATGTAATACATCTTCATCACCAGAATTGTTAGGCTCACCTGGATACCAGTTCGAAAAACTAAAAGGCGATCCATCAAGCCATTCCCAATGACCCTCTACATTAGAATCTGATCCCCCTGCCCAATAGTCATCCTCATTATTGAAATGATCATACAAGAATTGCTGCTCGTCTGCGTCATTAATGCAAACAAGGTATCCACCCATTGACTCTGCACTTAGCTTGGCTTGGGGCCATGTTATACTCATAGAGAAGTACTTGTATTCATGTCCGTTGTACCTAATCCAACCATCGCTTTGATCGACTTGACTTGAATATTCGATTACAAATCCAACTACATCATTTGGGGCAGCGTTTGGAAAGTCATTCCATCTATCAAGACTCGCATAGCCAATGCTTCCATAATCTTCTCCCCCGTCTGTTGGCTCACCTGTTCTCCATGCTGTGTAGACGAAGGGCTCCCCACTAATCCACTCCCACGTCAAGTTGACAGCTTCGTCAGTGGCACCAATCCATACGCATGCCCCCCCAACAAGATTAGCAACAAAACCGTTTTCACTCTCATCGGTGATGCAAACAAGATATCCACCCATACTTTCGGCATAAGATCTGGCATCTGTCCAAAGCATGTATTGCTGCACATACTCATACTCATGCCCATTAAATTCTACACGCCCAGACTGTGCCTGAGCTTGATTCACCCATGAGAGCCCTGTAGCAATAAAGAAAACAAGCAGAATCAAGCGCTTCATGATCAACCTCGCAAAATGGAAGTCAGTGATGGCCACCAATCTACACGCAAACCTTAATGATGGACTGAATGGTTCGCGCGAAAGACACAGCTAACTTAAGCTAAAATGCAAGAATTGCGCCAAAACAGAATGATGCTGGAGTCCGTTGAATATCAATGGAATGTCAAATACGGCTTCACTGGTTTTGTGCAGAATTGGGCAGAAGGTGTTGGATTTTGGACAACGTGAAGAAAGGACGAAGTACGAAGGACGAGAAGAAAGGCAGATTGAAGATTTGGACAATGACGAATTACGAATGGCGAAGGACGAATGCAGAGGCCTAACGACTGACGCCTCTCTGACTGGTATCTGGCAACTGGTACCTGCCCCCGCTTCCTTCCCGCTTTCGCGGGAATGACAGGGGGTGACGATTGTTGATTGCAGATTTGGACAATGACGAATTACGAAGGACGAGTGCAGAGGCCTAACGACTGCCCGCTAACGCCTAACGCCTCTCTGGCTGGCCTGCTGGGACCTGGTTGCTGGTAACTGACCACTAACGCCTGACGCCTCTCTGGCTGGAAACTCGCTACTGGCTACTGGGAACTGCCCGCTAACGCCTGACGCCTAACGCCTGTCTCCCCGCGCAAGCGGGGACTAACGCCTAAACAAAAAGGTGCCTTTCGGCACCTTTTTGTCTAATCAGACGGCCACCCAAGGGACTCGAACCCTCAGCCTACGGTTTACAAAACCGTTGCTCTACCAATTGAGCTAGGGTGGCGTAATCACTCGCATGCGGCGAATGAAAGCGCAGAATGTAACAAAGGAAAAGGGTTCGGTGGGCATTTCATATCTTGTGCAAATGAAAGGTCTGATTGGCATCGCCGGCAACATCGGCGCAGGAAAAACCACCCTGACGGATTGGCTGGCGGCTCGCCTCAAGTGGGATCCCCACTACGAAAGCGTTTCCGACAACCCCTTCCTCGAAGATTTCTACGCGGACATGCACCGCTGGGCCTTTCACCTGCAGATCTACTTTCTGCAGTCGCGCTACAAGGCTCATCTTTCGGTGATGGAAGGCACGCGCGGCGTCGTGCAGGATCGCACCATCTGGGAAGACGTGGAAATCTTCGCCCGCAACCTTTATCAGATGGGGCATTTAAGCGAGCGGGAATGGTTAAGCTACAGCGCGCTCTTCCACAACATGTGCCAGTTCCTCAAGAAGCCGGATGTGCTGATCTACCTGCGTGCCTCGCTGCCCACCCTGCAGAAGCGCATCAAAATGCGCGGCCGCGCCTACGAGCAGTCCATCGACCCCAATTATCTGGTTCAGTTGAATGATTTGTACGAGGGCTGGATCAGCCGCATCAAGGACGTTCCCGTCATTGTCGTGGAGTCCGACTATCTGGACATCCACACCGACAAGGCCAAGATGAAGCAGCTGATGGAAGCTGTGGAAAGCGAACTGGCCCGCCGCCAGCTGACCCTTTCACTGGGTCACATGCCTGCCACGGATTTGTAACACAGCCTACGGCAGTTCGGCAATCACCCGGTAAATGCTCTGACCTTCCCAGGCCGCCGTCTCCACATGGCTGGTGGAATCGATGCTGGCAATGCGCAGCCAGGCATCGTTCAGGCTCTGCCGGCTTTCCACGTGATACAAACTCGCGCCGGCAATCTCGTTCCACTCGAGCAGCACTTCATGGCCGGGCAGCAGGCTGATCGTCAGTTCGGGCTGCGCGCCACCTCCGCCCCAGCTTGTCGTGGCCAGCGCCGCCTGATGAAGATTAAGGCGCCCGCCCGAAACGGTAATGCCGTCCAGCGAGGCAAGCGGATCCACCGTGTCCAGCAGAATCTGCTTAAGTTCCAGCACGGCAGCGCCGGGATTCTGCTGATAATGCGCAAAGAGAGCCGGGCTCATCACCGAATGCAAAAAGGCCACGGCACCGGCCACCTGCGGCGTGGCCATGGAGGTTCCGGTCAGACTGGCGGTCGCGCCACCCGTGTAGGTGCTTTTCACCTGCGTGCCAGGCGCGCCCAGATCGATGCTCGTCAAGCCATAAGCCGCGCCGGAATTGCGCAGGTCGGTGGAGGTGGTATTGGTTACTGTAATCAGCCAGTCGGACGAGCAGCCCGTAGGCACATCCCCGGTCTGATCCACATCACTGTTGCGGTTCATGGTAGCCGCGCAGGAAAGAATGCCCACTGCGCCCATTGCATCGTAGAGGTCATTCCAGATCGGGTAGGTGCCGGAAGTGCAGTCGGCGAAATCGATTCCAAAGGAGGAATTGGTCACCACGATGTTGGCGCCCTCAGCGCCGCCTGAATTCAGCCAGAGCTGCTTGTTCTCCAGCACGTAATTGTAGGCGATGGAAACCACGGAAGTGCTGGAGCTGGAGCCGGCCACGGTCATCAGGTCCACATTCCAGTTGACGCCGCAGACCTGATTGAGGTTGTTGCCGCGCGCGCCGACAATGCCCGTTACATGGGTGCCGTGGTAGTCATTGGGCAGGGTCCCATCGTCGGCGTAGGCATCCCAGCCATTCACATCGTCCACATAGCCATTGCCGTCGTCATCCTGAAAATTACCTGCGATCTCGCCCGGATTCGTCCAGATGTTGGGCGAAAGGTCCGGGTGACTGATCTCACAGCCGCCATCCACAATGGCCGCCACAATCGTCGAGCCGTCGGGGTGGGTACCGCCGGTGCCCAGGTCCCAGGCTTCGGGGGCATCAATGTCCGCATCGCTGTCCTGATTCAGCGCCCACTGCTGCGGGAACTCCACATCATCCGGTGTCAGTCGTCCACTGGTCAGATGATCGGCCTGCGCCCAGATCACGGCCTTGTCGGCGGAGAGCAGCTTGATGGCATCGTCAACCGTCCAGCCACCTTCAAGCTTCACGCGGAAAATGCCCAGTGAGGGCACCAGCGGCCGGTCAAAGACAAGACCGGGATAGGCCGCCAGCAGATCCTGCGGCTGATCGGCCGAACGGACAATCAGCTGATCGCTGACAAAAGGTGCTGCAGCAAGCGCGTTCGCCAGCAAAAGGGCGAGAAGCATGTTCTTCATGATGACTCCCAGGAACGATTGGAACCCTGAAGTTAGTAGCACCAAACTTGAGCTTCAAGTAAAAGCTGCAGCTGCTGGGAAAAAGCTCCTTTCTTAACTGTTGAAAGCGTGGTATCAGATCAGGAAATTGGCTACATTGATTTGTCAAACTTTTGGCAGCCGCCGACCCGCCCGGGCCGGCCTTCTGATAGAAAGGAGTCTTCAATGTCTGAGCTGAAAGCACTTCTCGCGAAAAAAATTCCGGAAATGCACCAGGTGATCAAGGCCATTCGCACCGAGCATGGCAGCAAGGTGATTGGCGAATGTACGGTTGACCAGGCCTACGGCGGCATGCGCGGTGTCAAGTGCATCGTCACCGAAACCAGTGCCCTGGACCCGATGGAAGGTATTCGTTTCCGCGGCCTGTCCATTCCCGAATGCCAGGACAAGCT
>CAYFPS010000008.1:115175-122546 GCA_964345075.1 uncultured Bacteroidaceae bacterium | reverse complement strand
CCCCACGCCGCTGAAGGCGAAGAGCCGCTGCCCGAAGGCCTCTTCTGGCTGCTGCTGACCGGCGAAGTCCCGACGGACGCGCAGGTCAAGGATCTTTCCGCCGAGCTGGCCAGCCGTGCCGATGTGCCGGCCCATGTCTTTGCCACGCTGGACGCCCTGCCCGTGGACGCCCATCCCATGACCCAGTTCTCCACGGCCATTCTGGCCCTGCAGACCGAGTCCAAGTTTGCCGCCAAGTATCGTGACGGCATGGCGAAGACCGAATACTGGGAGTGGGCCTACGAGGACACGATGGACCTGCTGGCCCGTCTGCCTCGCGTTGCGGCTTACATCTACCGCCGCAGCTATTTCGGTGGTGATCACATTCAGCCCGACAACAAGCTGGACTGGGGTGGAAATCTGGCCCACATGCTGGGCTTTGACAGTGCCCAGTTCCGCGAGCTGATGCGCCTCTATCTGACCATCCACAGCGACCATGAAGGCGGCAACGTCAGTGCCCATACCACGCACCTCGTCGGTAGCGCCCTGAGCGATCCCTACCTGTCGCTTTCCGCCGGCATCAATGGTCTGGCCGGCCCCCTGCACGGACTGGCCAACCAGGAAGTGCTGCGCTGGGTCTTCGAGCTGCGCGACAAGCTGGGCGTGGATGTTCCCACCAAGGAGCAGCTGGTAACGGCCCTCTGGGATACCCTGAACAGTGGACAGGTGATTCCCGGCTACGGTCACGCCGTTCTGCGCAAGACGGATCCCCGCTACACGGCTCAGCGCGAGTTCGCCCTGAAGCACATGGCCGATGATCCGCTCTTCAAGCTGGTCGGCATGATCTACGAAGTGGCTCCCGATATTCTGCTCGAGCAGGGCAAGGCCAAGAACCCCTGGCCGAATGTGGACGCCCACTCCGGCTGTCTGCTTGTCCATTACGGCATGGATCAGTACGACTACTACACGGTTCTCTTCGGTGTGTCACGCGCCCTTGGCGTCTTGGCCAGCCTGATCTGGGACCGCGCGCTGGGTCTGCCCATCGAGCGCCCCAAGACGGTCACGACCGAGTGGATCAAGGAATTCGTCAGCAAGTAAGCCGGCGAAACTCCCGAATGCGAAGGGCTCCTGCTTTTGCGGGGGCCCTTTTTCTGTGGCTGCGGCCTTTTGTGATACATGCACTATCTGATTCAGGACATCGCCTCAGTCTCCCTACCTTATGCCCATGCTTCCTGTGATTTCAGCTTCCCGCCGCATGGACCTGCCTGCTTTTCAGGCGAAGGCCTTCATGCGTCATGTTGAAAGGGGTGAATTCTGGGTGCCCAATCCCTGGTCTGGCAAGCGCGAGCGCGTGTCACTTGATCCGCGGGACATTGCCGGCTTTCTCTTCTGGACGCGCCGCCCCGGGCCGCTACTGCCCTGGCTCGATGAGCTGATCGGCAGGTACGGACGCAGGCTTCGCTTCAGCGTGAGCTACATCGGCATGCCGAAAGAACTCGAGCCGCGCTCGCCAGGATTGGAAGAAACTCTGGACAGCCTGGACCAGCTCTGTGATACACTAGGCCGCGATGCCGTCAGCTGGCGATTTGAT
The DNA here is from genome assembly GCA_964345075.1 of uncultured Bacteroidaceae bacterium. Taxonomy (GTDB): domain Bacteria; phylum CAIWAD01; class CAIWAD01; order CAIWAD01; family CAIWAD01; genus CAYFPS01. The sequence goes on along the minus strand of CAYFPS010000008.1, from coordinate 120,976 downwards.
CCAATTCTGATCAGCCGTGATACACCGCTTGATTGGTGGCGTTCAAACTTTGAAAGACTGCTTCCGCTAATGGCATCCCGCTCCTGTGAAGTCATCAGCAGCTGGCTGGACATGTATCACAAAACCCGCCGAAATCTGGATACCCTTCCCGGTCTGCAGGCTCCATCAAGTGGCGTGCAGCTTCGCTTTCTGAAGTGGATGGCGGAGGTGAGCCGCGCGGCCGGGCTTCCCCTAAAGCTATGCTGCGAGCCGGAACTACAGGAGGCGAGCGGTATTCCCAGGGCCAGCTGCATCGATGCCGAGTGGTTTGAAGCAGCCAATGGCTGGCTACCAGGCAGCCTTTCCTCCACACCCAACCGCCCCGGCTGCGGCTGCTGCAGGAACCGCGACATCGGCATCTACGACCAATGCGCCTTTGGCTGCCTCTACTGCTATGCCAATCGCATACCCTTAAGCAAGGTCAAGCCAGATCCGTGGGGTGTGGATTGATTCCACCACGGGCGATCTTTTTAATGCCTCGCATCTATAGAAAAATGAACAGTGAGTGTCAGATGTGCTGGACATGGCGGGGAAATCAAAGCTGGCTCCCCTGGCACTCCCCTGGCACTCCCCCGGAACCCCACTGGCCCCTGGCGAAGTGCCGGCCCTTCGGCACGGCTACCGCTTCAGCAAGGACCGTCTTCGGTCAGCAGATGAAGCGGGCTGGCACCACCCTGAAGTCTGCTGGAAGCTGGAAACTGGCCACTGGTACCTGGAACACGGTACCTGGCTACTGTTCTTCAGAGTGCCCGGAGCGGGACTTGAACCCGCACGCCCAATGGGCAGGAGATTTTAAGTCTCCTGTGTCTGCCAATTCCACCATCCGGGCAGGATGTGATACAAAAGATAGTAAAGCCAGTCAGCCGGTTCATGCCAGCCTTCAGGGGCCGGCCATGCCTGCGTCGCGGGCCAGCTTCAGCACGGCGTTCACATAGTTTTCGCTGTGATTGTAGGCCTTGATCGCCTTGCGCCGCTTCTTTTCCGTCAGTTTGCCGCGCCAGCCGTTTTCCTTCAGGTAGCGACCAATGCTCATTGCGGCATCGGGCAGCTGATAAAGGTCAACGCGGCCGTCCCCGTCCCCATCGTCGCCATATGCGGCCAGTGAAGAAGGCAGAAACTGCGGCATGCCCATGGCACCGGCCCAGGACCCTTCAAGCGCCTGCCACTCTGCAAGCGGAAACTGCTCGACCACCGCGCGGAATTCGCCCAGCGCCCAGCGGCTGCGTCTGGCAGCCCGCGTGTCCAGCAGCTCCTCGAGCTCATCCCGCTGACGCTCGCGCCCCTCGCGGGCCTCGCGCACCAGGGCTGAATCCAGGTTTAGACCCCCTGCATGTTCGGGCAGAAGCAGCAGGCTTAAGAACAGATCCGGCACCCGGTAGTCGCCCCAGTTCCTGCCCAGGCGGCTTTCGATCATCAGAATGGAGGCGACCACATAGCGTGATACACGATGACGACGCTCCACATTGATCAGCAGGGCCTCATTCTCTGAGATGAACGACCTGACCTTCTCTACCACATCGGCCTTTTGAAAACTCTTGTAGTAGTCAGGCAGGTCGCGCCCGTGCAGATTAATGCGCCAGGCGCCGGGATAGCAGCGCAGCGTATCCAGCGGCAGCGTCATGACAAAGGCCGAATCCAGCTTGGAATCAAGCAGGCGATCACGGATCAATTGCTGCTCGATCGCATCAAATGGGCGCGATGAAGGCGATGCCCAGACTGTGACACAAAAAAGCAAAGCACCAAAGGTCAGTCGAAGCATCACTCCTATTGTCCTTTCAGTTCATCCAGTGAAGCCAGCCCCGCAGCACCCAGGACGCTGGCAGCCCGGTACGCAGCATCCTGAAGCACTGTATCCGTGTCCGTTCCACATGCCAGTGCGAGTAGACCGGCCCCAAGAACATCGCCACAGCCAGTGGTGTCCACGACCCGCTTTACCGGAATGGCCGGAACAAGGCGGCTTCCCGCATGATCCCAGTAAACAAAGCCCCGCGCACCATCGGTCACAACCATGCGCCGACAGCCAGCCGCGCTAGCCTGCAACCACAAATCGCGTGTATCACGCAGGCTGTTTCTCTTTCGGCCATCCATGCTGAAGGACTCCTCCAGCGTTAGCTGCAGCAAATCCAGATCCTTAAGCCAGGCCTGCCAGTCAGGCACCCGGCGGAGCCGGCGTGTGCCCTTCTCTCCCTCGTTCAGACTGAGCGAATGCCAGTCCATCTGCAGCCAGCCCTGTGGATGATGGCTGCGCCACTCGCTTCGAAGGGCTGCCCAGTTTTCAAGAGTTGTATCACGGCCCGAAGTCATGTTAAGCAGAAGGACTTCTGCGTCCAGCCCATGGCGCAGCTCCGGCAGGCCAAGTGGGGGAAGATTCAGCTCACAGAGTTCAGGCTTTTCCGCATCTGCCCGACAGTCCAGCCGGACTCTGTTAGCGGGAAGGTTTGTATCACAAAGTCCTGCGGCATCCAGCGACAAGGCATTCAGCTGCTGACGAATATGCTCGTGATCTGCCCGCGGTGACCAGGCAACGGGGCGAATCAACCAATCCGGCTGAAGCAGGCCTAGCGCCTTCAGGCTGTACCAGAGTCCGCCAGCGGAGTGAATCTCTTCACCCCCTGCATGTACGAGGATATCGTGATTGAAGGTTCCAATCAGGGCAGCCAGCACGTGTCTACTCGTCGTCGGGATCGCCCTCACCCTCGTAGGCAACAGCATAGTCCCCGCGTCCAATGGCTTCGCCTTCCGGGTTTTCAGCCTCCACGAAGACAGGATCACCCGGGCGCAGATCCTGCTCGGGAATGGGGCCAAAGGCGCTTAAGAATTCTCCCCGCCGCCTGAAATCAAGCCTCACGGGCACACCGGCCAGCAGAAAATGTTCGCGCAGACGATTTTCCAGAAAACGGATATAGCTGCTTTCCAGCAGATCCGGATGATTGCAGTTGAAGACGAGCCAGGGCGGATCCTTGCGCACCTGGCGAATGGCCTCGATGCGTATCCACTTGCCCTTGCGTGCAGCAGGCGGGCGCTTCTCGATTTCCGGCAGCAGCTTCTCTTCCAGATCCTGCCTGTCAAGCCAGACCTGCCGCCGCTCGTGCACCTGCCAGGCAAGATCCAGCACGCGTCTGGCGCGCTGCCCGGTCTTGGCTGAAATGAAGACAATCTCGATCCAGGCCAGCGTCGGAATCGCATTGCGAATTTCCCGCTCGCGATCACGGGCCGTGTTGGTCTCCTTGTCCTCGACCAGATCCCATTTGTTGACCGCGATCAAAACGCCCTTGCGCTGCTCGATGGCTTCTTCCAGCACCTGAATATCCTGCTTGGTCAGGCCCTCTTCGGAATCCAGCAGCAAGACGCAGACATCCGCACTTTGAATTGCCGATTGACTGCGCAGGCTGGAATAGAACTCGACGTTCTCCTTGATCTTCGTGCGGCGCCTGAGGCCTGCTGTGTCAACCAGCACAAAGCGCCTGCCCTCGTGATGCACGAGGCTGTCGATGGAATCACGCGTGGTGCCGGCAATCGGTGTTACAACCAGTCGCTCCTCACCCAGCAGCTGATTCACCAGACTGCTCTTGCCCACATTCGGCCGGCCGATGATCGAAAGGCGCAGGTCACCTTCCAGATCCACTCTCCCGGCTTCCGGCAGTCGGTCAAGCACGATATCCAGCATGTCACCCGAATGGCGTCCACTGATGGCCGACACGGGAAAAGGCTCGTCCATGCCCAGTCGCCAGAACTCGGAAACATCCAGCTCGAGGCGTTCATTGTCGGCCTTGTTGACCACAAGCAGCCAGGGCTTTTTTGAATCACGCACCAGCCGGGCCAGCAGTTGATCCACTTCGGTTACGCCGGTTTGCGCATCACAGACGAGCAGAATCATGTCTGCTTCTTCCACGGCCAGCTGCACCTGCTCGCGAATGGCGACATTGAACTGGTCTTTGGCCTCGGGCACAAAACCGCCCGTATCCATCACCAGAAAGTCACGACCCGCCCAGTGAGCTTCCGCCACATGACGATCGCGTGTGACACCGGGCTGGTCATCGACGATGGCCTTGCGCTGACGTATCACACGGTTGAAGAGGGTGCTTTTGCCCACATTGGGTCGGCCCACCACGGCGACGATTGGCAACTTGGCCATTTATTGCTGTTTCCTTTGCTCGCGAATTTGCCTGTAGATGTATACGAGAACCGCGCCCAGCGGCACGGCCAGAATCAGTCCAAAGGGGCCGAGCAGGCTTCCAAAAACGATCAGGGCCAGCAGGGCCAGCACCGGATGCAGCCCGACACTCTTGCCCAGAACGCGGGGCGTGATCAGGAAGCTCTCCAGGCTCTGCACCACGGCGAAAATCGCCGTAACCTTTAGCAGCATCCAGCTCCACTCCGGCTGAAAGGCGGCCACGATCATGCAAATCACAAACATGCTGCCCACACCAATCAGCGGGACGATGTTCAGGACGCCCGTTGCCATGCCCAACAGCAGCGGCCAGGGCATGCCGGCCGCCCAAAGTCCCAGAGTGGTCAGCAGGCCGACAATCAGCGAGACCAGCAGCTGTCCTCTTAGGTATCCCGAGAAAATGCGGTCGACTTCACTGCCGAAATTCCTGACCATTGCCTTCCTCTCCAAAGGAATCCAGAATTCGATTTCCTGCCGGGCGGCAGGCCCGACAAGTGAAAAGCCAAGCGCAAAGACGGGCACCAGAACCAGATTCATCAGGCTGCCAGCCAGGCTGGAAAGACCCGTACCAAGCAGCTGTCCGCCACTTCCCAGCATGTGAAGGCTCTGCCTGAGAAGCCCGGGGGCCCGCTCTTTCAACCAGGCGATCATTTCGCCCGAATCAAGCCCGAAAACGGCCAGGTGACTGGGGAGTTTGTCACTGATCCATGCTTCGCTGGCCGCGCGGATTTTCGGCAAGGCTGCCAGCAGCTCGCCCGCTTCCTTAAGCAGAACCGGCAGAACCAGAATTAGCAAAAGGCCCATCAGCAGAATGCCGCCACCAACTCCCAGCAGCGCGCCGGCCAGACGATGGTCGCCCTTCTTGGAAATCCTGCTCACCAGCGGCTCCAGTAGCCACGCGATCAGGGCTGCGGCAATCAGGGTCCCAAGAACGGAACCCAAAGCCTGTGCGAAGGCCAGGCCTATCAGTACAAGCAGCGCAAGCCAGAAGCGGTGAATCACTTCGTCCCCGCGCCAGGGCCAGATCAGCCAGGCAGCAATGACAAGGAGCAAGGCGGGCTTTGCCAGCCAGCCAAAGGCTGCCAGCACAGCCAACAGCAGCACGGCCGCAAGCAGACGCAGAAAGATCATGGATGACTGGTTTGAGTGCTCCTTCAACATGATCAAAATATGGTTCTTTTTCTCTTGCCTGTTTCCGGTGATAGTGCTATTCTTGTGCTCAGACTTCACCAATAGCACTGAAAACAATCATCAGAAACTTTTTCGGAGAACACGGCGATAATCCGCTCCGCGGATTTCAATAGACTCCTTCTTTTCACTGCTTTATTCCCCACAAAGCAGGTTTTAGGGCACAATCGGAAGGGCAGATCATCCCAGATCGGCCCTTTCGAGCTTTTTTGGGGTCCTGTTTTCCTGACGCACCGATTCCCACTCGCATCCTTGTCCAGTTGTCCTGACACACATCTGAGAAATCGAAATGATCCATCCCATACAGGGAACTTCAACTAGAAAATCGGGTTTCTCCCCGGGCGGGTGGGGGGTGGTGAGGAGGGCGCAATGGCCTGATTAGCCAATCTCCGTATCCACACCC
>CAYFPS010000008.1:0-115075 GCA_964345075.1 uncultured Bacteroidaceae bacterium | reverse complement strand
GCCTTCAGTCATGGCAGCCCGCACACTCCTGCTGGCGCAAAAACCTGATTAGCCAATCTCCGTATCCACACGCGCCTTCAGTCATGGCAGCCCGCACACTCCTGCTGGCGCAAAAACCTGATTAGCCATTCTCCGTATCCCCCTCGCCTTCAGCCATGGCAGCCCGCACACACCCGCTGGCGCAAAAGCCTGATTTCCCAATCTCCATATCCAGACGCCCCAAAGGCCCCCCACCAAAAAGAAGCACGGCCCACCCGAATGTGAGCCGCGCTGAATGTTTCCAGAAATTTCCGACTTAGCGACCGCCAGCCAGCTTGATACGGTTGATGGCCTTGGCCAGTGCAAGCTCGGCGCGCGAGTGATCCAGATCCGAGCCACCTTCCTTCAGGCGGGCTTCGGCCCTTTCGCGCGCGGCTTCGGCACGCTCGAGGTCAATCTTGCCAGCCAGCTCGGCCGACTCAGCAAGCACCATCACATTGCCGCCATCCACCCGGGCAAAACCACCGCTAACCGTGAACTGTAGTTTTTCGCTGCCAGATTCCAGGTCGGCGATGCCCGTCCCCAGTGAAGCCATCAGATCGGCATGTCCGGCCAGAATGCCGAAGCTGCCCGCTTCTCCGGGAAGTTGCAGATGACTGGCTTCGCGGTCCAGAACCACGCCGCCGGCCGGGGTCACGACTTCGACTCGAAAGCTGCTCATGACTCCATCTTCTTGGCTTTGTCGAAGGCTTCATCAAGCGTACCGACATAGGCAAAGGCCTGTTCGGGCAGCTTGTCAGCTTCACCCTGAAGGAGACGCTGGAAGCTATCGATCGTGTCCTGAAGCTTGACATACTTGCCCTGCATGCCCGTGAACTGCTCGGCCACGTGGAAGGGCTGGGACAGGAAACGCTGGACGCGACGGGCGCGACCCACGATCAGCTTGTCGTCTTCGGAAAGCTCGTCCATACCCAGAATGGCGATGATGTCCTGCAGATCCTTGTAGCGCTGCAGCAGCTTCTGCACACCCACGGCGATGCTGTAGTGATCGCCGCCAACCACGTGCGGATCGAGAATACGGCTGGTTGAATCCAGCGGATCCACGGCCGGGTAGATGCCCAGCTCGGCAATCTTGCGGCTGAGCACCGTTGTGGCGTCCAGATGGGTGAAGGTCGTGGCCGGGGCCGGGTCGGTCAAGTCGTCTGCGGGCACGTAAATGGCCTGCACCGAGGTAATCGAACCGTTCCTGGTGGAGGTGATGCGCTCCTGCAGGGCGCCCATCTCGGTGGCCAGCGTCGGCTGGTAACCCACGGCGGAGGGCATACGACCCAGCAGCGCCGACACTTCCGAACCCGCCTGGGTGAAACGGAAGATGTTATCGACGAAGAGCAGCACGTCCTTGTTTTCCTCATCACGGAAATACTCGGCCATGGCCAGTCCGGAAAGGGCCACGCGGGCACGGGCACCGGGCGGCTCGTTCATCTGACCGAAAACCAGCGTCGCCTGGCTTTCATTCACCTTGGCCGGATCCGCCTTCGAAAGGTCCCACTCGCCGGTTTCGGCAAAGTGCTTGTGGAAGGCCTCACCATAGGTGATCACGCCGGACTCGACCATTTCGCGCAGCAGGTCGTTACCCTCACGGGTACGCTCACCCACACCGGCGAAAACGGACAGACCGCTGTGCTCCTTGGCGATATTGTTGATCAGCTCCATGATCAGCACGGTCTTGCCCACACCGGCACCACCAAAGAGACCGATCTTGCCACCCTTGGCGTAGGGCTCAAGCAGGTCCACCACCTTGATGCCTGTTTCCAGCACCTCGGCAGAAGTGCTCAGCTCGGCAAAGGCCGGGGCGGCGCGGTGAATGGGATTGGTGCTGGCGCGGTCAACGGGACCAACGTCGTCGATCGGATTACCGACCACATTCAGCAGGCGACCACGGGTGGCCGAACCCACCGGCACGCTGATCGGCGAGCCCGTGTCCATGACGTCCATGCCGCGCATCAGGCCTTCGGTGGCGTCCATGGCGATGGTGCGCACCTTCTTCTCGCCCAGATGCTGCTGCACCTCAAGAACGAGATCGTCCTGACCCTCGCGGGGCACGATCAGGGCGTTGTAGATGTCAGGCAGATCCCCTTCGGGGAAGATGACATCCAGCACGGCGCCATTGATCTGTAGAATGTTTCCCTTGTTCATGTTCGTTCCTTTTTGGCCGCGCTACTGAATGGCCGCGGCGCCACCTACAATTTCCGCGATCTCCTGCGTGATCGCCGCCTGACGAGTACGGTTGTACTGCAGTGTCAGATCGCCGATCATTTCGCTGGCATTGTCCGTCGCGCTTTCCATGGCCGTCATGCGGGCTCCCTGCTCGGCAGCAAAGGAATCCAGCAAAACGCGCCAGAGAATACGATTGACATACATCGGAAGCAGTCTGTCGAGCAGGGCCGGCAGACTGGGCTCCACGATGGCCTCAACCTGCGACTGATGATCGGACTCCTCCAGCACCACGGGCAGCAGCTGATCACTGTGCAGCACCTGCTGAATGGCGCTCTTGAATTCATTGAAGACCAGCACCACGCGGTGAATTTTCCCCTGAAGGAAGAGCTCCTTCAGGTCTTCACCAATGGAGGTGGCGTCCGTGAAACCAAGATGATTGAAGAAGCCGATGCGCTGTCCGACAATCGGCGTATTCCTGCGCTTGAAGAAGTCATGTCCCTTCTTGCCCACGCAGTAGAGCACGCTTTCCTGCTCGGCCGGGGCCTCGGCCAGCAGCTGCTGCGCGCGCTTGATCACGCTCGCGTTGAAGCTGCCGCAAAGACCTCGATCAGCAGTTACGAGGAGATAGCAGACCACGGGACGCTCCACTTCCGGACGGGCCAGCAGGGGATGCGCCTCCGCGCCATGGGTGGCGGCCAGACCACCCAGCACGTCCTGCAGACGCAGCGCATAGGGCCGCGCCAGCACGATGGCGTCCTGGGCTTTGCGCAGCTTCGCGGCGGCGACCATTTTCATGGCCTTGGTGATCTGCTGTGTGGAGGCCACACTGCCGATTCGCCGCTTGATCTGCTTAAGGTTGGCCATTCATCAGCTCCCGAAATTGGCGACAAAATCCTTGCCGGCGGAAAGGACGGCGTCACGGATCTCGTCGGTCAGGACTCCCTTGTCACGCAGGTTCTCGTACTGGGCCGAATGAGCGGCGCGGAAGTGATCCACAAACTGCTCGGCACAGGGACGAACCTTGTCCAGACTGAGTGCGTCCAGCAGGCCATGGGTACCCAGCAGCAGCTGCAGCACCTGATCATGGGCCTCCATCGGCACAAACTGGTCCTGCTTCAGAAGCTCAACCAGACGGCTACCACGGGTCAACTGTGCCTGTGTGGCCTTGTCCAGATCGCTGCCGAACTGGGCAAAGGCCTCCAGCTCGCGATAGGATGCAAGGTCCAGACGCAGGGTACCGGCCACCTTCTTCATGGCCTTGGTCTGGGCGTTACCACCCACGCGGCTGACGCTGATACCCACGTTGATCGCCGGACGCACACCACTGTAGAAGAGGTCGCTTTCCAGGAAGATCTGACCGTCCGTAATCGAAATCACGTTGGTCGGAATGTAGGCGGAAACGTCGCCGGCCTGCGTTTCAATCACCGGCAGGGCTGTCAGGCTGCCGCCGCCCTTCTTGATGCCGGCCTTCTCCATTTCCGGGTTCATCGTGTCGGAAATGCAGCTGGCACGCTCAAGCAGGCGGCTGTGCAGGTAGAAAACGTCACCCGGATAGGCCTCGCGGCCGGGGGGACGACGCAGCAGCAGCGAAAGCTGGCGATAGGCCCAGGCATGCTTGGTCAGGTCGTCGTAGACCGCCAGTGCATGCTCACCGTTATCCCGGAAGAACTCGCCGATGGCGGCACCGGAATAGGGAGCCAGGAACTGAAGGGGAGCGGGATCCACGGCGGTGGAAGCCACCACGATCGTGTGATCCATCGCGCCGTGATCCTCGAGGGTCTTGACCACCTTGGCGATGGTTGAACCCTTCTGGCCAATGGCGACGTAGATGCACACCACGCCCTTGCCCTTCTGATTAATAATGGTGTCCAGCGCCACGGCCGTCTTGCCGGTCTGGCGGTCACCAATGATCAGCTCGCGCTGTCCGCGGCCAATCGGAATCATGCTGTCCACGGCCTTGAGGCCCGTCTGCAAGGGCTGATCCACCGGGCGACGGGTCACCACACCCGTGGCTTTGCGCTCCACGGGATAGCTTTCGTCACTCTCGATCGGTCCCTTGCCGTCGATGGGCTGTCCGAGCGGATTCACCACACGGCCAAGCATGGCGCGGCCCACGGGAATGCGAACCACTTCGCCCGTGCGCTTGACCACATCGCCCTCACGGATGGTTGTTTCACCACCGAAGAGCACCACACCGACGTTGTCTTCCTCAAGGTTCATGGCCATGCCGAAGACGCCGCCGGGGAATTCCACCAGCTCTCCGGCCATGACCTTCTCGAGGCCGTGGACCCGGGCGATACCATCGCCCACCATGATCACCTCGCCGATCTCTTCAAGCTTGGTGGCGCCGGAAAAATCGGCGATCTGCTTTTTGATGATCGAGGTGATTTCCTCGGGTCGAATCTGCATCGAGACTCCTTGTGATCTCAATTGGATCATCGCCGAAAAGGGCGATGAAACCTGCGCCGCTCAGCTTGCCTTAAGCTGCCTGCGGAGCGCCTCCAGCCTCGTCTTGAGACTGGCATCCAGCATGTGGTCGCCCACACGCGCCACGAAGCCACCCAGGATCTCGGGATCCTGCTTCGCTTCGACTTCCAGTTCCAGCTTCAGCAGCTCGGCCATGCGCTTGCGAATGCTGTCGGCAGTCTCGCCTGAAACTTCGGTGGCGGTCACCACGTGGGCGACAGCTCGCCCTGAAGCCTTGCGATCCAGTTCCTTCAGCTCCTCAAGCATGCCGGGAAGGTGAGCGGCCCGCCCCTTCTTCACCACAAGGCGAAGGAAGGACTTCAGCAGCTCGCTGCCTTCGGCAAAGACCTCATCCAGTACGGCCAGACGGGCGGCCATGGCCACCTTCGGCGAAAGCAGAAAAGCCTGAAGTTCTCCCTTCAGTGCCACCTCTACCTGAACAAGCTCCTCGCGCAGCCTGTCCCGTTCACCAGCCTCGCTCGAAGCCTGAAACAGTGCCGCCGCGTAGCTGCGGCTCACGGCGTCGCGGCTCATGCTGCTCCGCCTGCCTGCTTCAGGCTTTCCTGAATGATGGCCTCATGATCTTCGCGTTTCAGGGAGGTGCGAATCAGCTGCTCGGCCGCGGCCAGGCTAAGATCCACCAGCTCGCCGCGAAGCCCCTGCATGGCCTGCTGGCTCTGCAGTTCGATTTCACGTGCGGCCTTTTCCTTTTCCTTCTGCGCTTCGGCCTTGGCCAGCTCGACCTGCTCAGCCTCGTACTTGCGCGCCTTCTCCCGGCTTTCGGCCAGAAGATTCTGCGCCTGCTGACGGGCTTCCGCCAGGCTCTGCTCGTACTCCAGCTTCGCCTTGTCAGCCGCCTCGCGGTCCGCCCGGGCCGACTCGATGTCGTGCCTGATGCCCTGCTCGCGTGCTTCCAGCGCGCCGAGAATGGGCTTCCACGCCACCTTCGAGAGGATCCCCAGCAGCAGCAGGAAGCTGATGATGGTCCAGAAGACGGAACCGGGATCAACGGAAAAAATATGGTCCATAATCCCTTGTCCTTGGGGTTGGGTTCAGGTGTCGCCTTACTTCAGCATGCCAAGCAGGCAGACCACCGTACCGAACAGCGTCACGCCTTCGATCAGGGCGGCCGAGATGATCATGGCCGTCTGAATCTTGGCGGCGGCTTCCGGCTGACGAGCGATGGCTTCCATGGCGCTGCCACCGATACGGCCGATGCCAAGTCCCGCACCCAGGGAAACCAGTCCCGCTCCGATGCCGGCGCCGATAAGTCCGATGTTTTCCATGTGTCTCTCCCTTGTTGAAAAGTTGGTTTGTTTAGTGTTGATGAATGAATGCGCCGGTGAAAATGGCGGTCAGCATGGTGAAGATGTAGGCCTGCAGGAAGGCCACGAAGAGCTCCAGAATGCTGATGGCCACCATCACGGGAATGTTGGCCAGCGCCAGGGCCGGCACGATGATCAGCCCCATGAAGGCGGCGATCACGGCGTGACCGGCCATCATGTTGGCGAAGAGTCGTACACACAGGGCGAAGGGCTTGGTGAACATGCCCAGGAACTCGATGGGCACCAGGATGGGCGCCACGGCAAGGGGCACGCCGTGGGGCATCAGGCCCTTGAGGTGACCGAAGAAGCCGTGCTCGCGAATGCCCGCCCACTGCATCAGGCCGAAGGCGCAAAGGGCCAGCCCGGCGGTGACGGAGAGGTTGCCGGTGGCGCTGGCGCCCCAGGGCACCATGCCCAGCAGGTTCATGAAGAGAATGAAGAAGAAAACGGTCAGGAAGAAGGGCAGAAAACGACGGCCTTCTTCACCCGTATTGGGCAGGATCACCTCGTCCCGCAGGAAGATGATGAAGAACTCCACCAGGTTGCCGATGCCCTTGGGCGAAGCCGTGCCGGCGGTGCGGCGGGCGACCAGCATCATCAGCAGCACCAGCACGAAGGCCAGGCTCATGAAGACCATGTGCTTGGAGAACATGAACCAGGCGCGGCCCTCTTCGTCCTTGACCATCCAGTTGATCAGCGGATTGCCGTCGGAGGTGGACTGGTAGAAGCCGTCCAGGAAGGGCAGGGGAATCAGCGCCTGATCCAGATGGATATCCAGAAGGGGAAGCTCCAGATGACCGGAATCCACCAGATGGTGTTCCATCACACCCTTGACAACCTCACCCACGCCCATTTCGCCGCCATGTGCGGCTGCTTCTGCATGAGCATCGTGTCCGTGCCCGCCGCTTGCAGCCATCAAGGATCCGGCAACAAACAGCCCCAGCAGAAAGAGTCCCAGTCTGCGCATGGTTTTCATGCTTCCTTGTTTTGAATCGACGCGGAATCAGGATCCAGCCTGCCTTCCGCTTCCAGTGACTTCAATTTGCGCACGGACAATGCCAGCTGAAGAAAGAGCAGCACGAGCACCGTCAATGTCAGGCTCAGGGCAAAGGGCCGGGTTGCGGCACCAGCGCTGAACTTGTGAACCAGCACGATGGCCGTGACCACCGTGATCAGCTTTCCCAGAAAGGCCACCACGAACCAGCCGAAAACGCGGTTCAGGCCCTTGTCCAGTGAACGCCAGAGAACGACAAAGGAAAGGATGGAAAGCAGTGCGCCCAGTGAAATGCCGCTGGCAAGTGGATTCACGAATTCCTGTCCTGATCCTTCAGTTTCATCATCAGCCAGTAAAACGCAATGACAAAGCCTGCCAGCGTTCCGACCAGCGTGAACCAGGGCAGGCTATCCAGCCGCTGATCCAACTTGTATCCACCCAGAACGGATAACAGGATGACGAGGGCAAAGCGAATTCCGAAGTCGGTAAGTTCGCCGGCACGCCGCCAACCTGGATCCTCGTCTTTCACATTCAGCCGTTCTTGCGCCCGAAGAGACCACTGGCCGCCGTCTCTTCTTTGACGGGCTCGTCGGATTCAGGCTTGGCTGCGGCAGGCTGCGGGGCCGCCGTTGCGGCTGCTGCGGCCTTCTTGCTGCCCATGGAGCACATGCCCTCGAACTGCGCGCCGTCTTCAATGACCAGGCGCACGGTGACGAGGTCGCCGTCCAGCTTGCTCGTGCCCTTCAGCTCCACCTTCTCCTCGGCCTTGATTCCGCCCTTGACGCGGCCGGCCGTGATCACATTCTTGGCGGTCAGGTTGCCATTGATCTCGCCCGAGCTGCCCACTTCAATTGTGGCTTCGGAGCGGATCTCGCCCGTGACCTTGCCATCGATGCGAATCGAGTCCTGGCTTGTGATGGTACCCTCAAAGACGGCACCCTTGGAAAGAACGGTCTGCGAAGCGCCCGTAGTCTGGTTCATCCTGTTGGCCTTTCCTGCTTGTCCATTTCCAGTACAAAGACCGGGTCGATCGGTCGACCCTCACGCTGCACGCTGAAATGCAAATGACTGCCTTGACCTTCCGGTCCCTTTGCGACCCTGCCGACAAGTGCCCCGCGCGCAAGGCGCTCGCCAGGCCTGGGCAAAGCCCTGGCCAGATGCCCGTAGCCACTGACCAGTCCATCCTGATGCTGAATCAGCACCAGCTCGCCATAACGCTCTGTGCGGCCACTGAACAAAACAGTGCCGCCAGCCGCGGCCTGCACGGGCTCACCCGCCTCGCAGGCAATGTCAAGTCCGGGATGACTTAATCCGCCAGGCCAGCCGCCGGCCTGAAAACCGCGGCTAAGTCGACCCTTTACCGGCGGGCTGAACCAGCGCGAGCCTGCGTCCCAGCTAAGGGCAGCGCCAGCCCGGGCCTGCGTGCTGCTGTCCGCATCGCCCAGTCCGAAGCCTTCACGCAGTTTGCTGTTCAGGCCTCGCAGGGCAGCCAGTTCCCGCTCAAGTTGTTTAAGCGAGAGCAGATCCTGCTGAAGTTCCAGCACCTGATTGCGTAGCTGTCGCTCCTGATTGGCCTGCCTGAGCAGCCAGCCGTAATGACTGAGCATCAGCAGGATCAGGAGGGCCGCGACAATCTTGAACCGCATTCGTCTTCCCGGAAATTTCAAACCCTTTATTAAGCCAAAATCCGGCTTCAGAATCAAATCCATGACAGCTTTTTTGCCTTGCCCATCAGAGCTTTTCGCAGAGTGTCCGATTTGCCTGACGTGGGCAGCGCAATTCGGAAAAAAGAAAGCACCGGCCCTTGATCACCGGAGGCAAGCCTGTTACCTTGATCCCCGTGATGCTTTCCTGCATGGTCCTTGCAAAGGAGACACCATGCAATCCGTACTCGGCTCCCCCCGTGCGGAAGCAAGTCAGGCAGTCGACAAAAGGCTGCAGGCTATCACCGGACACGCTCGAAACCTGCCACCTCTCTTTGAGCTCCTCTACACCTGCGGCATGATGCAGCGCCACCCCGGCTATCAGCGGGAACTGGCTCTTTTTCTGCAGACGCGCTACCGAAGCTGGCTGCCCGCCATCTGGCCCCGGCTGTCGCGACTGATCGCGCAGGAGGCCATGCAGCTTGAACGGCTGCCAAGCATGAAACCAACGGACGAGTTGCCCCAGCTCAGCTACGAACTTTTTCGCGAGGCAGAACTTCGTCATGCCCAGCAGCGCAGCCTTCCCGCGGAGAGCACGCGTCTGTTGCGCTGTCTGGAACAGGAACTGCTCTGGCGCCGGGAAGATGCCGAAGACTGGCGCTTTTTCAGGGCACTCTGGTATTACCGCAAGGCCCAGTCGATCAAACTTGGGCGGGATCTGGCCATGCTGGGAACGGACAGCGCCCGCAATGCCAGGCGAAGGGGCGTCTGTTTTCACCCGGAGCAGCTTGATAGCGATATCCAGCACCTGGCGGCAGACCTGCAGGCCGCATTGGGCCGCATGTCGGCAGGAGTCTGGAGCCAGTTACTGGAAGCCCTGGTTCTGGGGCAGGCAGCCGACCTGCGTATTCCTGATGCGCTGTGGAATCATTTGCGGCCCTACTTGAGGAGCCTTTTGGGCGGCAGCGACAGCCATGTGGTGGAAGTGATTCCGGGTGATCGCTCCTTTACTGGACTTAACTCCGAAAGCGTATCCCTTTTGGTGATCCATGCCGGCGAGATGCCCCGCGCGGCCCTCGGTCCCAGCCTCAGCAGGCACCGTCAGCTGAAAATTCCCATGATCCTGCTCGGAAACACGGGCGAGGCCATTGGCGGAATCAGCCTGGTGGAAAGCGGCGAGCGCAGCCGGACCTGGACACGCAATGAGGCCCTCAAGCAAAGCGGGGACAAGTTCTCTGTGCCCCTGCGCACCTTCCTGCAGCGCATGGAGCGTCATTACATCCTGGAAGTGCTGGGATCACAGGGTGGGGTCAAGTCAAAGGCCTGCGAGCGGCTGGGTATTTCCCGCCAGACCCTTTACGCCAAACTGGCATCGGAAGTGGAATGAATGCGCCCTTAATGGTCCTGACGCTTTTGCTCTGTTTCCTTGCCGGGCTGAATCCGCTCAAGCAGCAGGCGCTTCAGCTCCCGTGGGGTGGCCGAGCGGACGGTCAGGCGCAATGCCTTGAGCTCGATGACTTCGCCCGCGGCAGGAATGCGGCCGAGCGACTCGCAGATCCAGCCACCCAGCGTTTCGGCGCTTTCGCTGGGCAAGGTGATGCCGAGTTCTTCTTCGATCAACTCGAGCCGCAGACGACCAGCCACCAGAAAGCGGCCGTCCTTAAGGGGGAGCCAGTCCCGGTCGGCGTAGAGGTCGCGCCGGCGCTCGACGGAGACGTCGTCGTGCTCGTCGTCGATCCTGCCGACAAGATCCTCGAGCAGGTCCTCCAGCGTGACGATGCCGGCGGTGCCGCCGTACTCGTCCACGACAACGACAATGTTCATCTTCTCACGGCCGAAGCGCTCCAGAAGGGCGCGGGCCGGCATGGTGGCGGGAACGTGGGGAATCGGGCGCAGGATCGGCTCGAGTGAATCCGGTCGCTGAAAGAGGTCACGCGCGTTAACATAGCCCAGAACCTGATCCAGGTCCTCGTGATACACGGGCATGCAGGAATAGCCTTCTTCCATCACCAGATTGGCAAAGTCCTCCGTGCTGGCCGTGTCCGGCAGTGCCGCCACATCCGTTCGCGGAGTCATCAGTTCGCCCACACTTCGCTCTCTGAGGTGCAGGGCGCGATCGATCATGCGGCTTTCCTGCTGACTGAGCTGTCCGGAGAGCTCCAGGTCCTGCGCCAGGTCCCCGATATGAGCACGCAAATGAAACAGACCGCTGTCACTGCGACCACCGCCCGATGTCAGCTTGAAGATCAAGGCCACGGGGGCCACCACCGGCCAGAGCATCAGGTGTGATACACGGGCCGGCAAGGACAGCGCGGGAAAGAGCCGATTGGTCCACTCGTGAAAAAGCAGCTTGGGCAGGGTCTCACCGAAAAAGAGAATCAGCAGCGTGATCGCCGGCACATAAAGCCATTCCGGCAGGCCCCTGTTGGTTGCCAGCAGGGTGGCCAGACTGGTAAAGGAGATATTGGCAACATTCGTGCCCACCAGCAGCGTGATCAAGAGGGCATCAGGCTCATCGAAATAGCGCTTGGTCAGATCGGAGCCCATACGACGTGATCGCTGCCAGATGAGCACACGGGCGCTCGAGAGCGAAGTGAAGGCGATCTCCGTTCCACTGAAGAAAGCTGATGCCAGCAGTGCGGCAACGAGAATCCAGAGCTCGTTCACAGGCGCCTGATCTCGCCCTGACCCTGCATCAGTTCCGTCAATTGCTCTTCCAGTCGTGATACACGACTGCGAGCCACGGCCAGCGAGAGGCTCACGTGTGTATCACAGATACGGTTCTGTTCGACGGCCTCGCATTCACTGGCCAATCTGAGCACGCGGGTCATAAGGGGATAATCGAAACGAAGCTCCAGTGTATCACGGCGAATGATCGTTCTCCGGGCCGCCGCATCCAGGGCTGCTTTGGCCACACCGCCATAGGCGCGAACCAGCCCGCCCGTACCCAGCTTGACGCCACCAAACCAGCGTGTTACAACCACAAGCAGATCGCTTAAGCCACTACCGTCAATTGCACGCAGAATGGGCATGCCAGCGCTGCCGGAGGGTTCGCCGTCATCGCTGGACCAGGTTTCGGGCCCATCCAGCGGATGACCAAGCTTCAAGGCGGGGCAATGGTGATTGGCCTTGTGTGACAGCGCTTTCAACTCTTCCAGCTTGGCCATGGCCTCGTCACGACTGCCAACGGGAAAGACCTGTGCAAGAAAGCGGGAGCGCTGGATTCGCTCCTCGAATTCCACAGGCTCCAGAGGAACCTCATACTGATCAAGCGCGGGATCTGGACCGGGTTGTGGGTCACTCATGCTTTGGCCGCCGAATCCTTCATGTTGGCCAGACCCTCACGGGCCGCGGCCTGCTCGGCCTTTTTCTTGCTGCTGCCGGTACCGCGTCCGCGGCTTTGCCCGCCGACCAGCACTTCAACCACAAAGAACTTGCTGTGATCGGGACCAAGCTCCTCCACCACCTGATAGGTGGGATTTCCCAGACCCTTGCCCTGGGAAAGCTCCAGCAGAAGGCTTTTGTAATTCCGGTTATCGCGGCTGGCCTGCTGCAGGCCAAGGTCCTGCAGAATGAAGCGGTCCACAAAGGCCTCGGCGACCTTGATGCCACCGTCCAGATAAAGCGCACCGATCAGGGCTTCAAAGGCATCCTCAAGAATGCTGGCTCTGCGCCTGCCACCGCTGCGGTCCTCGGATTCGGAAAGCTTCAGGTAATCGCCCAGCCCCAGATCCAGCGCGACCTGAACCAGAAAGCGGCCGGAAACAATGATCGACTTGTACTTGGTCAGCTCGCCTTCCTTCTTGCCCGGAAAGTTGTGATACAACCAGCGGCTGATGCACAAATCGAGCACGGCGTCACCGAGAAATTCGAGACGCTCGTTGGAATCAAGCCGGCCAGCACCTTCTACCTGTCCAACACGGGAACGGTGGGTCAGGGCCTGCTCGAGCAGTTCGGGCTGCTGAAACCGGTAAGCAATTCTCTCCTCCAGACCCGTGCCTGTATCACGCGGTGCCTGGGGAAAGATGCGCTGCCATAAACTCATGCCATGAATTCTGATATCAACAGGCTGGCGTTGTGTCCGCCAAAACCAAATGTGTTTGAAATCGCGTGGCGAATCGCACCCTTGCGCCCCTCGGGACCCACAATCGGCAGTTCAAGCGCCGGATCGGGGTTCTCGAGGTTGATCGTGGGAGGGACGAACTGGTTCTTGATGGCCAGTACAACCGCCAGGCTTTCTACAGCACCGGCAGCACCCAACAGGTGACCGGTCATGGACTTGGTGCTGTTGATGGCCGGCACATGATCGCCAAAAACGCGGTGAATGGCCTGAATTTCCGGCAGATCGCCTGCCGGAGTTGAGGTTCCGTGCGTATTGACATGATCGATATCAGCAGGCTTAAGGCCCGCATCAGCCAGGGCCGCACGCATGGCACGCTGGGCACCCTCGCCCTCGGGGGCCGGGGCTGTCAGGTGATGCGCATCAGCAGTAAAGCCGCAGCCGCTGATCTCGGCAAGAATCGTGGCACCACGCTCTTCAGCCGCTTCCAGCGACTCGATCAGGAACATGGCCGCGCCTTCGCCCATCACAAAACCATCGCGATCCTTGTCAAAGGGACGACTGGCCTTTTCCGGAGCGTCATTGCGCGTGGAAAGCGCCTGCAGGGCGTTGAAACCTCCAATGCCCAGCGGCGTGATACTTGCCTCGCTGCCACCGGTCAGTACTCGGTCCGCCTGACCACTGCGAATGGCCATGGCCGCGCAGCCAATGGCGTGGCTGCTGCTGGCGCAGGCTGAAACCGTGCCGTAGTTCGGGCCCTTCAGGCCGAAGCGCATGGCAATCTGGCCCGGCAGAATGTCCGAGATCATCATCGGGATGAACATGGGCGGGATCCGTCCGGGACCCTTCTCGACCAGACGCCCGTGTGCTTCCTCGATGCTGCTCAGACCGCCGATACCCGAAGCCGTGATTACGCCGAAACGGTCCAGGTTCACTTTTTCCAGATCAATTCCGCTCTGCTCGATGGCCATCATGGCCGCGACCATGCCGAATTGACAGAAAGGATCCATGCGCCGAATGTCCGGCCGACTTAGCCACTGCTGGGGATCGAAATCCTTCAGCTCGCAGGCAAAGGTGGTGCTGTACTGACTGGCATCGAAACGTGTAATTGCAGCCGCACCGGACTGTCCCGAGCTCAGACCCTGCCAGTAGGCCTCGAGGCCAAGACCGATCGGACTTAGGACTCCAGCTCCGGTAATCACGACACGCCGCTTCATACACGCTCCTTCAGATTCAAGAACCAGAAAGGGAGCGGCCGAAACCGCTCCCGCTCTATTCGTCGATTTATCCCTGGTTGTCCAGGAAGTCGCAGACAGCCTTCACAGTGGTCAGGGTCTGGGCAGTCTCGTCGCTGATCTCGAGGTCGTATTCCTTCTCGAGCATGTCGATCAGCTCGAACTTGGCGATGGAATCGGCACCCAGATCGTTGTCGAAGCTGGCGTCCATCGTGACCTTGCTCTCATCGTCCAGGTCCAGGACCTCGAGGATGATGTTCTTGACCTTGTCAAAGTGCTGGGACATGGTGTCTCCCGTTTCTGTACTGATGTTGAGTGTGACCAAGGTAACGAGCCTGACGCCTATGCGCCAGATTCGAAATTCAGCTTACCGTCAAACCGCCATCGACCCTGAGGCACTGCCCCGTGATGTAGGCGGCATCATCCCCGGCAAGGAAGAAGCAGGCGGCGGCAATGTCCTCTGCCTGCCCGGTTCGCCCCAGGGGAATCTTGCTCTTGAGCGCCTCCTGCCCGGCTTCCGGAATGGCCGCCGTCATGTCGGTGTCAATGTAACCGGGCGCAACGGCATTGACGCGCACGCCCCTGCCACCCAGTTCCAGCGCCAGACTCCGTGTGAAGCCCAAAAGTCCGGCCTTGGCGGCCGTGTAGTTGGCCTGACCGGGATTTCCCGTGTAGGCCACGACACTGCTCAAATTGATGATGCTGCCCGCGCGCTGCTTCATCATGCTTTTGACGAAGTGGCGAATCAGGTAGAACGGGCCACTCAGGTTGGTCGAGATCACCTCGTCCCACTGTTCGCCCGACATGCGCATCATGAGTGTATCACGGGTGATTCCGGCGTTATTGACCACCACATCGATCCGGCCTTCAGCGGCCAGCAGTTCTGTTGCCAGCGTCTCGCAGGCCTTTGGGTCGGCCATGTCGCAGGCCCGCCCGACGGAGCCTTCTCCAAACGCGGCCTGCGCAGCCTTGACGCTATCCTCCGAGCGGCCCGTGAACCAGACACGGTCACCGGCTTCCAGAAAACGCTTCACAATGCCGGCCCCGATACCGCGGGTTCCGCCGGTTACAAGAACGATTCGGCTCATGCCTCTTCTCCAGTAAAACTCTGGAACTCGGCCCAGGTGTCAATCGCCTTGACTTCGGCCGATTTGTCTATGCGGCGCATCAGGCCGCTTAGAACCTTGCCCGGCCCCAGTTCGATGAAATTCGTGTAGCCGTCAGCCAGCGCACTGCGCATGGAGGGTTCCCAGCGTACGGTCTCAGTCAACTGACGAATCAGCAGGGCACGAAGTTCTTCCGGATCACTGACCGCCCTGCCGGTAACATTGCAGTAGACAGGAGCCAGGCCCGGGCGAATCTCAAGCTCCGCCAGTGCCGTAGCCAGCTTTTCGCGAGCGGGCTCCATCAGCGGGCTGTGGAAAGCACCGGAAACTTCCAGGCGCTTGATCATGCGCGCGCCCTGTTCCTTCAGGTAGACTTCCGCCCGTGATACACCATCCAGACTGCCGCTGATCGCGACCTGACCGGGGCAGTTGAAATTGGCGGCTTGTATCACAAGACCTTCTTTCGCCAGTGTGGTACAGTGACGGGCGACATCTTCGCCCTCCATGCCGATCACGGCGGCCATGGTGCCGGGAAGATCGAGACCTGCCTGATACATGGCCTGACCGCGCAGGCGCACGAGTTCGAGACCATCCAGCGGATCGATCCAGCCGGCGGCGGCCAGCGCGCTGTATTCGCCAAGACTGTGACCGGCAACGGCCGATGGCGCCAGGCCCTTCTCCTTGAGCAGGAGTGCCAGAGCCAGACTGTGCAGGTAGATGCAGGGCTGAGTATTGGAGGTCTTGACCAGCTCTTCAGCCGGGCCCTGTGATACAAGGCTGATGAAATCCGCATCAACACGCTTTGATGCTGCGAGAAAGAGCTCGCGCACCGCGCTCGACTGGCTGATCAAATCGAAGGCCATGCCCACATACTGGGCACCCTGACCGGGGAAAATCCAGAAAGTCATGCTTCTCCTAGAGCCGAACCACAGCCGAAGCCCAGGTGAAGCCGCCTCCAAAGACGGTCATCAGCACACGATCACCCGCCTTGACGCGGCCCAGTTCAATGGCTTCGTCCAGGGCGATGGGAATCGAGGCGGCCGAGGTGTTGCCGTAGCGGTCCACGTTGACCATGGTTTTTTCCATGGGAAAGCCGAAGCGCTCGCAGGTGGCCTGAATAATGCGGACATTGGCCTGATGGGGCACCAGCAGATCGATGTCGGCCGGCTGAAGGCCCGCCAGATCCAGCGCCTGCTGTGTGGCATCGGCCATGCACTTGACCGCATTCACGTAGACATGACGGCCCTGCATATGAATGGTGTGATCCTTGCTCTCAAGCGACTCGGGGCTCAGGCGGCGCAGGCTGCCGCAGCCCGGTGTCCAGAGCAGTTCGGCCAGATCACCGTTGGATTTGGTGTAGGTGGCCAGCACACCCTGATCCTCTTCTTCGCAGGGCCCCAGAATGGCTGCGCCGGCGGCATCACCAAAGAGCACGCAGGTGGAGCGATCGTCCCAGTCGACCATGCTGGTCAGGATTTCCGCACCGATGATCAGTACGTGCTTCTTCTTGCCGGTGGCGATCAAAGCATCAGCCAACTCCAGTGCGTAGACGAAACCACTGCAAGCAGCGGAGACATCCATGGCGGCGGCATTGGTGGCACCGATCTTGGCCTGGGTGAAAATGGCGGTGGCTGGAAACTTGCAGTCGCCCGTCACTGTGCCGACCAGAATCAGGTCGATCTCTTCGGCGGCAAGACCTGCCTTGTCCAGGGCCTTTTTTGCGGCCTCCGCACACAGGTCCGAAGTGACAACATCGTCGTTTTCGCCAACGACATAGCGCTGCTTGATGCCCGTTCGCGAGGTGATCCACTCATCGGTGGTGTCCACCATGCGCGCAAGATCTTCGTTGCTCAGGCAGGTCGGCGCAACGGCACGGCCTGTACCAAGAATTCTGGCTCGCATTGCTTCCCTTTGAATTAGCCGGTCTTCCGGCAAATGGGGATCCCGGGCTGTACCCGGGATCCTGCATCATTCTGGGCTGGGATCAGTCGACGATCTGAATCTTGCGACCCTTGTAAAAGCCGCAATTGGGGCAGACGCGATGGGACAGCTTGGGCTGGCCGCACTGCGGGCAGGTAGAGACACCAACGGCCTTCAGGGCGTGGTGGGAGCGGCGCTGATCGCGGCGTGCCTTGGCGGTTTTCTTTTTCGGGACTGGCATGATCGTTTCCTTATTCTGTCTCGTCAGTTTTCAATTGTTCAAGCCCTGCAAAGGGCGAATCCGGGCGAATTTCATCACAGGCGCATTCGGCCTCGTTCCAGTTGCAGCCACAGCTCGGGCAAAGGCCCTGGCATTGATCGCTGCACAGGACATATTCCGGCTGATCCAGCAGCAGGGCTTCACGCACCGAAGGCAGCAGGTCCAGCTCCGCATCGTCATTTTCGACGATCATCACGCTCGGCATCCTGGTGGCCCTTGTCCAGCACCAGCAGCGTCTCCGCAAGCTGGCTTTCACTTCTGGCCTCGCTCAGGCAGCGATCGCATTCGCGAGTCCAGACTGCATGGACATCCAGCTCGAGCAGCCAGCCGCCATCCTGCTCGTGCACCTTGACCTCAAGCCGAATCGGCTCAGGAAAGCGCTCGACAGTAAGCTCAAGTTGCCCGGCGTCAAGCTCGGCAGCAAAAGCACTGGCTCCGCGGCGAAGATCGAGGACTGAAATGCGCATAAGTCTCGAAATATACGAAGGCAACAGCAAAGAACAATCCTTCTGTCTTTCTCCTATTCAGCTTCAGTTCAAGCAGCTTCCTGCCGATACATGTTAAAATCCCCCCTTCAGATCACATGCCATTCGTGTCGCCAATCACACTCGGGAAGCCTTTCAGCAAGCATCTTTGCAGCTGAAAACACAGCCTTCATTAATAGGGAAAGCACTTGATCAAAATTCATCAGACAATTACCTTCATGAATCGTCGTTTGAAACACACCGTATTCCATAAAACTGAATGTTGCCGGACGGCCAAGGGGGAAGAATGAAAGGTCTTGCACGGATCCTATGCACGGGAGCACTTTGTCTGGCTGCTGCAGGGGCTGCACGAGCAGAACTTGCGGACTGGGCGAACAACCTGCCCGTGGATATCGGGGAGATGCGTACAGTCACGCTGGACAGTTTGTACCTCCATGGTGATGGAGGCACAGGTGACAACTCAATTATCGCCGGTGAAACGGTAACAGTCACGGCTGTCCTGCCTGCAGGGGCCACCTGGTTCGGCACGCCGCCTTCACAGCTTGATGTGATTGAAAATTCCAATACGCCGCCGGACTCGCTTGGTGCTGATATTTCACACACTGTGTCAACCAGTGGCGCTTCTGTTTCCGGCACGCGCGTGACCTTCAACTTCACGGCTCCTGACTGGGACAATGCAAACTCAACGTTTACGATCCAGTTCACCGGCATTCAGATGACGCCGGGCTTTGATGTTGTGCAGGGCGAAGGTTATGTAGCTACCGATGCCTATCCGGTCATCCACAGCGGAACCCAGACCCTGACGGGCGTTGGTTTCTCCTATGGCGACATGGAATTCGATACTACTGAACCCACCCTGGTGGACGCCAGCTGCTGGGCCACGGCTCTGAACACGGTTCGCATCGTCATGAGCGAAGACGTCAGCGAATCCGGCGGTGATACAGGCGCAAGTTTTGCCCTGACCGGCGGTGGCATTACCAGCTCGATTGCCGGTACCAGCCTGACCCAGACCTCAGGTACCCTCTGGACCCTGGAGCTGGCCAGCAACCTGCCCAATCGCTACTGGACGGGAACCATCACCTACGATCGTGACGCTCAGGCCGCCATGCTGGTGGACGGCGCCGGCAACGAAGTGCCCGATGGCGAAACAGCGGTGACGATAACCGAGCGCATTCCCCCGGCCAACCCGACCATGACCTTGCCTGTCTCCACAACGGACCTCTCCGGTGGAACGGTCAACTGGACCGGTACGGCCGACGCCTTTGCCACGGACAACTCCATGGCCAGTGTTGCCCTGCAGGGCTCCACGGATGGCACCAGCTGGGCCGCCCTGAATACGGACAGCAATACCGCCGACAGCAACTACAGCGGCAGCTGGACCATTGGCACCGAGTACAATTACTATCGCCTGCTGGCCACCGACAGCAATGGCCAGAGCACGGCTTCCACCATGAGCACGGACTTCCAGTTGAAGCAGCGACTGATGCTTGCTGGAACCGTTGACCAGGCCCTCAACACCTACGAAGACCAGATCACGGTCACGATTCACGACGCCTACGGTAATGCGGAAACAGGCACCCACACGGTTTCCCTGACCAAAACCTCCGGCAGCGGTACGGTCACTTTCCGCGAAAGCCCGGAAGGCAGCAACACGAGTGTCGTGGACATTGACGGCACAACCAACGCGACCTTCTACATGGCCAGCACCTCAATCGGCACGCACAATATTCGTGCTGCCACCGCTGGACTGATTGCCGATACGCTGGCATGCACAATCGGCGCCGGCGCGGCTTCGCAGCTGCTGGTTCAGATGCCGGGTCAGAGCTTCTCAGACGGAACGGGTATCACGGGCAGCACCTCGCCACTGACGGCCGGTACTTCCTACAATGTTGTCCTGCACATTGTGGACTCGAACAATTACAAGGTTTCGGAAACCGGTAGTCGCGACATTGACTTCGCCTCCAGTGCCTCAAGCAGCCCGCTGGGCAATGCCCCGACCATTGACGGTGTTACAAGTGGAAGCTGGGCCAACGGCAGCATTTCTTTCACCAACGGAACAAGCGCCAACGTGCCTGTGGTCTTCTACGAGACCAGTGGCGGCACGGTTACGGCTTCTGACAACAGCGGTAGCCCGACCCTGAGCGGCGTTGCCAGCAGCAGTCAGGCGATCAGCGCGGCAGAGGCCGATTATCTGGTCTTCGCTGTTGATGCCGCCACCTCCGAGTCGGCAGTTGTCTGGACTGGAACGAACACAGTGACCGTGCGCGATGGTTATGGAAACATCGTGACCGGCTTCGATGCTTCTTCAAACAATGTGACGGTTACGTCCAGTGGCGGCACGCTCGAGATTGCTGGCCGTGGTGATGCGGTTCTGGATCAGGCCGGTGACTTCAGCAGTGGTGTGGCCAATTTGACCACCCTGAGCACGGTGCTTACGGCAACTGCCGCTACCTACACCATCAATGGTACGATCGCCGGCGTGACCATGGACAACGCCAACACGACCGGCAGCAAGACGATCTCGCTGAATGTTCCCACGCTGAGCAACGCCGATCCGGCCTGGCGCACGCACGTGAATTGCGAAGCCGGCAATCCCGGACTGGCTCTTTATGCTGATGTCGACGAAGATGGCGAGACCCTGACGGTCTTCTGGGCCTTCGACAACGACTCCACCAAGTATGGTAGCTACTCGGTTCAGAGCAGCTCCAACGTGACCACCAACAGCGGTCTGATCTTCAAGTACCTCAACAGTACCCAGATGCAGGCTGGTAATGGTTACGACTACATGTTCTGGTGGGTAGGCGGCACCGACGCCCAGGGCAATGCGCCCGAGGGCAAGCCGATCTCCTCCAACCGCATGGTCTATGTGGTCAACCCGACCCTTTCCGTGACCGGTGTGGATGTTGGCAGTGGCATGATGCCCAGCAGCACCAACAACGAAATGACCCAGCTGCAGCTGACAGCCGAGCAGCCCGGTGCCGAAATCGTGATCAACCGCGTGGACTTCACCAAGACCTCATCGTCTAACGCGACAACCACCCATGTCTCCGGCTTCAAGCTCTGGCGCGATGTCAATGGCAATGGTGTTTACGACAGCGGCACGGATGTGCAGGTTGGCTCTTCGGTAACGGGAACGGTAAATCCTTCCTTCACCGGCCTGAGTGTGACCGTAACAAACGGTACCACCACCTATCTGCTGCTGACCGTGGACATCAGTGCCGCGGCAACCGGCAACCAGACGCTGGGTATGGAATTGACCAGTGACAATGTCTTTGTGCTGCAGAGCTCGGTGGACGATATTTACCCGGCTGGTGGTGACTGGCCTGAGCCGGCCGCCGCGGGCGACTACACCCTGCCCGTCGAGATCAGTGTTTTCACGGCAGAAGCTGACTTTGGCCGCAATGAGCTGAACTGGCGCACGGAGTCGGAAGTCAACAGCCTGGGCTTCGTGGTCTGGCGCGCACCTGCTCTTGAAATGGGTCTGGAGCCTGCTTCCAGCAGCTTCTCGGCCATTGCCGACTGGAACCTGAACCCCGAGCTGGAGGCGCAGGAAAACAGCAGCGCAGCCACGGACTACGGCTACAGTGATGCCAGCGTCGAGCCCGGTCAGATTTACTGCTACCGCATCGAGGCCGTGGACCTTGACGGCAGCCGTGAATTCTACGAGCAAAGCGTTTTCGTGGAAAGCATCGATCGTCCGGCCGACTTTGTGCTGGAGGGCAATGTGCCAAACCCCTTCAACCCCGTGACCACGATCAGCTTCCTGCTGCCTGTGGACACAGCGGTGGAGCTGGCCGTCTACAACATGATGGGCCAGAAGGTTCGCACCCTGCTGTCAGGAGAGATGAGCTGGGGTCGTCATCAGGTGCTGTGGGACGGCACGAATGATGCCGGTCAGCAGGTGGCCAGTGGCAGCTATGTCTACCGCCTGCACAGTGAGTCCTTCAGCCAGGCCAACAAGATGATCCTGCTGAAGTAATCGCACGACGACAGACAATGGAAAAGGCTCCCTGAATGGGGGCCTTTTTTTGTTGTGGGCTGCGCTCGGTGCCAGTCCGCTTCATACCGAAGTGTCGGCATGAAGCGGAGCCGTGCCGATGAATCGGCACTTCGCCAGGGGCCATTTGCCGACTGCGTCGACAACTGCCCCACTGGCCTGCTGAGCTCTGGCTGGCAACTGGAAACTGGCAACTGGCTACTGCCCCACTAGCCCGCTGACGACTTCTTCTGGCTAACGCCTGACGACTAACGCCTGACGACTAACGCCTGACGCCTAACGACTGACGCCTAACGACTGGTAACTGGCCTCTGGGAGCTTCTTCCGGCTATCACGGAATCTCTCCGGCCCTGGCCAGGGCATGCTTGAAGAGCACGGGGCCGATCAGCTGATTGACCACAACAGCCGCCACGATCAACTCGCGCAGCTGTGCGCCGATGCCCGGCACCTGTGAGGCGATGAGTGTTGCAAAGCCCAGACTGACACCAGCCTGCCCCAGGAAGCTCATCCAGACGCGATCACGCACCTGTTCCGGCAGGCCCGACATGCGCGCGGAAATCGTCACCGTGCTCCACTTGGCCAACAGGCGGAAAGCAACCAGCAGCAGGGCAACTGGCCAGATCTGCATCAGCAGGTTAAGATCCAGCACGGCGCCGGCCAGACCAAAGAAAACCAGAAAGACCGGCTGTGATACATCTTCCAGCGCGTGCAGGAAGCGCGGGCCGGAACTGGAGCGATTGGCCACCACAAAACCCGCACTCAGGGCCAGCATCAGCGCATCCAGATGCAGATCGCGGCTGAGCTGCACCAGCAGCAGGGCGCCCAGCAGGATGAGCAGCTGCAG
Organism: uncultured Bacteroidaceae bacterium; assembly: GCA_964345075.1. GTDB lineage: Bacteria > CAIWAD01 > CAIWAD01 > CAIWAD01 > CAIWAD01 > CAYFPS01. The sequence goes on along the minus strand of CAYFPS010000008.1, from coordinate 92,524 downwards.
GTTGGCCTGCTCCTTCTCCAGAATTCTGACCAGCAGAAAACCGCAGCCAAGGCCCAGGAGCAGGCTCATGCCCAGCGCCTTCAGCTCATGCCAGAGGCTGAAGGCCTCGCTGCCGCCCAGATGCGAGGTCGACCAGCCCAGCACCAGACTGAACGCGATGATCACCAGCACATCCATCAGCACGGTGACGGCCAGAGCCATGTCACGCAGGGGGCCGCGCGCGCCGGTTTCAACAATAACGGCCACCGTGGTTGCCGGACTTTTGGCGGTACTGACCACGGCGATCAGGGCCGCCGCAGCCACCAGCGAAAGTCCGTGCAAGTCGGAAAAGACGGGCAGCCAGGAGGCCGTTAGCCAGATCAGACCCAGCACCAGAATGCCGCCGGGAATCAGCTGGGCCAGCGCGATGCCACTCACGGCCTTCCACTGCCGCCGGACCATGCCCGCATCCAGCTCGGCGCCTGCCGTCAGCGCTATGAAGAAAAGCGCCAAACGATCGATGGGCGCAAGGTTATCCACCACTTGTTGATCCAGCACACCCAGCAGCTGCGGTCCGCAAAGGATGCCCGCCAGCAGATAGCCCGAGATTCGCGGCAGGCGCAGTTTGAGGGCCAGTTCGCCCGCCAGAAAACCCGCCAGCACCAGAAAGCCAAAGGCCATGGATGCATGATAGCCGATGGACTCGCTCCCGATAAAACCGGCGGCTGCAATCAGGCGCATCAAGAGCAAAAGCAGGACAAGGAATATCCAGCGTGTCATGAACGCTCCTCCGTCCTGCGCGCGCCCAGCCAGGCGCTTAAGAGCACATTCACCAGCACAAAGGGTGCGATCAGGCCCAGCACCAGCGGGCCACTGCTTTCCGGATGAAGCTGCAGCTCGCTTAAGGCCATGGCCAGCGGAAGCCCGCCCATCGGCAGCATCAACCAGCGCAGGGTGCGGGCACCTTCACTGCCATTCGCATTGAACTTACCAGCCAGCAGCCAGCCATAACGCTTGGCCAGCAACCGAAACAGCAACAGAGGCAGCAGCAACAGGGCCGTCCAGCCACCAAGCAGGCCAGGCTGCCAGAAGAGACCGGCCATCAGAATCAAGCCGAGAAAGACCGGCTTTTCGTGGGCGACCATGAAGCTGTAAAGATGATGGGCTTCGCGGGATTGATTGGCCAGCCAGAAGCCGATCATCAGGCCCATGGCCAGCGGACTCAAGTCCATCAGCGCACTCAAGCCCCCAGCGAAGGTGATCAGGCCGGCCAGCAGCAGGGCAAACTGGCTTTCCTTGACGCCGCGCCTCAGGAAGTAATGAAAGGTCCAGGCCATGAGCATGGAAAGCAGAATCGGCGAGGCCAGCGCCACCGGCAGGGGCAGGCGCGAAGTCAGGGGATGAGAATGGGCGGCCAGGACCCCCAGCAGAATCAGCGCAATCAGGGCATAGAGATTGTCCAGATTGGCATTCATCAGCGCGCTGCGGGCCGATTTCTCCCGGACCAGTCCAAGGTCCTGCAGGATGATCGCGATCACGGTCGCGCTGCTGGTTCCGGCCGCAAGCGCCAGCACGAAAGGCGCCCGGGGTGAAAGATCAGGCTGCAGCTGAAACAAGAGCAGGGCAGGCAACAGGCAGGCCAGAACAGCCAGCAGATATTGCAGAATGGAAAGCTGCCAGTCCGCCCGCTGAATGCGCTTGAGATCCTTCAGGCTTAGCTGAAGGCCAAAGACCAGCCCGACCCAGGCCATCAGCAGGTTAAGCAGGGGATCAAGCAGGCTGAAGGATTCGGCCTGCATCAAGCCCAGGCCGGCGGGACCGATGGCCGGCCCCAGCAGCATGTAGATCATGCCGGACTGGAACAGCACCTGAACCCACAGTGGCCAGCGGTCCGGATGGAAATTCACCCTTCCCAGCAGAAGGACGAGGGTGGCGACAAGCAATAGCGCGTAGACGGAATGCATGCCGCAAGATAGAAAAAACCCCGCTCGCCAAAGGCAAGCGGGGCTTGAAATCAGTGTCACCTGATCTTACTTGATCAGCATCATGCGACCGGCGAGGTTGCGTCCTTCGCTTTCCAGACGGTAGATGTACATGCCGCTGGACAGGCTGGAAGCGTCGAAGGTCACCTGATGGCGACCGGCATCCAACATGCCCTGGGCCAGCACGGCCACTTCCTGACCGGCCAGATTGTACACGCTCAGACGAGCCTCAGCCGTCATGTCGAGGCTGAAGTTGATCGTCGTGGTCGGGTTGAAGGGGTTCGGGTAGGCCTGGCCAAGCTCGAAAGCGTGAACCAGCTCGTTGGCGTCAACGAAGCCACCACAGGGAACCACACCACCGGTATCGGGGCTGATCTTGTAAGCGCCGAAGCTGTAGTTGACCGGACCCGTCACATTGTAGCACTCACCTTCTTCGATGGGGAAGTCGTAGGCGACAATCTGGTCGTCCATGACAACCACGCCGCTGCCGTCGTCCATCGGGTACTCACCGTAACCGGGGGTGGCACCGGCAAAGGCGTCGGAGATGCTCACAAGCACGCCTTCATAGGCTTCGTCATTGACGGCAGACGTCGAAAGGGCGACAGGGGTCGGAAGGGCGTTGCCCGTGGAGGTCACGGTCACGCTACCACCGGTCACATCAAGCTCGGTCAGGTTGTAGTACTCGACAACGCTGCCAAAGCAGTCAACGGCGTCACCAGCGGCGAAGCCAGTGGTGTTGCCCGTACCGGCATAAACCCAGATACCATTCCAGGCGCCATCGCCATCCTGCAGGTAGAAACCATTGTAGGCCACGGCGGTGATGATACCACTGGTTCCAACGGTGCCGCCCACGAAGGGGCTGTCAGCCTGCTGGCCCTGGATTTCATAGATAGAAGCACTGCACTCGACGGCCAGGCTGCCAACGCTGCTGCCCGTATCACCGGCATCGTCGGTGGCGACGAATTCGTAATACAGCGTCTCGCAAGCAGCGGGGGCCATGATGGGCACCATCGTGCCGAACACACCGCCAGCGAAGTCAACCAGAACCTCCTGGCTGCTCAAGTTGCCGGCATCGGTACCGTAATTCATCACAACGCCAGTCACGGTGCCGTCATCATCGGAGGCCAAAACGCTGAAAGTCAGCATGGCACCGGGAGCAACGGGCGTGGCGGAAGGCGTGAAGTCCACACTGGTGATGTAGGGCGGCTGATTGCCGGCACAGTCCACCGTGTGGCTGCCGAGGTAGGTAATCGTATCAATTGGATAGGATGTCCACTGATTGGCACCCACGGCCCAGTCAGTCGTACCCTGGCAGACGGTCAGATTACGGACGATGGTCATGTTGGCGGTCGTGCCACCATCACCAAGCGGCCAGTAGGAACCCGGATCCGCACCTTCTTCGCCAATGGCGTCGATCAGCGTCCAGGTGGCGCCACCGTCAGCCGTTACGGCCAGACCCATGGCATCGTCACCGTTGTACCAGCAGGCGCTGGTGCCCAGCACATCAACGCTGATGGGAAAATCGACCATGTTCCAGCTGCTGTTGGCGATGATGAAGGTCTCGCCGGGCTCGACGATCAGGTCGGTCAGCAGTTCGGGCATGGCGGGATCAAAGTTAACGGCATTGGTCTGGCCTTCGGCCCAGTCACCACCGTTGCTGATACGCCAGGTCGCGTAGTCGGCCATGTTGATGGCGGCGTCCGTACCGTTGTAGATTTCCAGCGCCTTGTTGTTGCTGGAACCTTCGATGTACTCACTGAAGAATACACCGCCAGCGAAAGCCTGTCCCACCAGTCCGGCCAGACCGATCAACAGAATTCGATTGCGCATGAGGATGACTCCTTCTTTCGTGGAAAACGTTTCGCTCGCCTTATAGAGCGGCAGCCGGGCACAAGTGGCCAGCGCTTTACGCGGCAAACAACCTAGGTTCTAAATGTCGTTGTCTCCAGATTTCAGGGCATGTCAAGCGGCTTGAGCACACTCAATGCCACTACGATCACATTCTCAAAGCTAAAAGGCAACTATTCAGCTATGATTAGGAAAAAGAATCTCTTTTGTGAAGGGCGGCGGCTTCGCGGATTTTTTGCTGTTGCAATTGACTTTGCCTGAAGGGGCTTTTATATTGGGTGTCTTGTTCGGTTGTGGTCCGCCACAGACGATCAAATCGCACCCATAGCTCAACTGGATAGAGCGTCTGACTACGGATCAGAAGGTTAGGGGTTCGACTCCTCTTGGGTGCACTTGAGTATCAAGGGCTTCGCTGAAAGGCGAGGCCCTTTTTCGTTTTTCGTGCTACGCTCGTGCTACACCTCAAATGGAAATCCGGGATGAAAAAGCAGGCAATCGAAGTGGCTGCCATGGGTGTGATGCATTCAAGTCACATTGCAGGTCAACGGGCGAAAACGGAAATGCCCTTGGAGCGTGGAGTCCGGTGAAGGCGGGGCTTCTGGTGCACTTCTTGCTAATCGTCTATCCTCTTCGGAATCAGAAATGCATCATCCCTGATCTTGGTCAGCTCCTTTGAGTTCTTCGATTCTTCAAGTGTATCACGGAAGATCTACCCACCATGCTTCATCCGTCTTGATCTTTCTCTTTATCGCATCCTCCCGTAGGTGACCGGCGACCCTCTTGAAGTACCGCTTCATTGCCTCCTTGTCCGTCAGCTCATTGGCCGCAATCTCGATCACTTCATAATCGTTGTTGCGGAGCCATTCCCGGATACTTCGATCCTTCTGCACAACTCCTGGGTGGCCGTGAAGCCCTTCCGACAGGCCATCCAAATAAATACAGACGCCCTCATCCGCATCGTGATGCGCGGCCCGGAAGATGATATCAGGTGTCGTCGTCCCCCAGCCATGCCCCATCCTGATTTGCTCGCCGCGAATGCCTTCTCCGAAGCCAGCGGCAAGCAGCAACTCCTTCAATCGAGTCTCAGGATTGTTCACGGGCTGGCCTCCAAGGGCAGACCCACCTTCAGGGCGCAGGGGCGGAATCTCGTGCCCGGGGACCAGGTCGCTGCCCCACGCATCAAGCTGTTCCAGGGCACAATGCCGGTCCAGATATTTGTGGTAGAAGCCGTTGCGGAAGGTCTGGAGACAATCCACGCATGAAGTATCACAATTGGATGGGCAGGCGCTCACGATCTCCTTCGCGATCGGCACGACCTCTCCCCAGCGTTCGATGAGCTGTTCCAGCAGTCCGGATCCCCCGGGCATGGGATCCCAGAGCAGGGCGTCGCAGTCCTCACGACCGATGAATCCGATGACGAGCAGTTGCAGGTCGTCCACGTGCATGTCCAGGACGCGGGCTGCCGCGAACCTCAGAGTTTCCATCACGCTGTAGGCCGTCTTGCGGTCCGGCAAGCCCTTCAGGGAGAGCGCGTCCGCGACAATGTCCGCATAGAAGCCGACCATTCCTGGGGCTTCCCCACACCGCTCGGCATGCTGTTGGCGGAAGTGGTCAAGCTGCTTCTGGGAGGACAGCGGAGAGACGCTTTGGCCACACACCGTGCAGATCGGGTAGCCAAGTGTGTCACGACGCTCGATAGCCGTGGCAGCTCCGACATTGACCATGCGCAGCTTCAGCCCCCGTCGGTGATGCACTTCCTGCGACTTCCATGAGTAGGCTTGCCCACCTTCGTGCTGCTTCTTCTCCACACCGCAAACCGTAACGGGGAGCTGGAAGCGCAGTTCCTCCTCATCCGAGATATGGGATTGGTGAGCCAGTTCCACGTCACACACCGCAATGGACTGGAGTTCCCTTGATCCAGGTGCCCCCATGTCTCCTTTCCCGTCGGTCTCTTGAATGGCCAGGCTCTCGACGGAAACCTCGAAGTAGGGCATCTCGATTCGGCTTTCATCCACATCGCGATGAAAGCTGCGCGCCACGAACTTGTTCGCATTGGCGTAGATCAAGTTGCCTGGCACATACTCGCGCAGTGCAACACTTGCCGGCCGAGGTAGGGAGAAATCCCTGGCTCCAGTCTTCCAAAAGGGAATTGTCGCCACTCCCAGCACTGACCCAGACTCCAGCCCATATCCGGGCAGGAATCCTTCCGCGGCAAGAACACCCATGGTGTTACTGTCGTCGTAGCCCTCCGCTTCACGACGAGATTTCCTGGCCGTGCCTTTCAGCCGTTTAACCAGGCGGTCGCAGCGCTTGAACAGGGCATCATCCGAGGGCTCCAGATCGCCTTGCTCGTCTCGAATGTGGCCGAGGCGTCGAAGTTGATCCATGGCCCAGGCCAGCCGTTTGCGCAATCTGTCGATGACTTGGTTCAGGTTTTCGGCGAAGGCATCCACATGTTGCTCGATCGACGGACGTGACGCGGCATCGGCCGAGTCCTCAGGCCATCCCTGCGAGAATGCCCCGTCCACATATTCGATCAGGTTGTCACGGTAGATCGAGATCAACTCTTCCAGATCAGACATGTCCAGTGGGTCCTTGCGCACATTCCGGCCTTCGAACAGGTAGTTCTTGATTGTCGGTGGGAAGTAGGTCTCCAGCCCCATATGAAGGCGCTCACGCTCTTCCAGGGGAAGGTTCGGATCACGTGACAACTGGTGGAGTCGAGTAATGACCGTTGCATGGACATGCTTGGCCACCATCAAGGGGTTGCGCAGGTTGAACGAAGGAGGATCGATTCGGCCCGTCAGCAGTTTCAACGGTTCGGCGAAGTAGGCCCGGTCATGGGAAACGGGACGGCAATAAGTAATGTCCAACGCCATGCGATGCCTGCGGCCCGCCCGTCCAGCCCGCTGCCAGTAGTTGGCCGGAAGTGGAGGAACATTCCGCATCAGGATGGCGTCCAGCTGCCCGATGTCGACACCCATTTCCAGTGTAGGTGTACAAACAAAGCAGTTGACAGCTTCGGATTGGCCCTTGAACAGGTTTTCCAGACGCTCCCGATCATCATGCGGCACCATCGCCGTGTGCTCCTCAGGGCGCAACATGGAATAGGCACCGTCAAGGAGCTGGAGGTCGTAGTTGTCCGGATCTTCTGTCACAAACTCCTGCTCGCCCGTGCAGCGCCAAGCCATGCAGGCATGCTTTGGCGTCTCGCGTGTGGATTTCCTGTTGGAAGCAAGACGCAGCTTGTCCGCATTGACCTGGTAGACACCGCTGACTTTGGGAAGGGCGCGGCCCTTGGCACCTGTCAGGGTCACAGGCACGAGAAAACCCTCGTCCCGCAGAAACTCGAAGAGTGATTCCAGGAAGGGTTCTACATCTTCCTGCGCAAGGCCCCACTTCTTCGCGATCTGCTTCAGGGGTGTGGCACCACGATCGCTCAACCACTGCTTGACCTGATTGGACGTTTCTTCGCCTTCCCGCCGCAGCTTGGTTCCGACCGGCCCACCCAAATTGGGCATGTAGCCCTGTTGGATTTCCAGTTCACCGTCCTGCCAGTAACGACTGAACATCTTCAGCTCAGGGTCGTAGAGCACGCGGCTCCGGCGGAAGTAGTCCAGCACGGCGGCAACACCTTCGCACAGGACATCCTGCTCCAGGCCAAGGGCAACGGCGTGTTCCTCGATCCACGACATGGACGGATTGAGGCCTTCGTACTGCACCTTCATGCGTCCCCAGGGCTCAAGTCCGAGTGCCTGCTTCGCAGAGACCGTCACTTCGCGCAACACCTGGATACGGAGGTATTTCAGCCTTTCCTTTTCGTGCCGACCACCGCCTCCCTCTCTGCGCACAACCTGCCAGACTTCCGGCACGAGCGCCCTTGACAGGGCATCGTCTTGTTCCAACTCTTCGTCCAGGGCGTGGGTCAGGTCCCCGATCGTCTTCACACCGTCCTCGAGTGCCTTGGCCATCAGGGCTCGCAGGCGGAAGCGCCGGGCATGGTCCTTCATCCAGCCAGCCTGGAAGGCCGCATCCTGACGATTGTCGCAGAACACCAGCAGCCGTGGCCGCTCCGAATGGTGAACCATGTCCTGAGCCAGCACATGGACGTCCGCAACGTTCGTGGCACGTACGGCTCGGGCAGGCTCACGGTAGCGGGTTCCATGGGCACGGCCGGTCGCCCCGCAGGAGATGCAGCTGGAAAGATGCCCGATTCCGTTCTCACCTTCTTTCTGTCGAATGGCATGAAGCTCAACCAGGGGACCCGGGGATGCGCACTGCAGACAGTTACCGCGCTGGGCAGGATGGGCCGAGCCACAATGCCGACACAAGTACAGCGGTGCCGTCTTATTGTTGTCTTCTATCCCATCGTCGTCGCTCTCGCCCACGATCCTGTTCGACAGGACCACACGTTTGCCTCCCAGCGTAAAGTCAAGTGCGGACCAGTAGTGGGTGTCGCCTGCAGCCTCGCCGCCTTCTGGCCGCTTGTTTGAGAAGTCGAAGTCCTTCAAGTGAGTCGTGAAGTAGTGCTGCCCACAGGTTGTACAGGTCATCACCGGAAGGTGGGCCATGGGATCTCCGCCCTCCCGATCCCGAATTTCGTCCTCGGCGGCAAGCCAAAGCTCAGGCCTATTGCCTTCAGGAAAGCTCACCACCGCCCCGCTGATGCCACGAATGAAGCCATGAATCACTGGTCTGAGCAAGGGTCTGCCGTCCTGCCGGGCTGCCGCACCAAGGGTGAGCCAGGCCAGGACCTCCTGCTCGCAGACATCTCGCCCAATCTTCCGGGACAGCAATGCGGGAACGTCGGCAAGAGAGTGGGGCCTAGCCAAGAGCTCGCTCAGCTGATAAACCAGCTCGTTTCGGCTCAAGCCTTCGTGAAGAGCCGCCATCCAATCCCCGGTGGGGAGATCTTCTCCCGAAAGCCTGGCGTAGACCTCCCGCAGCAACTGGCGGATTCGCCCGGCAGTTCAACGGCCGTCACGCACTCCTGCAGCAGGTTCGAATAGCTGGCCTGGGCGCGGGGAGGCACACGTCGCTCGCTATGCCAATCATCTCTTTCGTAGGATTCCGCCACCGTGGCCACGTCCTCGGCAGGCACGCCGAAGAAGCGCGAGGCAAAATCCCGGGCAGCGTTTGGATTGGCGACATCAAGGATGGTGGCGGAGGTCGCAACGCAGACCGTTTCACTTGCCTCCTTGCCGCAGTAATTGCGCAGCCGGCGAATCAGGCAGGAGGTTTCAGCTCCCTGAGCTCCGGTGAAGGTGTGGGCCTCGTCAAAGACCAGATAGTCCAGCCGGGCTCCTTCAAAGAGTTCCACGTCCCGCTGTCGGGTCAGCAGCAGTTCCAGCTGTTTGACGTTGGTGAGCAGAATGCGCGGCTGTCCGCCCTGGCGACGCATGGCCTGCCGGGAGCACACTTCTTCCGGGGGGTAGACCGTTTCGCTGCGCTTTTCCCGGCGTACGGCCTCCAATTTGGCCAGATAGGCTTCCCGCGTGGATCCTGACGGCAGACGGATGCCGGCGACATCCCGCTCCTGCTCGGGTGTCTTGCCCACGTACATGCCGAAAGTGATGCCCGTCCCGGCGAGCAGCTCCCGCAGGCGCCCCAACTGGTCCTCGGCGAGGGCATTCATGGGGTAGACGATTACGGCACTGATACCCGCATCGGCGCCCGCTTCCTTCAGCTGCAGGCAGGTGGACACGATCGGGTAGAGGAAACACTCCGTCTTGCCCGAGCCCGTCCCGGTGGATACCAGGGTAGTGTTCCCACCGTGGATCGCGCGGATGGCTTCCTCCTGGTGCCCGTAGACATGCTCGATGTAGGAGGGGATGCGCTGCCGCATGCCCGGATGGAAGACCCCCGCCGAAATCAGGGCATCAACCGCGGCACCTTGACGAAAAGAGCGGGAGAGGCTGACGAAGGGACCTTTAAGAAGTGGCGAGCGGCGCGTTTCGTCCAGCGAGAGCAGCCGGCGCATCTGCTGGTAGAGGTCCTCATCGGCGAAAGGGTAGGCGGTCAGCTGGTAGCGCAGGAAGCTGCGCAGGACTTTCTCGGTGTAGACGACGGGGTTCAATGCCATTTGGGTGTCCTAACTACTGGCACGTTGCATGTTTTGCGCCTTCCATAGCAGAGCCGGATGGCGAGCAAGTTTCGCCGCCATATCAGCATCTTTTGAGATCAGCTCAGGATGAAGTTCGCCTCGATCATTGAGCAACCGTAGGAACTCACTTTCTTCCCTCGTAAAGGGAAACAAGCCTGAAAGCAGTTGACGTCAACGATCCTGCAACCGGTCACACCACGATCCCAGCTCTCGTCGTGCAGGGCGTAACTCATGGCGAAGCATTGGAAGAAGCTTTCGCTCCGCTTCTTGCTGATCCAGCTGCACATCCGAAATGGAAATCTCGCGCCAATCCTTGCGGTTCATTCCACCATATGCAAGAAAGGCAAAGCGCAACCGTGCCCAATCAAGGTCCTGCGATTCGAGAATTCCGACGGCATCGAACAAATCCCTGCTGGCATTGCGTGAAAACAACGCGGCCAGCTTCCCCCCGGCCAGCTCATGCAGGTTTTGAACGGGGATCGCTTCTGCGGCAATACCCATGAGTGCAGGTGAATTCACCCTGCGGCTGGGCCAGAAGCCTTCGCGAAGGATGAAGTTGAGATCCAACTCCAAATTTCCGTTACCGCCATCACTTCGTTCGTAGGTCAGTCTGCACTTGCCGCCTGCGTGCTCACTTGGCATGCGTCGTACTTGCAGCTCCAGGCGATCGCAAACGGCCTGAATGGCTTGATCCACCTTTGGGCGCTCCTCAATCATCAGCTGGCGATCAACTGCGCCGGTGTAGTTCAGGTCAATATCCACCGACAGCCGAGGCAAAGCGAATGTGAACAGGTTTAGAGCTGTTCCTCCTTTCAGTTCCAGCTGGTTTATTAAAAAGGGATGTTTGAAGATTGCATCGAGCACGCCCACCAATTGAAGAACTTTCTCGAAGGACTCTACTTGGAAGCCAACTTCATCTGCAGCACGATGCAGTTGCTCATGATCGATTTTCAAGTGTCTCCTCCCAGCTGCGACGCATCACGTCCTCCGGCACAATCAGATTCCAGCGCCGCGCCAGTGTCCCCGGAACACGTTTTCGATCGAAGTAGCTCTTGCTTCGAGGTTTGCAAGCTTCCAGGCTCTCCAGTTGGTGCGCTTCGACCATCAGGCTCTTCATGTGCTGTTCGAGGAAAAAGCCAACTCGAGCAACCGTTTGGGCGGTCTTCATTGCCAGGGTATGCCTGATGACTGCATCCAGATCTAAATAAGGCACCATCTCTAGAGATCGCCAGATTTCTTCCCACCCCCCGCCATGGTCGGGAGAATGAAGAAGGTCCACCAAGGTTCGTTCGATGGTGGTGACACGGATGGAGGCCTTTGCGTGGGGGAAGGACTTGACTCCATACCCATCATCATGCTTGTCACGAATGGAGGGTGGAGGGCAAACAGCAATGTATTCCGTTCCGCGAAAGGTGAAGGGTCGAAGTCGCTTTGAGCTAAGAAACTGCTCACGTGTCCAGATCGAGTAGGCATAGCCATGGAAGGAGAGTGCTGAATGATAGGCAACTACAGCATCTGGACTGAGCCGGCTTGCCACCAGATGCGGATCGGGACGATAGGTTCGCGGATTGCTCCCGTCTGGAACAGTCGCGTACACACCTCGCTTGACTCGTATCAGGCTGCCTGAAGCAACACGATCATTCAGGATACTATTGCTTGTGTGGCGGCTTCTCCCACTGCCCGCATGCGCGGCCAGAAACTCAGCGTGTGTGAATACGGGGTTCGTCTTGAAAAAGTCACGTGGCCGCATAGGATTTCCGAGTTGTGCTTTTATAAGGGGTCTAATTACTGATAGCAGCGCACATTGTCAACGACTATTGCCGGTTCGCAGCAGAATTAGGGGAACATCCCAAAACACCTGCACATCTTGGCAACACCTCATTCCAGGTCCAGTCTTTGCTGCCCGCCGCCCATCTTCTTTGCCACCTCAGTCACCTTCTCGATTCGAAGCTCCGGCTTCTTTCCCTGCTTCTCTTCTTCGATCTCCTGCAGCAGCTTCAGATAGCCCTCTTCACCCAGCTGGTTGCGGGCATGGAGCTCGCACTCCCGCCAGGATTCTTCAGCCGTCTGCGCCAGCTGCCAGTCGTAGAAGCGAGGGCCAAAGCGGGATGCGACCGGCTGGTGCTCCTTCGCGCGGTCGTCGTGTCCCAAACCGTAGTCCGCGAGGCGTAGCGTCTCGGGCAGCATCCAGCCCTGGCCGTCATTCTGATTCAGGAAGGCCTCGATGCCTTTGTCGCGGTCCCCGCCGCAGGCTTCGATCTTCTGCTGGAGGTCATGAAAGGCTACTAGGGTGAGGACGGTCTGTCGGAGTTCGGGGTCTTTGTCCTTGTCTACGCGCCAGAAGCCTTTTGCATTTTTCCCTGACCTGCCACTGTGAGGTTGGTCGCAATCGTGTAAAATGTAAGCCAATTCACTTTCTGATATGCCAAACATAAATGTCAAAGCTGAGTCTATTACAGCTCTCGCTCTTACTGTATCATGCTCAGTTATGCTCCACACATTTTTTTGTAAATCCAATCCATGGATACAACTCAATTCAATCCAATTTCTTGAAAACAATAAATGCGAAATGGATAAATTGGATATTAATTGAATCAATAGCTTGATAGACTCATTACTCTTAAGTAGCCCAGAAACTTCATCCAACAAGAAGAAGCTAATGTTTAATCCGGTAAGGCGAAGTCAAACCTGCATGTCGATTATCATGCTGTTTAATATTCCCGCGAGCATAATACTCTTACAAATATCGTTAGTTCTTATCGCATATAAAAGAATGATTGCAGGGTAAATCATTCACTAAACTACAAATCAGTGTTCTTGTATTAATTGAACTACCAATGTTCATAAGTGGGATCTTAAGACCTAGAATAGTAGAGTTACTGCAGTGAATGTTAGACATTAGGTACTGTGGGTCAATTGTATTGTTTGATTGTGGGACATCATTCCATACAGCGCCTCTGCCTTTCCCACTCACCCAACCTTTCTCGCTGAAGTCGAATTGGCCGATCATCCTTCCTTCGTACAACGGCAGCGCCGTCCCCTCAATCTCATCCTCACGAATGAAGGCATCCGCTTCGCGTGAGAGGATGATGCCTGCCGGTATGTCAGCCCTGGGAACGGGGATCCGGTCGTAGGGAGGCTGGGCCACACGCAGGCGGTGCTCACCACGGATTACGTCCGCGTCACGTAGGTGCTTCTCGCAGGCGGGATCCAGCGGGACGGGATTGATCGGATCAACGCCAAGCTCCTCCCATAGCTCCTCGATCGGCCGCCAGGCGCCCTTCAGCCAGCGGCTGTACTCGTCCGGCCGGTAGCCCTTCTTCTCCCACGTGGTTCTAGGTGGAAAGAGGCGGAAATCACTGGTCATGTTGAAATCGCCCTGCGCATACTGAATGCCCCAACTGTCTGGGCCTTCATCGCCCAGCAGCACGGAGTTGGCGTAGATTTTCTCCAGGATCTCCAGGTCGCGAGCCGACTGGATTTCGAGGATAGCTTTCGTGTGGGGGCTGAACTGCTCGACCTGTTCTCGCGCGTAGGGAGTCGCATGGTCCTCACCCTGCTCCCAGTCCTCCAGACTTCTGCGCATGAAAGCGGTCTGGATCGACTGGGTGCTGCCGCCTTTCTCGACGATCACGGGATTGAACTTGAACGAGCGGTGAATGTCGAAAATGCCTTCGCGGTTCTCGAAGCTGAAGAGCCACTCCCACTGGCAGCGGTCTAGAAATAGCTCGCGCAAGGCACCGGTCCCATGGTCCGAATACAGGCCGGCAGGGACGATGAAGCCCATGCGGCCGCCTGTCTTCAGCAGGGCATGGGCCTGTTCCAGGAACAACTTGTAGGTATAGGCCTTGCCGGAACCGCGGTGGATGAAGGGATGGTGAGGATCCGCGAAGCCCTCTCTGCCTACGAGTGATCGTCGCCAGTTGACGTATGCCTCTTCCTTCTTGCGTCCCCTTCCGAAGCTGAATCGCTCCGTCGACTTGTCTGTGCGAACTGGGTCACCAAATGGATTGCCCACATGCTTCATCCAGTTTGAGTCGTCGGCAAAGGAGGCATTGTATGTGATCCATTCTTCCTCGGTCTCGACGTTGGAAAAGAGGGTTGTTTGAACCCTGAGGGCTTCCTGTTTGCCATAGGCACGATACAGCGGGTCGATGTTGGAAAAGAATTCCTTGGAATTCGGCTGCAGGGTCTCCCAGGGCGGGTTTCCCAGGACGGCATCGAATCCACTCCCCGAGGAGTGGAACACATCCGGAAACTCAAGCTCCCAGTGAAAGAACTGGCGCTTGGTGGCGATCGATTGCGCCAGCCCCAACGTCTCAGCGCTTGGGGTGTGAAAGCTGCTCGGTAGCGGAGCAAGATCGAGATGATCCAGAGGCCAGAACCAGCACGCACACCATAGGTCCATGGCCGACTTCGTTTCAAGATAGTAGCCGGAGGCTTCGACCTCTTCATGAAACACGCGTGCACGCTCGGCCGCTTCCTGGATCGGGATTTCGTGCAACTCGTCAACCTTGGTTCTCAAGGCGGCCTGGCTCACCAGCGTATCACGGCCGGAGTCCTCCCCTAGCTGGAGCTGGCCAGAGTACATGCTGATCAGATCCGGAACCAAGGTCGACCGAACCCACTCCTTGATCAGTTTCGTTCCTTCACCATTGTCGAAGTGGACGCCATTGGAGTGTCCTTTGTCGCCACCTTCCCTGTTCTTCCAGGCCATGACCGGGTAATGCTCGAACTGGTCCACCCAGGCTCCCACCAGCCCGTTGCCGCACTTGATCTTGTGGTCCAGGAAGGAGAAGGGCAGGCTCCTGTCCATGGTTTCCACCCATAGAGCAAGCCTGCAGAGTTCCACAGCGATCGGGTCGAGGTCCACACCGTAGATGCAGCGCTCCACCACGTGGCGGCGCAGTACGGCCTTGAGGCGGGGCTCGAAGAGCTCGTCATCCGGCAGGCAGGGAAGCAGCTCCTGCTGGCGGCGTTCGTCCCCCTTGTGCCCACCCAGGAGCAGCGCCACCAGCGAGCGGTCTTCCTCGCTGGTGATGCGCTCGTGTATGATCAAGGACTCGTAGAGGGCCTCCGTGATCTGCCGCAGGGCCGCCACAGTGAAGGTGCCCGACCCACAGGCAGGATCAACCACCTTGAGGGCCAGGATCTCCTCGGGCAGGCGGGGTTTGGCCGTTTCCTTCTGGCTGGAATGGTCGTAGAGCAGGGGTTCAAGCGTGCGCCTCACCGTGGGGACAGCCAGCCCGGGGCGCGTGTAGAAACTGCCCGATCCTTTGCGGGTACCACCCCAGCGTGCCAGGTACCACTCGCCGGGCAGAACTGTCCGTACGATCAGCTGGCGGGCCTTGCGGTTCAGCTTTTCCTCGTGGGCAGCCAGCTTCTCGGGTGTTGACTTGCCGCGCAGCCTGGGCATCAGTCCGGCCGCCTGCACCGCCCTCCGGGCCCATGCTTCGGCCCGCTGTCTCACGGCCTGCCGGGCATCCTGCGGATCCTCCTCCAGGTTCTCGTCTTCCGCGTCCTCCTCAACCACGTCTTCTTCTTCGTCGCTTTCCGTCGATGGTGCCTCACTCTCGTCCGAGTCTGAATCCGCGCTTTCCTCTGCACTGGAGCTTTCTTTCATCTTCTCGAAAAGCTCCTTCAGTGCCGGGTCTTCCATCGATTCGAGGCGCGAGAGAGGTAGTGCCGGCTGGTCCCCGATGGCCAGAAAGAGAATCGGGTCATCCTCGGGGGCAGTCTTGAGCTCAAAGTCAAGCAAGCCTTCATAGAGGATGCCGATGTACTCGCTCGACAGGTCGGAAAAATCGACGGGGGCCGGCACCCACCTGCTACCTCGCCCCTGGCGCAGCTTGATGCGCGTCCGCGTAAGAAGGTGCAGGATCTCGAGCAGGGCCGCATCGTTCAGAGCAGGATACTCCTGCTGGAAGCAGGCACCTTCCAGCACCGACAGGGCGCGTGACATGCCGTCCCTGGAAGCTGGATCTCCGGGGGCGAAAAGCTCCCCACCGTAGGCCGGAACGGGCAGTTCAGGATGGTGGGATCCCTGGTGGATCAACCGGAACAGGGCCAGCAAACGCGGCCAGGCACTGATGCTGGCTTTCAGGCGGCCCTTGCCGCGGGCCGATGCGGTTTCCAGGTCCTCCAGGAGTCCCTTCAGGCCATAGGCACCGTGATACAGAGCATTGTCAGTGGGCAGCAGGCCACGCGATTCTGCGAAGAGGGTCACCACGAGCCGCATCACCACGCGGACGGCAGCCCTGTAGATGTCCACGGAAGACACATCGGAACACTGAGCCTTGAAGGCCTCGCCATGGCCATCGATCAGGCCCTCCACGGCCTCACGGACACGCTCCCCCAGGACCTTCGAAAGCTCGGCCTGTCCCTTTCGGCTACGCTGGACTGCGTCCAGCAGGGGAGTGACTTTATCGGTTCCTGTCCGGCGCCAGAGGGCTGGTTGAATCAGTGTACGCAGAGCCTCCACCTGGGGCGAAAGTTCGCCTTCCTCAAACCACAAGGCGGCATCCCACTCGCACCAGGCATCGAAATCCAGGCCAGCGTAGATAAGGCGCCACCGGCGACCGTTGGTCAGCAGGGCCAGGCTCTCATCGCCCTTGCGCAGCCACTGCAGCACCCGGCTGCAGGCCTTGACCCAACGCCGGGCTCCCACACTCGCTTCCTTTTCCAGGAAGACGGGAAGCCGGCTGTCACCCGTGGTGATCCACAGCATCCTGGGCTTGATGGTTTCGCCCGTCAGTGCAGGACGACCCCATTCAGGGCCAACCCTGGAGCCACGGTACCACGTGCCTGTGCTGCTATCGAAGCCGCAGACCTGATAGAGGACGTGATAGACGAAGTCGGCCGATTCAGTCAGGCCATCAGCAACTTTCACGCTCTGCTGACGCAGATCGCGCTCTACAAAAGAGGACAGAGCTTTTGGACATGGGTGGCCAACTCGCCCATGCGTGTCGGGTCCAGCAACATGCCCCCATGACGCAAGTGTTCCCAGCCGGGCAGGATTTCCACGCTCATACTTCACCTCCCGGCAGGCGCACTTCGATACTCACGGGAAAGACCTGCGCCGGCTCGCTCATGGCGTAACGTTTCGGCAGCAGATGCGTCAGGATGCGCTTCCGCTCGCGTTCGAGCTGATCGCGCACCTCCTCGTAGTGCCGCTTCCGGCGGACAATCTCGGCCTGTCGTTCCTCAATGTTCCTGTCGATCTCGTCCAGACGCTCCGCTTCCCCAAAGAGCTGACCCTGTGCTCGTTTTATGCGCAGGTTCTCGACCTCCTTTTCAAGCTTCGCCAGCGTGTTCTCCGCGATGAGGCTGGAGACCTCGCCCTGGCGGCTTCGGTAGCGTTCGTCTTCCAGCTGGCGCGCCTGCTGCCCATCGGCCTTCAACTGTTCTTCCAGGCTGTGGTTCAGCCCGCTTGCATGCTGTTTCAGGATATCCTTGATCTCCTCGCCCAGATCCTCGAGAAGTTCCCGGGCCATGTCCTCATCCGCTTCGCTGGGGGTGCTACCGGCCAGGCGCAGCTCCCTGGCGGGCCTGTGATTCAATGCGAGCTCCAGTTTTCCACCCTTTACGGGCAGCTCCAGCGTACGAACCCAGTGATGGAAGGATTCACGCAGGTCGTTGATTGCAAGTTCTTCGACACTGAGCAGCACCACAGCATCCGCACCCTTGGGTACTCCACCCTTTCGCACTGTCCAGCGGGACAGGGAGTCGCCGGCGCCAGGGAAACGGCAACGCGTCAGCGTGCTGAGTGCTTTCTGCACCATAGGGTGTGACAAGTGCATCATGAGGACGTCCGGCCTTGGCGAGAAGACCTTCCGCTCCCCGATCTGGACCATGAAGGGAGCCGGGTCAAACGCGACTTTGGAAACGGGGCCCAATTGGGTCCCCGCCATGCGGCGTCGCAGGGAATCATCCACGGTGTCCGACCACCCCGGCAGGTCAGGTCGGACCAGGGTGCAGGTCTTGTCTTGCTCGGAACAGCGAAGCTGGGGACGTCCGGCTCGAAGTGCCATGGCCGTTTCCAGTGTATCACGCAGCGCTTCCGGATCCAGATCCACCTCGGCAGCCATGGCATCAAGATCTCGCTCCATGCCGCCTGGCTGCTCTGGCGCCACTTCGTCATCCGCATCCATGCGGGAGCTTTCCCTGACGGCTTCAAGCCGCTTGTCAAGGTCATGCTGAACCGTGGCGAGATCTTCGCCCTGGACGAGACGCCGGTGAACGGCTTCGTCAAACAACTCGTTGGCAGAGCTCAGGTCTTCGCGGATGTCGTCCGCCTTGTGGATCACACGACCGAGGAAATTGAGGTCATTCTCCTGCTTGCTCATGAAGTAGTGGACCGTCACATCTCGGGCCTGGCCATGTCGATCCAGGCGGCCGTTGCGTTGCTCCAGTCGTGACGGGTTCCATGGGCAATCGTAATGCAGCAGGTAGCGTGCCGTTCGCTGAAGATTCAGGCCTTCGGCGGCAGCGTCTGTGGCAAGCAGGATGCGGACTTCGGCTGTGGGGTCGTTGAATTCGTCCTTCACGTGGCCACGTTCGATATCGTCCATTCCTCCGAACAGCATCCGGATTCGCTCCGGCTTGAAGCGTTCCCTCAGACGGCGCACAAGGTAGTCCAGCGTGGTCTTGTACTCGGTGAACACCACCAACCGTTCGTCCTGTCGCCAATTTCCATTTTCCAGGAGCAGGCGCTCGATCAGTTCGACAAGAGCCTCGTAGCGGGCATCTTCGGCCGGGTCCTGCTCCACCAGGTCTCCGTCATGCAGGTCGAATGCCAGCGCTGCAAGTGCGTGGTCGATTCCGTCCAACTGCGCGCCCAGCTTTCTGGCAAGCCCCTTGAGCCACGAACCCGTTACCGTTGCAGCCGTGTCCTCTCGCTTCTGTGTTTCCCGGTCGTCGCCCGTATCCTGCCTGGCTGAGCCCACGACCGCCTTGACGGCATCGTCGCCAGCCGCATCCTCGCCTGCAAGGCCTTCCTTGGCCCGGCGCCAGCTTTCCGCAAAGGCAGTGGGAGAACTGAGCAATCTCTTGTTGAGGACTTCCACAGCAAAACTGCCGGCAACCCGGTGCTTTCTTGATCCAGCGGCGACCACCCGCTTGACTTCGGCGCGAAAGGCCGCAAAGGCATCGATCAGGCCGGTCTCGGCGGACCCTATGTTCAGCAGGATCGGTGCAGGGGGCCGGCGTGTGCAGAACCTGGGCGGGTTGGTCCGCGCATTGATCTCCCGCTTCAATCGGCGCAGCACAACCTGCTTCACGCGCTCGCGTTCGGCAGGCTTCAGCTCGCTGGTCTGGCTGAAGCGCACGGGGTCGAGGATTTCCAGCAGTCCCGTGAAGCAGCGCGTATGTCCGTTGTGCGGGTTGCACTCAGGAAGAGCTTGTGCTCGAACTGCGGGGCAAGCAGGCGCAGCATGCGGCACAGGTCACTGTCCTCGCCAAAGGGGGAGGGCATCAGGTTGTGGCACTCGTCCACGATCAGCAGGTCCCAGGGCAGGTGTGGCGACCCTTCGGGGGTTCTGCTGGCGGACATGAACTCTTCCAACACGTCTTCCTGCCGCAGGTAGTGATACGAAGTGATGATCCTGCTGAAAGATCTCCAGGGGTTAGCGTCCGTACCCAGGTTCCTCCTGAGCTTGTGGGTCTCCGCCCTGTCCACCAGATCGAAGCCCAGCGAGAACTTCTCCCACATCTCGTCGCGCCACTGGGTGCGAAGGGAAGCTGGTGTAAGGATCAAGACCCGCTGGATACGCCGCCGCAGGAGCAGTTCGCTCAGGATGAGCCCTGCCTCGATTGTCTTGCCGAGGCCCACATCGTCGGCGATCATCAAGTTGACGCGCGGCATGCGAAGTGCCTTCAGCAAGGGCACCATTTGGAAGTCCTCGGCCTGGATCGCACCATGAAAGGGGCTCGAGACGGGCAGTCGCTTCAGTGGCCCGTCCGCATCCGGATCCAGGAAGGGGCTTAGTGCCGTCCACCGGGCGGCGCGGAGCAATGCATCGTAATCCTGCGCATGCATGGCCGGCGAGGTCTCGTAGAGGGGCAAGGCTGTCGGGGCCATCAAGTCCCGGCTTGGCTCCAGTTCCCACACCAGGCTCTCATCCGTTGGCTGGGCGTTGTCCTTGTAGCTGATCTCAACTAGATGGATTCGCCCATCAGGGCCATCATGGGGCTTTACTGCAGTAATGATTCCGCGGCGATTGCGAACGGTACCGACTTGGCCGATTCGGGGCAGGTTTGGCATGCACGATTCCTGCTTTGCAGTGAGGCACTAGCCAGAATCTCAAGCGACTGATAACCATGATCAAAGATGGTGCTACAGTATCGCGTGACCGTGAACGGTGTACAGACAACAAAGTAAGGAAGACGAGCATAGGTTGAAATGCTCGGAAGGGTGTGAGAACAAATAATGATTCAACGTATGCTCATGATAGTCCCACCATGAAGTAGGAGTACTGAAAGGCGTTGATACTCAATCTGATCAGTATAGTCAGTAAATTCTCCAAACTTCTATCAATAGAAAGATTTTATATGGAGAGAGTTTTTGATTTCTGCTGACCAGATGGCCAGACGGGCAACCCACTGATAACAGATCAGGGGGTTCATTTCATCGAGCAATCGGCAAGGCTGCTTCTGCGGCAGGATTGGGATCAGCCGGCAGTCAGGCGTCAGCAGTCAGCTCACAGCAACCAGCAGCCAGGGGCCAGTCGTTAGTCGTCAGGCGTTAGCCAGAAGAAGTCGTCAGTCAGGCGTTAGGCAGCCGGGCGTCAGGCGTTAGCAGTCAGCAACCAGTCTCTTAAATCAGCAATCAGCAATCGTCACCCCCGCGGAAGCGGGGGCAGCAACTAGTGGTCAGGCGTTAGGCGTTAGCGATCAGTCGTTAGCAAGCCCAAGCGAAGCCGCGAAGTGTCAAGGGGGCTGGACAATTTCGAATAACGCAATCGGGAACTCTGTCGGGAACTGCGGTTGCTGAAGTGTCAGGAATCCTTGACAGCCGGGGCCATCGGTGCCAGACACGTGTCTGGCACGTGCCTGACACCTTTCATACGCGAAATAATAACTCAGATACACTCAGCTCCCAGCTTCCAGTCACCAGTAATGCAGGTTGCTGGAAACTGGCATCTGGTTACCGGTAACTTCTTCTGGCTAACGCCTTTTTGCTAACGCCTAACGCCTGTCATCCCCTGTCACTCCCGCGCAGGCGGGAGGAAAGCGGGGACTGCAATCATCAATCAGCAATTCTTCCAAGACCCCCTGCGCCGGGTTCGCTTTCTTACCGGGCTGCTTCTTCTCCGCAAGCGGTGGCAGTTCCAGCTTGAGGCGACTTTTCTCGCTGGCCTCCTTCAAGAGCTTCATGATGCTGGGGGCGGAGGGCACGGGCAGCCAGCGCTCGCTGCCGTAAAAGCTGCGGTAGCGGCGCCCCAGGCCGGGAAAGTGGTATTCAAGGGCCTTGAAGAAGGCCGTCCGGTGACCGTGTTTCAGCAAAAGGCCTGGCGCGGCCAGAATCCAGCCGGCCCCGGCCTTTCTGAACGCATCGATTGCGCGGGCAATGGACAGGGGATCATCGCCCAGCCAGGGCAGAACGGGGTTTAAGACCACGCCAACGGGGAGCTTTCGCTTTGCCAGTTCGGCCAGCGCCTCCAGCCGCTGACTGGGTGTGGGCGCGTGGGGCTCGGTCAGGGCAGCCAGGCGGTCATTCACGCTGGAAAAGCTGAAGCTGATGCGGACGCGCCGCTTGCCGATCTGTTCGAAGAGATCTGTATCACGCAGGATCAAGGGGCTTTTGCTGATGGCGTGAAAGGCAGGCTGAAAAGGCACCATGGCCTTAAGCAGGCGGCGGCTCAGTTCAAGCTCCTTCTCCAGCGGCTGCCAGGGGTCGTGGGCCAGGCCCGTGCCCAGAAAGCCCTTGATGCGTCGCCCGCTGGCCAGCTCGGTCGCCAGCAGTTCGGGTGCGTTCTCGATCACTTCCAGCCCGGCATCTGCGCGCCCGCGCGTGATACAATAGATGCAGGCATGTTCACAGCCGTGCCAGGCTTCCATCACATGAGAAAGTCCCAGCCAGGCACTTTCCCTGCCCGCGGGACGAATCAGTTTCTCGGCTGTGATCGGGCGAGCAATCACAAAAGCGGTCTCCCAAGGCTTGGCTCAATGTACAAAGTCAGGCGCGCTCGGGGCTGAAGGCTGCCTGTCGTGATCCTTTCATCAAGATCAGCGCGAGAACGTCCGCCAGCTGCATTCTTCTGAAGCGATTGCACTCAGTTGATTGCATTCATTTGAATGCCGCTCCCCGCATTAATGCCATGTCAGGCAGTCGTTCCCCTTATCCATCAACAGCTTCACTCTCGGTCAAAAACTGGCACGGGCCTTGCCTAATCCTGTGACAAGACCGGAAAGGTCAAACAAACACAGGTTGAAATGAAAGGACCGAACCATGACGATCAAGAAGAGCCTCACCGGATTGGCCGCCGCCGCCGCCCTGACCCTCGTTGCCGCCAGCTCCGTCCTTGCCGCCTGCAACCCCGTTCCGCAAGTCCATTACATCAGCGATGGCACGGTTGAAGGAACCTTTGCCATGATCAGCTGGGATGCCTGCGACGGCACGGAATGGGAAGTCTGCCGCAAAGTCGCGCGTCCCTTTACACCCATCGGCGATGGCGGTGTAATCCTCCCCTACCTGCCGGAATGCGAAACGATCACCGATTCCTACTTCCGTGTTGATTTCCGGGAGGGCGATGGCAATTACAACATCCGCTGGGCGGACGGCACCAACGAAGGCGACCGCTACCGCATCCGCGTGGAGTTCCCGGAACTCTAAGCCGCAATGCCATGCATTGATCAGGGGGCTCAGGCCCCCTTTTGCTGCTCACCTGATTGCTGCCATGCAATCTAAGCCAGGTGCTGAAGGGCCGATGCAGGCAGTCTATTGTGCAGGGTCTGGCGGCCTCCTTCTGAATCAGTGTGCTGTGGCTGTCCAGTATTTCTTGAGGCTTCGAATTCAAATGAAATCCATGCAATCGAGTGAATGCAATCAAATGAAATCAGCCGCATTCAATTCCACACAGTCCAAGGTGCTATCCAATTGATTATCATAAGCTTCCATTCAGCTGAGAAACTGGCACGGGCCTTGCCTTATTCCCTTTCAGAATCACACACAGGGTTGATGAAAGGATCGAAGATGAAACGCCACACACTCCTCCTGAGCCTCGCCGCCGCACTGGTTTTGCTGCTTGTCAGCGCCATCAGCAGCTACGTGAATGACTTGATGGTCGATTACTACAGCGACGGCAGCAAGCAAGGCACCTATGCCGTCATCAGCTGGGAACGCGGCGACGGCAGCGCCTGGCAGGTGATGGGCCGCAGCTCGCTCTGGGATTTTCTGACGGGCGAGGGGCCGCTGATCACCAGCCGCACAGTGCAGGCCTCGCGCTGCCAGATTCCCTTTGGTCGCGGCAAGAGCTTTTCCGTGCGCTTTCTGGACGGAACACGGGAAGGTCAAATCCGGTCGATTGAACTGGACTACCCAAATGAAATCCTGCTGGCCATCGGCGAAGCGGAAGCCGACGCCACTGCAAGCATACTTGCTGCCAAATGAATGCACTGCTTGCATCTGATCTGCTGAATGGCTTACTTTTGGACTTCGAAAGCCGGGAGTCCCCAAGCATGCCTGAATTGGACAAGGTCCTCGCTGAGAGCGAGGGCCTTCACCATTACCGCAGCCAGAACTATCCACGCGCCATCGAGAGCTTCAGGCAGGAGCTGAAGGCCTGTCGCAAGCCGGAAACGGCCCTGCTCCTGCGCCTTTATCTGGCCAACAGCCTCCTGAAGACCGGCGCCAACGAGGAAGCGCACAGCCACTTCTTCCATATCTGGAGCCAGCGCCACGCCTTCAGTCGCGATCCGCTCAACCTGCAGTTCAACATGGCCCTCTGTGCCAGGCGCATGGGCAATCGAGAACTGGCCATTCGCCATCTGGAAACCGTGATCGCGGGTGCGCCAAATGAAAATCGTCCGCTGCTTTCCGCGGCCTGGCGCGAACTGGCCCGGATCCACGAGGGCAGCGACAATCAGCAGGCCAATCACTGCCGGCGCAAGAGTCTGGGGATTCTGGGACCCGATGAAGGCGGGCTGGTGCAGCAGATTGAGGCGATTTCGCTGGCCTTCTCCACTGACGACAACGAGGGCTGCCTGAAGCTTCTGGCCGGCATTGATCGTGCCGGACTCAGTCCTTCACAAAGGCGTCGCTGCGAGATTTACGAGCTGCTGGTACTGGCCCGGGCAGGCGAGCACAAGCGACTGATCAGCCGTTTCAAGCAGCTGGAGTCGGCGCTTAAGGATGACGAACACGCGGTGGATCTTTATGCAACGGCGGCCATCTCCTGCAGGGCGCTTGACAAGCACGAGCAGGCCGAGCGCTGGCTGGAAAAGGCCTGGCAGCTCTACAGCCAGACCGGACGCATCGGCAACCGCGAACTGCTGGCCGGCATGGACGAGCACCTGCGCACGGGCAGCCTCGAGCAGCTGGACTTCCAGCAATTGATGGAGTTCGGCATCATCGGTGTCTCCGAAGCCGTGTTACAAATGAAGAACCACCTGCGGCGCATTCGCAAAAGCACGCTGCCGGTGCTGATCACGGGCGAAACGGGCACGGGCAAGGAGCTGGCCGCGCGCAGTTTTGTTGAGCCGGGCGCGCCCTTTGTGGCCGTCAATTGCCGGGCCATTCCGCCGAACCTGATGGGCAGCCATCTCTTTGGCCATGTGCGCGGCGCCTTTACCGGAGCCAACGCCGACAGCGGCGGGCTGGTCAAGGAGGCCGACGGTGGCGTGCTCTTCCTGGATGAAGTGGGCGATCTGCCGCTGGACATTCAGCCCCTGCTCTTTCGCTTTCTGGACGATGGCAGTTACTACCGCGTGGGCGAACACGTGGAACGGCGCGCGACCGTGCGCATCATTGCCGCCACCAATCTGGACACCCTGGACCAGAGCCAGATGCGGATTGAGCTGACCAATCGTCTGGCCGGCTTTCGCGTGGAAATTCCGCCACTTAGAGAGCGTGCGGACGATCTGGTCTATCTGGCGGCCTGGTTTGTTCACCGCTTCAACATGGAAAGCGGCTCCACGCGCACGCTGGGGCCAAATCCCGCAGCCGTGCTGGCCAGCTACAGCTATCCGGGCAACATTCGCGAACTGCGCTTTCTGATTCAGCGGGCCTGCACCATTTCCAGCAGCGACTTCATTCTTCCAGCCTTTGAAGAAGAGCTGCGCCTGGCCCGCGCGCGCAGCCAGCCGGAGAAAAGCAGTGATGGCATTCGCCTTAATGTCGAGCAGCTGGCCGCCGCCACATCGGGAATGGGCGAGCGCATGGCGGATGTATCACGCTTCGACGATGGATTTTGTATCACGGATGAGCGACGCGCCTTTGAAGAGGGTTTACGGCGCAAGGCGCTTGATCTGTGCAAGGGTAACATACGGGCGGCCGCGCGCCTTCTGGGCGAAAGCCCCACGGGCATTCAGCGCATGCTGGCCAAAGAAAAAGGACAGGAATCATGAAGACGATCTACAAGACACTCCTGACAGGCCTCGCCTATTTGCTATTGCAGTCTGCAGTGCAGGCACAGTTTTACGAAGTCGTACCGCTGGGTCTAAATGATACACTAATTGTAACACCAGACTCTGACTCCCTTGCGGTCATCTTTAATGGTGGCACACTGATTCTGCAGGGAAACTTCGACAAGGAGACACAGTTCCCGCTTGACAATGGAAGCTTCTTTCCGCAGATCATGAATGTTGACTCCATGAACAATGGTAGTGGGACTCTTGTTTTCCGTAACTGCGCCCTGCTTCAAGCGGCCCCCGGTGAAAGCAAAGGCTTCTATCACCTGCCGATCACTTATGCACGCATCAACCTTGTTTTCGAAAATAGCTGGCTCTATGGTGATACACTTGGGGTTGATTTTGATGGTCGCTACACCATGACACCTCGCTCCGGACTCTACGCATATGATACCTGGTTCAGTTGTGGAAGTGAGGGTGTACTTTCCAGAGATCTGACGAATATCGGTGAGTTCTCCCATTGCCGCTTTGCACTTGGTGATACAGGCGTGCGCATCAATAATGGCGTGCTTAGCTTTGCCAACTGTGAGTTTGTGTCACTGAATACCGGAATTTCCATTAGTGGAACGGGCAGCCTGAACCTGAGCAACTGCCTCTTCCAGTCCTGCCGCACCATGCTGGATTTGAGCGATTCCGTTACCGTGGCCATTGATTCGTCCAGCTTCTACGAGGTGGAGAGCTTTTGCCTGGCTGCAAGCAGTGATTCAAGCCTGATGGATATATCCGTCAACCACTGCTGGTTTGACAGCAGTTCCATCGCCAATGATCAGCTGCTGGAAAACCTGCCCGCAGGCATTATCACGGACCCTGCGCCCGCAGCGCTCATGGAATCTGTTGAACCCGTCGATATCGTGATACACGTGGACGACAGTGAGCCCTTTGAGAGCGCAGGATCTGATTCACTCCGCGTGTTCCTGAGTGCAGAACTAACTCTGCGTGATACAGGTACCGGCCCTATCAAACCACGCAATGTTCGCCTTTACGCACTTCCGGTCAGTCTGGCTGGCGATAACCTGCAGGACTTCCTGGCCAATCCGCTGATTCGTAGCGAGTATTTTGTGGGAAAGATTCCGCTGGAAATGCTCGAGGCTGAAAGTCTTCCGGGCAGTGAAGCTTATGGCTTAAGCCTGCCTTCCATCGATCTTCCCCTTGGCAGCTACATTCTGACAGGTACCGTTGACGACGAATTCTGAGTTGTATCACAACAAAGAAAAGGCCCCTTCTCCAGCCGGAAAAGGGGCCATTGTTTTCCTGGTCTGCGAATTACTTCACCAGCAGCATCGGGCGAACTTCCACGTGGTTCTCCGATTCCAGACGGCTGTAATACAAACCGCTGGCCAGTCCGGCAGCATCAAAGGTCACGCGTCCTTCACCGGCTTCTTCCAGCCCATCTACCAGAACGGCAACTTCGTGGCCGCGCAGATCCATCACGGAAACGCGGATGCGGGATGTCTCATTCAGCTGCCAGGCGATGGTGGTCGTCGGGTTGAAGGGATTGGGCGCATTGGGCAGCAGCTTGCGGCTTGCAGGCAGCAGATCGGTGGCATCCACTTCGCCCGGATCGCAGTTGATCTCCAGCGGAATGGCGTAGCCCTGATTGTAGCGACCAGTCGAAGAAGTAGCGCCATTCACATTGATATGGGCTTCAATCTCCCCGTAAAATCCGGGAGCGAGGCTGGCCTGGAATTCAAAACCGATCACCATGATGCCCTGATCGCAAACCCAGTCAAAATCCAGATTGCCCGTGTTACCGGTCAGATTACCATCAATCAGTTTGTCGTTGGCCCAGCCCTGACCATAAATCTTCAGCCAGGCATTCTCGGGCACTGCATCCACCGGCTCGCCGTCTTCCACGACATCCAGCACCAGACCGTAAAGAGTCTGCGTGTCACAGTCGTAGCTCAGGTAAAGGGTGGAAAGAATGGCAAAGCCCGGCCAGTTCTCGTTCGGCCTGCCGGCATTGAACATGTTGGCATGGGGCGTATTCTGCAGATCCCAGTCCGTAATCTGTCCGTCGACCAGGATGTTGTTTCCATAGCCAGGCTCAAGGGCACAAAGCTGACCAGCAAACAAGACCAGCGCGGACGCGCAAGCGAGCACTCGATTTTTCATGATTTCCCCGTTCTCGATTGTGAAGATACCGGGCACCACCCCGGTGATCGAGGGCAAGAGTACGACACATCTGACACTTATGCAAGTAATTAATTTCTAAATATTTAAAGCTGTTCCATTCATATTCAGGAAGTACAACTAGGAAGACTGTTCATTATTTTAATTGTCATGAATCGGATTGATGGACATTACTCTGATTTCCCGGCAAGCGGCAAAATCACACGAAACAGGCTGCCCTTTTCGAGCTCGCTTTCAACCTCGATTCGCCCGCCAGCGGCCAGAATCATGGAATGGGTGATGGCCAGCCCCAGGCCCGTGCCCTGGGTAGTGTGTTTGCGGCTTTGAGGGGTGCGGTAGAATTCCTGGAAAAGCCGCGCTTGCTGTTCGGCCGAAATGCCGATGCCTTCATCGCGTACATCAACGTGCAACTCGCCTGCCACGCGCTTACTGGAAATGTGCACATGGCCGCCAGAACGACTGTATTTGATGGCATTGCTGATCAGGTTCTCGAAAATACGGCGCAGTTCATCGGCCCGGGCCGGGATCCAGTACTCCTCGTGGCTGTCGCATTGACGGGCCAGCTCAACACCCGCCTCCCGGGCCTGTGCTTCGTGCTGCTCGACCAGCTCGGCCAGTAGCCCGCAAAGGTTGATGTGCCGGACTTCGCCCTGACGGCTTCCGCTTCGCTGTTCGGCCAGCTCCAGCAGCTCTGTGATCAGACCGGACAACTCACGCAGGCGGACTTCCATGCGCTGGTGCAGGCGCGTCACCTGTTCGGGTAGTGGCTGTGTCACGGCGGCCCGAATAGCTCCCAGCATGGACAGGACAGCTGCAATCGGACTGCGCAGTTCGTGACCCATGGTATGCATCAGGCGAATGCGCTCTTCTCCAATGCGTGCGCCTTCTGTCATGGCCGCTTCCAGCCTGAGCCGCATGCGCAGGGCCTCCAGCTCCCTGCGGCGCAAACCGCGCATCACGGAGCCCAGCAGCAGGGCCATGATGATCAGCGTGCTGTAATACCAAAGGCAGAAATTGATGATCGGCAAGGCTTCCAGTTGGTTGCGCTCGACCGTCAGTCCGGCAAGGACAATGCGCGGCAGGTATCCGCTTGCCTCCAGCCAGAAGAGCAGGCCCATCAACAGCAGAATAAAGGCCAGCCCCAGGACGGTAAAGCGGGGCTTAAGGAAGATGGCTGAAAGGGCCACATGGAAGATGTAAAAGTGAAGGAGTGGACTCTCCACGCCGCCCGTAAAGTGGATCAGGGCCAACAGGATCAGCCAGTCCGCCATGATCTGCAACTGAATCAGGATCTCGACCAGTGGGCCGGACTGCTCTTCTTTAAGGCCGGGCAGGCGGCGGCGCAGCAGCTGCAAGAGCAGGTTGTAGGCAGCCATCAGCCCGGCGCAGGTCCAGATGGCGTAAAGCGGCAATTCCGGAAGCAAACGCTGGCCGACAATGGCCCCAAGCAGGATAGCCAGGACGAAAAACCAGCGCATGCCGATCAGCCAGCCGAAGCGCGCGAGTGTTGCGCTTTCCAGCGGTGTGCGGAAATGTCCCTGGGACAGACGGGCGCCATTTTGAGTCATGTTACCAAGTTAACAGCCCAGTACAGGAGAGTCCACTCGGAAAGTGGAAGAAATGGGGCGGCAGGCGTTAGGGGTCCCCGCTTTCGCGGGGATGACAGGCGTTAGTCGTTAGCCTGAAGAAGATGCCAGTGGCCAGATACCAGTTACCAGCCAGAGGGCATCGCTGGACTACAGTCTTACTGGCTACTGGCTTGCTGGCAACTGACTGCTGATGCCTGACGCCTGACGACTCTCTGACTGGCTACTGACTATTCACGCTGGTCACGCGCAGCAGACTGGGACTGGGCCAGTTGGTGCCGGCCAGCAAGTACGGGGTCTGGCTGGTCAGACCGAGATTCAGCCAGGGTCCGTTCACATTGCTGGCAACTGGCCTGCTAATTCATCAAAGATGCCGCTTGCGGCATCAATAAAACGCAGGCAGTAAAGCAGACATGGCTCGCGCATCTGTTCGAAGCGTGCGGCGAAGCAGCACGCAAGTTATGCGCGGCAATCTGAGAGCTGCTTTCTTTGCTTCTTTCTTTGCAGGCAGCAAAGAAAGAAGGCCCCCACGGCAGTGGACGCGAGGAGGCTGCAAGCTGAGCACAGGCACCTATCCCAGAGGGACGTCAGGCGTTAGGCTGAAGAAGTTTCTAGTAGCCAGTGGCCAAGTGCCAGTCAGAGCTCAGGCGTTAGGTGTTTGGCGTCAGGCGTTAGGCGTTAGGCGTCAGGCCTTAGCCTGAAGAAGTTTCCAGTAGCCAGTGGCCAGTAGCCAGCCAGAGGGTATCGCTGGTAACTGGCATGCTGCCCCCGCCTACGCGGGGGTGACGGCTGGAAGCTTGTTCCTGGCTTACTGGTAACTGGCATGCTGGCTTGCTGGCCGCTGGCTGCAGGTACTTGTCGGACATGATGTCGGACGTGGTGTCGGACGTAGCTTTGTAAAAGTGTCAAGCCACCCACACATGTCAGGCCAGTGGAACAGGTTTCAGTAGCCTGTAGCCAGTCAGAAGAAGATTCCAGTTACCAGTGGCCAGGTTCCAGCCAGAGATGCAGGCGTCAGGCGTCAGGCGCTAGCCTGAAGAAGTTTCCAGTTGCCAGTCAGAGCTCAGGCGTTAGCCTGAAGAAGCTTCCAGTGCCAGATACCAGTTGCCAGTCAGAGAGTATGGTTGGTTGCCTAAGGCTGGAAACTGGCCCCTGGCCTGCTGGCAACTGGCCGCAGCTACTGACTATTCACGCTGGTCACGCGCAGCAGACTGGGACTGGGCCAGTTGGTGCCGGCCAGCAAGTACTGGGTCTGGGTGGTCAAACCGAGATTCAGCCAGGGTCCGTTCACATTGCTGGCGTATTGGATTCGATACTGCTCGGCACCGGGTACGGCATCCCAGGTGATGCGGTAACCGTTCTCCTCCATGGCGATGCTGATGGTGGGCGGACCCATTTCGGGCGCTTCGCCCGCCCAGTTTACAGCCACACTTTCGCTGCCAGCGCTGCTGGCGACGGTTACGGTGGCTGAGCCAAGTGCGCTGATTCCGCTAAGACTGACATCCACGGCCTCGCCGGCAGCCAGAACGAAGGGCGTGGCCGGCGCATTCAGCGACAGTTCTGGATTGCTGCTGCCAATCGAATTGATGGTCAGGCTGGCCTCACCGGGATTGCTGATGACAAAGCTGCTCGTGCAGCCCGGCAAGCTCGAACAGTCAAGATTGATGGTCGAAGGAAAGAGGGCAAGATCTGGGTACAAGACCAGCGCACCGCTGCCGGTCAGGCTGCCCATGCGATCCAGCAGGCCCGGTTCGTCGATAAAAGGATTGCGATTCTGCTGGAGGGCCTGAATGTCGTCATTGCGATCAAGCTCTTTCTGCGAAACGGGATCCAGCGTATGCCAGCCCCTCAGGACCGTTTCCTGATTGGCGAGATCAAGGAAGCTGTAAGGGTTGCTGTAGCGCAGGGCAAAGTAGAAGACGGCGCGAGCGCAATCGCCCTTGTGCTGAATGCGTGGTTCAAAGACCGTGATACCCTGCGCGTTGGTTCCCCTGTCCGCCCCGCCGGTCGGGTAGCCGGAACTGGAGACGACCACTTCACCAAAGGGCAGGTTGCCCCGGCTGCTGTTGATGGTTGATTTGGTTGGAAAGAGGTGATGCAAGTCTGAGCGGGCATCACCTTCCGCACCATAACTCTGCGGCCAGGTGTGCTCGGTATTCATGATCGTGTGATCCGGAATTCCACTGGTCTGAAGCAGGAATCCTGTGTAGACACCTTCCACCCAGCCATTCACATTGTCGAGATTGCTGAACATTTCCAGACGTGCCCCGTCATAGCTAAGGGCATAATGGCCGTCCACAATCGAGAGGAGCTGGCTTTTCAGGCTGCTGCCCCACAGGTTGTAGGTGCTGTCCCACATGGTTCCTGGATAATCACCATTCAGGCTGAGCGGCAGCTGGGTGGCACCCCAGTCACCTTCTACCACAACCGCCCCTTCATAGTGAAGGTTGTGAGGCACATTCGCCGTAAGAGTCAGGTTGATGCTCTGACCGGGGGCGAGACTTGCACTGGCAGGACTCACCGAGCACCAGTCGGGCGTACAGTGAATCGAGCTCGCGCTGAGCGTCGTGGAACCGGTATTCTGCAGGTGGACGATGGCCGTGTAGTTTGTCTCGGTTGTGCGCGTGCCAAAATCATGGCTGCTTTCGACGAAACCGAGCTGGGCCCATGCTGACGATGCAGCAAAGGCAAGGAGCACGAGGCTCTGGGGGGTGCGTTTCATGGTGTTCCTTCGTAATTGGGCTTGCCGAGAATAGTGATTTGGACTCGCCCAAGCAAGCAAAAGCCCGACTCCCTTAGGGGAATCGGGCCATTATTCAGCTTTGAATTGGATCAGAGACCCTGATCGCGCTTGATACGCTCGATCTCGTAAGTGGCGCTGGACTTCCACTCGCGGAAGTCAACAGCCTGCTCGAAAGCCTTGATGGCCTGTGCAAAGCTGCCCTTGGCTTCCAGCGACAGGCCCGTTTCGTAGTGGGCACCACCCTGGATATAGCTCTTGTTGCGACGCAGGCGATTGATATCGTCCAGACAGCTCTTTGCCGCGCCGATGGCGCTGTCATACTGCCCATTCATGCGATAGGCTGCAGCCTGAAAGAAGAGCACTTCGCTACGACCGCGATAGCTGCCGTCCTTCAGCGCACCTTCGGCCGCCCGCAGGGTCTTGGCCGGATTCTTCATCTCGTAGTAGCAGTTGGCCAGGGCAACCCAGGCGGGCGTGTGATCGGCGCGGACAGCAACAGTCTGCTCGAAGGCAGCAGCAGCGGCAGCAAAGTTCTTCTGCTTGAGCAGTATCTGTCCCTTGTCGTAGTAGGCCTCATCGGCCCTGGAAGGATCCTTCTGGGCTGCCTGATCCAGCAGGGCAAGGCCTTCGGCCAGCTTGCCCATATCCTCAGCAAGCATTTCGCCCTGTTCGATCAGGGGACGAACATCACTCGGCTCGGCCGCCATGGCTTCATCCAGATGGTCCAGGGCCGCAGAGAATTCACCCAGCTTGCGCTCGCTTTTGGCCAGCATGTAAAGGGCCTTGAAGTTGTCCGGGCAGGCCTTCAGGGCTGTTTCGGCATACATCTTGGCGCTTGAGTAATCGCGCTCTTTGTAGGATGAATTGCACTCGTTGATTGAGCTTTTGCAGGCCGCATCCTTGTCACCTTCGGCCTTTTCTTCAGCCTTCAGGCGGCGGTATTCACTGACAGCGGCTTCCCACTGGCTCTTGAGGTCTTCGTATTCGGCCGGACTACCGGCAACGCCCATCGCCTGATGCAGGCGGTCGATTTCAGCCTTCTTGGCTTCGGCGGGGCTTTCGGCCAGGGCGGGGCGGCAAAGGGCACCCAGCACCACCAGCAGGATCAGAAAGGACTTCCGCATGCTCGACTCCTGATTGAATCTTCTTTTCATGAAACGGCCCTGTCGCCTGACAGGGCCATGCCCGAGGCCGGATTCGAACCGGCACATCCTTGCGGATACCACCCCCTCAAGATGGCGTGTCTACCAATTTCACCACTCGGGCAATCTGTGTCTTACTCTCCTTCGCCTTCCCCGGTTCCCGCGGGCGGGGTGGGAATGGTCGGGATCTCCGTACTGAAACCACTGGCCGCGGATTGTTCCTGCAGCGCACGGGCCGTTACGGACTGGACTTCGCCACCACCGCCACCGGAGATGATGGTAGCAATCAGGCAAAGACCAAGAAAGGTGGCCACCAGATAGATCGTGGCCTTGTGCAGGACATTGGCCGCCATGCGGCTGCCCAGCATTGCGTCGCCTCCGCCGCCACCACCGAAGGTAGCGCTGAGACCGCCACCCTTCGACTGCTGCATCAGGATGACAACCATCAGAAGAGCGGCGACCAGAACGGTCAGGGCGATGATAGCGAAATACATGAAGTCTCCTTACTTCACCACGGAATCAGCCACTTGAACGATCTGGCTGAAATCTTCCGCTTTCAGACTGGCACCACCCACAAGGGCGCCATCGATATCCGGCTGGCCAAGCAGCTCGCCGGCATTGTCGGGCTTGACCGAACCGCCGTAAAGGATGCGCAGTTCAGAAGCCACATTGGAATCGAACAATCCACTGACCCAGCCGCGCAGCAGCTTGTGTGCCTCCTGCGCCTGTGCGGGCGTTGCCACCACCCCGGTGCCGATCGCCCAGACCGGCTCGTAGGCGACGGTCATGCTGGCCATAAGGGTGGCATCCAGACTGGACAAGGCTGCCTCGAGCTGCGCACGCAGAACCGTCTCCAGACGGCCAGCTTCGCGCTCTTCCAGCGTCTCGCCCACGCAAAGCACAGGATGAAGTCCCGCACTGAGAGCGGCCTGCACCTTGCTGGCTACCCATTCGTTTGTATCACCAAAGAACTGGCGGCGCTCCGAGTGTCCGATCAGGACCCAGCCTGCACCGGCACTGCGAATCATCTCGCCGGAAATTTCACCCGTGTAGGCCCCGGAAACCTGATCGTGCAGATTCTGCGCGCCCAGGGCAATTTCCGAATCCTTCAGCATCTCGGCCACGGCGGTCAGGGCCGTTGCCGGCGGACAGACCAGCATGTCGGCCCGGTGAATGCCCATCAGACGTACACGCAGCTGACGCGCGAGGCTGACCGCCTCGTGGTTCGGCATGTGCATCTTCCAGTTACCTGCAATGAGCAGTTTACGCATGGGTCTTCCCGTTTAGAGACAAGCGAACAAGGTAGTGGCTGACCTTCAAATGCGCAAGAGTCACTTGCGATTGAGCACGGCCACTCCGGGCAGTTCTTTTCCTTCCAGCAGCTCAAGGCTTGCACCACCACCGGTGCTGATGTGGGTGAAGGCCTGCTCCATGTCGAATTGCTTGACAGCGGCAGCACTATCGCCGCCGCCGACAATCGTGCAGGCACCGGCAGCCGTCGCCCGGCCGAGGGTCTCGGCCAGCCCGCGGGTACCGGCCGCAAAGGCGTCGAACTCAAAGACACCCATCGGACCGTTCCAGACAACGGTCTTGGCCGCTGACAGAGCCTGATCGATGGCCTTGATGCTGGCAGGTCCAATGTCCAGTCCCATCCAGCCAGCTGGCATGGCATCACGCTGAACCACCTTGTGCGCCGCATCCCGGCTGAAGGCATAGGCGATGACGATATCCGTCGGCAACAGCAGGCGAACACCCGCATCCTGGCAGCGCTGGATGATTCCGGCCGCCATCTCGATGCGGTCCTCTTCAATCAGGCTTGAGCCGGTTTCCAGCCCCATTGCCCTGAAAAAAGTGAAGACCATGCCACCACCAATCACCAGCCCGTCGACTTTCGGTATCAGGTTTTCGATGACATCAATCTTGCCCGAGACCTTGGCGCCACCCAGCACGGCCCAGTAGGGGCGGGCCGGCTCCTTCAGCCTGTCTTCCAGAAACTCCAGCTCCCGCTCCATCAGCAGACCGGCAGCAGCATTGCCCAGTACGCGGGCCACGCCTTCTGTCGACGCATGCGCGCGGTGGGCAGTACCGAAGGCGTCGTTCACATAGATCTCGCCCAGAGCTGCCAGCTGTGATACAAATGCAGGATCGTTTTCCGTCTCACCCGCATGAAAGCGCAGGTTCTCCAGCAGCAGGACTTCTCCGTCCTTCAGGGCCAGCGCCATCTGGCGCGTTTCCTGTGATACACAGTCCGGGGAGAACTTGACCGGTTTTTTCAGCAGCTGAGCAAGACGATCGGCTGCAGGCTTCAGGCTGTACTTCTCTTCCGGCGCGCCCTTGGGCCGGCCCAGATGGCTCATCAGAACGAGCCGTGCCCCGCCCTCAAGCAGCGTCGTGATTGTGGGCAGGGCGGCCTGAATGCGCAGATCGTCCGTGATACAACCCTGCTCATCCAGCGGCACATTAAAGTCCACTCGGCAAAGGACACGCCGTCCTTTGACATCAAGTTGATGAATGTTCATTCGTGACACAGATCCATCCCCCAAATGAAGGAACCGGCACCAGGCCGGTTCCCGCTTTGCATGCTGATCTCTTCTAGAAAGCGGCCATGCGCTTGACCAGATCCACAACGCGGCAGCTGTAGCCCCACTCGTTGTCGTACCAGGAGACAACCTTGACGAAGTCACCACCGATCACGGCCGTGCTCAGGGCATCGAAAACGCTGGAGTGGGAGTTGCCCACAATGTCGCTGGAGACAATCGGATCTTCCGTGTACTCCAGCACGCCCTTCATCGGGCCTTCCGCAGCGGCCTTCATGGCAGCATTGATTTCTTCCACCGTGACGGAGCGCTTGAGGCGGCAGGTCAGGTCAACCACGCTGCCATCGACCACCGGCACGCGCATGGCGAAACCGTCCAGCTTGCCGGCCAGATCCGGAATCACCTTGCCCACGGCACGGGCGGCACCGGTGGTGGTGGGAATGATGTTGGCGGCGGCGCTGCGGGCGCGGCGCAGATCCTTGTGCGGCAGAACGAGAATGCGCTGATCGTTGGTGTAGGCATGCACGGTGGTCATCAAACCGTGCTCGATGCCAAAGGACTCGTGCAGCACCTTGGCGATGGGCGCCAGGCAGTTGGTGGTGCAGGAAGCGTTGGAAACCTTCTTCTGGCTGGCGTTCAGGGAGTCGTCGTTCACACCCAGCACGACGATGTTGTCGATGGCGTTCTTGGGCGGAACCGTAAGCACAACACGCTCGGCACCGGCTGCAAGGTGCTTGTCCAGGGCTTCGCTGGTGGCAAAAACACCGGTCGCTTCGACCACGATGGCGGCACCCAGCTGCTTCCAGGGAATCTCGGCCGGATCACGGTGAGCACTGATGGGAATGCGATTACCGTCCACAACGATGCTGTCGCCGTCAACTTCAACCTTGCCCGCGTAGCGGCCGTGGGTGGAATCGTACTTCAGCAGGTGGGCCAGCGTCTTTGCATCGGTCAGGTCGTTGATTCCGACCACCTCGATTCCGCCCATTTCCATGGCGCGGCGAAAGACCAGTCGTCCAATGCGTCCGAAGCCGTTGATGCCGATCTTGATGGACATGTCGTCCTCCCTTTTCTCTATGCTCGATTTCGTTTAGCCGTCGAAGGCCACAAGATACAAAAGCCCATCTTGCGGTGCGCATGGCTGATCGGCTTTGGTACTCCCATTTGTGACACGCCATCTGCAGGCACTTGCATTCCAGATTCGCCGATCCTACCTTGGGCGTCTGTTCTTAGCGAACAATGGGCGATTAGCTCAGCTGGTTAGAGCGCTGGTCTCACATACCAGAGGTCACAGGTTCGAGTCCCGTATCGCCCATGAAAAAGCCCCGCATGCGGGGCTTTTCTTTTTCAGGTTGGTGACAGAATTTTGCCTGTCAAGGCTCGGCTATTCATTTTCATTCATTTCTTCGTCATCTGTCAAAGCAGCTTGACGGCTGACAAAGTGGCAGGTGGATTTGAAGCTGGTGTCCGACACCACGTCCGACACCATGTCCGACACCACGTCCGACACCATGTCCCACACCACGTCCGACGACCATCAGCAACCAGCTACCAGCAGGCCATTGGGGCAGTTGTCGACGCAGTCGGCAAATGGCCCCTGGCGAAGTGCCGACCTGTCGGCACGGCTCCGCTTCAACAAGGGCCGTCTTCGGGCCGAAGTTGAAGTGGTCCGACACCACGTCCGACGACCATCAGCTGCGACCAGTGACCAACAGCCAGTCAAGCAGCTGCTTGCGCATGAAGGTCAGGCAGAAGAAGCTCATCAGTGTGGCACTGATCGGGTCGAAGCCCCAGACCCAGACAGCAACGGCAAAGAGCCCGGCTCCAGCCAGCAGTGCGCCCCTGTTGATCGACTTGAGCAGATTGGCGGGAAGCGCCAACCAGGGCTCCGGTCCCGCCATGCCCGCTTCCTCGGGATCTTCCATGGTTTGACGCCGATCCGGCAGCATGTGCGCGGCGGCAAAGGAAAGCAGGTAGCTGAGCGAGCCAATCAGAATCAGCATGCTGATGGACAGGCTGTCGCCGGGCGCGCCACCGATTCCGAAAAGGCCTTCCTGCAGTGAGCGCACCAGACCGAATTCCATGCCCCGCGTATAGAGCCAGGCGCCACTGGCATAGCTGAAGGAGTAGGCCAGATTGGCCACGCTCATGAAGCCGGCAAAAAGGCTGCCCGCCGCCGCAACCGGAATCACGGCGCCCACCAGCGAGAAGGTGCTCATGCGAATCAGGGCGGCGGCCACCGCAAGCACGAAATTGTAGCTGGCCATCCAGCCCAGTCGCACGCTTTCCAGCTCCACACCGGGCAGGAAGGAATGAATGAAACCCGTCACCATGCTGAACCAGGGATCCACCAGCAGGTACTGGGTCAGATTGA
The DNA here is from genome assembly GCA_964345075.1 of uncultured Bacteroidaceae bacterium. GTDB lineage: Bacteria > CAIWAD01 > CAIWAD01 > CAIWAD01 > CAIWAD01 > CAYFPS01. Next base: position 54,473 of record CAYFPS010000008.1, on the reverse strand, counting down.
TGCCAACACTAAGCAGAATGTAAAAGCGGAAGAGGCTGCGCAGACCCATTCGGTCCTGCCAGCGCACGCCAAGCCAGGCAAAGACAATCACGCCTACGAAAAGCCCGGCATTGGAAGCGCCGTCGGCCAGCCCGATCTGTGTCTGCGAAAAGCCCAGATCTTCAATCAGGTGGTTGTTCCAGAGGGCACCCATCGCCGGCTGAAAGTGAAAGATGAAGTAGAAAAGCATGATCCAGAGGATCGGACCGCTGTTCAAACCCTTCCAGAAGTTGCCCAGCGAGTCTTTGAGCGGAATGGGCGCGGCTTCATCTTTTGGCAGGAAGAGCACGAAGCCCAGCACGACAAGAGGAACGGCAGCCAGGGCGATCATCAACCAGTTGAAGGCAACATTTTCGGCGACCCAGCCTCCCAGGACCGCTGCCAGAATGCCCGTTCCGTAAATGGCCGTCCAGCAGATGGCCTGATTAAGGCCGACGGTGGATGCACGACTGCGCCCGCTCTGCCTGGCCTCTTCCTCGCCCTCGATCACCGTTGCGCGGTCCACCGCTACGTCCGTTGCAGCAAGCACAATCGACAAGCCGAACATGAAGGCGAAGAAAATCAGTGCGCTGCGATCCACCACCGGCACCAGCAAATAGCCCAGCGCGGCCATCGAGAGCAGCAAGGTCAGGACGGTTTTGGTGCGACCATAGGCGTCAATCAGGAAGCCGATCAGGGGTTTGAAGCTCCAGGCGAGATAGGATTTGCTGAAAAAACCCTGCGTTGCCGCTTCCGAAAGTCCATAATCCATGCGAAAATGGCGGAAGAAGGGCTGATAGGTGATTCCCTGAAAGGGGTTTGCAAGCCCCTGGAGAACATATTCGAGGGCGAAGACAAACTTGATGGGCGCTATGCCAAAGAGTCGCCGCTCTTTTGAAGGCGTTTCCGGTGCTTTTGAAGAATCACTTCCCGAGGCGGGTGTCTGGCTCATGCCCATGCTTCCTTGCTTGAATCGGGTCAAGGTATGGAAATCTTTTGCCGATAGGGTGAGTGCTAAAAAAGGCACAACATGAATCAACCCTCACGACATCTGCTGCTGCGCAAGCGCTTCTGGCTGGGAATCCTGATTCTGGCTGCATCGGCCGCGCTGGGCTATGAAGAGTTTGGCTGGTTCGGTCTTGTAATGGGTCTGATCATCGGTGGCGTCTTCAGCCAGGGACTGATTCAGTCCGTCAAGAGCAGCAAGCGCCACTAGCCCCTCGTTTGCCTTTCCTGATTCGTGGTGCTTTCTTGTTTTCCCAAACCTAGAAAGGAAGATCATGGCCGAAACCATTGACGCCATCACCATTGCCTATTCCGATCCCGCCTCGGGCAAGGAGCTTGTTCGTGAGCTGGACAAGGAGATCCTGACCCGTGGCGCCTGGACGACCATCCTCTTCAGATATCTGGAACGCGCCAATCCCGAGGGCGAGTGGGGAGCCGTCAAGTTTCGCGTGGCTCGCTTTCGCAAGCAGGGTGGTGTCTTTCGCAAGCAGAGTCAGTTCAACATCAGCTCCGAAGATCAGGCGCGCAAAATGATCGAGATCATCACCCGGTGGCTCGATGAAGCCAAGTCCTGACCCACTCGTTCCCATTGTCCATCTGACAGACACGCAGGTCTGTGTGCGCAAGGCACCCGGACTGCTTAGTCATGGCAGTGAGCTTTCCCGCGGCGAAGACAATCTCATGCGCCGACTACGTGATCAGCTGGGCCGGTGGCTCTGGCCCCTGCACAGACTGGATCGGGGCGCTTCGGGTCTGATTCTCTTCGCCCTTTCAGCTGATAGCGCCAGACAGCTGGGGCTGGCCTTTCGCGAGCAGCGCATTCACAAGAGCTACCACTGTCTTGTGCGCGGCTGGCCCCAGGATGAATTCAGCTGCGACAGGCCGCTGAAGGATCTTGAGCCACCCGGCCCCGAGCGGGAGGCTGTATCACATTTCACGACGCTGGAGCGGGGTGATTTTCCACTGGCTGGTGGGCGCTTCGAGCGGACACGGATCAGTCTGATCCAATGCAGGCCGGAAAGCGGCCGGCCGCATCAGTTGAGGCGACACCTTGCCGGACTTGGCTATCCGATCCTGGGGGATCGTCAACATGGCGATCATGCGCTGGCCCGCAGTCTCAAGCAGCAGAAGCTTTTGGAAAGACTGGCACTGGTTTGCACTGAGCTGGCCTTTGAAGAGCCGGTATCGGGCCTAAATGTGCAGCTGAACTGCGGGCTGGATCCCGATTTGACTCCACTGCTGGAGATGGCCGGGATCAAGGCCGAGACACCGGGCATAGAGTGCATGGCGGCTCTTGCCGGGGAGATCTCCGTTCGAAAGCCTGCACAAAGAGCGGCCCTTCCTTCGCCAAGAGCGCGTCTGAAGCCTTTTGAAGTGACGGATGCAAGCAGTCCCTGCCCACTTTGCCAGAGTCCTGTGACACAAGCCTACCATGTTGAATCCGGCCGGCACTATTGGAGTTGTGATCAGTGCGGGCTGGTTCATCGTGAGCGCGCCGAATGGCCGGACAGGGCAGCCGAAAAGGCGCGCTATGAGCTGCACCGGAATGAAGATCAGGCAAGCTATCGCGAATGGCTGAAGCCTGCTGTTGAAGTGCTGTCCCGGCATTGCCCACAGGGCGCAAAGGGCCTTGATGAAGGCTGCGGGCCTGTTCCTGTGTTACAGGATATGCTGGAATCCGCGGGCTTTCAATGTCTGGCCCGTGATCCCTTTTTTCGGCCTTTGCCCTTTCCCGCAGAGCAGTCGCTGGACTTTATCACCCTGACCGAAGTCTTTGAGCACCTGCATGTGCCCTGTGATACATTAGGCGATCTGCTGAAGCTGCTCAAAAATGGTGGAAGGCTGCTGATCATGACGGGCATTGTCAGGGACGAGAGCTTTCCCGGCTGGCATTATCAGCGTGATACAACCCATGTGATTTTCGCCAGGGAGTCCACCATCAAGTGGCTGGCTGAACATTTTTCTCTTCAGCTGCTTGAGTCCACAGGCAGCTGCCGGCTTTTTGCAAAGGAAAATTGATGTATCAGGTAGAGCTGCAACTGCGCATGGCGCACACTGATTGTGCAGGCGTGATTTTCTTTCCCCGCCTGCTTGAACTGGCCCATGAATGCTGGGAGAGCTTTCTGGCGGACTATGGCATCAACCTCTGGCAGAAGATTTCCAGTGATGAGCCGATGCTGCCCATCGTTCACTGCGAGGCGGATTACCGTCGGCCCATGCGTCTGGGCGACAGCTTCAGCATTCAGCTCCGTGTCACACAGATTCGCGAGCGATCCTTTGAGCTGGCCTATCGCTTCCTGAGCCCAGCGGGTGAGGAGCTGGCGCGGGCCAGTATGGTTCATGCAGCACTGGACAAGAAAACGGGCCAGGCGGTCATGCTCTGGCCCGAGTTGATTCACATGTTGAAAGGCCTGACGGAAGGGCGCTGAGTCCTTGCTAACTGCGGACTACACCTCGAAGGTGAGCAAAACCGCGCCCTTCTCCACACCCTGTCCTTCTTCCACGCGGATGGCTTGAACCGTGCCGTCGGCCAGGGCCCTCAGCTCGTTCTCCATTTTCATGGCCTCGACAATGAGCAATCCCTGCCCCTTTGTCACACGATCGCCCTCTGCGACCAGCAACTTGACAATGCGACCGGGCATGGGGGCTTCCAGTTGGCGGTCTGCCGCGCCATCGCCATCCCGCTGAAATTGGGCAAAGCGGTCTTCCAGCTCGGTCTTCAGGTGGCAATCCAGCTCGTGTCCGTTTACCCGATAGCGGTGATCACCCAGATGCTCCACGCGAAAGACGCGATCACCAAGCTTCAATGACCATTCCGAACGGCGCGCCACGGCTTCCACCTCCAGCCTCCGATCAGCATCGTGGAGTTCACCCGTGCTGCAGGATCCGCTGTAGGCCAGCAGGCTTGCTTCTTCTCCACGATGTCGTACGAAGCGTCTCATCAGGCCCTCCTGTGCTGCTGTTTCCAAGCCGTACTCCGGCAGGCATCGCCACGATCTTCGCTGGCCAGCCCTTTCTCCCGCTTGACTCGACGCAGAATCTCAACGACCTCTGCGGCCTCACGATTGGCCTCGCCACCACCGTCCAGCATTTCGGGATCGAAGTATTCCTCGATAAACCGTGTGGTATAGGTGCCCGATGCAAAGACAGGGTGCTCCATTACCCAGCGGCAGAAATCGAGATTGTTCCGTACGCCGTGCAGGCGATACTCGGCCAGAGCGCGATGCATGCGGGCAATGGCTGTATCACGATCCTGGGCCCAGGCCGTCAGCTTGGCCAGCATCGGATCGTAGTGTACGGAGACTTCGCTGCCAGATTCCACACCACTGTCCACGCGAATGCCGGGTCCAGAAGGCAGGCGGTGCGTGTGAATACGCCCCGTATCCGGCAGAAAATTCTCGCGGGGATCTTCGGCGCAAACGCGACACTCAAGCGCATGACCACGCGCCACGATTTCCTCTTGTCCAATTTCGATCGCCTCACCGGCTGCTACCAGCAGTTGCTGCCGCACCAGATCGACTCCCGTGACCCACTCGGTTACCGGATGCTCCACCTGCAGGCGTGTGTTCATCTCCAGGAAATAGTGCTTCCTGTGCTTGTCCACCAGAAACTCGATGGTTCCTGCATTCACATAGCCAACTGCACGGGCCGCCTGCACGGCTGTATCACAAATCGCCTGGCGAAGTTCAGGTGTTACAAAGGGGCTGGGGCTTTCTTCCACGACCTTCTGATGGCGGCGCTGTATGGAACATTCCCGTTCGCCCAGATGGATCACGTTACCATGGCTGTCAGCCAGGATCTGCACTTCGATGTGATGCGGCTCTTCGACGAACTTCTCGACGTAAACCTCGGCATCACCAAAGGCACCTTGCGCCTCACGCCGGGCAGCTTCCAGCGCATTCACAAAGTCTTTCTCTTCGTGCACGAGGCGCATGCCCTTTCCACCACCACCGGCCGCTGCCTTCAGCATCACGGGAAAGCCGATTTCGCGGGCAATTTCCAGTGCCGCGTTCACATCCTGAATTGCCTCCTCCGTGCCAGGCACCACGGGCACACCCGCATCGATCATGGTGCGGCGCGCACAGGTTTTGCTGCCCATGGATTCCATGACTTCAGGCGAAGGACCGACAAAGACAATGCCAGCTGCGCTGCAGGCCCTGGTGAAATCGGCATTTTCAGAAAGAAAGCCATAGCCCGGATGGATAGCTTCCGCACCCATTTTGAGGGCGACATCCAGTATCACATCACCCTTCAGATAGCTCTCCCGGCTGGGCGCAGGACCAATGCACACGGCATAATCTGCTTCAACCACGTGCAGACTGGCACGATCCGCCTCGCTGTATACAGCGATCGTTTCAATGCCCATCTCACGCGCCGTTCGTATCACGCGCAGGGCAATTTCGCCGCGATTGGCGATCAATATGCGTTTGAACAAGTCACTCTCCTTCAGGGCCTGTCGGCAATGGGGCCCCAATCTTCCAGGCATTCAAGGGAGTCCTGTCGCCATCCCGCCGGCAGCTCCAGACTCTCTGCTGCTTCATTCAATAGTAATTCAATCTGACGCGCTCCCAACCGCGCCATCCGTGCCAGGCCAGCTTCCAGATCATCTGGCGGAAGATCCTGCGGCAAGCTCCAGCGCCCACCGCCTTCTCCGTCAAGCTCCTGCTCATCCAGGAGCGGGCCAGTCTGGCGGCTGATTGTGCTACTCGCTTTAAGCAGGACACGGGCGCGGCGTGCCATTACACCGTAGCCGGCCGCTGCAAGCTGTTGACGCGCTGGTTCAAGGCGTCCGGCCAGTGCCGGCAATTCCTCAGGACAAAGTACAAGGCCCTTTGTATCACGAAGCTGTTTCAGGATGCGCAGGAAGAGCGACTGCCAGGGACCGTCCTCAGGTAGATCGAGCAAAACCAGCCGGAAAGTCTCATCCTCCTCCAGCAGCAGCCAGCGGGCAAGGATCTGTCGATCTTCCCGAATCCAGCCAGGTCTGGCGGCTGCATCCTGCAGCATGCCCTTCAGTTCACGCATCGCGCCAATTCGGTGACGATTACGCCTGTCCGCTGCCAGCCACTGGGCCAGCTCTTCCGGATTGGCAGGAGCGCTGGTTCTGAGGCTCATGCCTTTGCATCCGGCAGGATGGCTTCGTGTTGCACTTCGCGACCGTCTACAAGCTGTGATTCAAGCATGGAGTCCGAACAGATGATGGCGCTGCGGCGGGCCTGTCCATCCGCCAGCCAGGTACTGGCTGCGCGCACCAGGTCTTCTCTGGTGGCATCCAGCAGGCGGGCTCGAAAGAGGTCCTTCAGTTCCTGGGTGCGGCCACGGCGCATACCCGCAAAACAGGCGCGGGCCTCTTCATGCGGCAGCAGTGGACGGTCCATCATACGCAGGGCTTCAATCTTGGCCCGATCCAGCTCATCCTGTGTCATGCGGCCGTCAAGGCTTTGCCGGCGAACCGCATCAAAATCATCCAGCGTGCCCCCAATGCGTGGATCACGCCAGGACTGGAAGACATAGACTCGCGTGCCCCAGTCGTATCCGGCGCGCGCGCCATAAGCACCACCCTCGGCGCGAATCCGCTCATATAGCGGCTGCTCCATCCAGCTGCCCAAGAGGTGGAGCGCGGGCGCGTCTGCATGATCGTAAGCGGGCGCCTGCCAGGCCTGTGTGTGGAAGACACCATCCACCGAAGTGCTGCGGACGAAGAGTCGCTCGTCCACGGCCAGAGGGCTAGCCTCAACCGCAGCTTCTGGCCGCTCTGTCGTGGTTGTCTGCCAGCAAGAGAGCCGTTCCTCAAGATCCTGGGCCAGCCCATGGATGGACTCTTCCTCTGCACAGATCACGGCCTGTGCGCGGAAGGATCCCAGTAGTTCAACAAGCAGCTCTTCCATGGAGCGACCCAGCTCAAGCGGATCCTTAAGCGCCGCGAGATGACGCATCCAGCTGATCCCCTCGATGCGATCGGTCAGGTGTCCAAGCGGGCTGACCAGATCCTGGGCAAACTGTGATACAACCGCGCCGGCACCGCTGATAATCTGGCTGCGCAGATTGGTCTGTCGCATTTTGAGTAGTTCGCGCAGGCGCTTTTCGTTCTTGAAATCGGTGCGTAAAAGCAGGTCGGCCACCAGGTCCAGCCATTCCTGCCGATGCAACCCAAGGCCAAATGCCCGCAGGCTGATCTCGTGTACGCGGGCATCACCCGTGGCTGTCAGACTATGCTGGCTGCCAATCGAGAAGTTCCCCACAAGCCTGCGAATCCGCTCCTCGCTGGCTTGCACACTTCTGCCTGCGTGTCCCAACTGGCTGACCCAGGAAAGCAGATCCATGCTGGGAGCGTGTGGGCCTTCAGGATTGACAGCAAAGGACAGCTCCAGATGCTCAAGGCCGTTGGTTGCCGCCGGACGCAGGAAGAGGTTCTGGCCCTGTGATTCAAGCCTGCAGGCAAGAGCCTGGCGCGGACGATCTGCAGGGCGCAGTGTCGGAAGACAATTCAGATCACCCTGATCGTCACGCCATTCGGCCACGCGCCGGGCTTGCTCGACAAGCTCCTGCTTCTCCTCCTGACTCAGGGCAGCCTTTTCGGCCTGAAGGCGGGCGGCGAGGGCTTCTTCCCGCGCCTCAAAAGCACCATCCTCCGCTTCCATTTCAAGCAGAATCCGCTCAGGATTATTCAGCAGGAACTCGCGCACCATGGACTGAACAAAGCCCTCTTGACCAGCTGCCGCGCGAAGGTCTTTCAGCAATGTGTCTACCCGTGTTACAGCAACGAGGTCGGCACCATGCATCCAGGGCGCCATCGCAAAGAAGCAGCTGCCAATGGTCCAGGGCATGCCCCAGACCCGCGACTGCTCGCGGGCTTCCAGCTCAAACATGTCGAGAGCAGCCTCGATTGTATCACGCTCCAGGCCATCGCGGGCAATCTGTTCCAGCGTCTCCAGGACGAGCGCCTGAACTTTTTCACCTGCACCGGCCTCAATCCCCTTCAAGCCGCAACCAAAGGAGAGCCGGGCTTCGGAACTGCTAAGTCCAGCTGGTGCCAGACTGCTGCCAAGGCCACTTGAAAGAAGTGCATGATTAAGCGGACTGCTGTAGCCGCCAGCCAGCACTTCCAGCAGAAAGCGCAATTGCATGGTCTGCCGCACATCGGTCACCGGACAAAGTCGCCAGCCAACAGCAGCCATTCGTGGCGAACTCGCGCCAGCCCCGCGGGAAGCCCCATATCGAGCGTGAATCACAAGCGGTTCGCGACCCATGTCATCCGGCATCTCCAGGCGGGGGGCCTGCCTGCCCTCGAATCCGGCAAAGGCCTCATTCATCCGCTTTAGCGTCGCTTCCAGCGGCAGGTGTCCCATGCTGAAACTCCAGGCATTCTGCGGGATGTAGTACGCCTGGTGAAAGCTGCGCCAGCCCTCTTCCGTCAGATCTGGTATGCAGGCAGGATCGCCCCCGCTCTCATTTGCATAGACAGAACCGGGAAAGAGCTCACGCCGGAACCTGCGGTGAAACTGGCTCTCGGGACTCGAAAGGGCAGCCTTCATTTCATTGTAGACAACGCCACGTATCACAAGCGGACTTTCAGGATCATCGGGCTTGGCGAACTCTTTGCGCCAGCCTTCCTGCAACAGGGTCTCGCTGTGCATCAGCGGTCTTAGACAGGCATCCAGATAACCACGAAGCAAATTGTCCCAGTCTTCCGGATCGCTGGTAGCAAAGGGATAAGTGGTTGTATCACTTCCCGTAAAGGCATTGATAAAGCTGTTGAGCGAACGCCCCGTCAGCTGCGTAAAGAACTTGACGGGAAAGTTCTGTGATCCTTCCAGAACACTGTGCTCGAGAATATGTGCCACGCCCGTGTCGTCTGCCGGCAGGGTGCGAAAGGCAATCAGAAAGGCATTCTCGGTAATCGGATGAGAGATATGGGCATGATGCTCGCCGGTGGCAAGATGAACCAGTTCGGTCAGGATGCCGCCGATATGAGGAAGCTCTGTCTGGCGTGTAACACGAAATCCGTGAAGCTCTGATCCTGCTTTCAGTCCGGGGTTGAAGGAGTCGCTCATAGTTCCTCGATTCTGTGTAAAACCGCGCTAAAAGTCCGTTCCCAGCGTAACGACAAATTGGGGCCCCTCTGGATTGCCATCCCAGTTGCTGACCCAGGCCCAATCCATTTTCAAAAGAGCAATGCCGATGTCCACACGGAATCCCCAGCCATAGCTCATCACAAGGTCTTTCAGGTGGCCGTCCTCATCCACTCCATCGTAGCCCCGCGCTTTGTCCCAGGCCGCGCCGAAGTCCGTAAAGAGGACTCCGCGAAGATCCCGGAAGCCCACTGTCAGCGGCCAGCCTGTCACCAGGTAGTGAATGATGGGAAAGCGCAGCTCGGCGTTGCCCATCACAAACCGGTCACCCTCGCGCTGGTACAGGGCAGTGCCGCGAAGTGGCTGCACAAAAACGGCGTAATACAATTCGTTGAAGTCGCTGCGCAGCGTGTTCAGGGTCGTGTCCGAATCGGCCTTGTAATACTTCGTATTGACCCAGGCCGGCGAACCACCCATGAAGAAGCGCTGGGGCGTATCACCCCAGGAAGCACCCGCACTTAAGCGCAGGGCCAGCTGCATGTCGGAATTGATTCGCAGATAGCGGCGGGTATCGCCCATGACTGTGTGAAAGTCATTGCCCGCATCGCCCATTTCCGCCACCGGAAAGCCTCGCGTGTAGGACAATTCACTTCTACGGCCGTTTACAGGTCCGGTGGATCCCCACAGCGTATTGTCATTGACAAAGGCCAGCGAGCTCGTCAGGAAGCGGCCCTTCTGGTACTTGTGATACACGGGCGTATTGAACTGATCAAAGTCAATCAGGTCCTTGTCCGCATTCAGGCTGTCGCGATTGATCTGGGTGAAGCGGGTGTCCAGCTGGAGTCGATTAAAGCGACTGATGGGATAGGAGAAATCCAGCTCGGTTCCCAGCATACCGTCACGGTAGTAGCGATTATAAGTCTCGCCCGCCAGATAGCGCACATAACGGTAGATGCCTGTCGTTGTCTGCAGGCGGCTTCCACTCCATGTGTAATACAAATGGAGATTCGAGAATTCGATTCGCTGATAGAAATTCAAATAGAGGTTGATCACATGATTGCCCAGCAGATCGCTGAAGGCCACCTGGCTCACGCCCTGAAAGCCGAAGAGATCATCGTACTGGGCCAGGGCCATCGACATGTCCGGTGAAAAGCGCAGCTTGTAAGGCTTCTCGATGTACTCGCCCTCTTCCGTCAGACGAATCGGCAGCTCACTGGCGATAGCTTCTTCGTCATCGTCATCCCGCGAGCGATCGCGGCCCATCCACTTTTCATAGTCCTCATTGCCGAAGTTCGCCAGGTCGGAGAAATCAATTTTCCTCCAGCGCTCATCCGCCGCGTCCTCCTTCATCACAGAGGCCTGCACGTGCTCTTCACGATGGCCATTCATGCGGTTGAAAGGCAGGAGCTCCTGATCATCGGCCGGCATCGGGCCAAAGTCTTCCAGCAAACGAATGTTCTTGTGCAGGAAAATGTCGTAGCCACCCTTCTCGAAACTGGAGAAAAGCAGGCGCCCCGAGGCGGAGAGCGATGGCTGAAAGATGCCGGTCAGCATGTTTGTGCGGCGCTGCGGAGTGACAATCTCATGATCCTCACCAGCCGGCACAGGCAGCTGATAGAGATTCCAGGCGCCGCCGGCATCACTGACGAAGTAGATCGCCTCTTCGCCTTCCGCGCTGGCGGCCAGCCAGACCGGTGTCCGTTTGTCGTAGGGGCTGTCCGTCAGCCGGATCAGCTCTGTGCAGGCAAGGTCGCCCGATGCACCCAGTGCGAGTTTTGCCTGATAGACGTCATGCACGGCGTATTCGCGGTCCTTCATCACGAAGATGGAATCACGGCTTGTGTCCGCTCCGCGGTCGCTGGTAAAGAGCAGGCTTGAACCGTCTGCCGAGAAGCAGGGATCGAAATCGCTGTAACGATCGTCCGTGACCTTCTGGATGGATTCGTCTTCCAGGTCAAACAGCCAGATATCGCTGCGCGCTTCCTGCTGTGCGACAAAAGCCACATGACGCCCGTCCGGACAGAAGGTCGGGCTGTAAAGCCCCTTCAGGCCGAAGGCCCAGGATTCCAGGACCTTGCCGCGATCCGCATCAATCAGATAAAGCTCGTCCTCTTCGCCCGCCTTGCCGGCAAAGACCAGACGTTCACCATCGGGCGCCCAGCTGATGCCGGGCCGCAGCCAGTGCAGCTCCTCGAAGGCTCCGCTCTGCTGTCCCTTGAGCAGCAATCGGGGCTTCTCCGGCCTGGTGATGTTCGCCAGATAGAGATCGAAGTAGCCACTGCGATCCGTCAGATACACCATGCGATCGCCGGCGGGACTGATGGCGGGGCTGTTGTTGACGAAGTTGTTCAGCTCAAGGTGATCCGTGATACGATCGGCGAATTCCCCTGCATGAACGCGATCTTCAATCGTGGGCCAGTAGATGCGCTGCAGGTACTGCTTCCAGTTGCTGCTAAGTTCCTCAAGGCCAAAGCCCAGCGTGCTCTCAATGCCACGCTCGATGCTGCGCTGACTGCGTACACGGTGCATGAGCTCGGAAAATTTCTGACGCCCGAAGGTGTCCTCCAGATAGCAGAATACACTTTGGCCGCCCTTGTAGGCAAGGAAACCACCCAACCATGGAATGTCGGGCAGGTAACCGCTGACCACAGCATCGGCCATGAACATGTTGGCTTCGCGGTCCCATCCATTGCGGCTTGTATACTCGCTGGTGCCTTCAACAAACCAGAGGGGCAGGGGAAAGCGAATCACACCCGAAAGGATCTGCTCGCCATAGAACATGTGCAACTGAAAGGCGTGATTCAGCTCGTGATGCACCACGTGGCGATAGGCCTCCCAGGAGCCCTGAAAGGGAACAACCACACGGTTCTTGTAGAATTCGGTGAAGCCGCCCACGCTTTCAGGTACGACTCCCCAGGTCAGGTTCGTGTTCGAGAAATCATTGTGGCTCTGGTAGGTGACTATCGTGATACGCTGCTCTTCAGGCAGCTCCCAATCGTAATCGCGTACAAGCACCTTGTAGGCGCTGTCAGCCACTTCCGCCGTGAAGACAGCCTGATCGTATCCACCTTCGTAGTAGTAGATATCGAAGTGATCGGTCTGAATGAATGACCAGTGCTTGCGCTCGTACTGGACCTTGTTCTGTCCAAAGGCGTAAGCCTGCAGCGTCAAAAGCAGCAGAACAAGCAGCCCGCGGGTTACCTGTTTCATTCGTGTCCTTTCCCAGAATCCGCCGCGATGCGGGTTGAAAGATCTGCCAGAGCCTTGTCAAGCTCTGTTTCCAGCAATTCAGCGGATCCGTTGTTTTCGAACAGGCGGTCGGCCCGTTTTTTGGTGACCGCTTGTGGCAGCTGGGCGTCAAGCCTCAACTGAGCCTGCTCGCGCGAAAGTCCATCCCGTGATACAATGCGTTCGAGCCGCAGGGCATCATCGGCCCAGACCAGCCAGACCTCATCGAAGTCGGCTTCAATCCCCCAGTCATGAATCAGAGCCGCTTCCAGAAAGACGAAGTCTTCCTGAGCCTCCGCCATGACCCGGCGAATCAATTGATGAAGGTACGGAAAGACCAGCGCGTTGAGGCGCTTCAGGGCCTCTGGATCGGCAAAGACGATGGCACCCAACCTGCCTCGATCGATTCGACCATCCTTCGACAGAATCTCCGGACCGAAGGCTACGGGCAGTGATTCAACCAGCTCCGGCAGTTGCAGGCATTGGTGACCCAGACGATCGGCCTCGTGAACCGTGTAGCCACGGGCCCTTAGCAGCGACACCAGCAGGCTTTTGCCAGCGCCTATTCCTCCGGAAATGCCGATTTTCATCATGGGATCACCGCAATCTTTCCCTGCTGACTGGAACCGTCGGCCTGTTTGACGCGCCATAGATAGACACCGGCCGGACAGGAAGCGGGAATCGTCCATTCCAGAGCAAGACCATCGTTTGAATGGGCGTCAAGCAGACAGCTCCCCTGAAGATCGTGAATCAGCAGCCGGCTGCCGATGGGCAGGCCGGCAAACTGCGGCCCGCCAAAGGCCGAATTTCCCGCCTGCCATGGGTTCGGATAGACCGTGATCTCGCCCGGCTGCTGGCTACGATCAAGCAGCAGGAGGCTGGTCTCTTCAGCAGGAAGGGCCTGGCCGGATTGATCCCTCAAGCCAAGCAGCTCAAGCCTGATGCTCCCCCCGGGCGGGACGCCAGCGCCAGCCAGCTCCAGCAGCAGCAACGTGCCTGCCTCATCCAGATTCAGGTTCAGAATGTCCCGCTCCGGGCTGAAGCGGTAGGAGGCAGGATCAAGCAGCTCCACTGCCGACATGGCGCGGGAAAAGGTGATTTCCAGATGCTGTCTGTCAAGGACGCGAGAGGCCAGAACAACTGGCTCTGACACGTTCTGTGATACAAGAAATTCCAGAGAAAGACTATCACTACGAGCGCCCTCGCGCGAACGGAGTCCTGCCGCCAGCAAGCGCCAGACACCGGGCGCAAGCGCTTCGTAAGCGGGCCTGATCCAGACTTCTCCCGGCATGCTTGAAAGCCAGCAGCCACTTGCCTGCACTGTTTCAGTCGGACCGATCAATTGAACACTGCTGCAGAACTCCGGATTCTGCCCCAGCGCCCTGTCGCAGATCACTTGAATCTGACAGCTGGCGGCATTCCACTCAATGGCGCCTACCTGGGGCGCCGGGCCCGTCAGGAGCTCGAGTCTCGCTCCGGGCTGGCTCCAGTCGCCTGCCTCCAAAGCCCTTAGCCAGTAGCTTGCCCCGGACTGCGTGCCGGCAAGTGTATCACGAAAGTTGTTCGTGCTACCAGCAAGGGTCCAGTCAAGCACCATTTGAGGATCATCCCGCAGTTGCCGCGTCAGGCGCAGACTATCAGCGGCAGTCGAATGCCAGAGCAGCTCAAGGACCTGCTCCGAGCGCGCTCCGGAGGCCGGCAGCCAGGCAGGCACATGGACAGCTTCCTCCAGCTCCAGACGCTGCCAGCTTCTTTCGCCATCACGCTCCACAAGGGCCAGTATGCCCCCTTCAACAGGCAACAGTCTCGAAGCCAGCAAGGCCTCATCGATTGAAGGGCTGCTCAGCCAGGTCCAACCATCGCTACCATTGTCGGACAGAAGAAGACCGGGCCATGCTGCCAGTAACAGCCCAGCCGACTCATCTGCCGGAGAAAGCCCTTGCTCGAAGAGCGTGCTGCCGTTGACTCCGCAACCGGCCAGCAGTGTATCCAGTTGAAAACTGTCCTCATCAAGCAGGGCCGAAAGCAGCTCCCAGCGACCGGGATCGGCCGACTGTTCCGGATTGGCGGCTTGGCGCATACTGAAAAGCAGGCCCCTTTGGCCCGCCGGATCCTGCCAGAGACGCAGGTTGCGGCCGGGTCCTGCACCTTCCAGCCTGATTTCGCCCGCCGCGGAAAAGTGACTGAGCGCGGCATCAGCCTCAAAACGCCAGACATTGCCGGAAGCATTGGCCAGAATCAGTTCGGCAAGCCCATCTTCATCCAGATCACAGGCGAGGCTTAAGGGCGCATCCCAGCTCCAGCCCGCCTCCGCGGTCAAGGGCAACTGGGCGAGTTGATGGAGGCTGCTGCCCGTCCACTGCCAGACGGTGTGAAGCGGCAGGGCATCACGGCTGCGTGATACAAGCAGAACCTGATCACCCATTCGGTGCAGACCAGCAGCATCGTAGCCTTCAAGACCGGCCAGGGTGATCCAGCCGCTGGCCCTGTGTTGCAGCAGGACAAGCCTGCCTCCGGCTGAGGCAAGCAGCAGACAACCCTCATCGTCATCAAGGGCCGACACAGGATACAGAGCCAGGTCAATCAGGCTATGCTGGTAGGCGGCCAGTCGATCGTCTGCCGGACTCCAGCATTCGAGACGCAAGAGGTTGCCCTGCTCGTCCTCCACAGCCAAGACCAGATCCTCTCTCCCGTCTTCCAGAAGATCGATGGGCAGCAGCAGCGCACGACCAGCGGGCAGGCCGGCCGATCGCCAGACAGGCTGGCGGCGCACCGGATCTTCAGGCTTAAGGCCCGCTTCAGCAGAAGCCTGTATTGCGTGTCCGGTGTGACTGTGATACAGCCAGTCATTTTCCGTCACGGCTACTTCAAGGGCGTGGAACTGGTAATTCCCATCCTGCCAGACGGGCTGGGCTGTTGGCTGCCCCGACGGGCCTGTTCTTGATGCCTCTCCCGGATCATCCACCTGTAAATCCTGCCAGAGCCGCCACTGGCCCTTGTCAAGACGCCAGGTTGCCCTGCAGGCGATCAGCTCCGGCGGGCTTTCATCCACACGCAGCAGGCTGCCTGTCCGCAGCTGGCGCCCATCCCCGATGGAGAGCAGGCACTCCAGCCGCCAGTCGCCCTCCACCTCAAGCTCGAGCGGATCGAGCCAGAGCAGTGTATCACGGGCAAAAGCAGCCGGAAAGGATTCCTCCCAGACAGGAAGACCCGCTGGATCGAATAGTTGAAGGTCAAGTGCTTGGGCATCGTCTCCACGGGCTGTCAGAACCACTGGAATGGTTGCAGCCAGCGCAGGATCAAGGGCATGAAGAGCAGGTGGATAATGCAGCTCCAGCCTGGGGTGCAGGTCCTCTGCCAGAAGTCCCGCAAGATTGAGCAGGCCCGCGCCGTGCTCAAGATCTGGCCCGGTCTGACCCAGATCACGGGCCGTGAGCTGCAGGGCGGAAGCCAGCATGGAATGGCTTTCACCACGGGCCAGAGCCATCGCTGCCGCCGCAGAAACAAATGGCGCGGCCATGCTTGTGCCGCTGACCGTCGTCCACTGGCCGTTCAGGTCTGTTGTCAGAATGCCACCACCGGGGGCCAGCAGATCCAGTCCCGGTCCAAAAGACGAGAAGGGCGAGCGCAGCAGGCTGCCCGCGATAAGCGAGGCCGAACCCACGGAAATCACACCGGGATAGTCGGATGGGTAATGGGCACGCCCGTCGCCCGTGTTTCCGCTGCTGGCCACCACCGTGATACCGCGCCCCAGCAGCCAGGCAACCAGATCCTCCAGCAGGCGTGATCCCGTGTCATCGCCCAGACTCAGATTGATCACACGAGCGCCCGAGCGACCCGCATAGAGCAGGGCGCAGGCCAGGTCATCCTCCTCGATAAAGCCGAAGCGGTTGCCCACGCGAAGCGGCATCACGCGAAAGCTGCTACCAGCGCCAGCAATGCCTGTCCCGTTATTGCGACTGGCCGCAGCGATTCCCGCGACCTGTGTTCCGTGTCCGTGTTCGTCGCCGGGCCAGGGATCAGGGCTGGTGTCATCACCGCCGCTGGCATGGTCGGGGCTATCCAGGAAGTCATAACCACAAAGATCGTCCACGAGGCCGTTACCATCGTCATCGACACCATTCAGATCCAGCGGATCGAGCACCCAGCCCTCTTCCGTTTCCAGCAAACAGCCGTCGCCCAGCAGGTCTTCTCCGGGGTTGCACCACCAGCGATCCCGCAGATCCGGATGATTCAGCTCAGCACCGGTATCCACGATGGCCAGGATCACGCTGTCGGCGGGACTCTCCTCTGGCCAGGCCTCTTCAGCCAGAATCCACTCCAGTGCCCACTGCTGACCGCGAAGTGGGTCGCCCTCGATCTGTTCAATCTTCAGGCGTCGATTGGCGCAGATCCAGCGCAGGCCCTCAGGTGGCTGGCTGCTGGCGAGAAGCTGGGCTTCCCGGGCAGCTGTATCACGAAGTTGCAACACAGGAAAATCAGGATCCGCAATCGGACCCAGCAGCTCCAGCTCTGCGCTGGCATGCTGCTGCAAGTGACTGCTAAGAGCGGATGGCAACTGGAAAGTGCCGTTGGCATCAAGGACAGGGTTTTCGAGGCGTAGCAGCACATCGGCATGTAGTGTGCTTAGGACCGAAAGCAGTAGCATGGCCCTCACGAAATGGCGGGCCTGCAAGATCATTCGTCCGCTTCCGCGCGGCCGCGTCGACTGCGGCTCTCTTTCAGGCTTTCCTTCTTCTCGGCGATCTGCTTGCGTGCCCTGCGGCGCATGGCGAGCAGCTCTTTGTCGCCGGGTGCGTCTTCCAGCAAGGTGGCCAGAACCTGCAAGGCCAATCGGGAATACTCCTGTTCCAGATAAATGCGGGCCAGGCCGCGGGTCTGCATGCCTCGACCCGGAACGGTGATTGCAGGGCGGTCAGAGCTCGGTGCAGGCTCCGGCTCGGGCTTGGGGCGACTGAGGCTGTCGATGCGGCGAGCCTGCTCATTCAGGAGCTCCTGACGGGCAGCCTCCCGGCGCTGTGCGGCTTCGTCAACCGTGTTCGCCGTGGGCTGTACCGACTCTGAGTCGTCCAGATCTGCAGTTGCCACTTCGATGCCTTCTGCCGTCAGCTCTTCGCTTTCATCAGCAGATGCTGTCTGTGATACATGCTCTTCTGAAGTTGCCGCTTCAATGGCTTCTGCCGTCAGCTCTTCGCTTTCATCAGCAGATGCTGTCTGTGAACCATGCCCTTCTGCAGTTGTCTGCTCAGGCTCCCCGGCAGCAAGGTCATCGACCTTATCCGTGGACGCTGTCTGTGACACATGCTCTTCTGCAGGATCAATGACAGGGGCTTGTTTCGGGCTGCCTTCTGCACCTGAGGTCACACCCTGCTCGATCAGGCGCTTGAAGACCTCTTCCCTGCGCTCGGCCTCGGCCGCTGTGGGCTTAAGGGCCTGCTGATAATCCTGCTCACTGACCAGGCCGCGCTCTTCCATCTCGCGCAGACGCCTTAATGAAAAACGATCCCGCAGCCAGACCTTTTCAAGGAGAACGCTAAAGCGCTCTTCGTCCACGCGTTCTGCATCCAGCATCAGCTGAAAACTGGCGTGGGCACCATCAGTCAAGCTCGATGCCTTCTCCCAGGCGCGCAGGGCTTCAGGGCTTTTTCCGGCAAACTGCTGGGCACTGGCAAGAAGCTGCCAGCCACTGGCGTAATCCGCGTGAACCTGCACACTCTTCCGCAGGATCTCCAGCGCTTCTGTATCACGCCCGAGATGCAGAAGCAGGTCTGCCAGTCGCGGCGCCAACCAGGGGGCGCGCGGCAATTCCCGCTTCAGTTGGCGTATCTGCCCCTTGATGTCGTGACGAGGATCCATTACCAGTCGGCCAGCATCTGCTGATTGATCGATTCCACCAGTTTTTCAACAGCCGTGTCCAGCGCCTCATCGCGATCGGGACTGCCTGTCGGGCTGTAATCGCCCCATTCGCTCAGTGTCTTGACCCAGAGGCTGCGGTCTTCCACCAGATCGAAGAACTCGGCCTTGACCTTGAGGGTCAGACGAACACGGGTTGTGCTCTGTTCTTCATCGATGTCCTGTTCGACCTCCCGCACTTCCAGCAAGACAAGACTGAGTCGGCTACTGGCCTGTTCGGCGCCGGCAATGCGTAAAAGGCCGTCCTGCAGCATGCGATCGTAGAGGCGGCGATCCAGATCTTCGGCCACGCCGTACTCGGGCGTGCGGTTCTCCATGGCCGGAATATCCACGGTTTTCAGATGGGGCGGCAGGCTGCCCTTGAAACTGTAGGAGCACGAAAGCAACAGGCTGAGGCAAAGCGTCAGCAGCAGGAAGTGTCCGTGCCGTGTGTGCCTAGAGCCCATATTTGTGAATCTTCCGGTAAAGGGTACGTTCGCTGATGCCCAGTGCCCGCGCGGCCCGGCTGCGATTGCCGCCGAACTCCTGCAGGGTCTCGCGAATGTGATCGCGTTCGAGCTCTTCCACGGACATGCTGGAGAGATCCAGCTGTTCGTCTACCTGACGCTGGTGCTCCATCTGCTCGCGCAGCATGGTCTTGATTTCACCCAGCTCGCGCTGCAAGTAGAAAAACATCTGCTGCAAGAGCTCCAGGCTTACGCCGGAGGCAGGTGATTCAGTTGTATCACGAAGAGCCGGAAGCATGGTCGGGCGCTGTTCAAGACTCAGGCGCTCGTCGACCAGTTCCCCCGTGACCACTCCACCGGCGGCCAGAATGCAAAGGCTCTCCACCTGGTTTTTCAGCTCGCGCACATTGCCCTGCCAGCGATGGTGACGCAGGGCCTCCATGGCTTCCGCCGCAAAAAAGGGACGGGGCAGGTGATTCTGTTCACAGAAAATGCCGGCAAAATGCTCGACCAGCTCGGGAATGTCTTCGGGCCTTTCCCTGAGTGGCGGCAGGACAAGATTGATTGCTTTCAGGCGGAAGTAGAGATCTTCACGGAAACGACCACGCGCCGCCTCTGCAGACAGATCACGGTTGGTGGCAGCCACCACGCGCACATTGACGCGGATTGGCGATTGTCCACCAACACGCATGAATTCGCCGGTTTCCAGCACACGCAAAATTTTGACCTGCGTGAAGAGCGGCATTTCACCGATTTCATCGAGGAAAATGGTGCCGCCATCGGCCAGCTCAAACATGCCCTTGCGCTGGCGCTCGGCTCCGGTAAAGGAGCCACGCTCATGGCCGAAGATCTCGCTTTCGAAAATGCCTTCGGGAATGGCCCCGCAGTTGACTGTGATCAGGGGGCCGGCACTGCGCCTGCTGAGTTGGTGAATGGCACGGGCGACCAGTTCCTTGCCCGTGCCCGATTCTCCGTTGATCAGCACACTCAGATCCGTGGGCGCAACCTGCCTGACCAGCAGATCGAGCTGCTGCATGGCAGGGCCGGATCCGGCCAGTCCGGCAGATTTCAGCGCATCAGGCACTAGGCGCGCGCCCTCTCCCTGAACCAGGCGGCCGTCTCGGCAATGCCAGCCGCGATGCCGACTTCAGGCTTCCAGCCCAGAATTTCATGGGTGGCGCGAATGTCCAGGCAGCTGGTCATCTGCTCACCGGCCTTGGCCGGGCCGTGGTTCTCTTCCGAGCCGGCCTCCAGTGAATCATTCAGCAGGTGGAAAATCTCGTTGACATCGGTCTCTACCGAGGTGCCCACATTGGCGATGCCGCTGATGCCGGCTTCCAGCGCCAGCAGGTTGGCCCGTGCTACATCCTTGACGAAGACATAGTCGCGTGTCTGCTTGCCATCGCCGTTGATCACCAGCGGACGGCCTTCCAGCATGCGCAGCGCGAAAATGGCCACCACGCCCGCTTCGCCATGGGGATTCTGCCGCGGGCCGTAGACATTGCCATAGCGCAGGGCAAAGGCCTTGAAGCCGTGAATCTCGCGATAATAGTGGAGGTAATGCTCGATGGAGAGCTTCGTGATACCGTAGGGACTGATCGGTTGACAGGTCTCGCCCACGGGAGTCGGACGGTGGTCTGTATCACCGTAGATGGCGCCGCCCGTGGAGCTGAAGACAAAGCGCTTCACATTTGTAAGACGCATGGCTTCCAGCACATTGAGCGTGCCCAGAATATTAGTCTGGGCGTCAAAGACAGGGTTTTCGACGCTCTTGCGCACATCGATCTGCGCTGCACAGTGCATGACCGCGTCGAACTGCCACTCGGCGAAGAGCTTGAGCAGATCAGGATCGCCGATATCCATTCGAAAGACTTCCGCATCCGGATGCAGGTTGGCTTCATTGCCTGTCGTAAAGTTGTCAACGACCACAACCTGATGCCCGGCGGCAATGGCCAGATCCACAGTGGTGGAGCCGATGAACCCGGCACCACCCGTTACCAGTATCTTCACGGATGAATGTCCTTTCGATGTTGCATGCCCTCGAAGCGGATGCTTTCAAGCGCCATGTATGCTTTTCCTGTTGCCTTTTCCCAGTCATTCCCGCGGGCGACCACATTGAGCACGCGCCCGCCGGCTGTCAGCAGTTCTCCTTCAGCCCCGCGCTTTGTTCCCGCGTGGAAAACGAGCACGTCGGCCGGTGTATCACCCAGTTCAATCGCGCGGCCGGTGATGGCCTTTGCCGGATAGCCCTCGCTGGCCAAGACGATGCAGACAGCCTTTTCCGGGCTCGTTTTCCAGCGCTGGCGGGCGAGCTTCTCGCCACGGGCGAGTTGCCAGAAGGCCTCGAGCAGATCGAAGTCCAGTAGCGGCAGCAAGGCCTGCGTTTCCGGATCTCCGAAGCGGCAATTGAATTCGATTACGCGCGGACCAGCGGCCGTCAGCATCAGCCCCAGATAGAGCAAGCCATGATAGGGACGACCTTCATCAGCCATGCCATGTATCACGGGCTTCAGGATCGAATTGTTGATGTCCGCAAGAAGCTCGGGGCTGGCATCGGGCGAAGGGGAAAGCGAGCCCATCCCCCCCGTGTTCGGTCCGGTATTGCCATCTCCTACCCGCTTGAAGTCGCGGGCCGTGCCAAGAATCAGCCCTTCCTGACCGTCGCAAAGGGCAAAGACACTGATCTCGGGTCCGACCATGCGCTCTTCGATGACCACGCGGGAACCCGCTTCACCAAAGGCTTCACCCGAGAGCATCTCCTGTAACACGGCCAGCGCCTGCTCCTCGGAGTCCGGCAGCACCACACCCTTGCCGGCTGCCAGGCCATCGGCTTTCAACACGACCTGATGACCCATGCGCGAAAGGACAATACGCCCCTGCGCCAGACTTTCAACCGTGCTGTGACGGGCAGTGGGAATGTTGTGCCTGAGCATGAAGGCCTTGGCCCAGGCCTTGGAACCCTCGAGTTCGGCGGCAAGACGGGAAGGGCCAAAAGCATGAATGCCCCGCTCCTGCAGGTGATCCACCAGCCCCTCCACCAGCGGCTGCTCGGGACCGATCACAACCAGATCGATCTCGCGGCGCAGGCACCAGTCGGCCAGCTCATCGTGGTTTCGCAGGTCCAGCCCCTGAACGCGTTCCGTGTGACAATCCATTCCAGGATTGCCCGGAAAAGCCAGCAGCCTTCCGCAGAGTGGGCTTTGTGCCAGTTTCCAGGCAAGGGCGGACTCACGCCCACCGGAACCCAGCAGCAGCACCTTGAGCTTCATCAGGCCGGAAGCTCCCAACCGTTGTCCTTGAGGAAGCGGGCCGGGCTCTTCAGGAAGTCATTCCAGCCCGGCTGCTTGCGCAGGCCCGGAAAGAGTTCCTTGGGCTTGAGGATTTCGTGGCCATCGGTCAGCCAGCCCTTGGCACCGCGGTTCTTCTTGATGGAAAGCGCCAGCTGCAGCCAGGCATCCTGCCACTCTTCCAGGGCGTCGTGCACCATGCCACGCTCAAAGGCCAGCACATGGGGCTCGAGACCGTAGCGGCGATTCATGAAGTCCAGGATGCGCTTGGCCTCGCTGGTGGCCTCACGGCGCAGCAGGATCTGGATGTAGAGCACGGTGGTGTGACGCATGCTGCGCCAGTCACGGCGTGTGCGTGTGGAATCGTCCACCTTGAAGGGACGGAAGAAGGCCTCGCGAGCGGCTTCGTACATGCCCTTGCGTTCGGCGATGATCAGCTCCAGCAGACAGACCTGCCAGTGATCCTTGAGCACCTTGTAGGGCTCAATGGCCGTCGCCAGTGCCGAGGGCTTGTCCTTGAACGCCTTTGCCTCCAGGCCGGGACCGATTTCCTTTTCCCAGACCTGCAGCAGCTTCTTCATGTCCGCCACGTCCGGATGCTCCGGCTTGCCGTTCTTGAGCGCCCAGGTCCACCAGCCCTTGTGGGCGGCATCCGTTGCGGTCAGCATCATTTCAAAGCCCTCCGTTGGTACATGTATTCATGATCAGCGAGCCCCGCTGCGCATGCGCTTCATGGCGCGACTGGCCCGGTTCTTTCCGCGCTGCTTGGCCTGCAAGCGGCTTTCAGACTGGCGCGGTATGGCTTCCTTGACGAGAGAAGGATTAGCCTCCAGCTCGTGCAAGCGGTCTCTCAAGCGTGCCGCCTCTTCAAAATCCAGCCGGGCGGCGGCGGCTTCCATCAGTTCCCTGACGAGCTCGGGATCTGCCAGTTGATCGGTCTCGGCATAGAGCTCGCCAGCCTCGGCGGCCTGCGGCGCCTTCTCCGACGCTCGTGCATAAGCCTCGATCGAACGGGCTTCGTCAAGAACCGTGGAGCTGGCCATGATCTCCTCAGCGGTCTTGACCACCGAGCGCGGCCTAATACCATTGGCCAGATTGTGTTCGTGTTGAATGCTGCGGCGGCGCAGAGTCTCATCCATCACCTGCCGCATGGCCGGACTGATTGTGTCCGCGTAGAAAATCACGCGGCCGTCCACATGACGGGCGGCGCGTCCGACAATCTGAAAGAGGCTGCGCGCACTGCGCAGAAAGCCTTCCTTGTCCGCGTCCATCACGGCCACCAGGCTGACTTCCGGCAGATCAAGCCCTTCACGCAGAAGGTTCACGCCTACCAGCACGTCGTATACACCCAACCGCAAGTCACGCAGAAGCTCCACACGGCGCAGGCTTTCAATGTCCGAATGCAGGTAGCGCACACGAATGCCCTGCCTGCCGAACCAGGCAGCCAGATCCTCGGACATGCGCTTGGTCAGCGTGGTCACGAGCACGCGCTCGCCACGGCCAGCCCTCAGGCGAATCTCATCGGCCAGATTCTCAACCTGCCCCTCGGTCTGTCGCAGTTCGATCTGCGGATCCAGCAGCCCGGTCGGGCGGATCAGCTGCTCGACGAACTCACCACCAGAACGCTCCAGCTCTGTATCACCGGGTGTGGCGCTGACGAAAAGCGTGTCCGGTGTAAGCGCCTCGAATTCCTCGCTCATCAGCGGGCGATTGTCCATGGCACAGGGCAGGCGGAAGCCGTGCTCGACCAGGGTTTCCTTGCGGGCGCGATCACCGCGATACATGGCACGAATCTGCGGCAGGGTGACATGGCTTTCATCAATCAGCAGCAGCATGTCATCGGGAAAATAATCCAGCAGGCAGGAAGGACGCGTTCCGGGAGCGCGTCCATCCAGATGCCGGCTGTAGTTTTCAATTCCGCTGCAGTAGCCGATTTCCAGCATCATTTCCATGTCGAAGCGCGTGCGCTGGCGCAGACGATAGGCCTCGACGCTTCGGCCCTTGGCCTCCAGCTCGGCCAGCCGCTCTTCCAGTTCGCGCTCAATTTCCACCACGGCGCGTTCAAGGCCGGGGCGATCGGTCACGAAGTGCTTGGCCGGATAGATGGCCGCAGCCGGCTTTTCGCCCGTGACTTCTCCCGTCAGCGGATTGATGATCTGGATCCGCTCGACTTCATCACCAAAGGTGTCGATGCGCAGGGCCGTCTCTTCATAGGCCGGATGAATCTCGATCACATCACCGCGGACACGGAAGGTGCCGCGCTCAAGCTCTGCACCCGCGCGCAGGTAATGCACGTCCACCAGACGGCTCAGGAACTCGCGGCGATCAAGCTCATCGCCCTGCCGCACCATGACCAGACCCTTGCGGTATTCCTCCGGGTTGCCCAGTCCGTAAATGGCCGAGACCGAAGCCACGATGATGACATCACGCCGCTCCAGCAGACTGCTGGTGGCCTTGAGGCGCAGGCGATCGATTTCCTCGTTGATCGAGGCGTCCTTTTCGATGTAGGTATCGCTGGAAGGCAGGTAGGCCTCGGGCTGGTAGTAGTCGTAGTAGGAGATGAAAAATTCGACGGCATTCCGCGGAAACAGGGCCTTGAATTCACCGTAGAGCTGGGCGGCCAGAGTCTTGTTGTGCGACAGGACCAGCGCGGGACGATTCAGCTCGGCAATCAGGCTGGCCATGGTAAAGGTTTTGCCCGATCCGGTTACGCCCAAAAGGGTCTGGGCCCTGTGCGGACGCTCCTCCCGCTTAAGGGAGAGATCGAGGGCAGGAAAGCCCTGTGTCAGCTGACGAATGGCCTCTCCCTGGTCACCACAGGGTGAAAAGGGGCTGTTCAGCTCAAAGGTTGTGGTCATTCAGGCACGGGCGAACGCACATGACAGGGTCTGTCAGCGTCCGCAATCCTCAGTTTCCGCGAATTGCACAAAGGTACTAATTGGGCCCCGCGCGATCAATTAAGGGGCGCTGGCCGGAAGGGGGCTGGCGGGAGCCGTGTAGGACCAGATTCCGGTCTGACAGGGACTGTCAGGATCAAGCAGATCACAGAGCCGGATCGTCTTCAGGAATTCAGCCCAGCGCACCAGTTGACCTTCGGGCAGCAGGCTGGTGCTGGCATAGAGATCAACCGCGTAAAAATTGTCCTGACCCTGAATCAGGCACTGCAGGGCGGAAAAGGGCAGCTCGGATTCTTCACAGCGGTAAACAACCAGTCGCATGGGCAGGCCATCGCGGCTCTCGAACCAGAGACTGGCATTGATCGTGGCGCACTCACTGGTCAGGGTCTTGCCAAAAGCATGCTGCATCTTCTCCATCGAGGCATTCCATAGTCCATGCAGGATGGTGACCGTTGCCAGATCCACACCGCCGGTCAGGCTGGTATCGGCCGGCTCAAAGGATCGGGTTTCGATGCCATCTTCAGCCGTAAAATCGGTCTGCTGCCAACCCTGTTCGGCCGGCAGGCTGATTTCGATGCGCTCCTTGCGATCGGGCACGCGCTGAATTTTGTCATCTGTGATACGGCGAGGCACGATGGGCGCGGCCTGCAGGCCGATTACCAGTAGCAGAGTAAGCAGTGAAGCGAATCGCATGGTTCTCCTTTCGAATGAACCAAGGTACGACTTTCCCAGAGGTGAAGGGCTGCTGGACGAGGATTTGCTATGCTGGAAGATTCGAGAAGTCGAAGGAGAATCATGATCCAGTTTCATATCACGCACCGCCTGATGAGCCCAATCCTGCTGCTGCTCGCCCTGTTCAGTGGACTTCAGGCCATGGGCAGGCAAGAGCCGGCTCGCGAGAGTATGGTTGTGGCGGCTCATCCGCTTGCCTCGCAGGCAGGGGCAGCCGTACTTGAAGAAGGCGGCAACGCCATTGATGCAGGGATTTGCGCGCTGATGGTGCTGAATGTGGTGGAGCCGCAGGCTTCGGGTCTGGGCGGTGGCGGTTTTGCCACGCTGGCTCTGCCCGGTGGCGAGATTGAGTGTCTCGATTTTCGCGAGACCGCGCCTGCAGATCTGGATGCAGAAGCCTACAAGGATCCGGCCGACAGCCTCGGTCTGAAGCGCCAGATTGGCGGCACGGTTGTGGGCACTCCCGGAACGCCTTCTGGCCTGGCAGCGCTTTACGCCCGCCACGGCAGTCTGCCGCTTGAGCGGCTTTTCGCACCGGCCATTGATCTGGCGCGGGGCGGATATCCGGCCTCGGCCACGCTTGCCGCGCTGGTTGCCGATCGTGCTGACAGTTTCCTGGCCGACAGCCTTATGGGCGAGCTCTTTCTGGTGGACGGCTTTCCGCCGATGGAGGGCGACATCCTGTTCAATCGTCCGCTGGCGGATATGCTGGAAGGACTGGCGGCCCAGGGTCTTGAAGCCTTCCCCAATCTGGCTGGTCAGGCGATTGCGCAAGCGGTTCAGGCTGATGGCGGCTGGCTGACGCTGGAAGACATGCAGGCCTACAAGCCCATCTGGCGCGAGCCCCTGCGCAGGCACTGGAAGAATCTGGAACTGATTGGCCCGCCTCCGCCCGCAACCGGTGCGCTGGCCGTGATACAAACGCTGGGCATTCTGCAAGAGCTCGATCTGGCCGGCATGAGCGAGGGCGCGCGCATCCATCTGATGGCCGAAGCCATGAAACAGGCCATGCGCGACAAGGGCAAGCGGGCGGCTGACCCGGCCTTTCACGCGACCCCCGTGGACAGCATGCTTGCCCCCGAATATGCCCGCAGCGTCCTCGCGCAGATCTATCCGGACGCGATCCATCATTCCTGGCCGCCCCTGGGGTCCGAGCCTGTCTGGCAGTCAGCCAGCCCGACCGATCACGGTAACACGACGCATTTGAGCGTCTGGGATAGCGATGGACGCGTGCTCAGCCTGACGCAGAGTCTGAATTACTTCTTCGGTGCCGGCCTGACAGCCAATGGCCTCCTTTTGAACAATCAGCTGGCCGACTTCACCTTCGATCCCGCCAGCCTGAACTGGCCCGAGCCCGGCAAGCGTCCGCGCTCCAGCATGGCCCCCATGATCCTGCTGGAAGAAGGCGAGCCGGTTCTTTGCATCGGAACCCCAGGCGGAAGCCGCATTGTCAGTGCCATGATCGAGATCCTGATCAACCGACTGGAGCTTGATCTGCCCCTTGATCAGGCGATTGATGCACCGCGCTTTCATCCGCAGGGAAGCCTGCTGGTGATTGAACCTCGCTTCGATCCAGCCACCATGGAAGAGCTTGAGGCCATCGGTTACCGGCTTTACCCGATGAAGCCTTATGACAGCTATTTCGGCGGCGCCCACGGTATTGCCCGCCTGCATGGCCCCCTTGTTTTCAAGGGCGGTGGCGGTGTCAGGCCTCCCGGCGCGATCATGCTTAGGGGCGCGGCCGACGCTCGCCGTGATGGCGCGGTAAGTCAGGGGCCGACCAGGTGAGAATTGGCCTTCTGCTACTTCTGCTGCTAAGCGGCAGTATTGCTCAGCTTTCAGCCGAGATCAGTCAGCGTCGAATCGACAAAGCCGAGAGGGCCTGGAACCGGGCCAGTGGCTGGGTACTGGCGACGAGGCGCGCCAGCGAGAGCTGGGATCCCGAACTCGATCCGAACCTGAGCGGCTTGATCGGCTCCAGTGATGGCATCTACACCAGCACCCTAGGACATCTTGAAAGCAAGCAGTGCGCGGCTCGCGCAGAATGGTGCTCGGTAATTGCCCAGCTGCTGGACAGCCTGGGCATCGATTCTCGTGATACAGTGGCCGTAACCATGACCGGCAGTTTTCCCGGCCTCAATCTGGCAGTGCTGCTGACGCTGGAAGCTGGCCGAATTCCCTATCGCTGCGTGAGCAGTCTGGGGGCATCCAGCTACGGTGCCAATGAGCATGATTTTAACTGGCCGGCCATGGAAGCCGAACTACGCGAGCGCGGCATGCTGGAAACAGGTAGCCTGCTTGTCACACCGGGCGGCAGTGGCGACCGCATGAGTTCTTCCATGCTGGAAAGCCTCGACGCCGCGGAAGAGCTGTTGCGGGAAATGCCTGTATCACGGCATCCGGGCAGCCTGCGTCAGGGCGTGGAACTGCGCCAGCGCGCCATGGGTGTGCCCGAGCACCTCTCCCTTTTGATCAATGTGGGCGGTGGCCACGCCGTCCTAGGCTCCACGGCTTTTGCCCGTAACGCGGGCACGGGTCTTTTGGGCGATCAGGCCAGACTGGCTCTGGCCATGCCGGAAAGTCAGGAGGGCATCAAGGGTCTGATGCAGATCTACTTTGAATACGGCATGCCCGTGCTTCACTTTTCGGGCATCCTCGAACTGGCCAGGAGCTGGGGCATTGATTGTGAACACGACGGCGAAGTGCCCGTGGAGGACATTCAGTGAACCTGCTTCCGTTGGCTGGCATGCTCGTGCTCTTTATTCTGCTGAACTTCCGCTTCCGCTGGCCGGTGGGTCTGGCGCTGGCTGCGGCCGCGATCCTCGGCGGGCTGATCGGTGGTGTTCCCCTGATCAACCCGGTTGTAGAGGGCTTCGAGCTCTACGGTGAAAATCTCTGGCGTCACCTGCTGGAAGGCGGTTTCGTCTACATCGACGCCATGCTGATCATGGCCACAGCGCTTTTCTTCATGCAGGTGATCGAAGCGAATGGGCTGCTGAGCGCCCTTTCCGGCTGGATTCTGCGTTCGTTGGGCAGGCAGCCGGCCCTTTTGGCCATCGGCATGGCGGCTTTTGTGGCCTTTCCCGGTCTGCTGACCGGCCTGACCACCGCCAGCGTCCTCACGACTGGCGCGATTGCTGCCGGTCCCCTGATGCGAATGGGCATGCCCCGCGCCCGTGCCGGCGCTTTTATTGCCATTGCAGCGATTCTGGGCATGGTGGCCCCGCCGGTCAATCTGCCAGTCATGATCATCGGCTCCGGTGTGGACATGCCCTATCTGGGCTTCACGCTTCCGCTGCTTTTGCTTAGTGCGCCGCTGCTTGTGGTCTGCGCGCTCTGGCTGGGCTATGGCCCCCTGAAGCGGGGCGACCTGAGCGCCGCGCTACAGGGTCTGGATCCTGAAAAAAGAAGTCCGCTCAAGGCCCTGATCCTGCTGGCTCCGCTTCTCCTTGTGCTGGCGCTGATGACGGCTCCGCGGCTGCTGCCGGGGACGGTTCCTTCCCTCGGACTCCCGCTGATCTTCATGCTGGGCGCCTTGGCAGGCCTCTTCACGGGCAAGCCACTGAACTTGCTGGTGGCCTTTCGCAGTGCAGTCAAACAGGCGCTTCCCGTGATGGCCATTCTGGTGGGCGTTGGCTGCTTCATACAAATCATGACCCTGACCGGCCAGCGCGGCGAGCTGGTGCTAAGTGTGCTCAAGTTGCCGGAATGGCTGACCTACCTGGGAATCGGCGTCAGCATGCCGGTTTTCGGCGCGGTGAGTGCCTTTGGCAGTGCCAGTGTGCTGGGTGTTCCCTTCCTGCTGGCGCTGCTTGGCAAGCCGGAGATCTGGGTGGGTGCCGGCCTTTCCATGATGGCTGCACTGGGTGACCTGATGCCGCCTACGGCTCTTTCAGGCATTTTCGCGGCACAGGTCGTGGGTGAATCCAATTACTTCCGCGTGCTGAAGGTCTGCCTGGCTCCGGCGCTGCTGATGCTGCTCTGGGGGCTGGCCATCATCATCTTCAGTCCACAGCTGGCAGGAGCGCTCTGATGTTCTGGCTTTATTGGTTGATTGTCCTGCTGGTGGCGCTGGCTGTTCTGGCTGAACTTTGGGAAGCGGCATCGTGGCGTGAGCGATTGACGGCGGGGCTGGTTTTGTTGCCTTTGATTTTGCGGGTGGTGCTGGTCAAATGAATTCTGTTTTATGTACAGGTGCGCCCACCCTCCATCCCCCCGCCCACCCACTGGTGGTAATCAGGGGCCGTGCGAGCAAACGGTCTTCTGGACAATCAGGTTCCCGAAAAATTCTGGATTTCTCGAAGATTTTTTTCGCCCTGTCCAGATCGGCTGACAGCAGGTGCCAAAAATGAAGCTGAAACTGTCAAGCATCCTGACACTTGCCCTTCTGCTGCTTGTCGGGCTTTACGGCGGCCGGGATTTTCTGAAGCAGCAGGAGCCGGAAGCCCTTCACCCCTCTGCGTCCCTTACTGAAAGCCATCTGCTAAGCGAATGGAACCCTGCACTCAGGAACACGCGGGCCGACAGCGAAGTCTACCTCTTTCGTGGGGCGGCCGAGGGTGGACGCATTCTGGTGCTGGGCGGCGCACACCCCAATGAACCCGCCGGTTACCTGGCAGCCGTTCTGCTTCTTGAGAACATCGATGTATCACAGGGCGAAGTCTGGGTCCTGCCCCGCGCCAATGCTTCTGCCTTTACGGCAACCGATCCACAGGAAGGCCATCCGCAGAGCTATCTGATCAAGGACCAATCGGGCAACTTTCGCCGCTTCCGCATGGGTGGAAGACTGAGCAATCCACTGGACCAGTGGCCGGATCCGGAAATCACTCTGCATTATCCTTCGGGCCAGACGCTGGCAGGTAGCGAAACACGCAACCTCAACCGCTGCTTTCCGGGCAGGCTGAATGGAACCGTTACGGAAGGCATCGCGGCCGCAATCCATGAATTGATTGTATCACAAAAGATCGACCTGCTGATCGACCTGCACGAAGCTTCGATCGAATACCCTGTGATCAATGCGATTGTATCTCATGAGCGGGCCGGTGATCTGTCCGCAATGGCTCTCTTCGGTCTGGAGATGAAGGGCCTGAGTTTCAGCCTTGAGCCATCGCCGAAAAAGCTCAGAGGACTAAGTCACCGCGAGCTGGGTGATGCGGTGGATGGCCTCTACGCGACGCTGATGGAAAGTGCCAATCCAATTCAGGGACGACTGCGTGGCAAAACGGGCGTATCACAGATTTTGTCCGGAAAGGATCCCTGCTACGAGCAGGCACAGGCCATCGGCATGAACCAGGTAGAGTACCCAGAAGAAGGCATTCCCATTGAGTTGCGCGTCATGCGCCATCTGGAAGGCATTCGCGAGCTCTGCAATGCCTGGAACATGTTGCATTTCGAGAGGCCGATCACCCTTGACGGTCTTCCCGATAAGGATGAATTGCTGGAAAAGGGGCTTAGCCCCTGGCTTGTTTCCGGCTCGCAATCAAATCACTGAAAGCCTGCTCAAGCCGCTTTCGCTCAAGATCCTGACTAAAGTCCTGTGCAATCTCCCGACTGGCCCGGCCACGCATCAGCCGCTCGTCCCCGTCCTTGATCAATCTATCCAGCACCTTGGAAAGACCGTCGACGTCTCCCGGTGATACAAAGACAAGCGCCCGGCCATCAGGATCGACTTCGCGGATACCGGGCAAATCACTGGCAAGCACAGGAAGACCGGCTGCCATGTACTCCAGCACCACATTGGAAATGGATTCGTGATCCGAAAAGATCACCGCCAGCTGGGCTTCGGCCAAACGATCGGGCACATTGCTGCAGAAGCCGCTAAGCCTGACTGGCCTGTCTGATAGATGGGTACGAATCCATTCCTCCAGCACCGGGCGGTAATCGCCCTCGCCAATCAGTTCCAGCTCCCAGTTTGCCTTGATTCCGGCAAGCGCTTTCAGCAGACCCAATTGGCCCTTTTCGCGATGCAGGCGACCACAGATCACGATCCTGACCGGATTGCTTCTGGCCGGATCTGCCTGTGTGACATCTAGCCGGACGCCGTGATGGCTGATCATGAAGGGAGTTGTCTCCAACCAGCTGAAGTTCCGCTTAAGCTCCTGCTCCATCCAGCGCGCAGGGAGAAGCATGGCATTAACCATCAGGCGATGCACGAATCGGCGCACCCATGTATCACGAAAGTCGTGAACGGACCCCACACGGTGAATCACCGGCACGCCGCAAAGCCATGCAGCCATGCCAGCAGTCGATAGGTCACGGCCCGTGTTACAGATGACGAGTTGAATCTTCTTTCTCTTGATCAGCCTGATCATGCGGGCGATCATCAGCGGTGACCAGCTGGCTCCAAAGGGCAGACCCGGGGCATTCAGGCCAGCCTTCTGGCAAGCATCGACGAAGGGATCACCCTTTCGGCCGACAACCGTCAGGCCATGTCCGGCGGCCTGAAGACTGGATGCAACACGCAGGGTCCAGGTTTTGACACCACCCCACTTGCGCGTGCTGTTGACGAAGAGAAGTCTAATGGCTCTATTCCTCGCGCAGTGCCACACGGTCACCATTGATGATGCCCTGCGGGCGCACACTGAACTCCCTGCCTTCCCAGGGACTGTTGATCCCAAGGCTCTCGGCATCCTCACAGGTGTAGGTCCAGCTCTGCTCCAGATTCAGGATGGACAGCTCCGCTGGATCACCCTGATCAAAGCCCGGGCGAGGCAGGCCCAGCACAGCACGCGGGCCGTCACAAAAGAGTTCGATCAGTCGCTCGAGACCACAGTGTCCAGCTTCTACCAGTGCCTTCCAGCTTGCGGCAAAGGCCGTTTCCAGACTGGCGCAGCCGAATGGACAGTAACCGTATTCACGGTCCAGCTGGTCGAACTCGGCAGGGCGGTGATCACTGCAAATGGCCGTCAGCGTACCGTCTACGGCAGCCTTAATGAGTGCAACTCGATCTTCCTCCGGGCGCAGGGGCGGCATCAGACGCAGTGTGGGATCAAAGCCGATCGCATCCTGCTCATTGAAGCAGAGGTGCTGGGGGCTTGTATCACCGCTGACGGCTACTCCACGGCTGCGAGCCGTTGCCAGAAGCTCCAGACTCTCCCTGGTGGAAAGCAGCTGCAAGTGCAGGGCTGCCTCCTCAAACTCGGCAACGCGAATGGAGCGATAAACAGCCAGGTCTTCGGCCAGACGCGGAATTCCCTTGATGCCCATTTTCAGGCTGGCAGTACCCTCATGCACCTGCCCACCCATCAGACTTGTTTCGCGAGGCTCTTCAAACAGCGGCAGCCCAAACATGCGGCTGTAGGAAAGCGCACCACGCAGGGCAGCAGCACTTCCCAGCCCGCCAGATCCTTCGCAGTAGCCTGCGACTCCGGCCCTTGCAAGCTCACCCAGATCGGCCAGACGCTCGCCGGCAAGCCCCTTGGTCACAGCGCCCAGCGGAAGCAGGCTGCAGGTCTCTTCACGGCCCTGCGCCAGCAGAAATTCCACTGCACCAGCTGTGTCACAAACTGGCTCATTCTCGGGCGTCACACAGACAGCCACAAAGCCGCCTGCTGCAGCCGCACGAAGTCCGGTCTGAATCGTTTCCCGCTCCTCGTAACCGGGTTCACCAAAGCGCGCACGCAAGTCAATCATGCCGGGGATCACCGTCAGTCCCTGCATTTCCAGCACAACAGCTTCTTCACTCAGCGGCGCCAGGTCATCACCCCGCTCGGCAATCAGGCCGTCCACGATGCGCAGGTCAGTCACCTGATCCAGCTCCGCCAGCGGGTCCACGAGCCGGGCGCCCTTTAACAGAATCTCGTCACCACGAAATTGATCAAGCCTGCTCATGACGGTCTCCTCCAAGCAAGAGGTAAAGCACGGCCATGCGCACGGCCACGCCATTGGTCACCTGCTCCAGAATGATGCTGTAATCGCTGTCTGCCACATTCGAGGCAATTTCCACACCGCGGTTGATCGGGCCGGGGTGCATGATCACCATACCGTCGGGAGCGTGATCTTCCAGTCGATCCAGCGTAACACCAAACTCCTCGTGATACTCGCGCAGGCTGGGGAAATGATGCGCATTATGCCGCTCGTGCTGAATACGCAGCACATTGAGCACATCGCTGTTCTCGATAGCTTCCTCGATGTTCCAGAAAACCTCGACGCCCAGATCTTCCAGGTGGCGCGGCATCAGCGGTGCCGGACCGCAAACCTGAACCCGGGCGCCCAGTGTGCGCAGCCCATATATGTTGGAGAGCGCCACTCGGCTGTGCAGAATGTCGCCCACCAGTGTCACACGCTTGCCTTCCAGACTGCCCAGCCTGCGCCTGAGGCTCAGCAGGTCCAGCAAGGCCTGTGTTGGATGTTCGTGTGCGCCATCACCGGCGTTGATGATCACGCTGTTCAGGCACTTCGTCAAAAAGAGCGGCGCGCCGGGTTCAGAATGGCGCATCACAACCGCGTCGATCTTCATGGCTTCGATGTTCTGGGCCGTATCACGCAGGGTTTCGCCCTTCTGCGTGCTGCTCGTTCCAGCAGAGAAGTTGACTGTATCACAGCTCAGGCGCTTCTCGGCCATCTCGAAGCTGATGCGTGTACGCGTGGAGTTTTCAAAGAAAAGGTTGACCACGGTGATGCCGCGCAGGGTCGGAACCTTGGGAATGGGTCGCTCAAGGACTTTCAGAAAGTTCTCGGCTGTGTCCAGAATCAGGTGAATCTCTTCCGCGCTGTAATCTTCCAGGCCAAGCAAGTGCCTGTGCTTCAGGCCCGGTGATTCAAGCACCACAGCCTCGTGTTCCCTGCTCATGCATCCTCCCGCTGTTCCACGAGCCAGACTCCTTCTTCCCCGTCGACTTCCTGCATGCGGACGCGCACTTCTTCACCCAGATTGGTCGGCACATTTTTGCCCGTGTAATCCGGCCGAATGGGCAGCTCCCGATGCCCCCTGTCCACCAGCACCGCAAGCTGAATGCAGGCCGGGCGACCCAGATCCATCAAGGCATCCAGCGCTGCCCTGACAGTGCGCCCGGTAAAGAGCACGTCGTCCACCAGCACAATCGTCAGATCGGTAATGTCGAAATCAATCTCGGTGGCCTGAACTTCCGGCTGCTTGAGCCGCATGCGCCAATCGTCACGATAAAAGCTCACATCCAGACTGCCCAGTGGCACCGGCTGGCCTTCGATCTGTTCGATGGCCTTTGCAACCCGTTCAGCGACATAAACGCCTCGCGTGCGCATGCCGACAATTGCCAGCTTTTCGCTGCCCCGGTTCTTCTCAATGATCTCGTGCGCCAGACGGGTAATCGTGCGCTTCAGGCCCGTCTCGTCAATCAGCTCAGCCTTGCGGATAAAGCTCATGGCTTGCCTCCAGAACAAAAAAAATCCGCCCCGGACAATTTGCCCGGGACGGACGTGCTTAGTGGCAGATCGCTCTTCATTTGCTCCCTTGCGGCCTCACAGGACCCAGTTAAAGGGTGATTGGCCAGAAGGTAGCAATTCTTCCTGCATTCTATCCTTCAAAGGCGAGTCGCTCCTGCACCTGATGGACCAGATCACAGCGGCGATCATGAATCTTTGCCAGCAGAAGGGCCGTCTGCTTGTCCAGCTCTCGCGCCCAGTCCTGATCCGTGATACCCGGCAGGTTGATGCGCACATTCATGGCAGCACCGTCGCATGCCGGCAGCAACAGCAGGGCCGCAACGCCGGCATCGGAAAGGCTGTTGGGGTTGCCCCGCTGTATCACGGCCTCAACCAGATCCAGACATTCAAGGCAACTTTCAATCACCCTGAAGGGAATCAGGGTTGCTTCGCGGTTGGCCGCCTCGATCGCTTCATCCCGTAGACGGGCTTCTTCATCGCTACCCTTGGGCAGGCGCATGGCAGCCATGACCTGATTGAAGGCATCCGTATCGGCATCGATCAGGTGCAGAAAACGCTCCTTAAGCTGCTGCCCCTTGACAGCCACAGCATCCATCTCCTCGCGACTGGCTTCGTGGCCCTTCTTGCCAAAGGTCAGATTGGCCACCATGGCTGCAAGTGATGCGGCCAGCGAACCACAAAGCGCGGCCGTGGAGCCGCCTCCGGGTGCGGGCGCTTCCGAAGCCAGCAGATCGGCGAAGGCTTCAACCTTCAGGTCGATCAGCCTTCCACTGCGTCGTGATACACGGTAATCGATGATCTTTTCTTCAGGCTTGAAGGGATAGAGCTCGGACAGTCCCATTGAGACAATGGCTGTCTCAACAAGCACACTTTCGGATACACCCGTCGATCGTCCCTGCTTCTTCAAATAATGGCGGCCCGCCTCCAGCAGCGCGTCCAGCGGGACCAGACCGACGATCTCGGCTCCTGTCACACGAAGACCCAGCTTGGCCGCTTCTTCCGTAACCGTGTCAAAGGCTACAGCAAGCGGTGTGACATGGTGATTGGTCAGGTTCATGCTGATC
This sequence comes from uncultured Bacteroidaceae bacterium, assembly GCA_964345075.1. Classification (GTDB taxonomy): domain Bacteria; phylum CAIWAD01; class CAIWAD01; order CAIWAD01; family CAIWAD01; genus CAYFPS01. The sequence continues at coordinate 18,448 of CAYFPS010000008.1, read as the reverse complement.
TGGGCGCGATTGAAGTCCTCGATGAACCAGCCCACGGCCTTGGTTGCCTTGAGCAGACCAGCCTGACGAGTCTTTTTGCCTACTGCATCACGCACAAACTTGCCCTTTTCATCACGGGCGAAGCGGCCGGCCTCGCGCACGGTCAGGGCCACATCGTGAGCGAGTTTGGCATCGGTGGAGTTCAGATTGAAGTTCCAGGCAATCAGGAACTGGCGGGCACCGATCACGGTCGCGCCACTCTTCTGCTGGCGCTCGGCAAAGGCCGCCGGGCCGAAATCAGGCTTCCAGGCAGGATCAGGCAGCTTCTTGCCCAGTGCTTCGTATTCGCCCGCGCGAATGGTTGCCAGATTGCGCCATGCAGGACGACTGGCAGCCTCTTCATATAGGTAAACGGGAATCTCGAGCTCGCGCCCGACCCGCTCGCCCAGCGCACGGGCCAGCTCCACGCACTCCTCCATGGTGATACCGCTGACGGGGATAAAGGGGCAGACATCCGTTGCGCCCTGCCTGGCATGTTCTCCCGTGTGGTGGCGCATGTCGATCAATTCCGCCGCGCGCCGAATACCCTGAAAGGCTGCTTCAGAGACGGCTTCGGGCGATCCGACAAAGGTTACGACCGTGCGGTTGGTCGTTTCGCCGGGATCCACATCCAGCAGCTCTACGCCCTCGACGGCCTTGATAGCGGAGGTGATCTGGTCAATGATGGCTGCATCACGACCTTCAGAAAAATTGGGAACACATTCGACGATTCGTTGCATGTGGGTCTATCCTTGCTGATTCCTGTCCGGCACAATGTACGATGGAAGAGGCTGCCTGTTGCTGTCGTCCTTTCAGGGCAGCAAGCTGAAACTCAGTTGCTGCAGACCGCTGAAATAGTCCTGATCCGTGTAGGCATAGTCCAGCTGCAGCTCCGTGTCCGATCCGGGCAGACGCAAGCGAAAGCCACAGCCCAGAGACCAGTTTTCCAGATCACGGCCAAAGATCTGGCCTGCACGCAGGAAGAAGCCTGCCTGATGGCTGTATTCAAGTCCTGCACCCAGCGTCTCGCGGCTGTCGTTGACATGAGTTGCCTGCAGGTAGCCATCGAGCTGCTGTTCGCCGCCCTGCCAAAGCCGGTCATACAGGCCTACCCGGAAACTCAGGGGAAGCTGGAACTCGGCGGTCTCCAGATTTGCCGGGCTATCGCTGGGTGATTCAACCAGCAGATCTTCGCCATCCAGACTCATGCGGCTGCCAAAGTTGGAGGCCACCATCGCCAGATGCAGACTGCGCCAGCCTGTATCCAGCAGCAAGCCCAGGTCCAGGCCCATGCCCTGCGCGCGTTCGTTGTGGAGATCCTGTCTCACATAACGCAGACTCGCACCGGTCGAAAGCCTGTCGGTCAGACGCCAGCCGGCGCTAAGGGAAAGGGCCAGATCACTGTAATCGTAAACCATGCCTGTTCCGCCAGGATCATCCAGGGTGGTGATCTCCTGCTCGGGAACATCAAGCCAACTGGCGGCGGCAGCCAGAGTCAGTCGATCGCTGAAGGGCCGTGATGCCTGCAGCATGCCATGACGAATCTCAGCCATGCGCTTTTCGTGACTGAATGAGAAGGCAGGCTTGAGGCTACCGGCAAGCGAGGCTGGATTAACGAGGACATTGCCCGGTCCGGCCCAGCGAGCCGAACTGGCTGCCGGCATGGCTGCTGTCGCTTCGGCCAGTGAACGGCTGCGTGCGTCCGCTACCAGCTTGAGGAAAACAGCCGCGCTGGTTCCGCTGCGCGTGGCTGCCTGCAGGCTTGTGATACAAAGTAGAAAGACAATGATCTGTGTTCTCATCACAGTCTCCTATCGAATCACCATGAAGCGGCCTTCGGCCTCACGGCCGCGGTCGTCTGTCAGGTGAAAGAGGTAGAGTCCATATGCCACAAGCTGTCGATCCCGGTTACGCAGATCCCATTCCAGAATGCTGCTGGTCGGATCATCATGCTCGAGTGTGCGAACCCGTTCTCCGGTCAGCGTAAAAATGCGCAGCCTGCAGCGTGCCGGCACGCCGTGGAAGTAGATCACATCACCATTGGTGGAGCCGGCGATGAATGGATCCGGCACAGCCCGCACCTGAAGTGCCTGTGGCGAATCCGTGCGGGCGGGCGGGGCCGTGGAAAAGAAAACCCGCACACCCTCACGGAATGGCTTGCGTGTGACAATGGTGAAGGTATCACCGGGCTCAGGCGCTACGCCATAGAGTGTATCACCGCTGGCAGCCAGCGCCCAGTCGAAGTTGTTGGTCTTGAGCAGCAGCTCGCCGGCGGGTGGCATTTCGCCATCACTGCGCAGAACCAGCGCGTCGGTGTAGGTTTCGTAATTCACGCGCTGCCTGCTTCCGGCCAACCCGCCGGGTACAAGATCCCAGCCCATGGGGCTCAGCGTTTCCAGATTGGGAAAGCCAAAACGCAGATCTTCCGCCATCACCCAGGGACTGACATCCCGCCATTCCTCCGAATCCAGCGGCCTGCGCTCCACGCGCATATTGACCTGAACAGGTGGCTCGATCAGCGAGGGGTCATAACGCGTGGTATCAAAGCCCTGATAGAAGTAGGCAAAGGCCTCCACCGGAATGGTCTCGCTCTCATCCGTGATACGAATGCGCCAGTCATCAGCACCCAGCACATACTCAGGATACTCGTTCACCAGTCCGCTGCGGTCCTCCATCCACCAGTCAAAGGTGCTGGGACTCTCCGGATTCCAGCCCAGAGAATCGGATCCGGGCTTCACATCGCTGAGCAAAAGCCTGAAGGAAGGATCCGGCTGGATCGGGTGGGGGTCTTCAGGATCGATCCGCTGATAGCTGAAGAGACTGTCGCCCGTATCACTTCGAATCAGACTGAAGCGTGATACACTGTCTCCCGCGGCGGAATTGTGAAAGACCAGTTCCCAGTCACAGTCGGGCAGGTTCCAGGGATCCAGCAGATCGAGCTGCATGGAGGCGTCGCAAATCAGTTCTTCGGAGTGCAGATCAACAAGGCCGAAGTCGGGAGCAAGATCACATGCGGCCTCGTGGACGCGAATCGCCACCACATGCTGATCCAGTACACTTCGGCCCAGCGGATTCTCCATGGATGGCAGGTATTCGCCACTGGCATCGTCATTCACGCCGGTTGAATAGGCTGTAAGACAGTACCAGACTTCCTGCCCCAGTGATAGTCCTTCATCGGTCCAGGACCAGGCAAGACCTGTATCACGGCCAAGGTGAGTAGGGCCATTGGGGTCCGGACCCTCAATGCCATCGACCAGATCCCAGCTGGCAAGTGGTACCCAGGCTACTCGCCGGCCCTGCGAATCGGTTATGGGCGCCCCCCAGCTCTGGCCCTGATCCAGACTGCGATAGAGGCGATAACCTTCAAAATCTTCGGCGCTTTCCGAGGGCTCGGGCTGCCACCACAGACGCGCTGCTCCAGGCAGGGCCACACCGCTCAGCACGGGCATGGGCGGCGCACCCGGTCCGCTGTAACGGTAATCACGGTACTGGGCCCAGGCGTCTTCCAGGTTCTGCCTGAGATCGCTCAGATCCGGTTCGCCATCAGTGACGGGACCTTCGGCAACCAGCGCCGCGCAGCTCGAGATGACACTGTCACCTGCGGCGAGACTGAAGGGGCCAGTCATCACAAAGAAATTGATGCGGCTGCCTTCGCCATAGGTGCTGGAAAGTGTGCCGGGATCGGTCCAGTCCATGCGTGCCCGGCCATTGGGTGAATGAAAATAGAGTCCGGGGGAATCCAGCAGGTCCGGCTGACTGCTGATCACGGCCCACTGCTGTGCATCGGTCACGGGCTTCATGTCCGCCTGAAAATGATGGAAGTCGGTCACGCCCATCTCTTCCGGCGTCTCCAGCACCATCAGCGCCGGTATGCCCATCGGTGAATCATTCCCGGCCCAGGCGCCGTCGTTTTCACCATTCACGTCCCAGATGTAGACGATGTCGTTCTCGCCACCGTAGGATGCGTCAAAGTCGCTGCTGGAAAGCTGGCCGATCTGGTCCACATAGTCATAGTCCGGCCGAAAGACCACATAGTAGCCGACATACATCGAGTCGATCGCTTCGCTGGAACGATTATGAATGATGCTGCGCCAGAAAAGATGATCCTCGGCGTAGGGCCTGCCGTAGCTGAATCCCAGCTGCTGCACCTCGATGCCCAGTGATCCAGCGGGATTGTTGCGGTCATCAAAGACGGCCCAGGTATCGGAGTCGCTGGTGAACTGGCCCGGCACCTGCCGCGTGGGGCTGCCGGGAATCGGGACAAAGGCATACTCCTCGCGCCAGAGGCCCGGCCAGCCTTCTTCCGGCCAGGTTTCCGGCAGGTGGCTGTGAGCCATGTAGGGCGTGTCGTCATCGGCCCTCAGCGCGCCGGAAAACTCGCTGCCCAGGCTGTTTTCTCTGGGTGTCCAGTCGCGAATTCCGGAAGTGGAATTCATCACCGATTCGATCACATTGCCCGGAGTAGCCACAATCAGGCCCAGTCCGAAGCTGTAATGTGTCACATCGCTGGCATCGGCCGGCCAGCGCATGGCTTCCGTGTGCCAGACATGAAAGTCCGCCATGTCGCCGAAGTTCGAACTGTAATTCTGCAGCTGTCCGCGGTTTTGAATGCCGATCGCATTGTCGGCCAGATCCTGTGTCACACGCAGGCTCTTGAAGAGCTCGGACTGATCCACCGGCAGGTCCTGGTGGCAGCGCATGCAATCCGTGGCCCACAGGGCAGGGGCAACAAGCAGGAGCAGAACAATCGCGTGATGCATCAGGCACCTCCCAGATTCAGCTGAAGACCAACGCGCAGGCTGCGCGGTGCTTCCACATGCGACGGATCATGCAGCGCATCGGGCGTAGAGCCGATCAGCCCGCGCGGATCCTCAAAAGGATCTCCGGTTGAAGGATAGACCGTGACCACATTGCGGCGATCAAGCAGATTGCGCGCCTCCAGCCAGACGATCACGCCCTGCTGGCCAAAGGGATTGCGCCAGCGCAAACTGGCATCCAGCCTGGCTGTCCAGGGACGGTTGGCGCTGTTGGTAGGCACATCGACACCAATATCGATGAAGGGCGTATAGGGCAGGCCGCTGCCGGTTTCCGCCAGCAGGTTGATGCTCAGATCGGGATGCGGCTTAAGAAGCAGGCGGGCAGCCAGATCATGAACCTGCTCGTAGTCCAGGGGAAACTCGTTGAACTCCGGCTCTTCTCCGCCCTCGGCCCTGATCAGGCCGCTCTCCGGCTCCGCTGCATTGCCGCGTGCATTCATCCAGGTGTAATCCAGTCGAAGTTCGGCTTGTGGCCCCAGCGGGCGGCTCCAGCTGATATCCACGCCACGCACATTGGCGAAATCCGTGTTGTGATACACGACCCAGACCTGTGTATACTGGATGACCTCGCGGGTCGAGAGCAGGTCGCTCAGATCCTTGTACCAGGCGGCAATGCTCAGGCGCGCGCCGTCAGGCAGATCCTGATTCAATCCGACTTCCCAGGCAACCGTCTTCTGAGGTTTGACGGCAGGATTACCCAGAAGGGGCGTGCGCGAGTATTCCATGTTGCGATCATGATTTCCGTAAAGCGCCGAATAGGGCGCGAACTGCAGAAAGTGCCCATAGGCAGCGTGCAGAACGGATGTGTCGGTAAAGGGAAAGGCCAGACCCAGCCGCGGTGAAAGCGAGGCCTGGGCATCAACGCTTGAATCCGGTGCCTCCAGCGCTTCGCCGTCTACCTCGATATACGGGGCCAGCGGATCACTCCACCATTCGGCATCAGGATCACGCCAGTCCAGCCTGAGGCCCGCATTCAGCACGAGATGGGAAAACTCCATGCGATCCTGCAGGAAGAGCGCCGCCTGCAATGGTTCGTGATGCAGATGGTCTTCAAAGCGCTCGACATCTCCCCAGACATTGTGTATCACGCGGGAATCAAGTTCATCGCGCATCAGACGGAAGCCTGTCTTCAGCTCGTGTCGCTCCGTGGCCTGCCAGCTCAGCTCTGTCGAAAGCTGCCAGTGCCTGTCGCTACGGCGGGACCAGGTACTGGAATGTCCTTCCCGGTAGAAATCCTGCTCCTCACGAAAGGTGGGCCGCCCATATTCCTCAAGCGGTAGTTGATTGCCCTCATCATCCAGCACACCGGTCCAGGAATCGTGATCCACAAGCGAGAAGTTGACCTGTGAGACCAGCCGTGGCGTCCAGAGCCGCGACCAGCCGAGCCTCGCTGTATCACGCCCGCGCTGTGTGCGTGACTGATTTTCCGGAAGGTACTTCCAGAGGTGACTGTAAACCTGCTCCTCCATGCGGGCACGTTCCCAGCCGAAATCAAGGCGACCGCCGGAAGCCAGCTCCCGGCCGAGATTCACCTGAATCACCCCTTCGCTGGAGTAGCCGTGGGGCAAGTGGCTGTCTGCTTCTCTGGATTGCAGATCCAGACGCGCTTCCCAGCCAGCCGCCAGCGGACCGGCCAGACCAAGTCGGAATTCACCGGCAAGGCCAGGGCGCAGCTCCAGGAAATCGCTCTGTGATACATCTCTGAAACTGCCTTCCTGCCAGGTTTCTTCGTCGCTGACACCATCGAAGGGACTGCTGCTGCGCCAGGGGCTGCCTAAAAGGTCCGCACTACGGTAATGCAGGCGCAGTTCGGGCTTTGGCGCGGCGCGGCGTGTGACAATGTTCACCACACCGCTCATGGCATCACCGTATTCGGCATTGAAGGTGCCCGCCACCAGCACCAGCTCCTGCACGGCGCTTTCGTTGATCATTCCGGCAAAATCACCGGAATAGGGATCCTGCACTTCTACACCATCCACCAGAAACTTGAGTTCGCCACGCCTGCCACCACGCAGGTGCAGGTCGCCCCGGTCATCTCGTGTCAGGCCTGCTTCCAGTTGAAGGGCGGCGGAGAGGTCCGGAACAGGCAACTCTTCCAGGGCATCACCATCGATCACGGCCATGCGGGAACTGCGCGTCAGCGGTACGGGATTTCTGCGGGCACGCACCAGCAGATCCTGTCCCTTGAGCGTAGCCGGTACAAGCTCGAGCTCCAGTCGAATGCTCTCGCCGGCAATGCTCCAGACTTCCTGCCTTAAGGTGCGATAACCCACATGACTGAACACCAGCTCGCGAGGTCCGGCAGGCACAGCCAGCAGCGTGAAGCGACCATCCAGATCGGTCGAAGTTCCAATGCGTGTTCCGGCCACCTGCACATTGACGCCGGCAAGAGGGCCGTCCGCAGATGAAACAAGCCCTGAGAGCTTGCCGGTTTCCGCGGCGGAAAGCCACGTAACACAGCCAAGCAACAGGGCCATGAAAAGGCGAATGATCATGGAGGGCTCCACGAAAAAAGGGGCCCCGGCAATCGGGACCCCCTTTGCAAGTCGTTAACGAAGAAGGGTGACGGTGCGCGTCTGCGCTTCGCCATTCGGTGTGCTCAGGTTAAGCAGGTACATGCCGGATGCTGCAGGCATGCCGCTTGAACTGCGACCGTCCCAGCTGAGTTGATGTTCGCCGGCTGCCAGAGGCGCGTCAAGCAGTGTTCCAACAAGTGCGCCACGCAGGTCAAGCACATCAACACGCACATGGCGGGCCGCATCCAGATGCAGAGGCAGGTTCACCAGCGGGTTGAAGGGATTGGGCCAGGGCTGACCAAGGCTGAGTGCGGCAGGCTGCTGGCCGGCTTCAATCCCCGTGTCATCGCCTGAAATCGTCACATCATCGAAGAAGAGGAAGTTGTCGTAATCCATGAAGTGGAAGTAGTAGACGCCAAAGCCGCCGGAAGGGATGGTGTCAAGACCCGTGTTATCGGTGATACCTCCACCGGGCAGTTCTTCACCGTTGATCATGCAGTGAATCTCTTCGCCCTCGAAGCGCATGCCCAGATTGTACCAGCCGTTTTCCGCGGGATACTGGCTGCCCAGCTCGGCAATGGTCCACTCGCGAATGTTGGTCATGCTGCCACCCGGCTCCCAGCGCCTGAGCAGGAAGCGCTCATCGCCCATGCCGGTAGCAACGGACAGGTCGGCCACAAATGCGTAGAATTCCCAGCTGGCCATCGTGTCGATGCCGACGTCATGTGCGCGACCAACAATACCGCGATAGTGGCTGGTGTTCAGTTCCAGCCAGATCTGAGCTTCAACCGTGTAATCGTCCAGTTCAGGTGCATCGACAATCGCCGTCCCGACGCCGCCGCCGGAAAGCCCGTTGCCCAGCTTGCCCACAAAGCCATCGCCCGAAGGATTGTCCGCATTCCAGTCTACCAGAACCTGATCGGCTTCCTCGCCCCAGGTGCTGAACCAGTCAAGCGACGTCGTGCCGCCAGAAAACTGTTCTTCATAGAGCACCTGCGCCTGAAGCCCGGTGGCCAGAAGGAAAAGGAAAAACCAACGCGTCATGACTGCCTCCATGCCTTAGGGTGTGTAGTTGACCATCCTTTGGACGGTGACTTCACCAAGGCCGGGCTGTAACAGTTCAAGCTTGAGGATATAGTTTCCGGCGGCCAGTCCGCGGGGTTGCCAGACCGCCTCGCGAGCAGCTGGCGGAAGCGCGAGCTCGTCAACCTTCTGCCCCAGCAGATTGTAGACAAGCAGGTTTGAGTGGGCCGGATGATTCCAGGCCAGCCGTAGACTGGGATTGAAGGGATTGGGCCAGGCCTTCAACACGGCCAGATCTGCTGGGAGCGCGCTGGGGGCCTCGATGGCATTGTCCAGCTCCAGCAGCACGGCCAGCAATTCGCCCAGCGTCGTGTAGCCGTCCGCCGTGGAATTGATCGCTTCAAGGCCGAAGCCGAAGAAGCTGGCATCGTAGTCCGTGCTCTTCAGCGCGGCAATCTGGCTGGTAGACCCATTGGTCCAGGTAAAGAGCGCCTCAGCGCCTGCGGAAACAAGCACCATCGGATCTTCCTGATTTTCCGCGCCACCGCTGCCAATGGTCAGGACCTGCATGCCATCGCTGATCGGGTTGCCTTCAACTCCATAAGCAACAACCCCGGTGGGATTGCTTGCCGTGAAACTGACGCCCAGCAGATTCAGGAAATCGCTGCTGAAGGCGGGCGCTGCCTGCTGACCACTGATGATCAGGCGGCCGCCACGCTCGACGAAGGCTGTCAGACTATCCTCAAGTTGACTGTCAAAGACCGGCTGCATGTCCGATCCGGTGTAAAGCAGAACACGCGAAACGCGATTCCAGGGCAGTTCCTCCGCACTCTGGTAGGCGCTGCGCGCGTATTCGGCACCCAGACCGGCACCATCCATGGCATCAAGGTACCAGCCGGCCACACTCCAGTTGTCAGAAGAATCTCCATCAAGCAGTAGCAATTCCGTGACACCACAGGGCACCTGCACGCTGCCGCGCCAGACGGGATTCAGATCCCTGAGTTCGGCCTGCAGTTCAAGGTCCGTTACCGTGCTGCCCGTGTAAGTAAGCGGCAGCTCCAGCTCCCGCTCTGCGTCGGGGGCAAGGAAGCCCACATCCAGCTCAAGTGTATCACGGACAAGCTCCGGGTGATTGCTCCAGACCTTGAGCAGGCCTGTCGCGATGGGGCTCTGGCCGCAGCGCACAGTCAGGCGCAAACTGGCCTCGCTGTTCTGCGGAAGGCGGCCACTATCCACAACGCCTGAACTGGTCACGCGAGCTTCCGCGGCCAGCGCAGCACCAATATCGATTCGACCGATACCCAGACCGTCAATCGGCAAGGCAAAGGGAGCCAGCGCTTCCAGCATGTCCTCGCCGCGCCAGTCGGGATGCAGTCCCTTGAGCAGCGCACAGGCGCCGGCAGCTACCGGGCAGGCCATGCTGGTTCCACTGTAGTTGGCATAGCTGCCACCGGGTGTCGTGCTCAGGATGCTGGATCCGGGCGCACCCATGTCCACCCAGTCACCGTAATTGGAAAAGCCGCTCATGTTGTCATTGGAGCGGGTCGATCCCACAGCCAGAATGCGCGGGTAGCCCGCCGGGTACTGGATCTGGTCGCTGCCATCATTTCCGGCTGCTGCCAGCATGACCATACCTGCGCCATCGGCCTGCAGCTGGGCATCCACCCAGAAGCCGCTGGTGCCGCCACCGCCAAAACTCATGGAGACGATTTCCGCCCCGTAAGCCATGGCCTGCAGGAGCCCTTCGAGGCCGTGTGATACATAACCCTGACCATCGCTGGCCAGATAGCCGGCGCGAAGCGCCATCACTGAACAGCGCGGGGCAATGCCTGTAACACCGATCCCATTGTATCCGCTGGCAGCAGCATCACCTGCACAATGGGTTCCATGACCGTCGAAATCGCTGGGATCGTTGTCCGGCGGAGCTCCGTCTTCACCCTCCCAGACACCACTGTTGGGCATATCGACGAAGTCCCAGCCGATACCGTCGTCGATGTAGCCATTGCCATCATCGTCGACATTGTTCATGTCGGAGGGCTCCCAGATACCGTCGCCATCCAGGTCCTCTCCGGTATTCACCCAGGTGCGGGCTTCGAGATCCGGATGCGTGTAATCCACTCCCGTGTCCACAATGGCGATCACGACGCCGGGATCACCCTGATGCACCTGGAAAGCATCCACCACGCCGATCTTGTCGATATGCCACTGGGCGCGCATGCCGGGATCATCGGGAACCCAGGTGCTGGTGCGGTAATCGGGCACCGGCTCCCAGCGCACAATGCTCGCCTCTGCATTCAGCCAGTCCGTATCCTGACTGCTGAAATCCGAGATACGCGCGCGATGCCAGCTGGAAAGGCCCAGTTTCTCCAGCGTTTCGGCAGGCAGCATGGGCTTGATTTCCATGCGTGGATGGCGCGAGGCAAGCTCCTGCGCCTTCTCCGGAGCGAGCTCCAGATAGATATCCTGAAAGTTCAGGGGGGCAGCCTGCGCGGATAGCGCCAGCAGGCAGGCGAGGAGGCTGTGAGCAGTCTTCATCATCATCCTTTTCAATGTGTGGCGATGGAGCCTGCGGCCCCGCGCTGTACTTCCCAGTCATCGGCGGGCAACCATCCAGCCTCTGGGCCATCCAGCCTGATCCACTGGCGGTTCAGGCTGTCTTTTTGCGCCAGAACCAGCCGCGCCGGTCCTTCGCTGCCCACAGGCACAACCAGCCTGCCTTCAAGCTGCTGCTTTTTCACAGCCCAGGTCTGGCTTTTGTCGGGGCTCGGCGAACAGGCCAGACAAAGGGCCAGCAGGCCCAGAGTCAGCAGTTTCATGTGCTTTATCCTTCCTCTCACAAGCGGGTTCCGGTCCGCTCAGAGCTTCTCGTTCAGCGCTTTCAGCTGATCCACATCGACGGGCACGGCGCCCAGTTCGCCGCAAACAACGGCTGCACAAAGGCCGGCAAACTTGCCCGCGCTGACCAGCTTGTATCCGGCCACACGGGCCAGCACCAGCGCGGCGACCACTGTATCACCGGCACCGGAGACGTCAACAATGCTGCGCGACAGCGCCGGCAGCTGATGCAGGCGCCCTTCCTCGTCAAAAAGACACATGCCTTTTGAACCGCGAGTGATCACAAGCTCGCGGCAGCCACTTTCGCTCATGAAAGCCCGGCCCAGCTCGTCGATGTCGTCTTCATGCTCGAGCCTGCGCCCGGTTGCCCGTAGAATTTCCTTCTCGTTGGGCTTGAAAAGGCTGACGGCGCCGTAGTCATGAAAGTGCGCCAGTTTTGGGTCCACGGCGCTGTAGACACCGGCCCCGGCAGCGCGCTCGCGCAGTTCGGCAATAAATGGTCCGTCAAGCACACCCTTGTCATAATCTTCAAAGATGATCGCATCCAGTCCGGGGAGCATCTGCTCGAAGCGCTCGAGCAGTGCATTGCGAATACTCGCGCGAACGGGATCCGTGCGCTCTTCGTCCACGCGAACGACATGCTGCTCGTGTGCAATGATGCGGGTCTTGACGGTGGTTGGCCGCTCGTCATCACGCAGAATGCCATCGACGCTGATTCCGGCGGCACGCAAAAGGCCCAGCACGAGATCGGCGGCCGGATCGCTGCCCACCACGCCCAGAGGAAGGACTTCCGCCCCCAGCGCCTTCAGGTTGTGCACCACATTGGCGCTGCCGCCCAGACTGTGCGAGCGGCGCTCCACACTGATCACGGGCACGGGCGCCTCGGGGCTGATTCTGTCTACACGGCCCCAGATATAGCGGTCCAGCATCAGGTCGCCCACCACGGCCACACGACGGCCCTGAATGGATTCGAGCATGGATTCGAGATGACTTAGATGCATGTGGGTCCTCTGATCAGCAGGTGAAGAGCGCGAGGCTCTCCACGTGATAAGTGTGCGGAAAGAGATCAACCGGCTGCACCAGACGCGGCATGTAGCCACCTTCAGCCAGCAGTGCCGCATCACGGGCCTGTGTGGTCGGATTGCAGCTCACGTAGACCAGACGGCGGGGTGCCAGCTCCAGTACCTGTGATACAACCTGGGGGTGAAGGCCGGCGCGGGGCGGATCCACCACAAGCAGATCGGGCCGTTTCAATGTGCCCGAACGCAGCAGCTCCAGGGCATCCCCGCAGTGAAACTCGACCTTGTCTTCCAGTCCATTGAGCGAGGCGTTGATCCGGGCAGAATCGATCGCTTCCGGCACAAGCTCAACACCCACGGCCCGTGATACATGACGCGCCATCAGGAGGGCAATGGCTCCCGTACCGCAGTAAAGGTCGAGCAGGTGATCGTCAGGCCTTGCCTCAAGCAGCTCGGCGACTCGCGCGAACATCTTCTCGGCCTGCACAGTGTTCGTTTGAAAGAAAGCCTGCGGCGCCAGCTGGAAGGTCAGATCATCAAGCTTTTCGCGCAGCATGCCATCACCATGCAGGACGCGGTCAAGCGAGCCATTGGCCACCTGACCCTTTCCGCCGTTCACTGTATTAACAATGGTGCTGATCTGCCCGGGAAAGGCCTTGAGCAGTCTGGCGGCCAGCGCATCCAGCCGTGGATCACCGCCTGTCGTGGTGATCAGGTTGATCATGCGCTCGCCCGTGTGCTTGCCCTCGCGTATCACAACAAAACGCCAGAAGCCCTGCTGTGTTACAAAATGGTAGACCGAATCCTTGCCGCCGCCCTCCTCACGAACGAAGGAACGGATTTCCTCAAGAATCGGCGCGGTCAGCTCGCTTTGAAGCACGCAGGCCTTCAGGTCAAAGACCTTGGAATGAATGCCCGGAACATGCTGACCCAGACCGAAGTCCGTCTCGGGACGCTCCTCGCCTGGTGCGAGATCCACCCACTGCTGGTCGCTGAAGGTGAACTCCATTTTGTTGCGATAGAAAAATGTTTCGCTGGCTGGCAGGATCTCTTCCCAATGGTCAGGCACAAGACCACCGATGCGCTTCCAGGCATCACGCACCATCTGGCTCTTTTCGGCAAGCTGGGCCGGGTAGTCGAGGGTCTGCAGCGGGCAGCCACCGCAGGTCCCCTGATGCTGGCAAAGGGGCTCGATGCGGGCGGGGCCGGGCGAAAGCACTTCAAGCAGCTGCCCTTCGCGGTAGCGGCGCCGCTTCTTTTTCAGGGAAACGCGCAGGCGGTCTCCGGGGAGACCGCCTCGCACGAATATGACTTCGCCTGTATCACGGCGCGCGACACCCTGCCCTCCATAGGCAACGGCGTGCACGCTGAGCTCTTCGACAATTTCCGGACGCTGACGCCGGCTCATTCCGCTGCGTCCTCCGTATCCGGATTATCCTCACCGGCGGGAAGGGCAGCCGGAGTCGGGCTGCCTTCGAGCCTGGGCTGATCCAGGAAGGCCAGATCGTCATCGATGAGTTCGATGTAAACCTTGCTGCCGGAGACGAATCGACCCTTGAGCACTTCTTCGGCAATCGGATCTTCAATGCGGCGCTCCAGAATGCGACGCAGTGGACGAACACCGGTAGCGGGCGTGAAGCCTTCTTCCACAATGCGCTCAACAGCAGCATCGGACAGCTCAATATTGATGCCGCGAGCAGCCAGACGCTTGCGCACATCCTGCATCATCAGCTTGACGATCTTGCCCACGCTCGTGCGATCGAGCATGTTGAAAACAATCTGCTCATCAATGCGGTTGAGGAATTCCGGGCGGAAGTGCTTGCGCGCTTCACGCAGAATCTCGGTCTTCATCGACTCGTAGCTGGGAATGGGCAGATCCTGACCACCGAAGCCGATGGCGCTTTCCTTGATCAGCTCACGGGTTCCCATATTCGAGGTCATGATGACGATTGTATTACGGAAGTCCACCTTGCGACCGGTGGAGTCCGTCAACTGACCGTCATCCAGCACCTGCAGCAGAATATTGAAGACTTCCGGATGGGCCTTCTCCACTTCGTCCAGCAAAATGATCGAGTAAGGACGACGCCGCACCTTCTCGGTCAGCTGGCCGCCATCCTCAAAACCGACATAGCCGGGAGGCGCTCCGATCAGGCGTGATACAGCGAATTTCTCCATGTACTCGCTCATGTCCACGCGAATCAGGGCCTTCTCATCGGCAAACATCACATTCGCCAGAACCTTGGCCAGTTCGGTCTTGCCAATGCCGGTGGGTCCAAGGAAGAGATAGCTGCCAATGGGGCGATCGGGATTCTTGAAGCCCGCGCGGCTCCTGCGAATGCTGCGGCAGAGCTTGTCGATGGCTTCTTCCTGGCCGATGATTTGTTCGCCCAAAGCCTGATGCAGCTTGAGCAGGCGATCGCTTTCGTCCAGCGTGACCTTCTCGACCGGAATGCCCGTCATCTGGCTGACGACAGCAGCCACATCTTCCGGGCCAACTTCCACAGCTTCTTCCTGCCGCTGGGCTTCCCAGAGCTCGCGTTCAGCCTTCAGCTCCGTTTCGAGTTTGAGCTTTGTATCACGAATCTCGGCGGCCTTCTCGTAGTTCTGCCGCTCGACCATCGATTCCTTTTCGTGACCCAGCTGCTCGATCTGCTCTTCCAGTTCAACCATGCGGGCGGGCACAACGATGTGTGACAAATGAATGCGACTGCCGGTCTCATCCAGCACGTCGATGGCCTTGTCCGGCAGCATGCGATCGCTGATGTAGCGGTCTGAAAGCACGACGGCCTGATGAATGGCCTCGTCCGTGTAACGAATGCCGTGATGCTGCTCGTACTTGCTCTTCAGGCCCATCAGAATCTGCACGGTCTGCTCGACATTGGTCGGCTCGACCATGATCTTCTGGAAGCGACGCTCGAGGGCGCCATCCTTTTCGATATGCTGACGGTACTCGTCCAGCGTGGTGGCACCGATGCACTGGACTTCACCACGGGCCAGCGCAGGCTTGAACATGTTGGAAGCATCCAGGCTGCCCGACGCGCTGCCCGCACCGACGATGGTGTGCAGCTCATCCAGGAAGAGAATGATCTCGCGGTTCTTCTCCAGCTCGGCCATCACGCTCTTGATGCGCTCCTCGAACTGGCCACGGTACTTGGTTCCAGCCACCAGCGCACCCAGATCCAGCGCCACCACGCGCTTGTCATAGAGCACGCGACTGACTTTGCGCTCCACAATCCTTAGAGCCAGGCCCTCGGCGATGGCCGTCTTGCCCACGCCGGGATCACCGATCAGCACCGGGTTGTTCTTCTTTCTGCGTGAAAGCACCTGTGCCACACGCTCGATTTCCTCTTCGCGGCCGATGATCGGATCCAGCTTGCCTTCACGGGCCATCTGGGTCAGGTCGCGGCCGAAGTGGTCCAACGCTGGCGTCTTGCTCTTGCTCTGGGCACCGGCCTTGCCTTCGCCCTGCGGGGCTGGCTGAGCCATGTTTTCGACCATTTCGCGAATGTTCGCGTAGCTGATACCGAAACTGCCCAGAACATCCTGAGCAACTCCGTCATCCTCCTTGGCGATGGCCAACAGCAGATGCTCGGTGCCAATCTGGTCCGCGTTGAAGCTGCGGCCTTCCATGTAGGTCACCTTGAGCACGCGCTCCGCCTTCTTGGTGAAGGGGATGTTGCCGATTTTCATCAGGTTTTCGGCGCTTTCCACCCGCTCTTCAATCCGCTCGCGCAGGGCGGGAAGTTCGGCATCCAGGCTCTGCAGAATGTCCACGGCCGCGCCTTCGGCCAGACGGACGATGCCGAGCAGCAGGTGTTCGGTTCCGATGTAGTCGTGCCCCAGGCGAAGCGCCTCCTCGCGGGAGAACTGAATCACCTTTTGCACATGGGCGCTGAATTTGCTGTGCATGCTGGTCCTTTCCGAGCGTGGTCAAGGACACCGCCGCCATTCCCCTGGGCGGCTCGTGCTCCCTTCAGTAGCGGCCGAAGGGATTGGTCTAATGAGTCGGTAAAGATAGGAAATCAGTAGCTCTTGCGCCGGAATCAGGGCCTCTGAGCCGGTCACGCTGCCTGCCCGATTGATCGTTTCTTAGTCTTTTGAAATCGACCCCAGCTGATTGGCCAGTTCTGTGGGATCAGCTGCAGCTGGCAAACAGCCGAAGCTTCCGCAGAGCCGGACTTTGCCATCCAGCGTCTCGTCAATCCATGGATCCAGAAAGGGCTGGTAACTTCCATTCAGCCAGTCTTTCAGGCGGCCACCAGCGGGGATTTTCAGGACCATCCCGGCCTCAAGCCAGCCCAGTCCGATCAGCAGCATTGAGTGACCACCTGGTGTGATGCATTCCCGCTCGGCTGATGCCGCTGCCAGAAGCTTCGCCTGCTTCTCGAGACTTGAATCCTCAAAGAGCCGTGATACACGCAGCAGATTCAAGAGACTGATCGAATTGCCGCAGGGCATGGCGCCATCGTGGCTCTCGACCGGTCGCTCCAGTGGCGGGGCGTGTTCGATAGCCGACATGGCGAAAAGGCCCTGATCTTCCAGCCAGAAGAGTTCATTCTGCCTGGTCTGCAAGTGTCTGGCCTGCCAGGCCCAGTCCGCTTCCGGCTCCAGCGCGTGCAGTTCCAGCAGGGCAAAAATCAGCATCGCGTAATCGTCGAGCATCGCGGGAATCCCGCTGGTTTTGGGCCTTAAGGTGTGGAGCAAATCACCCTTCTCGTCCCTGAGCTTCTCCAGCAGGCTTCTGTCGGCCGCCGCTGCCAGCAGGCCCCATGCGGCATTTTCCCCAAGGCGGGCAGCTCGCGCAAGGGCGGCGATGGCAAGTCCATTCCAGTCGCAGAGCAGCTTGTCATCCAGACCCGGCTTAACGCGTGTATCACGGCGCGCCTTCAGCTTGATTCGAAGTGTTTCAACGCGGGCCAGAAGCTCAACCGGCGAAAGGCCCCA
The DNA here is from genome assembly GCA_964345075.1 of uncultured Bacteroidaceae bacterium. GTDB lineage: Bacteria > CAIWAD01 > CAIWAD01 > CAIWAD01 > CAIWAD01 > CAYFPS01. The sequence goes on along the minus strand of CAYFPS010000008.1, from coordinate 1,276 downwards.
TTCATCCGCCAGGCTAGCAAGTGCACTTCGCTGATGCAGGATGTTGCTGCTTTCCTGTCGGCCGCTCGCCTCATCACGCCAGTTGCCTTCAGGCCTGATTGACCAGAAATGGGCAGCCAGCCTGAGTTCTTCACCATCAAGCAGCTCCTCGAGTTCGGACCAGTGCCAGGTTTGAAAGGCACCCTCCTCGCCACCAGCATCAGCATCGTGGGCGCTGTAGAAAAGGCCACCCGGCGAAAGAAAGTTTTCCTGAAGGCAGGCAATCGTGAGCTTAAGGGCTCGCTGAAGTTCCAGCTCTTCCCCATGGGCAAAGCGCAAGGGCGCATGGCCGGCTTGTATCACGGCCAGTCCCTCGGAAAGGGCCAGCAGCATGGTGGCCTGATCGTAGAGCATCTTCTCGAAGTGGGGCAGGTGCCATTCGCGATCTGTTGAATAGCGATGGAAGCCACCGTCTACATGATCAAAGATGCCACCCCTGCACATGGCAAGCAGCGTGTCCAGCGCAGCAGCCAGAGCACGATCACCGGACTCGCTCGGGCTCTCTGCGCCGTGCCTTAGAAGCAGCATCAGATTCTGGGGTGATGGAAACTTGGGTCTGTTGCCAAAGCCGTGATACAAGGCGTCATATCTTTCCAGCAGCGCCTCCGCGCCCAGTGCCATGCTCGCTGCCGACAGCCCGCGACCCGACTTTCGCGTGGCCATATCTTCAAGGGCCGATTGGATCTGCTTCGTATTGGCCGTGATCTTTCCCTGCTCCTCGTGCCAGATGCGGCTGCCTTCGCGGCAGAGGTCCAGCACACCCGGCCTGCCCGAGCGGCTTTCCGGCGGGAAGTAGGTGCCGGCGAAAAAAGGTTGCCGCTCGTGATCCAGCAGGACTGTCAGCGGCCAACCGCCGTGTCCGGTGAGCATCTGACAAACCTTCATGTAGACATGGTCGATATCCGGCCGCTCTTCCCTGTCCAGCTTGATGCAGAGAAAACTCGCATTAAGGGCGGCTGCCACCCGCTCGTTCTCAAAACTTTCATGGGCCATCACATGGCACCAGTGGCAGGTGGAATAGCCAATGGAGAGGAAGACCGGCTTGTTCAACCGGGCCGCTTCCGCAAAGGCCTCGTCACACCAGGGCCACCAGTCAACCGGGTTGCTGGCATGCTGCTTCAGGTAAGGACTGGATTCGTTCTGGAGACGATTGGGCATGGTTTTTCTTTTGAGCTATCAATGTTTGGTGGGACTAAGATAAGAAGAGGGGGGGGCGGAAGAAATGACGAATGACGAA
>CAYFPS010000007.1:50213-131098 GCA_964345075.1 uncultured Bacteroidaceae bacterium | reverse complement strand
CCGGTCGGCACTTCGCCAGGGGCCATTTGCCGACTGCGTCGACAACTGCCCCACTGGCCTGCTGATCGCTAACGCCTGACGCCTGTGAACCCCGCGAAAGCGGGGACTAACGCGTGCCCCCGCTGCGCGGGGGCACAAAACTGGCAGCATTCTTGCTTTGCAATCGGGGTTGGGGAAAATTGGCCACTTTTCGGCCGATTTCGCGCCTGCTTGTTTGAGACTTGTCAAGCTTTTCGAGCAGGTGTAAACTCTTCAATTGAAATTTGTTTGAGCTTTGTTTGCAGGGGGCATGCTTGTCGCTTGTGATCCCGCGCAATCTGCTCTACTTTACTGGACTACAATCCGAGGCCCCGGCGACTGCATGTGCAGGCGTCAGTGCCCGCAACCACACCAAGATTTGGGAGACGGAAATGCAGCTGCGCAAAGATGAGCGTGGGTTTACCCTGGTCGAAGTGCTGATCGTGGTGATCCTTGTGGCCATTCTGGCCGCTATTGCCGTGCCTCAGTACATTCAGCAGGTCAAGGGCGCCAGGGCTTCTGACGCCAAGGTTCAGATCAACGCGATCCTCAACGCTGCGAAGATCTACGAGCAGGAGACCGGTATCTGGCCGAGCGATATCGAGAACCTGAAGGAGCAGGGTTACGTGGATCTGGACGCTGCCACAGAGCGCAAGTGGACCTTCCAGCTTGTGGGCGACCAGCAGATTCAGGCCACTTCCACCGCCGAAATGAAGGGTGGAGCTGGCAACGTGGTCACCTTCAACATCGAAGAAGGCCGCTGGGAAGGCTACGGCTTCCCCAAGACCGAAGGCGAATAAGATACAGGCCCGCGGCATTTTCGTCGCGGGCCTTTTCGGTTCTTCGGCAGGCTTGTCACAACCGGCCCCCCGCCGGCTACGAACCGACCTGTATCACACATTCAGGCCATCGGCCTGTATTCCTTGCGGAGCGCGCGTGGACATCGATTCACTCTTGAAGTTTTCCGTGGAGCAGGGAGCCTCCGACCTCCACCTTTCCGTGGGCACCGTGCCCATGATCCGCCTGCATGGCGCACTGAAGAAGCTCAATATGCCTGTCATGAGCCAGGAGCAGCTTGACGACTACTCCAACCGTGTCATGAACAGTCGCATGAAGCAGATTTTCGACGAAAAGTTCGAAGTCGACTTTTCCTACAAGCTGGAAGATGTGGCCCGTTTCAGGGTTAACTTCTTTCAGCAGGTTCTGGGAACCGGCGCGGTCTTCCGCACCATTCCCGACAACATCAAGTCTCTGGACGAACTGGGACTGCCCAGCAAGGTCCTGACGGAGCTTGCCCTCAAGGATCGCGGACTTGTGCTGCTGACCGGCCCGACCGGATCAGGCAAGTCGACGACCCTGGCTTCCATGGTGGACATCATCAATGACACCTTCGAGAAGCACATCATCACCATTGAAGATCCGATCGAATTCTTTCATACATCGCGCAATTGCATGATCAATCAGCGCGAAGTCGGGGCCAACACCCACTCCTTTGCTTCGGCACTGCGTGTGGCCCTGCGTGAAGATCCGGATGTCATTCTGGTGGGCGAAATGCGAGATCTGGAAACCGTGCAGCTGGCCCTGACCGCGGCGGAAACCGGACACCTGGTGCTGGCCACCCTGCACACGCCTTCGGCCACCAAGACCATCGACCGTATCATCGACATTTTCCCCAGCGCCCAGAAGCAGCAGGTGCGTTCCATGCTGGCGGAAAGTCTGGAAGCCGTGGTCGCCCAGCGTCTGGTGCCCACCAAGGACAACCGCGGCCGCGTTGTGGCCACGGAAGTGCTCACCGCTTCCACGGCCGTGCGTAACCTGATTCGCGAAGACAAGATTTTCCAGATCCCCAACGTGATCCAGTCCGGCTCCAAGAGCGGCATGCACACGCTGGATGGAGATCTGCTGCGTCTGGTGCGCGAAGGCCGCGTGGACCGAAGCGATGCCATCCAGATCGCCGAGAATCCGAAGGTTTTCGATCTGGAACTGGGCGAACATTACGTCTAGCGGAAATAGAAGAAGGGAGCTCGCTTGAACTTCAGCCTGAATGCCCTTGGCAGAATGCTGCGCGAAGATCGCGGTGCGGCCTTTTTCCCTCAGCTGATCATTGCGGTGGTCATGCTTTCCGTGACCTCCACGGCCCTCGTGCGCAATATCTGGGAAGCCCATGAAAGCAGCCAGCGGAGCTACCGCCGCATGCGGGCGCTGGAGGAATTGCAAAACGAAGTGGAGTACTGGAAGGCCGAGGTCTACGTGCGCGGTTCGCAGCATCCCTTTCCCAGAGCCAACCGCGTGGTGGTCATTGAAGACGGCAAGCGTGGGCGCAACGATGTTGTTCTGGCCGAATTCGACCCGCAGCCGACCATCTCGCAGTTTGGCACGGGAACATCGCCCTTCTATGAAATCACGGTCAGCATCGCCTGGCCTGAAGGGGGCGTGATCCACCGCGAAAGCCTCAAGACAGCGATCAACCAGGTGCGATAGGAGGGATGATGATGAACACAGCCCGACCTTCCGCCGACCGCGGATTCACCATCGCCGAAATGATGCTCAGCGTCGTGATGATGAGCGTGCTGGTCATCGGCATGGTTACCATTGTCATTGTGCAGGCCCGCCAGCAGGTGCGCATCAAGCTTGACAGCGACATGATGACCTATGCCGAGCTGCTGCTGGACGAGGCTGAAGTGGCCATTGGCGGCTCGGAATTCGTGATCAAGAATGCCACCTCGGGCGGCACCAGCCGCGAAGTTCTGGAATACAATTTCCTTGGCACCGAGAATGTGGGAACCACACTGGACACGCGTTTTGTGCAGGAAGGCGAGCGCAAGGTGATTGTCACACGCAACAATCAGCGTGTGGATTTTGCCGAGCGTTTTCCGCCGCCTGAACTGGATCCCAACAAGAACCGCGACCTGCGTTACCGGATACGCGTGGACAATTTCCGCGTGCGCAGCTATGACGATCGCCTTTCTCTCAACAGCAATGTCTTCGCTTCACTGGCCGTGATCGAACTCAAGCTGCGCATGGAAGATGATCAGACCGGCTACGAGCAGGTGCGTGAGTTCCGCCGCGTGGTTTGCGCGCCCAACGTCTTCATCACCACCAAGCGAAGGGCGGAAAGCTGATGTCTTGCAAAACGACTTCTCAGCCGCTGACCTCGCCCAGAACCACGATTGGTTCCGACCGTGGTGTGGCCATGCTGATGATGACGGCCATCCTGAGCCTGGTTGCCCTGCTGATTGCAACCGCCGTTTTCCGGCAGTCCCGGCAGCAGCGCTTCGAGACCATGCGCAATCGCGCCAAGATCCATGCCCGCTACGCCAGCGAGTATGCCGTGGCCCGCTATGGCGTGCCGGTTTTCCTGCGCAGCTCGGATCAGATTGACGTCAACACGAGCAACAATTACATCGAGCCCAGAACCCGCGAGAACTTCCTCAACACGGATTTCGCGGCCGAAGATCTCTTCTACGGATTCGCCTACGATTACAAGAATCTTAAGATGGACAAGTTCTTCGATCTGGTAAGTTCCAAGCCCTTTTACACGGTTAGCGCGACGGGTGTCGTGCGCTACAAGGATCACACCGGGGAAGATCGCACCGCCGAACACACTTCGGCGGTCAGCCTGACCTTTTCCGACTTCAGCCGCTTCATGTATTTCTCCAATGGTGAGATTTCCATGGAGGGTGGCGATGTCACCTTCAAGTCCGGTGACGAATTCGACGGGCGCATCCATGTCAACGGAGAGATCAACATCTCCACGGCCAGCTGCTGCCCGATCTTCCACGGTCTTGTGACACAAACCGGGGAAAACGTCAACGGCATCAGTCCTTCACAGTACGACCAGATATTCCAGGGTGGGCTGATTCTGCCTTTCCCGGAAATTGAATGGCCGCCCTCGGATGCTATTGCCCAGATCAAGGAACAGCGCGTTTCCAATCACACCTATGAAGAAGTCGTGATCGACCCTGTGGGCGAGGCGGTTGTGGGCGATCCTTTGACCACCTACCTGAAGTTTGATGGTGACCAGTACTGGGTGGCCCAGTATGTACCGGGCCGTTTCTCGACTGCCGGTGATACAATCTATGTTCCGCATAACGGCCAGAACTGGGTGCGCAAGAATCTGCCCACGCTGAATGGCCGCGAGCTGGTTTATGTGAAGGGTGTCTGTCGTCTGGAAGGTATTGTGCAGGGCCGCCTGACTGTTCTTTCCAGCGACACGATGTTCATCATGGATGACATCATCACGGCCGACACGGATATCTACGCCTGCAACAACGAACTGGAATTCGGCATGGTGCCGCTGGGTTCGCCCAACCGCATCGGCCTTGCCTCGGAGCGCGATATCATCGTCGCCTCTACGCTGGAAAACGGCTTCGCCAATGGTCGCTTCTCGCCTGGCATCACTTGCGGGCTGCCCAACGATCCTGTTGTCAGCAGCTGCAGCCAGGGCCGCAAGGATGTGATCATTACCGCGGCGGTCTTTGCCGTGGGCTGCAGTTTCCAGGCTGAATTCTGGAACAACTCCTGCAGCGGCGCGCCCAGACCGGGATCCAGCCAGCATCCTGACGGTTGCTTCGGTTCCAGTTACACGCACACCTTCATCTGGGGACAGGATCGCCCACCCTGTGCCGGCGCACCGCCCCTGCAGGATGAGCGCGGCACCATCTGGCTCTGCGGCAGTGTTGTGCAGACCCACCGCGGCTTTGTCTACAGGAACCCGATCGGTCCCTGGGGCAATGCCTGGATCGGCTACTTCGAAAAGAAGTACCGCTACGACGACAACTTCCTGACCGGCGGCCCGCCCGTCTGGTTCACGGTGAAATACAGCGACGGCAGTCAGGAGATCGCGACCGAAAAGATCATTCCCGATTACAGTCGCTGGTTGACAGAACGCGAGGCCAGAGGCCTCAACCAGGACAACTAGAACAAGCCAACGCACCATAAGGATTGGAGCCGCATGTTATTCGGAGGCACATCCAACCAGACGTTGGGACTCGACATCGGCACGCACAGCATCAAGGCCGTGCTGGTAGAGTTCCATCACAAGCAGCCCAAAGTGGTCAAGGCCGGGCAGCGGGAAATCACGGGCGACACCGCCTATGAGCCCAAGAAGCTGCGTCGTTCCGAGACCCTGCTGGCCCTGCGCGAGTTGATGCGGGAGATGAAAGTCAACCCCGCCAAGGTCAAGTCTCTTGTCTCCTGCCTGGGAGGCCCGGCGACCAGCATGAAGGAAATCGTTTCTGTTCCCATGGCGGACGAGGAACTGGCCAGCAGCCTCATCTTTGAGGCGCGCAAGCACCTGCCGCTGGACGATTCGGACACGATCATTGATCATCAGTCTCTGGGTCCCGATCCTGCCGATCCCCAGAAGACGCGCATTCTGCTGGTGGCCACCACCCGCAAGATGTATGGCTGGCACGAGAGCGTGCTCAAGGAAGCGGGTTTCAAGCCCGGCGTGGTGGATCTGGATCCGCTGGCCGTCCTGAACTCCTACAATGCCAGCAGGCAGCTTCCCGAAGAAGGCCTCGTGCTCTTCCTCAACATTGGCGCCCGCGGCACGAACTTCATCGTGGCCGGACACGGCGTAAAGCTCTTCAACCGTGACATTCCGCTGGGTGGCTGGCACCTTTCCGAAGACCTTGCCAGCAAGCGCAGCCTGCCGATTCAGGAAGCCGAAGAGCGCAAGTGCCAGCAGGGCGTCGCCGCCTTCCATGATGGCGGTGGCGAAGGTGCAGCGGCACTAGCCCTGCAGCAGCGCACCAAGCTGGAAGACTTTGTGGACGAAATCCGCCGCACGCTGCGCTTCTTCGTCAAGGAGAGCGGCAAGAGTGATTTCACCCAGGTGATGCTGACCGGTGGCGGCGCGCAGATGCCCGGCCTGACCGAGCTTCTTGCCGAGAAGTTCAATGTGCCGGTCGAAATCTGGGATCCGCTGGCCGGCCTGGATGGCGCCGCGCAGCTTGATGCCAGTGGCCCGCAGTTCGCCCAGTGTGTGGGCCTGGCCGTGAGGAGGGATTAGTGGATCATCTATATCGGATCAACCTCAACAAGGGCGAGGACAAGGCCGCACGCGTGGCCCAGCAGCTGGAAATGCAGCGCTGGGGCCTGGTCGGCATCTTCGTGATCCTTTTCGCTGTTGTGTCCTGGTTCAGCTACGACTACAACAGTCAGCTGGATGACATGATCGCCGAGCGCGAGCAGCAGATCGAGCAGATCAAGGGCGAGCTTCAGGCGCTGCGTGATACAGGCTCCAAGCTGAGCAAGGTGGATATCCTTAATCTGGCCAAGCTGGAGAAGAGCCGCCTGCTCTGGACGCAGAAGATCATGGGTCTGTCCATGGAAACCACGCGCAGCATGGCGCTGACCAGCGTGCGTTTCGAAAAGGGCCTGCTCTACATCGAAGGCGTGCACAAGGTGCGAGAAGATGAAGATCCCATCGACGAAGTGATGGCCTTTGTCGAGCAGCTGAAGGCGAACAATCTCTTCAATCAGGACTTCATTTCAGTCCAGTTTGCCAACAGTCAGCACATCAACAGCCACGATCAGAAGGCCCTGTCCTTCGAGATTCAGTGCAAGATTCTGCCGAGCTTCCTGAACAAGGACATTCGGCTGAGCACGGAAAGCTAGGAGCACGCAATGAAGAGAAACATTGTCGGATACCTGCTTCTGGCCATTTTCGTGGGAGCCCTCTGGCACCTGTTTACCAATGTGGTGGTCACGAAGCCCGATCGCATCCGCGATCTGGATGCCGAAGTCAAGTTTCAGCAGGAGAAGCTGATCAGCGCCCAGATTCTGGCCAGCGAGCTGAACCGCGTCTCCAGCCTGATCGAGATGAACCTGGCCGATGACAAGAACGATACTCGCACCGAGGATGCCAGCCTGGACTTCCTCAACGGCCTGATCGTTCGTCTGGATCAGCTGGGTGTGGAAATTACAGACATGAAGGCCCTGCCCCGCGAGCGCAACATCCGCGGCTACATTCGTACGCCCTACTTTGTTGGCTTTACCGGCAGCTACGAACAGTTCGGCCGCTTCCTGAACAGCATTGAGCAGGACAGCCGCATGATCGTGGTCGAGTACTTCAAGATTGACAACAACCTGACGCGGCTCAACTTCGCAAAGACCTTCGACGACTTGAAGAAGCACGAGTTCGAGATCAAGATGTCTACGCTGACCCTGGTCAAGAGCGAAGCTGGAGCCTCCCGCAAGTCAGGAGGAAACTCGTGAAGACCTATACCCAGCTTTTCTGGAATCTGCTGATTCTGGCCTTCCTGCTTTTCATCGGCTATTTCGCCTGGGAGAGCTATGGTCTGCATGGCAAGCTCAAGGACCTGCGTGATGCGCCCAAGGCGACCGTCGGCAGTGACAAGCGCCTGCAGAAGACCGTGGATGAACTGGAACAGCGCCTGCAGACCCATGCGGATTTCGTCTTTGAAAGCCGCACCAATCCGCTGGACATTTCCCGTGTGATCATCTCCAAGAACATCATGATGGATGAGAAGAACTTCCTGGCCACGCTGGAGAAGAAGCCCCGTCTGTCCTGCATTGTTCAGGGTGAGACGCCCAGGGCCATCATTCGCCTGAAGAACCAGAACCATGTGGTTCGCGCCGGCGACAGCTTCGATGGTTATCAGGTGGCGGAGATCACACCGGAATCCGTGCGCATCACGCGCGGCGGCCGTCCGCTGACCCTGAAGGTTGAAGGCGCCAGCAAGGATCTGGCCAAGCGCCTGTCCGAGATGAACTATGACTTCTGATGAAAACCGTAAACGGAGATATCAGCCGATGACTTTCCGATCTCTTGTTTCCACGATTCGCGGCGGGCTCTTTGTGGCCCTGCTGGGACTGGGAACCACCGCCATCGCCGTCGAACCGGCGCTCACCAACAAGGTCAGCATCGACGCGCAGGACGCGAATCTGGCGGACATCCTGTCCGTGCTTGCCGAGCAGTCTGGATACAACATCGTTACCGGCAGCGAGCTTTCTTCTGACGAAGAGAACGACTTCGATCGCATCAGCCTCCACCTGAAGGACACGCCCATTCAGGAAGCGCTGGATCTGGTGGTTCGTGCTGCTGGACTGTCCTACGAGAAGGTTGGCAACAGCTTCCTCGTGGCCGATCAGAAGAAGATCGGTCAGCAGGTCGGCCTTAACAGCTATGTGATTCCCCTGAAGTACGCGAGCGCCAATGAAGTTCGCGACATGATTCAGGATCTGACCACCTACGCCCAGGTTGACACCAGCGGCAACGCCCTCATTCTGCGCACCTCCACCAAGGTGCTGGAAGAGGTCAAGGAAGTGGTCGAGCGCGTGGATGTGCCCGTTCCGCAGATCATGCTTGAAGCCAAGCTGGTCGAGGTTGTGGTTGACGATCAGGAGCTGATCGGCATCGACTGGGGCCGCCTCAACAAGATCACCAACATCCTGGCCGAGAACGGCAATGTCCGTCAGGACTGGATGAGCCCGCAGGACTGGGGTGCCCCGACTTCCGACCAGGGTTGGAAGAACAACGCCGGTGGCCCCTGGCTGTGGATGAACGAGATCGAGACGGATCTTGGCGGCAAGCCCCAGACCGCTCCTTTCCAGCCGCTGGATCTGGAGAACATGGGTCACTTCAGCCGTCAGATGACCGCCTTCGACATCACGTTGAACTTCATGCTGCGTAACAACAAGGCCAGTGTGCTGGCGGCTTCCAAGGTGGCCACGCTGAACAATCGTCCCGCCCACATTTCCGTGGTGGATGTGATCAGCTACATCTTCAACGCCGGTGGCCAGACCGAACAGATCACGGTCAAGGAGCAGGAAGTCGGCATCGTGCTGGGTATTCTGCCCCACATCAATCCGGAAGGCTGGATTACCACCACTGTGTCGCCGGAAGTCAGTTCCATCGTGGACTGGATCGGCCCCAACAGTGACATTCCGCAGGTGAAGCGCCGCACGGCCGCCACCACGGTCCGCGTGAAGGACAGCGAGTCCATCATCATCGCCGGCCTGCTGGAAACCCAGAAGAACAAGGTCGTCAACCGGGTGCCCATCCTTTCCAGGCTGCCCTTTGTCGGTGGTTTCTTCCGATCCAACGAAGAGCGTATCTCGAAGACCGACCTGGTCATTCAGATCACGCCGCACATTCTTGCCCCCCACGGCAAGGAGTACGTCGAACCCATGCCGCAGATCATTCGTGACATCGAAGACGAACTGCGCCTGGACGACCTGATCCAGAACAACGACAAGTAAGGAGCTGAAGAATGAACGGCTTCCGCAAACTGCTGCCGCTGACCATGGTCGCCCTCCTTTTCTGGTGGGCCTGTGACGGCCGCACGCTGACCCAGTCCACCACCGGTGGCGATGGTGGCGTCGTGGCCAGCGTCGAGGTCAGCACCGATCAGAACATCATCTATTACAGCCAGTCTTCACGCACGGCTGTGAAGGATACGATTTCCGTCCTTGTGCTGGACGAAGACCGCACGGCCATGTCCGGCGTGGACGTCGCCTGCGAAGTTCAGTCCTCGTTCGGTGGTGGCCTTGAGCCCCTGACCGCCCGCAAGACCGACGACACTGGCGTTGCCCGCTATGTCTTCCGCGTTCTGCCCAGTGACGATCCCTTTACCGGTGAGCAGACCGTGACCTTCCGTGCCACGGCCGGCAACAAGACCGGTACTTCCGCTCTTACCCTGATGGAGCAGAGCGACATTCAGTTGCAGTTCCTGAGCCCGGCTGACGGTTCGGTCCTTTACCGCATGGCCGATCCGGCAGAGACCATGCCCGTGCAGGTCTACGCCTATCGCGATGTGGACAATGGCGAGACCACCCAGCGTGTGGGTGTCTCGGGCGTTCAGGTCAACTTCAGCGTCAGCGCGCTTGGCCAGGGCCTGCCCGGCACGATCACCGTTTCCGGTACCACCGGCAGCGACGGCGTGACCCAGAATGTCTTCTACGCCAACAGCTCCGTGCAGCCTGCTGATACCACGGACATCACCTTCACGGCCGCGATTGCCGGCAGTGCCACAGTAGCAACGAGCCATGTGGACTTCGTCAACCACTTCGGCCAGCAGCTGGTGCAGATCCTGCCCCAGACCGTCAACCTGCGCAGCAGCGTTCTTTGCGTTGACAGCACGGCCTTCGTGTTCCAGTTCAAGGATCGTTACTCGAATCCTGTCGCTGGTGCCCGCTTCAATGTGCTGCCCAGCATGGGTAACCTGCTGGACGACACGCAGTACACGCTGGTCTCCGACGAAGGCGGCCTGATCCGCTTCGCCTGGCGCTCCTGCGAAGCCGTGGGCGGCAACCTGACCCTTTCCATCGAGAATGTGGCCGGTCGCACCTACTACTACACCTATCCCGTGGCCGATGCCCGTCCGGTCGAGCTGACCATTATCAGCCCGGCTGCCGGTAGCGAGCTGGAAGTGGACAGCGAGTGCATCGAGGACAATCAGGTCCCGATCCGCGCCCGTCTGCGCTATGCCGACAACAACAACCCGATCGTGGGTCGTACGGTCAGCTTCTCGGCCAATCTGGGCGAGATCGGCTCCAGCGCCGCCACCAATGCCAATGGTATCGCCGAAGTGATGTGGCACGACTGTGACGAGACCGATTCCGGCAGCGAGCTGGATGTCACGGCCGCCTTCTACAACAGCACGGGTGTGGCTGTCCTTCTGGACAACATCCAGTACGACATGACCCTGCCGCTGGGCGTGCCCAACAGCATTACCGTCAATGTGGCCAACCCGATTCTGCCCGATCCCGATTCGGGTGATCTGGAAAGCACCGTGACCGCTACGGTCTTCAATGCCCAGAACCAGCGTCTGGGTGCCGGCCTTGCCGTGGGTTTCCGGACCAATGGTGTCGGTACGGTTACGGCCGCCGGTTTCACCAATGAGCAGGGTGTGGCCACCGCCACCTTCGCCATGAACAACTCGACGGGTATCAGCCAGATTCTGGCTTATTATGCCCGTCCTAACACCACCCCGGCCGAGACGCTGTGGAGTGCCCAGCCCGCCACGATCACCGTGAACAGCGGACTACCCTCCAACGTGACGCTCTCCACCACCACTCCGCGTATCCAGATTCTGGGCTACGGCAGCCAGTCGGCCGCCCAGATCCGTGCCCGCGTGGTTGATGCCCAGGGCGCAACCGTTACCTACAACACGCCCGTTCGCTTCACCATCGAGAATGGTCCGGAGGAAGTCTTCCTGAGCATTCCCGGTCAGTCCACCCAGTACTTCCAGGGCGACACGCTGACCACCACCAGCCAGAACGGCATCGCTTCGATGACTCTGAACGCCGGTCGTCGTCCGGGTCCGGTTCAGATTGGCTGCTTCGTGGCAGGCGAAGGCTACAATGTCTATTCCAACGGCGCGCTGGTTACGATTCTGGCCGGTCCGCCCGCCTACGGCAGCATCGACTATGACGGTGTTGGCAACATGGATGCCGGTGCCGGTATCTGGCGTGTGGAATGGTCCGTCCACCTGTGGGACCAGTATTCCAACGACGTGGAAGACTCCACGGCTGTCTGGTTCCACCTGGCTCCGGAAAATGTCTGCTCCTTTGAAGGTTTCGGTCTGACCGGTGTCAGCGCCGATGGCGAAGAAGGTTTCCCGGGCATCGCCGGTAACTGGATGCAGTACCACTGTTCAACCATTGGTGACACCCTCCTGCACATCATTGCCACCGCGCAGGGTGTGGTTCCGGAGATTGGACCCTTTGGTGATACAACCTGGGTTTCGGGCGAATTCGAGATCGACTATGTGGCCCCCGGAAGCTTCTTCCAGATTCCTTTCCAGGCCGGTGATCGCGATGACAACCTGACCATTTCCAGCAACGTGACTCAGATCAACTTCCCGATGGAAGAGTGTGACGAGATTCAGGCTGATGTGGTGCCCGTGCAGGCCCGTCTGATCGACGGTTATGGCTGCCAGGTCAAGAACCAGGTGGTCTGCTTCCAGGCTGACTTCAACTTCCCCTGGCTCTTCTTCGACGAAGAAGCCCAGGAATGGGTCGATCCCGAGCAGCCCTTCTGCTGGACGACCAACGATCAGGGTGTGATCAACGCTCTGCTTCTGGTGGACAGCAGCAACATGGGTATCGCCGCGCCCTGTCCGGAAGAGCTGGGTGACGGCTGCTACAGCTACACGCCCCAGATCGTGAACTACGGTGCCGGCAGGCAGCCCGGTGGCTGGCCGGCCTCCAACCAGCTGAGTGTGCAGTTGACGCGTGAGTGTCAGCTTCCCTAGTCACCTATCGCCCGCTTCGGCTTCGGTCGAAGCGGGCTTTTTTCACAAGTACCCAAGGAAACAAGACAGCCCATGTTCGAGAAGATAGGCGAGATCCTGGTCCGGAAGAACATTCTGACCGAGGAGCAGGTACGTCAGGCCTTGAGCCAGAATTTTACAGGCAAGAAGTTTGGTCAGGTTCTGCTGGACATGAACCTGATCACCGAAGATCAGCTTGTCGAAGGCCTTGCCGAGCAGCTTGACGTCGAGTTCTTCCCTTCCGACCGCATTCTGCTGGCGGATGATGAGGCACTGGCCAAGCTGGGTGAGGATTTTGCCCGCGCCAATCTGGTGATTCCCATTACCATCGACGACGGCCAGCTTGTGGTCGCCATGGTGGACACGGACAACCTGGCCGTGCTGGACGGTGTGCGCAAGTCTGTGGATATGCCGGTTGTCGCCCGTCTGGGTGGCGAGCGCACCATCTCCGAGGCTGTCGAGCGTCTTTACACAAAGATCCGCCGTTCAACGGAAATCACTGATACCATTTCGAAGATGGAGTTCGTGGCCGATCCCGATGCGGATGAAAAGGACACGGGTCTTGAGGTCGAAAAGGAAGTTGCTGACAGCCCGATCGTGCGTCTGGTCAACCAGATGCTCAGTCAGGCCATTCAGGAGCGCGCCACGGATATCCACGTTGAGCCGGGTGAGGGCACCCTCCGCATCCGCTACCGCGTGGACGGTATCCTGATGGAAGCGATGAGCATGCCCATGGCCAGCCATGCGGGTATCGTCAGCCGTATCAAGATTATCTCCAAGCTCAACATTGCCGAGCGTCGTCTGACCCAGGACGGTCGTCTTTCCATCAAGACCGCCGATCGTCTGGTGGACGTTCGTGTCAGCATCCTGCCCACGGTCTTTGGTGAAAAGGTCGTGATGCGACTGCTGGACAAGTCGGGCTTCATGTTCGACCTGCGCAACCTGGGCTTCAATGACGACGACCACGGCAAGTTCAGCCACTGGATCACGCAGCCCTACGGCATGGTGATCATTTCCGGTCCGACCGGTAGCGGAAAGTCGACGACGCTTTATGCCTCGCTGACGGAAATCAAGAGTATCACCGACAACATCACCACGGTGGAAGACCCGGTTGAGTATCAGGTGCCCGGCATCAATCAGGTGCAGGTGCGTGAAAAGATCGGTCTGACTTTTGCCGCCGCCCTGCGCTCAATTCTGCGTCAGGATCCGGACACGCTGCTGATCGGTGAAATTCGTGACCAGGAAACGGCCGACATCGCGATCAAGTTCGCCCTTACCGGTCACCTGGTCTTTTCCACCCTGCACGCCAACGACGCGCCTTCAACCATCACCCGTTACATCGATCTGGGTGTGCCGCCCTTCCTGGTCGGCAGCTGCCTGAACCTGGTGATGGCCCAGCGTCTGGTCAGGACCATCTGCACGCACTGCAAGGAAGAGCGTGTGGCCACGCCGGAAGACTGGATCAGCATTCACGAGGATCCCGATCGCCACTCGGGCAAGATGATCTACGAAGGCAAGGGCTGCCCACACTGCCGTAACTCAGGTTACAAGGGTCGTACGGGTATTTTCGAGATCCTTGAAGTGCGTCAGAACATTCGCAAGCTGATCTATGACGGCGCCAGTCAGGAGCAGATTCGCGAGCTGGCCGTACAGCAGGGCATGATTTCCCTGCGTGATGCCGGCATTCGCAAAGTCACCGAAGGTTTCACGACGCTGGCCGAAGTGAAGCGTGCCACCGTGGAAGACTTCTAGGCGGCACCAAAGAGGTAAGCAATGCCCAATTTTGCATACGTCATTCGCAACGCAGCCGGAGAGCGGGTGGAAAGCCAGCTCAAGGCCGCGAACTATGACGCCGCGCTGGAGGCGGTCAAGAATCAGGGAACGCTGATTTCATTGAAGGAAATGAAGTCGGACGAGGTGAAGAAGCTCACCGTCCTGGACAAGATCAATCTGGCGCTGGAGCGGGTCAAGAATTATGTCCCGCTGAAGACGATGGTCTTCTTTACCCGTCAGCTTTCCACCATGTTTTCGGCTGGACTGACGCTGGAGAAGGCGATTGGCAACCTGGCCCGCGAAGAGCGCAATGGCAAGTTCAAGCGCACTCTTAACGGCATCCACAGTGAGATCAAGAAGGGTCTGCAGCTCTCCGACGCGATGGCGCATTATCCCTATCACTTCAACAATCTCTTTGTGGCACTGGTCAAGGCCGGTGAGGTTTCCGGTTCGCTGCACACCGTGCTGCAGGATCTGGCCGACTATCTTGAATCGGTGGAGGACACGCGCCAGAATGTGAAGGGCGCCATGTACTACCCGATTTTCATGGTCTTCTTCCTGCTCTTGGTCGTGTTCATTTTGCTGTGGAAGATCATTCCCCAGTTCACGGACATTTACACCCAGCTGGGTGCCACACTGCCCGTGCCGACGCAGATCATGGTCACCTTGTCCGAGTTGATCAGCCAGAACTTCTTCACCAGTGTTCTGATCATCTTTTTCGTCTTCTTCTGGTTCTGGGTCCTGACCCTGACCGATCGAGGTGAAATGGTCTTTGACCAGATGCTGCTCAGAATGCCTGTCTTTGGTGGACTGGTTCACGACAGCGTGATGAACAAGTACGCCAAGACTCTGGGTATTCTCTTTGGTAGCGGCGTAACCGTGACCGAAGCGCTCAAGCTGGTGCAGGGAGTTGTGGGCAATGCCGTGGTCGGAAGCGCCGTCGGCGAACTGCAGGAAATGCTGAAAGAAGGTTTCAGCCTTTCCAATGCGATGATTCGCACGGAAGTCTTCCCGCCCACGCTGATTCAGCTGACCCAGACCGGTGAGGAAACCGGTGAACTGGACATTCTGCTGAAGAAGGCTGCCGATTTCTATCAGAAGCAGGTTGACAGCGTGATCACGCGTCTGACCAGTCTGATTGAGCCGCTGATGATTATTGCCATCGGTGTGGTGATTGCCACCATCGTGGTCGTGATCTATCTGCCGGTCTTCCAGTTCGGTCAGGCCGTCCAGCAGCTCGGCTACTAGAACAGTCAGGGAGGAAGGGCGCAAGGGGGGAAACCTCTTGTATCCTTCCTCCCTTTTTTTGCGAAGGGCGAATGACGAATGACGAATGACGAATGACGAATGACGAATGACGAATGACATATAACGCCTAACGACTAATGATCCAGCAACAAATCCATCATTTCTTTTCACTCTCCCTCATCCGCAAATGCAGTATGCGCTTGCAGTCTTACCTCTTCATTCGTCATTCGTAATTCTTCATTTCTTATGTCCTCCTACTGGCTCATCTTCCCCTATCTGCTTGCTCTTGTAACCGGTCTGGCGCTGGGGAGTTTTGCCAATGTGCTCATCTACCGGGTACCGCGGGGCCTGAGTCTGACAAGCCCGCCATCCAGCTGTCCGGGATGTGGGCACCGGATTCGCCCGCTTGAGAACATTCCGCTGCTTAGCTGGCTTTTGCTTAAGGCGCGTTGTAGCGCCTGTGATACACGCATTCCTTTTCGCTATCCGCTTGTAGAACTGATCACGGGCCTGCTGGCCATCAGCCTTGCCTGGAAGCTTCCACTGGACTGGGGCTGGATTCCCTGGCTGCTGGCGGCCTGCCTGCTGGTTGCGCTTTCCCTGATTGATCTGGACTGCATGCGCCTGCCCAACCCGCTGGTGCTTTCACTGGCGATTGTCGGCCTGCTGGCCCAGCTTCCGGGACTGGCTGGATTTCCCCTTGCCGGACTGCCCACGCTTTCCGGGGCGCTCCAGGGTGCTGTCGTTGGCGCTGGCACGCTGGGCGCCTTTGCACTTCTGGGCAAGCTTTGGCTGAAGCGCGACGCCATGGGCATGGGTGACATCAAGCTGATGGGCGCGCTGGGGCTTATGCTCGGCTGGGAGTTGATTCTCCTGGACATTGTCATGGCCGCCGTTCTGGCTACGCTCTACATGGCGCTTGCCGGGCAGAAGCGTGGTGTCGAGTTTCCCTTTGGCCCCTGGCTTGCCATTTCTGGCTGGCTTTGTTTTTTATTCGGATGGAAGCTCATCGACTGGTATCTTGCCCTGATCATGATCTGAAGCAAACCATCCCCCCTTAGCCGGATTTTTCAGGAATTGCCATGAATTCAGAAGCGAAGACTCACGTCCTGATGGAAGATTGCGGGATTGCGGATGTTGTTTCCGCCGCAAGTACGATTGATCGGCCGGATGGCCAGATGTTGGCTGTCTGCATTGCCGAGGACAGCGGCATTGACATGGGCGAACTGGCCCGGGCCCTGGACGAAGCAGGTATCCCGGCCATTGGAGCCCTTTTCCCGGGCTTGATTCATGGCGCCAGCCATGTATCACGAGGCGTGCAGATTCGCCGCATGCCTGCCGGTGCTCGCGTGGTCCATCTGCGAGACATTCACCTGAAACCCGACATTCGCAATCAGCTTTTGACAGAGCTGGAAGAGCCGACGGCCTTTCCCACCTGCATGGTCTTTCTGGATGGCCTCAGTGCTGGCATTTCCAACCTGCTTTGGGACCTGCATCAGGAGCTGGGCGATCACTGCAGCTTTCTGGGTGGCGGTGCGGGCAGCCTGACCCTGCAGCAGAAGTCCTGTCTTTTTGTGGGCGCAGAATGTTCGCAGGATTCAGCCCTGCTGGTTTTTCTGCCACTGGATTCCAGTTACAGTGTGAGACACGGCTGGCAACCACTGGATGGACCCTTCATTGCAACACGAACCTCCGCTAATGTCCTTCACGAACTGAACTGGCAGCCCGCCTTTGAGGTCTATCGCGAGAGCATTCGCCAGCAAACCAGTTACACCGTGCGGACCACACACTTCTTTGAGGACGCTCAGGGTTTCCCCTTTGGCATGGGTCGTACAGGTCGTGAAGACATTGTGCGTGATCCCCTGACCCTGCTGGAAGACGGCAGCCTGGTTTGTGTGGGGGATGTGCCGGAAAACTCGGTCCTGCAAATCCTGTGCGGCAGTCCCGACAGTCTGATCGAGGCGGGAATTGAGGTCGTGCGCGATCTGAGCCCGCTTGAGAAGCCGGCGGCCGGCTGGCTGATCTTTGACTGTGTATCACGCATCCTTTACCTCAAGGACGACTACACGCGGGAGCTGGAAGGCATACAGGCGGAAGTCAGCAAACTTGACCCGGCGGGTGTCTCGCTTGGCGTTCTGACTCTGGGTGAAATTGCGTCCGCCGGCCGCCTGTGCATTGAAGTCCTCAACAAGACACTGGTTGTTGCCGCCTTGCATCTTCGCTAATGAGTCAGCTAAGCGCTCATCTTGCCTCCCTGTTTGAGGTCTCCCAGTCCATTGGCAGCTCGCTGATTCTGAAGGAGAACTGCGAGGGCTTTTTCCGCAGCCTGATGACCCGCTTCAATGTGGGACAGTGTGCTCTCTGGATTCGTGCATCACGCCTTGATGGCATTCGCCGCCTGAACAGCGAGGATGAATCACGGCTTGTCTACAGCAGGCCGCGCTACCCGGATTCGCTGAACGTGCTTGAACACGATCACCCGCTTATTCTTGCACTTGAGGAAAAGGGTTGCCCCTTCATCCGTTCCAGCGATGAAGCCGATTTTGAAAAGCTTTTCTCTTTCAAGCCCACGCATAGCGGCGTGATGCTCGTCCATCACATTCACAAGCTGGGTCACATCGAGCTCTTTCTGACAGAACCCCAGCAGGATGCGCCCGCTCAGGTGGCCCGCATGCTGCACGGTGTGCTGGGCCGTTTTGCCCGCACGGTTGAAAGCTGTTTGTCACACGACCTGATGCAGCGTGAAGTGCGCCGGCGCGAGCGCATGCAGCATGAATTAATGCTGCTGAAGGAGCAGGCTGAAGAGGCGAACCGGGCCAAGAGCGAATTCCTTGCGCGAATGAGTCACGAGATTCGTACGCCCATGACAGCCATCATCGGCTATGCACGCTTGATGCAGCGCTCGGGAATCAGTTTGCGGGAAAGTGCCAGCTGGTCAAGACAGATTCTGCGCAGTGGCCAGCATATGCTCGAGCTGATCAATGATGTGCTTGATTTGAGCCGGATCGAGGCGGATCGTGTCGAACTGCATGAGGACTCGCTGGTTCCGGCCAATCTGCTTGTTGAAGTGCAGGAACTGCTGGCCAGCTTTGCTCGTGAACGCGGCCTGGTGCTCGGGCTGGAGCAGGGCGGAGGGCTGGAGCAGGCCTGCATCAGCGATCGCCTGCGCATACGCCAGATTCTGATCAACCTGATTTCCAATGCGCTCAAATTCACGCCAACTGGCTCGGTTACCGTCAAGGCCAGTCTGGAGCCGACAGGTGAAGAAGATCGACGCATTCTTTATGTGCGGGTCTGTGATACAGGTCCGGGCATTCCCGCTTCACGCCTGGAACGCATTTTTGAACCCTTCAGGCAGGCGGGCAATCAGCCCGATTTCGGAACGGAAGGCTCGGGGCTCGGGCTCTTTATCAGTCGCCGGCTGGCTCGCATGCTGGGGGGCGATCTGACGGTAAGTTCCAAGCTGGGTGTGGGCAGCATATTCACGCTGGAAGTTCCGATGAAACTTGATCCGGCTGCGCATCAGCAGGACGGCCAGCTGGCAGGGCTTGCAGCTGGAAGCGAGGAAATGCTCCGTGATACATCGATCCTGCTGGTGGATGACAGTCTGGATAATCGCCGCATCATTCGCTTTCTGCTGGAAGAGCAGGGAGCAAAGGTTCGCATGGCTGTCGATGGAGCGCAGGGATTGGCCGCCGCATTAGGCGCGCTTTCGCAGGGCCAGCCTTTCGATCTGATTCTGATGGACGTACGCATGCCGCAGATGGATGGTTACACGGCCGTTCGCCGCATGCGGGAAGCCGGCCTTGCCGGTCCGGTTGTGGCGCTCACCGCCTACGCGATGGTGCAGGATCGCGAGCGCTGCCTGGAAGCAGGTTTTGACGAAGTCCTGACCAAACCGGTTGATGAGAGGCTGCTGATCGAGCGTTGCAGACGTGTAGCCAGCGGTGATTCGGTTGTGGAGCAGCAGACAGAGGTGGATCTGCCGCAGTCGAAGGACCTGCAGGATCTGGTTGAGATCAGTACCAGTAGCCGCGCCGACAATCCGCGCTTTTTGCCGATTCTGGTTGCCTATCTGGAACATCTGCAAGTGCAGGTGGATGAGCTGATGCTGGCTGCACAGCACAAGGAGGAAGAAGCACTGGTGTCGCTGCTGCATCAACTGAAGGGCAGTGGCGGCAGTTATGGATTTGAAAAATTGTCGAAGCTGGCCGAGTCCTGTGAAAACCTGGCGCGCGAAGGCGAGTCGGGACAGGCACTGGAGGCTGAACTGGCGCTGCTTGTCCGGGAGATGCAAGCGGCGATCAACTCACTGGTCATGTTGAAGAGGCAATAGGAACCCCCATGTCACAGGATGTACTGCTTATCGTGGATGATGACCCCGCAATGCGGGCCGTTATCGAATTTCATTTGGATGGTGTGGACTGTCGCATCATTTATGCGGAGGACGGTGAAAAGGGCTTGTTGCAGGTCAAGGCCGATCGGCCCTCGTGCATTCTGCTGGATCTGGATCTGCCCGGATTGACCGGCCTTGAAATCATGCGTCGTCTGAAAGATGACCCGGCAACCAGTGCCATCCCCGTTGTTTTCATCAGCGCCACCAACAAGCCAATTCGCATTGCTGCTGCCATCGACGAAGGTGCGCTGGACTATATTACCAAGCCCTATGACCCGATTGAACTGCGGGCCCGTATACGAAATGCTTTCCGGATTAATCGCAGGTATCAGACGCTCGCCCAGATGCTGGAAGTGGCGCACGCCCTCAATCGCCGGCAGGATCCTTGAGCTGACGATAGAGAGTCGTCCTGCCGATTCCCAGACTTTTGGCCGTTTCCTGCAAGGCCCCATTGTGCAGCTTGAGCGCGTGGTTGATGTACAGCTCGCGCACGCGTTCCAGAGTCAATAACTCCGATTTCGTCTTGAAAACACTCAGCCAGTCTGTCTCACGACGCTGGAGCAGGCCGCTGCCCTGATTTGTAACACGCAGCTCCACTCCCGTTGGACTTGCTGTTTGCTGGCTACCGGTGATGCCGGGCGGACTCTCCTGCATGGCTTTCCATTCGGCGAGCAGCTCTTCCGGGAAGTCCTGAACGCTGATGGAACTGGACTGTGATACAGCCAGAGCGCGGCAGATGGCGTTTTCCAGCTGTCTGACATTGCCCGGCCAGGTGTAGGCTTTACAGAAGTCAAGCAGTTCCCCATCGGGCGAAATCATGTTGTCCTTGCCGAAGCTCTGACTGTGCTTGCTAAGGAAGTGGTTGATCAGGAGACCCATGTCCTGCCTGCGCTCCCTTAAGGGTGGGAGCTGCATGGTGATGTGGTTGATTCTGTAATACAAATCATCGCGAAACTTTCCCGCCTGCACCATGCTGGAAAGCTGCTGCTTGGTTGCCGTGATCAGACGCAGGTTGAGCCGGATCTCGCGATCGCCACCAACACGGCGCACGCTCCATTCCTGTAGCACACGCAGCAGTTTGGCCTGCACGCCGGGACTCAGCTCGCCGATCTCGTCCAGAAAGAGCGTGCCGCCATTAGCTCTTTCAAATGCACCCAGTCGTTGCTGGTGCGCGCCGGTGAAGGAGCCCTTTTCATGGCCAAAGAGCTCACTCTCAACCAGTTCGCGGGGAATGGCCGCACAGTTGATGCTGATGAACTCGCCCTTGAAATGCTGATCGAGATTGTGGATGGCCTGTGCGACAAGCTCCTTGCCGGTTCCGCTTTCACCCTGAATCAAGACAGGGATGCGCGATTCGGCCGAGCGGCGAATCAGATCGTAAACCTTACGCATGCCCTCGCTCTGGCCAATCAGACGATCCATGCCGCGCTGATTGCTGTGCTTGAGCTCGCGCACCTGCTGCTCAAGCTCTCGCTGCCGGACGGCGCGGCTTAGTGAAAGCAGCAGCTTTTCGTCGTCAATGGGCTTGGTCAGGTAGTCCCAGGCACCGGCCTGCAGAATCTGGATGGCGGTATCGACATTCTGCTGTCCACTGGTGATCAGGACGGGCAGGCCGGGCTCCTGCTTGCGGATCTCGCTTAAGGCTTCCTCTCCGCCCAGACCGGGCATGCGCAGATCCAGCAGCAGGGCAGAGGCTTCTTCTATCTCGCTCAGACGAGCCAGCAGATCCTCGGCCCGGTCGAAGCAGCGGCATCGATAGCCGGCTTCCTCCAGCAGAAAGGACAGAATCCGAATCTGCTGCAGGTCATCGTCCAGTACCCAGATCAACGGACTCGCCATGAAGGCCTCCAAAAAAGGGGCAGCCGGACGAGCCGGCTGCCTGTAGGGGGAATCGGATAGTCTCCCATCCGTAATCGCTGGAAGTGGGGGGGCACTTCCAGCGGGTCGCTATCACTCGTTGTGCCCTGAGTGGGTCGCGGCCATGTCAGACACACTGCAAACTCCTTGCCAGTTTATTACTTGGGAAATGCCCCGTCAAGAGATATAAATCGTTTCAAAAAGAAACTTCACAAGTTCATGATGAAACGGGTGGTTCGTAGTGAACCAGAAGCAAGGTTCAGGCTATTCTGCACAGAATTGCCTGGAAACTGGTCGTGGGGACTTGTTTTTCTTAGCTTTTGACCTTGTCGTCCATGAAAGGAAAAGCAATGAACAAGCATCTGAATCTGATCCTGTGCGCCAGCCTCTTGCTGGCTGTTGGTTGTGGTGGCGGTGACAAGCCTGCTGCCGAAAGCAAGCCCGCCACCAAGGCTCCGGAAGCCACTGCCCCGGCTGTTCAGGCCACTCCGGCGAACCTGGACAACGGCAAGGCCATTTACGACAAGTACTGCTTTGCCTGCCACATGACAGGTGTTGCCGGCGCCGCGGCGCTGACGGACAAGGCACGCTGGGAAGCCAATGCCACCAAGAAGATGGACCTGCTTGTGACACATGCCTGGGATGGTTACACGGGTAACTATGGCGTGCTGCCTGCCAAGGGCACGTGCATGGACTGCGAAAAGTCCGACCTCTACGATGCCATTCATTACATGATGTCGCAGGCTGGCGTCAAGCCCACCTACTGATCAGGAGCGGGCCGCTCCGGCGGCCCTTTTTTAATGAATTCGACTCGCAAGACGGAACTCATTCGCGCATCACTCGAGCGCTTTGATCGCGCACAGGCCACAGCAGCGGATCTTGGTGATTTTGTGCAGGCCCTGCTGCTGCATGTCAACGAAGTTGCCCGAATCATGCAGGGAGAACGTCCGGATGGGGGCCATGTCTTTCGCATCGGCATCAGCTACCTGAGCACCGACGGTCTTGTGCTGCCCGTGCGTTTCCGCCGCAGCAGCCCTTCCCTTTTTGTCGACCAGTTTCATGCCATGCCCCTTGACAAAACCAGTCTGGGCGAGCTTTTCGCGGCCGGACACGGTGATACAATTCCCGATATGGCCGAGCACCTTGCCAGACGCGGGCAGAGCCTCTCGTCACAGGTCGCCCTGCGCGAAGGCGTCAAGAGCAACGCGCGCATTCCCTGGTTCAGCCTGGATCGCAAGGGTGTGCTGTACTTCTCTGCCAATGTTCCGCGCTTTTTCGGCAAGGAACTTCTGGAAAAGCTGCATGCGATCACGCAGCGTGTGGAGCTGCAGCTGCGCCTGAGTGATGCCTTTGATCTCGCCCGTCAGTTCAAGGATTCCGGGCAGCCGTCCATCGAGTCGAATCTGAGCGGAATGAATCAGCTGGCGCGCTTGCTGGATGTGCATGACAATCCCGCCCCGGGCAGGCTTGCGCTGGACCACCACCCTTCACAGGGGCCGGCCGCGCGCCTGATCAACCTTTGGCCCCGCCAGAGTGACAAGTTCTTTCTGATGGCGATTGAAATGCAGGACCAGCAGCTGGACAGCATCAATCACCTCCTGTTGCTGCGCGGCCTCTTTCTACAGCAGGCGGCCGGGCATGCCAATCCCTCCACCATCTTGGACAGGCTGCTGGCCGCTTATGCCGCCGGGCAGAGCGAAGGCTGGATTGCCACCTTCAAGGATGCAATCAAGGGCCTGGCTCTCGGACTGATTCATCTGGATCACGGACACATGGACTTTGTGCAGATCGGCGTGGCCCAGTTTCATGCCGCGGATGGAGTACCCCTGCCTGTTTTCAGCAATGGCGTTCTGCCGACGGAAGACTGCTCATCCAGTGTGGTCAGCATCAGCAGGGAGTCCGGGATTGCCGTGATACAAGGAGCAGAAGGTAGCGAGAGTCAGCGCCGGCTTAATATCCATCTCGCTTGAGTTAATCCCCCCGAATCCAACCCGGGAGTCACCATGCGTGGCCTGATCCTTCCATTGCTTTTTCTTGCCGCTCAGGCAGCGGCCGATGGTTTCGAAGACTTTCTTAGCCAAATCAATCTGACACCCATGGCCGAGCGTCCGGCTCTGGTGGACAGTCTGCTGGCTAATCTGCCTGGCGACCGCGCGCCCATAGTGGAGCAGGGACGGGCCTGGTTTTTGTATCACGGCAGCGCATCTGTATTACAGCTGGCTGGTGATATGACAGGATGGGAACCGAATCTTGCCTTTGTGCAGATTGGCGGCACCGAGCTCTGGTACAAGCGCCTTCTGTGTGAAGACGATGCCCGGCTGGATTACAAGATCGTGCGCAATGGCAGCGACTGGCTGCTGGACCCGCTTAATCCCGCGACCTGTGCCGGTGGCTTTGGACCCAACAGCGAACTGGCGATGAGCGCTTATGTCCAGCCGGTGGAGATTGGCAATCACGACTATCCGGAAGGTGATCTTCTGGTCTGGACTTCCGTCTACAGCCCGCAGCTGAACAATTCCAGGACCATTCGCATCCTCTTGCCCCCCGATTACGAATTCGGCCAGAACCGCGAGCTCTGTCTGGTTCACGACGGTCAGGACTACCTGCAGCTGGCCATGCTCGCCCGTGTTGCAGCCTGGGTTGCACATGAAGCTCCGGATCAGGAACTGCCGGTTTTTGTCTGTGTGCCGCCGGTCAACCGCACGGCCGAGTACGCGGGCGCGCAGCAGCAGGCTTTTGGCGAGTTCCTGATCGAGACGGTGCTGCCGATGGTCGTGGACAGTCTGGATTTGCCGGCTATTCCAGCCGACATGATTTCGATGGGTGCCTCCAATGGTGGCAATATCTCGGCCTGGCTCGCGCACAACTATCCGCAGTACTTTAACCGGCTGATTCTGATGAGTCCTTATCTGCCTGAGGAACAGCTTGCCGGGCTTGCCGGGCTGGAGCAGGCTTCACTTGAGATCTACATGAACTGGGGCAGCTACGATATTCCAACGCTGCTGCCACTGATAGAAGAGGCGGAAGGGCTGTTTGAGGAGAAGGAGTTCAACACCTTTGCCCGCATGTATCACGAGGGACATTCCTGGGGCCTGTGGCGAGCCACCATTGACGAAGCTCTTGCCTTCCTTTACCAGCTGGATCTGGATCTGGGCGAAGCACCCGGCCTGCTGCCAGAATCGCGCAATCTGCTGGCCGTCTGGCCCAACCCCTTCAATGGCAGCCTCCACGTGGAGCAACCTGACTTTGCCCGTGATCTGCGCGTCTACAATCTGCAGGGACAATTGGTGGACCTGCTCAAGGCCGATGGTCGCGCCAGCTGGCAATGGCAGGCAGGCGAGCGGGCAGGCGGAACCTATCTGCTGGAAGCCCGCGGCAAAGCGGAATCGCGCGTTGGCAGGGCGCTCTTTCTTCCCTGATGTATCACGGCGGCTTTTCATAGAAAGCCCCTTTGCTACCTTGATCCGGTCAACAACAGACAAAATGGGTGAGCATTCATGAGCAGTTTTTCGAGGCAGATTGCCCGCTTTGCACTTGGCGTGCGCTACGAAGACCTTCCCGCCGAGGTCGTACACGAAGTCAAGCGCTATCTCTACGACAGTGTGGGATGCGCCTATGGCAGCGTCAAGACAAAGGACGTCACGGCACTCAAGGGCATTTACTGCGATCTGGGTGGCAAGGAAGAGGCAACCCTGATCGGTTTTGGCGATCGCATGCCAGGTGTCAACGCGAGTCTGGTCAACAGCCTGATGATTCGCGCGCTGGACTTCAATGATATCTACTGGAAGGAAGATCCCAGTCATCCTTCCGATTTGATTCCCGCCGCTCTGGCAGCTGGTGAAATGGCCGGTGCTTCCATGAAGGACGTGATCGTGGCCATTGCTCTGGCCTACGAATTCGAAATGCGCCTCTGCCTCTTTGCCACTCCCGGCGTGCGCGAGCGCGGATGGCATCATGCCACTCTGACCCAGTTCGTCAGCCCGATTGCGGCCGGCGTTCTGCTTGGTCTTAATGAGGATCAGCTGGTCAATGCTATTGGTATTTCCGGCTGCCACAGTCACACCATTGGTTGCCCGACAGCTGGCAAGCTCACCATGATGAAGAACACGGTGGATCCCATGGCCACGCAGGCAGGCGTCTTTGCCGCCATGATGGCCAGCCACGGCTACACGGGAACCGAGGCCGTCTTCGAGGGCAAGGAGGGTTTCCAGCACTGCTTTGGTGAAGGCTGGGATGAAGACGCCCTGCTGGGTGCTTTTCCGGGAACGGAAGGCGGACGCCCCTGGAAGATTCTGGAATGCGGCATGAAGGCCTTCCCGACGGAAGCCCTGACGCACACCCATCTCTCGGCTACGCTCAAGTGCATGAAAAAGGGCGGGCTTGTCTGGCAGGATGTGGAAGAAGTGACGGTCACGACCATCGCACGCGCCTGCGACATCCTGTTTGATCCGCACAAGTACCGGCCTGAAAGCCGGGAAACCGCCGATCACAGCCTGCCCTACTGCATTGCTGCAGCCATCGTTGACGGCAAGATCACCACGGCAAGTTTCGCCGATGAGAAGATTCAGGATCCGGCGATTCGTGAAGTGATTGACCGCATCAAGGGCGAGGCGAGCCTTGAGTTCGAGCAGATGTTCCCGGCCAAGCAGCCCAGTCGTGTTCGCATCAAGGCCAGGGACGGCCGTGAAGTCGAGGAATACCTGGAATATCCCAAGGGCGATCCCCGTGAGCCCATGACCGAAGAGGACCTCGACGCCAAGTTCGGTGGCCTTTCTGCAGGCCTTCTGGACGATGCTGCTCGTGCCCGGGTCAAGCAGGCAATCTTCAGTTGTGATACAATGAGCTGTCGCGACTTCATGGAAGCGCTGCGCTTCTAGTCGTATCCGGATTCAAAGAAAACCCCGCCAATTTGGCGGGGTTTTTGCTTGGTCGATGCGTGTCCGTCTACAAACTAGAAGCGCATGCGTCTGACAATCGAGACCAGCAGAATGAGCACAGGCACTTCCACCAAGGGTCCGATCACGGCGGCAAAGGACGCGCCATGAGCCAGGCCAAAGGAGCCGATGGCTACCGCGATGGCCAGCTCGAAATTGTTGGAGGCTGCGGTGAAGCTCAAGGAAATCGTCCTGCTGCGCTCAATCCCCAGCTGCTTCGAAAGAAAGAGCGAGAGGAAGAACATCAGGACGAAATAGATCAGAAGCGGCAGGGCAATGCGTAGCACGTCCAGCGGCAGCCTGAGCATCTCGCCGCCCTTCAGGCTGAACATCATCACAATCGTGAACAGCAGGGCGATCAGCGTCAGGGGGCTGATGCGGGGCATGAACTGGCTGAGAAACCAGGCTTCTCCCTTGACACGAATCAGGCCAGCCCGTGTTACAAGCCCTGCAAGGAAGGGAATGCCGAGGTAGATGAAGACGCTCAAGGCAATATCGCCGATGGAAATGTCCACCAGCACGGCTTTCATCCCGAAGATCGGCGGCAGGACAGCCAGAAAAACCCAGGCGAAGAAAGAGTAGCTCACCACCTGAAACAGACTGTTGAAGGCCACCAGGCCCGCGCAGGTTTCAGGATCGCCGTCGGCCAGATCATTCCAGACAATGACCATGGCGATGCAGCGGGCCAGACCAATCAGAATCAGTCCGATCATGTACTCGGGTGTATCACGCAAAAAGAGCAGGGCCAGCGCGAACATCAGCACTGGGCCGATCAACCAGTTCTGCAGAAGGCTAAGGCCCAGCAGGCGCGGCTCGCGGAAGATATCCGGCAGCCGTTCATAGCGGACACGGGCCAGTGGCGGATACATCATCAGGATCAGGCCGATGGCAATGGGCAGATTGGTGCTACCGATGCTCATTGTGTTGAGCCAGTCGCCAAAGCCGGGGAAGACCAGACCAAGCAGCAGGCCGGCCAGCATGGCGGCAAAAATCCAGAGGGTCAGAAAGCGATCAAGAAAAGCCAACCGTTTCATTCTGCCTTCCTCGCCTTGATGATTGCACTGGCCACATGGCCTTCGGCACCGCTGCCAGGGAACCACTGAGCGATCATCTCGCGGCTCTCGGCCCTGGGCAGGATCAGCACATCCTGAAAGCCCGCTGCTTCCATCAGTTCGCCCAGCTCATCCATCTGTGTAGCACCGGAGACGCACCCG
Source organism: uncultured Bacteroidaceae bacterium (assembly GCA_964345075.1). Taxonomy (GTDB): domain Bacteria; phylum CAIWAD01; class CAIWAD01; order CAIWAD01; family CAIWAD01; genus CAYFPS01. Next base: position 103,413 of record CAYFPS010000007.1, on the reverse strand, counting down.
CACCAGGCATCGAGGTTTTCCTTAAGCTCCTGCGGCAGCGCATTCAGCGCAACGATATCGGAAATGGCCAGACGGCCACCGGGCTTCAGCACACGCCAGGCCTCGCGAAAGACCGCCGCCTTGTCCGGGCTCAGATTGATCACGCAGTTGGACATGATCACATCCACGGAATTGTCCGCCGCCGGAATATGCTCGATTTCGCCCAGGCGGAACTCCGTGTTGGCCCAACCGCCTTCGCGGGCAGTCTGCCGGGCGCGACTGATCATGTCCGGTGTCATGTCCACACCGATGACACGACCTGTATCACCCACCTGCCGGGCTGCCAGAAAGCAATCGAAACCGGCACCGCTGCCCAGATCCAGCACAACTTCACCGGACTTCAGCTCGGCAATGGCCTGCGGATTGCCGCAACCGAATCCAAGGTTGGCATCCTCCATCCCCGCCAGTTCTTCCTGACTGTAGCCCATGGCCAGACTGGCATCGGCCGGCTGACTGTTACCACAGCAGCTGGACACGGCAGGGCCATCTCCACAGCAGCTGCCGCCCAGCGTCCTGGCCAGCGCACCCGCATAGGCCTGTCGCACGCGATCCCGCAGTTCGTCGGCTGCCAGCAGCTCCACATCCTGCTTGTCGGCCTTAAGCCCCAGCAGATAGGTCATCTCCCGGGATTGACTGAGTGTTTTGCAGAATTCGCCGATCTCATCGCGGACACGTCGGTACACGCCTATGGCTTCATCTTCAGGCATGCCCCTGGTTAGTGCTGGCGGGTCATCAAATGCGTGATGGAGCGCCTTTGGTGTCCCGGGCAAGACAGGACAGGTCTCGCGGGCATTGTCACACACGGTCAGGACGAGATCGATTCCCGCCTGATCAATCTCGGCCACTCGCGTGCTTGCAAGGTTTTTTGTCTCAAAGCCGGCTTCCTCAAGCACTCTTAAGGCAAGCGGATCCGGCCCCTTTGCCAGAATGCCTGCCGACTCCACATGGGCGGCATCGCCCAAAAGTCGCTTGAGCCAGCTTTCCGCCATAAGGCTTCTGCAAGAGTTCCCTGTGCAGAGAACGAGAATACGTGCTTTTGTCATCAGGATACTCCCGTGATACATGTGCCAGCCTTCAGGGCCAGACGCTTTTCCTTGAGCAATCGCCTTGCGGCCTTGTCGTCGTGAATCAGCTCCAGCCAGCGCTGATCAAGCTCCGGCTGCAGGCGAAAATGGACCCAGCGGCCGTCCTTCCTGCTGCTGACAAAGCCCGTGTCCTTGAGCAGCTGCATGTGGCGTGATACCGTAGAGGGGGCCAGGTCGAGGACTTCCTGCAACTGACAGAGGCAGAGCTCGCCTTCGGCCTCAAGCAGCAGGAGAGCCAGCAGTCTTGAGCCATCGGCCAGTGCGAGAAAGCGCTTTCTGAGAAGGTCCATCGGCGGCTCCTTGTTTAGACATTTCGCAAAATATGCAAATATTCTCGAAATGAAGCAAGACAGGAATCCTTACCTTTGCCTGTTCAACGAAGGGAAGCCCATGAATCACGACGAACAGCCTGTTGAAGAAGTCCTGATCCGGGCGACATCACCCGGTGCGGCTGGCGCGCAGCCTTTATTGCAGGCGCATTACCGCGATCAGTCCGCTGATTTCATGGTGGATGAGATTCCTGCCTATGAAGCCGATGGTGTGGCTGATGGCCACCTGCTGCTACGAATGCGACTGGTGGATTGTAACACGGACTGGGCTATCAGACAGGTGGCGGCAGGACTCGGGATCGATGCGCGCGAGATTGGCAGTGCGGGCCTGAAGGACAGGCACGCCATTACCGAGCAGACAATCAGTCTTCCGGCTTCCTGTCAGGCTGCACTTGCCGGTTTTCAGCATGAGGCCATCGAACTGGGCCCTGCCCAGGCGCACAGTCACAAGCTCAGGCGCGGCCATCTGAAGGGCAATGCCTTTCGCCTGTTGCTGCGCGGGGTGGACTGTCCGGACAGGAAGGCCTTTGCTGCGCGATTTGATGAGCTTGCCCAATCAGGTTTTGCCAATGTCTTTGGTAGCCAGCGCTTCGGTTACCAGGGAGACAATGTGCGGCGCGGGCTTGCCCGGCTGGCCCAGCCAAAGCGCCTGCGACCCGGCGACCTGATGCTCAGTGCCTTGCAGTCGGCGATTTTCAATTTGCAGGTGCTCAAAAGGCGCGATGATGGTCTGGAGCAGACCGTCAGGCAGGGCGACTGGCTCAGGCGCCGTGATACAAGTGGCCTTTTCTGCTGCGAAGACGAAGCTGCTGAGCAGGCCAGGTTGAATGCTGGCGAAGTCGAACTGACAGCCACCCTGCCTGGCAGTAAAACGCGCAAACAGGCAGGCAGCTATGCCCATGCGCTTGAGGAGCGCGCTCTCCAGGATTTTGGCCTGGAGCATGAGGCCTTTTCCCGTCTGGGGAAAAAGGCTCCGGGCTCACACCGTCCACTGCGTGTGCGGCCCTTGAATGCCATGCATGAATGGCAATGTGAGGATCAACTGCTGTTGGCCTTTGAGCTCCCTGCCGGCAGCTATGCCACACGCCTGCTGGAAGAGCTTGTGGTCAATCTTGTGGACGCTTCCCGGAAAGGATCAAGCGAGTGAAATTGCGCAAGGAAGTGATGGCAGCCGGTGGGCCCCTCCTGCTGGTTCATGGTGGTGCGGGCGCAATCCGGGCAGATGTCCTGAGCGAGGAACTGCGGCTGGGCAGGGTTGAGGGTATTCGCCGCTCGCTGGCTGCAGGCTGGAAAGTCCTGGCTGCCGGGGGCACAGCGGTAAATGCGATCTGTTCCGCCGTAGAGGCGCTGGAGGAGTACCCGCTGTTTAACGCCGGTCGCGGCAGCGTGCTGAACAGCGAAGGCCATGTAGAGATGGATGCCTCGATCATGGACGGTGATACACGGGCCAGTGGCGCGCTGTGTTGTAGTCGTCGCCTGCGCAATCCGATTCTGGCCGCCCGCCGTCTGATGGACGAGGGGCGTGTCTTTGCGGAAGGGTCAGCTGTTGAAGAATGGCTTGCCTCAAAAGGACACGAGCTTTGTGAGAACGACTGGTTCCACACACCCGATCGTCTCGCCCAGCATGTGGCAGCGCTTAAAAAGGGCCGTGCCAGACTGGATCACGAAGCCGAGGCCGAACTGGGTCTGGAGAAGGGTACCGTCGGAGCCGTTGCCCGTGATACAAATGGCGCACTGGCTGCAGCAACTTCTACTGGTGGAATGAACTTCAAGCGGCCCGGCAGAATTGGTGATTCACCCTGTATCGGGGCCGGCACCTGGGCGGACAGCCGCAGCCTTGCCCTGTCAGCAACCGGCGATGGTGAAAACATCATTCGAGCGGCGCTGGCCCACGAGGTTGAAGCGCGCGTACGCCTGCTTGGCCAGTCCCTTCCGGAGGCGGTTGACGCGGCCTTTGCCATTCTGGAGGAGCGCGGCGGACACGGCGGAGTGGTCTGCATCAACCATAAGGGTGAAGGCCTGCTGGCTGCGGATACGGAGGGCATGTATCGCGGCTGGATCGATCCGGCTAGTGGGCGCTACGGGATCGCGATTTTCCATGAAGACGAAATGGACGGCGGCAGTCTGGACCAGCTAGTCTGAATTCAGCTGGATTTCAGCAGGTCTTCGATGCCCGGATCCTGCTCATCGCGCTCGACAACAAGGATGCCCGCCAGCGGGACAATCTGATAGAGCTGCTCACCGTATTTGATTTCGATGGCCGACTTCTTCAGGAATAGAGCGTAGTCGCCCACCTCCACTTCCATCGGCAGGTAGCGGATGGCCCGGCGGTTCTGTTGCCAGGGTTCACTGTCACCATCCGGTTCGGGCAGGGCCGTTCCCGGGCCGACTGCCACAACCGTCCCGCCCTGCACTTTCTCCCGTTCGCTGACACTTGGCGGCAGGTAAAGGCCCGAACTGGTCCGCTGTTGACCGCTGTCGGGCAGAATCAGGACACGGTCGCCAATGACCTTCAGGTGTTCCAGTCCACTCATGCTGACTCCATCTTTTTCAAGCTTTCGAGTGTAGCAATTGCCAGCAGCAAGCTGCCGGCCGCCGGCTTCAATTGCCATATTCCAAGGATCAGAAAAGGAATCTCATGGATACTCGACAGCAGGCGATCGTCGATCGTTTTACGGCCCTGGAAGACTGGGAAGCCCGCTATGAAGAACTGATCCGAATGGGCAGCGCACTTCAGGGGATGGCAGAAGCCGAGAGGGACGAGCGCTTCAAGCTCAAGGGTTGCCAGTCACAGGTCTGGCTCAAGCCCCGTTTGGAAGCGGGAAAAGTCACCTTCAGTGCCGATTCCGATGCCTTGATCGTCAAGGGCATTGTGGCACTTGTCCTGGAAGTCTACAGCGATCGTACACCCGCTGAACTGCTCACCCTGAAGCCTGATTTCGTGGAAGCGATCGGTCTGGGAGCCCATCTTTCGCCAACCAGAGCCAATGGTCTGGCGGCCATGCTGAAGCAGATCAAGCTCTATGCGCTGGCCTTTCAAGCCACAGGAGGCAAGGCATGAAATTCTTCATCAGCGTGGATATGGAAGGGATCACGGGCGCCCAGCACTGGGATCAAGTCAGCGTTGGCAAGCCGGGCTACGACCTGCTGCGCGAACGCATGAACCGTGATACAAGCCTGCTTGCATCTGCACTCCTGAAAAAGGGAGCGCGTGAAGTCATGGTGCGTGATGCGCACGACACGGCACGCAATCTGGATCCGGAAGGCCTCCCCAGAGGTTGTCGCCTGATTCGTGGCTGGGCGCCTGAGCCACTTTGCATGATTGCCGGCATTGAAGAAGACACAGCCGGCCTCCTGATGCTGGGCTATCATTCCAGCGCCGGGGAAGGTGGCAGCCCGCTCGCTCACAGCATGAGCACGCAGCTTGTGGACGCGCGCCTGAATGGCAAGCCGGCCTCGGAAATGCGTCTGCACGGCCTGGCTGCATCGGAAATGGGCATTCCTCTGCTTTTTGTGGCAGGCGATGCAGGGATCTGTGAAGAAGCCGCCGAATGGATCCCTGGCATCTCCACGGTTGTCACACAGCGGGCCTTCGGCCACCGCGTAGAGCTTAAGCATCCGCAGGAAGTCCGCGAAGAGATTGCGGCCGCAGTGGCTGCCTTGGACCTTGCTCATCTGCCAGCACCCGCGCCCCGGGAGGCTCATTACCAGCTGGATCTGCGTTTTCGTGAGACCGCGCAGGCAACGCGTGCCGGCTTCTTTCCGGGTGCCACCCAGCTGGATGCCTATCGAGTCAGGCTTGAAAGCGAAAGTGTACGCGAAGTTCTTGCCAGCCTGCTCTTTGTGCTGTGAGACCGGTTTTAAAAAAGCATAGCGTGCAAATTGCGGGCGTCGCCTCACTCGAAGAGGCGCGCCTGCTGCTGGATGCGGGAGTCGATTATTTCGGCTGGCCCTTCAGACTGGATGTGCACAGCCCGGATCTGCATGAGGATGAAGCTGCCTGGATCATTCGCCAGCTGGGAATTGGCTCACAATCCGTCCTCATCACCTATCTGCAGCAGGCCGGCGATGTTGTCGAACTGAGCAAAAGCCTTGGTTGCGCCTGGGTGCAGCTGCATGGCGGCATGGCTCTGGAAGAACTTGAAGAGCTGCGCCGAGCCACGCCGGAACTGGGTGTGATACAGGCGCTGGTCATTGGCGAATGCAGTCAGGCCGAGCACCTGGCACTTGTCGCAGAACGCCATGGCCTTGTGGATGCATGGATCACCGATACGCTTGATCCCGCCAGTGGAGCGCGTGGCGCGACGGGTTTGTGTCACGACTGGAATGCGAGCAGGCTGCTTGCCGAAAGTGCCAAAGCGCCGCTGATTCTGGCCGGTGGTCTGAAGCCCGGGAATGTGGCGGAGGCAATTCGATCTGTCAGGCCACTGGCAGTGGATGCTCACACGGGAGTGGAAGATGCTGAGGGTGCCAAGGCCCCGGCCCTGCTGCGAGCGTTCCTTGCCGAAGCCCGTCAGGCTTTTCGGGAGCTTGAAGCATGAGGACCATTCTGCTCCTGCTGCTTTTTGCTCTCGGCTGCTCCACCAGGCAGCAGGACCTGCGGCTGGCAGTGGCCGCCAACTTCCACGCCACGGCCCGGGAACTTGTATCACGCTACCAGCAGGATCACCCGGAAATCAGGCTGGAGCTGATTACGGCATCCACCGGCGCGCTCGCGGCCCAGATTCGGCAGGGCGCGCCTTTCGATTTGCTGTTGGCCGCCGACAGCCTTCGCCCGCGCAAGCTGCTGCAGGAGGGCTTTGGGAGCGAAGTGGCCGTCTATGCAGGCGGCAAGCTTCTTTGCTGGCAGGCTGCCGCAGAGCCCGAATCACTCCGCCAGTTTCTGGAAACTCCCAGGCGGCTGGCCATTGCCAATCCGCAAACGGCCCCGTATGGTGCGGCTGCCCGCCGCCTGCTGGAAGAGCTGAATGTCTGGGACTTGCAGCTGCCGGGCCTGGTGCGGGGTGAGAACATTTCGCAGACTCTGCAGCTCGCGCAGCTGGGTGGTCTGGACGGCGCGCTGATTGCTGCCAGTCAGGCCCAGGCTGCACGTGAGGGCGGTGGGTCCATTCAGGAGCTGCCAGCTGAGCTTGAGGAGCCCATTGTGCAGGCCGCCCTGCGCCTCTCTGATAGCGCAGAGCTAAAAGCATTCTGGCACTGGATGCTGGAAGACGAAACAGCCTTGAAGATCATCAGGGAAGATGGCTATGTGCCGGGCCGGGAGCTTGCGCCTTGAGCGAAGTCATGCAGGCCCTGCCACCTCTATGGCTCAGCATGCGGCTGGCCCTTGTCTCCACCCTTCTGCTGCTGCTTGCGGGTATACCGCTGGCCTGGTGGCTTGCCAGGGGCAGGAGCCGTCTGACCGGCCCGATTGAGGCTCTGGTGGCACTGCCGCTGGTGCTTCCGCCCACGGTCATTGGTTTCTATCTGCTTCTGCTACTGGGGGGAGCTGGCCCACTCGCTTCCTTCTGGGACCTGCTGGGCCATAGCCCGTCATTTCATTTTTCCGGTCTGGTCATTGGCAGTCTGTTCTATTCACTGCCCTTTGTCGTACAGCCGCTGATTACGGCCTTTCGCAGCCAGCCTCGCCAGATTGATGAGATGGCTGCCAGCCTGGGCGCCGGTCCAGTGGATCGCCTGCTGCATGTGGGCCTGCCGCTGGCCAGACCAGGACTGCTCAGGGCAGGCATCCTTGGATTTGCACATACCCTGGGTGAATTCGGCGTTGTCCTGATGATCGGTGGCAATATTCCGGGCGAAACGCGCGTACTGTCCATCGCCATTTTTCAACACGTGGAATTGATGAATTACGGAACCGCGCATCTGCTAAGCGGCATGCTGCTGGCCTTCAGCCTGCTGGTTCTACTGCTTGTTTACGGGCGCTCTCATCGTGAGTCGAGGCGGGAGGCGCAGTCGTGACAGGCCTTAGCGCGCAGCTTTCGCTGGAAAGGCCGGGCTTTGCCCTGAGGGCGCGGCTTGCTACTGAAGGCACCGGTCTGCGCGTGCTCTTTGGGCCCTCTGGCTCCGGGAAAAGCACCTTGCTTAGGTCGCTGGCCGGATTGGAGCCTGCTGTCCGTGGCAGGATTGAAATGAATCACGAGATCTGGCTGGATGATGGCTGCAATCTGCCGGCCAACATGCGGCGGGTCGGACTGGTCATGCAGGGGTCGCGCCTGTTTGAGCACCTGAGTGTGGAAAGCAATCTTGTCTTTGGCGCCCGGCGGCGGGGTGGCGTGGATCCTGCCTTGTATGATCGGCTGCTTGAGGAATTGCAGCTGAGTGCGCTGCTTGATCGCCCCGTATACGGCCTGAGCGGTGGAGAAGCCCAGCGGGTTGCGCTTGGACGGGCGCTCCTGTCCAATCCGGAACTGATTCTGCTGGATGAACCACTGGCCTCGCTCGATGAAGCCAGTCGCCAACTGCTGATACCTGTGATACGTCGTGTTGCGGCTGATTCACTGGTGATTCATGTGACACACAGTCTGGATGAGGCCGATCAGCTGGCCGACGAGATTATTCCAATGGAAGCGGGCCATACGCTTGAACCGGCATCACCGGGCGAGTGGAGTGCCCGCCTTGATGGGCCCTTTGCACACAGGCGTGATACAGGCATTGTCTTTGATGCGCGTCTGGAGTCAGCTCTGGAAGAGGGTCTGCTTAAGGTCAGTCTGCTGGCAGTGGCGGGATCAAACGAAGCGTCACAGCCAGTCAGTGTCATCATGGCCGGAGAGCGCGCGCCGCATACAGGACGCTTTCGTCTGCGATTGCAGGCCCGGGATATCAGCCTGAGTTTGCGGGATCCCGGCCCCTGTTCGATCCTGAATCGACTGCCCGTGACGGTGCTTGATTGTGTGTCACGGGAAATGGGACATGTTCTGGTGCAGCTGGAACTTGCTCCCGGGCTGCCTTTGCTGGCAAGAATCAATCAGTCAAGTGCAAGGGAAATGAACATTCAACCGGGCCTGAAGCTGCTTGCCCTGATCAAGGGCGCGGCGCTGGCAGGTTCCGGACGAGCAAGCATGGAGAATCGGGAATGAAATTGCTTAAGCCTGTCATCATTCTGCTGCTGCTATCGCTGAGCAGTCAGGCCGCACCCATGGACTATTCGCAGAGCGCCGTGCTCTGGACACAGAAATCCGCTGAAAGTCATGCGCTGCGTTTGCAGGCCTTTGAACTGGCACGCCTGCAACTGGATGCGGCACTCGCCCTTAAGCGCCCCGATGCACGACCCCCGGCCCTCGTGGTGGACATTGACGAAACCGTGCTGGACAACAGCCCCTATCAGGCTTACATCATTGTCAACGACACGGCTTATCCCGACAGCTGGAAGGAATGGTGCGAGGCGCGCAGTGCACGGGCCCTTCCCGGAGCGCATGAATTTCTCAACTGGGCTGCCGGACGTGGAGTGGATGTGTATTACATCTCGAACCGCAAATTGAATGTGCTGGAGGCCACCATCGACAACCTGATCGCGGCTGGATTTCCCGATGCCGACAGGCAGCATGTACTGTTGCGCGACAAGGATTCGGGCAAGGAACCACGCCGTCAGCAGGTTCTGGCCAGCCACGATATTCTGCTTTTTATGGGTGACAACCTGAGTGACTTCAGCGATCTCTTTGACAAGAAGAGCTGCGCAGAGCGGAACAATGCCGTGAGTCAACTGGCCGGGGAGTGGGGCAAGCGCTTCATTATGCTGCCGAACCCCATGTATGGAGACTGGGAAGCCGCGACCTACGATCACAACTGGTCGCGCAGCGCGGAAGAAAAGGAAGCCCTGCGCAAGGCCGCTCTGAATGCGTGGAGTCCGGAGGCAAAGTGAAGCACCATCGCAGGGAACTGCTTCTGAAGGTGCCAAGCCGGCGTGCCTTCGTCAATATTACGCCCGATGTGCAGCAGGCGCTGGCTGAGAGCGGAATTCGTGAAGGCCTGCTGTTGGTGAATGCCATGCACATTACCGCCAGCGTCTTCATCAATGACGATGAGGGTGGGCTTCATGCGGATTACGAGCGCTGGCTGGAAGAGCTGGCCCCCCACGAACCTGTATCACGTTATCGCCATAATCTGACCGGAGAAGACAACGGTGATGCACATCTCAAGCGGCAGGTCATGGGTCGCGAGGTCGTCGTGGCTGTATCGGGCGGACGACTGGACTTCGGTCCCTGGGAGCAGATCTTCTACGGTGAATTCGATGGTAACCGCCCCAAGCGGGTCCTGATCAAGATCATTGGAGAATGATGCGCATTCTGGCGCTGACCCACACCTACCCGCGTTATCCGGGTGATACAAACGGGCCTTTTGTCCGCTTTTTGATGGATGAGCTAGCCAACCGCGGACACGATGTGCTTGTGCTGGCGGCCTGGGACGCTGCCTATGCACCCGAAGAGCTCGAGACAGATCGTGATACAAAGGGCCGGACTCGCGCCAGGCTCAGAACCTTCCGCTACGCGCCCTTTGCCTCATGGCATCAGCTGGGATATTCACGAACCATCAAGGCAGATATTCGCCTGAAGGCGCACATGCTGCTCCTGGCGCCACTGCTGATAGTCGCCGGTTTCTTTGCCCTCTGGCGGGAAGCCAGGCGCTTCAAGCCGGATCTGATTCAGGCGCACTGGTTTCTGCCCAACGCCTTCACGGCTTCACATGTATCACGCCTGACGGGCATTCCGCTGGTGGCTACCCTGCATGGCAGTGATGTTTTTGTGGCTGAAAAGGGCTTTCCCTTCAACCTGATGAGCAAACTGGCTCTGGCCCGCCTTGGCCGTCTGACAAGTTGCTCGCCCGAGCTGCGTGATCGCATTTGCAAGCTTGGGCTGGATCGTGAGCGCTCGCACGTGATTCCTTATGCGGTCGACCCCGACCTGCTTGAAGCCAGTCCTGATCCTGCTTCTGTTGAAGCCTTTCGTGATCACTACTTGAAAGGCGGTGAGGGGCCGCTCCTGCTCGTGCTGGGACGACTTGTCTACAAGAAAGGCTTCAACTTTCTGCTGGATGCCCTGCCGAAGGTTCTTGAGGAGCACCCTGAACTTAAGCTCGTGATCGCCGGAGAAGGTGACCTTGAGGCCGAGCTGAAGCAGCAAGTCAGTCGACTGAAGATCGAAGCAAGCGTTCACTTTGCCGGCAGACTGCTTCGCGACCAGATCGGCCCGGCCATGGCCGCCTGTGATCTCTTCCTGATGCCGAGCGTGCATGACAGCGCGGGAAATGTGGATGGCCTGCCCAATGTGATTCTGGAGGCCATGGCAGCCTCACGGCCCGTGATTGCCAGCAGAATCGCCGGCATTCCGCTGGCGGTAAAGGATCAACAAACCGGTTTGCTGGTAGAACCGGCAAATGCTTCGGCACTGGCTGCTGCACTCAAGCATGCTCTGTCAGATCCGGCCCGCCTCAGGACGTGGGGCCTTGCCGGCAGGGCCTTGATTGAAAAGGAGCTCAACTGGCAGGCTGTTGCCGAGCGCTACGAGAGTGTCTTCACGAGCCTGATCAAGGAGAAGCTTGCGGAATGAAGATCTGCATGGTTCAGCAGCATCCGGTGGATGAAGCGAAAATCCCTGCCGCTATTCTGCGCTGGGTTGTGATCCACGACCGCCTGCGCGACCGGGGACACCAACTGATTACGATCGGACCCAACGACCGTTTTGCCTTTGCTGAGCGCAGCTTTCGCGGAGTCCGGCAATTGCTGGTTCCCACGCCCGGCAGCGGGATCAAAAGCCTGGACATGCTCTTTTTCGCGCTCTTGCTACTGCCCGTGATGCTGAAAGCGCGGCGCGAGCTGAAGCCTGATGCCTGGTTTGTGGACGAGCTCTTTGTTGCCTTTGGAACGGCCCTGCTCCGGATTCTTTATTCGGCTGAACACATTGTCTACGATGTGATGGGCATCCACTATTACCAGGTGCGCAAGAACAACAGCAGCCTGCTCAGGCATTATCTGCTCGCCCCCATGTATGGCCTGCTGGAACACCTGACGCTCTGGTCTGCCAGCTGTGTGACAACCGTCAATGACGCGCATCGCGAATTGCTGGAGAAGTGGACGAACAGGCCTGTTTCCGTAATCCGTGATGCCGCCGAATTCAGTGGTGAGGTTCCGCCAGCCAGACTTCCCGCAAAGGAATCGAATACGATCGATCTGCTTTTTGTGGGAAAGATCTCCAATCGTCGTCTGGATGATTTGTATCACGTGCTTCCCGCACTGATGAAGGAGCTGCCCGGGCTCAGGCTGCTGATTGTGGGCGACGGGCCCTTTCATGATTTCTATCAGGCGAGGACCCGCGAACTGGGCCTGGAGGATCGTGTCCATTTTGCAGGCTTTGTGCCACACGCCGAGCTGCCGGCCTGGATCGGCTACGGTGACATCAGCTACTCCGACGACTGGTCGGATATTGGTTTTCCGATGAAAGTCTTTGAATACATGGCCATGGGTGCGGCCATTCTGGTAGAGGACACGCCCGCTGTGCGCGAGGTCATGCGACATCAGGAAAATGCCATGCTCTATCAGGGCACAGCGGGTCTTGAGGCCGCAATCATTCAGCTGGCCAGGGATGCCGGACTGCGTAATTCGATTGGCCGTCAGGCCGCGCTGGACGCAGCCCGCGACCATGGCTGGGAAAACCGCATCGATGCCTTTGAAAGGATCTTTGCATTGAAGGAGGCCCGCGCGTGAGAGGCCTGCTGCTTTCCCTGCTACTGCTTGCGCTTTCCTGCGGGCAGACACCTGAAAGTGATCCTGCACCCACCGACCCAACACCATCGCTGGCCGACGCACGGCATCCGGAATGGACCATTCTTAAACGTCAGCAGATTCGCAGCGGTGATACAATCGAGAGCCTGATGCTGGCACTTGGTCTCGAGCGGGAGATGCTGGCCGGTCTGGTTCGGGAATTTGATCTGGTGCACGATCATCGCCGCATTCGACCCGGACAAAGTGTGGGCCTGCTGGCTCATCGTGATACAGGTCAGCTGGCCTTTGCCTGCTGGATCAACGACTGGAAGCGAGTCCGTGTGAATCTTCCCAGCCAGACTGAGAGGAGCCAACAGCTGGCGGATCCACACTGGGCTCATGCCATAGACAGTCTGGATGTCGCTCTGGCCTGGCGCGTGATCAATGGCAGGATTGACGGCAGCCTCTACGAGGCCATGCTTGAAGCCGGTGGCGACCCTGCAGCCGTACTGGCCTTTACAGACATCTTTCAGTGGGATATCGACTTCTTTATTGAACCTCGCAGTGGTGACCGCTTTCGTCTGGTCATGGAAGAGAAGCACTACACGGGTCGCTGGCTGGACTCAACCATTGTCGAGGAAGGACGTATTCTGGCGGCCAGCTACATCAGCGCCAGCGATACCCTGCGCGCCTGCTGGTTTGAAGGCTGTGATACACGCGGTTATTTTGATGAAACCGGCAGCAGCTTTCAGAAGACCTTTCTGAAAAGCCCGCTGAACTACCGCCGCATATCCTCGCGGTTTGGATCACGCCGACATCCTGTAACACGCAAAATCAGCAATCATCCCGGTGTGGATTTTGCCGCCCCTTCCGGAACACCCATTGTTGCTCCGGCCGCCGGAACTATCACCACAGCCGGTACCGAGCCCTTTTATGGCCGTGTCCTGAGAATCCGCCACAATGAACGCTTTACCACCGTATACGGCCATTTAAGCGGTATTGCCAAAGGCCTCAAGCTGGGCTCGCAGGTCGAACAGAATCAGGTGATCGGCTATGTTGGCGCTACTGGCCGCGCTACAGGCCCGCATCTTCACTACGAATTCCACGACCGGGGCAGGATCGTCGATCCGCTGGGTATTCAAAATGATCCCGCCGAGCCGCTGCCTGCCGATTGCCGAGATGCTTATGATGATCGCTGGCGGCTATTCTGGCAGAGATAAAAAGCGTCCCGATCGTTCGGGACCCTTCTTGTTGGCTGCAAATGGAATCAGTAATCGATTCCGAAGCGGACACGGTTGTCCTCAATGAGGGCCTTGTCCTTGGCAAAACGAGACCAGCTGCCATAAGCACCACTGCTCTGCGTGTTGATCGCATCGGAGCGGCGTGTGGGCAGGTCCTTTTCCAGTGAGGCCAGCAGTTCGCCTGCATCGTCACGGGCCGTGCACTCAACAATGTAAGCGCCGCGTACGCCGGCGAAGGGCTTGCCGATTTCGCCCACAGGCTGCGTGAAGAGACTGGTGGAGAAGGCCAGATCGCGGCCGATTGAGCCACGAATGAACTGGTTGATCTTGATGGGCTCGGCCAGTTGTCCGAACTCGATCTTGCTGGCGGCAAGGCTGCTGTCCAGACTGGCCACGGGGTTGGCGGCGAGCCAGGCTTCGGCGGCGGCCAGAGCCTTGTCCTGCTGCTTCTGCTTGTAGACCTCGCCGTAGACTCGATCGCGGACTTCGCTCAGGGGCTTCAGACCTTCAGGCATGACCTTCTTCAGTCGCATCACGAACCAGCCACCACGGGCGTCGTATACGGGGCTGATCACGCTGCCTTCCTGCGCAGCATAGACAAGATCCGAAGCGCGTGCGCTACGACCCACACCCGGGACGTTTCCACCCTTGGCAAAGGGACGGCCCTCCTTGATCTCGAAACCGCGCTCGGCACAAAGCACTTCGAAATTACCGTTCTGGGCATCCTCGTAAAGCGCATCAGCCTTGGCGCGCAGATCGCTGTGAGTCATCGAGCTGGCTTCGTACTTGATCAGGATGTGCTGGGCCGAAACCTGCTCTTCCTTTTCGCCATCGCCCTTGTCGCGCTCCTCGTGATCATTGACCTTGATCAGGTGCAGGCCGAAGCGGGTTTCCACGGGGCCGACAATCGAGCCAATTTCAGCGGCAAAGGCAGCTTCTTCAAAAGCCGGCACCATGCGACCGGGGCCGAACCAGCCAAGATCACCACCGCGATCCGCGTTGGATGCATCGGTGGAGTAGGTGCGGGCCATGTCCTCAAAGGATTCGCCACGATCCAGCTGGCGCTTGATGTAGGCAATCTGGTCCTGCGCGTCCAGCGTGTCTTCGGCCGAAGGCTTGACCTCAAACTGCACATAATCGATCTCGCGCTCTTCGTCGCTCTTGAAATCGTCGCGCTTGCTGTCGTACCAGGCCTTCAGATCCGCCTCGGTCACACTGGCCGAGTCCACATCAAAGGTGTTGTAAGGGAAGACCATGTAACGGCCCTGAGCCGTCTGGTTCTTCACCAGGAAGTCTTCTTCGAGGTCCGCATCGGAAGCCAGCGCAAAACTGTTGATGCGGCTGCGCAGCTTCTGGTAGGGCAGACTCTGGCGATACTGGGCTTCCATGGCCAGCAGATAACCTTTAAGGTTCTCGCTGCGCAGAATGTCGTGCCACTTGAGCGTATCAAAGACGCCATTGCTCATAAAAGTGGTGTCGCTGGTGACACTTGCCGGTGGCATGTACTGAATCATGTCAGCCACTTCGCCGTCACTGGCGTTGATGCCCAGCTCGGCACAGGCCTGCCGCTCCAGCGCGAGATTGACCAGATCGTTCCAGCCGTTCTTGCGCGCATTCAGCACCTGCGCATTGTCTGCGCGGTCGCCCGTCTGCTGCAGGCGGTTGGAGACCAGCCGCTCGTATTCGCGAAAATCGATCTCCTCGCCGTCCACGTTGGCCACTACCGTGCCGGTGGGTCCGGATACGGTATCAAAACCGCCCATACCCCAGCTGAAAACAATGGTGGCCACGAAGACAAGGATCAGAATCCAGAGGATGACCTTGGTGTTGTCGCGGAGTGTCCGCATCATAAGGCTGTTTCTCCCAAATGCTCAAACCGCTCATAATAGGTGAATATGCGGGTTTTTTCAAGTGCTAGGCCGCAAGAGGATCCTTGTTTTGCGGCCGGCTGAAGGAAATCTCTACCTGGCTCTACACCAAGGGGCGAAATCTTTGCAAACCGGACTTCCAGTCAAGGTGCCTTGGCGGAAAAGCCTTACCTTGCGACATGCAGCTGAGCGATCTACAATCCCGCGTACTCACATCCCTCGTTGGAGTCCCGATTCTGGGGCTCCTTTTCTGGTTGGGCGGAGCAGGCCTTACCCTGCTTTGTACCCTGCTGAGTCTGTTGGCCTTTCTGGAAATGTGCAACCTGCTCAAGGAAAAGGGCATCGGACATTCCCGCGGTTGGGTTATGCCTTATGTCGTGGTTCTTCCGCTGGCCGCTGGCTTTTCCACGCTGGATTTCCATGCCCTGTTCGGAACGCTGACAGCTATCTGGATGCTGGCGCTGCTGGCCCGCGAGCTGTTCAGCTCCCGCAGCGAAGTGCTGGCCGGAATCGGCGGTGCCATGACGGCGGCCCTGATCGGCACCCTGCCCTTTGCTGCTCTGACGGCCATGAACCGGGAGCTGGTTGCCGCCGATGCCCCCGCCGGGCCCCTGATGATCATGCTGCTGATCAGCACCTGGGCCACTGACACTTTTGCCTATTTTGGCGGCCGCTTTTTTGGTCGTCACAAACTATTCGAGCGTGTATCACCCAAAAAGACCATTGAGGGCTTTGTGGCCGGTCTGCTGGGTGCCATGTTTGCCGGTTCGCTGGCTGCCCGCTTTTTTTCTCCGGAACTGGTGCCTGCCGGTCTGCTGCTGGGTCTGATCATGGGCCTGCTTGGACCCATGGGTGACCTGCTGGAGTCACGGCTGAAGCGGGACGCGGGGGTGAAAGACTCGGCAAATCTCCTCCCCGGACATGGTGGAGTGCTGGACCGCTTCGATTCATGGATTTTCGCGGTTCCCGTGCTGCATCTGCTAAGCAGGTTGGATGTGCTTCCGGCGCCTTTCTGAAGCGCCCGCGGGTTTCATGAGCAACACAACACAACCACGCATTCTTCGAAGCTGGCTGCGCCATCTGGATCGTCAGTGGCGCTGGCCCCTGAGCTTTGCCCTTGGCGGTTGCAGCTGGGCATGGCTGGCCTATTCACAGGGATCGGAGGAGCTGCCTGCCGCTGCCGGACTCCTGCTGATTGCTGCCGCCTGGCTGCTGGTCAGACGCTTGCAGGTTGAGTTTGAGCCTGCCTCCTGGCTTCTGCTGGCGGCTTCCGGACTGATTTACCCCTTTACCTTTCTGGCCAGCTCCAGCGGAGCCATCGGCTGGCTCCTGCCTGCCTTTCTGGTGCAGCTCCTGCTTTCTGGTCTGATTCTGGATCAGGCTGTCAAATGGTGGTGTGATGAATCCGATCTCCGCTGGCGAAGGCGCATAGGTCGCTGGCTGGTGGCCCTGCTAACCATTACCGGCCTGCTTTTCGGGAATTCCAATTTCCTGATTCCTCTGGCCCTTCTGGCCGGCTGGCGCTGGTTAAGCGTGGCCAGCCTGCACCGCTGGATTCCACTGGCCTGGCTGCTTTTTGTGGTTCAAGGATTCTGGGCCATTTTGAACTTCGTCAGGAATTTCGGTAGCCAGGTTCAGGCCAGCACTTTCGATACAGCCCCTGTTGATGCTGCCCGCCAGCTGGAAGCCTGGTTTGCGCCTTCCCACGGTCCGGCCCTGGCCTTTACCAGCATCCTGCTGCTGCTGTTGAGCTTTCTGCTGGTTCGCCGCCTGCTGATGGAAAGTCGCATTCGCACCAAGCTGGCCACCAACGCTCTCCTTACCGGCCTGCTGCCGCTGCTGCTGCTTGGCATTCTGATTGGAACCGCGGCCTTTGTCGTTCTGGGCACTTACCGCGCACACCTTGTATCACGAGGTCTGGATACGCGCATGGAGAGTGGTCGCCTGATTACTTCCCTTTTCGCACAGGCATATTCAAACCCGCTGGACAGACAGGCCCAACAACTGTTTGAACAACAGATTCGCAGTCTGGGCAGCGAACACGACGCCGGGCGCGGCCATTACAGCCTTTATTTGAGGCAGCGGGAAGCGGATCCTGCCGACAGCACATCTACCGAGAGCTGGCGGCGGCTGATTTCCAGCTGGCGCATGCCGGGTGATTTTCCACTGGACCAACTCGAGCTTCCAGCTGACTGGCGTACTCGCAGTTCAACGGGCGTGATACGCGTTGGAAGCAAGGCCTGGCAGGTGGCCATGGTGGAGCGGGAACGATTGCTGGCGCTGGGCTTCTTTCCGCTGGATGCAGAGGCAGTCGATCGAATTGCAGAGGCCGTCGGCAGTGAGGTCAGGCTGGTTTCCATCAGCGGTGCGGATTTGCCGGCCTTTCTGACCAGCACCTTTGGCTTTGGAACCTACAGCGCGCGGGAACTGGGGCGCACACGCGGTTATCCTGTTCCCTCCGATCCCTTCTCGCGCCGCTTTTTTGCGCTGGGTCTGTCGCGGATCGGCGACAGGGATTTTCCTCTGGCGGATGCCAGCGAACAGATCCTGGCGCAGGCTGAGGCACTTCCCGGCAAGATTCTTCCCGTGCTGCTGAACAGCGAGCGTGTGGTGATCGTCCACTATGTCGTTGTGCTGGTGGTGCTGCTGCTGAATCTTATTCCTCTGTTGCTGATAGGCTTCTGGATTGCCTGGCGGATCAATCTGCGTATCACGCGCAGCACGGAAGAATTGCGTGCAGGCACCGAGGAGCTTGCCCGTGGCAATCTGGACCTTGTCCTGCCAATTCGCACGGAAGACGAGCTGGGCAGACTGGCCCGGTCCTTCAATGCCATGAGCTCGCGGATTCGTGATAATATGCGGGATCTGGCCGTCAAAGAGCGGCTTGAGCGTGAACTGACCATTGCGCGCAACATCCAACAGGGCTTGTTGCCCGCTGCGCCTCCCTGCATACCAGGCTTGCAGATTGCCGGTGGTTGCCGGATGGCGCTTGAAACCGGCGGCGATTACTATGATTTTGTATCACAGAGTAATGACTCGGTTTTTCTGGCACTGGGTGATGTCTCCGGCAAGGGCGTGGCCGCCGCGCTACTGATGAGCAACCTTCAGGCCGCTTGGCGCAGCATGCTGGAGCTTGACCTGGACAGTGCCGAGAGCAATGTGCGCCTGAATGACCGCCTGGCTGCGACAACGGCTGACGAGCTCTTTGTAACCTTTGTGCAGGGGCAGCTGGAGCGGACGACAGAGGGCTTTCGCCTGCACTATTCCAACGCCGGACACAATCCACCACTACTGCTGCGTGCGGGAACCTGTCGCACGCTGGATTGCGGTGGCATGGCACTCGGCATGTTTGCCGGAGTGGGCTACGACGCCGAAGACCTGGAGCTTGTGCCCGGAGACTGGCTGATCTTCTACACCGACGGCCTGACGGAGGCTCAAAACGGACAGGAAGAAGAATTCGGTGAAGATCGTCTGCGGCAACTGCTGGAAGGCAGTCAGGCCAGTACGGCCGAAGAGCTGGAGGCCGAGATTCATGAAGAAGTCAGGGCCTGGGAAAAAGGCAACGAGCAAGTAGATGACTTGACGCTGGTTGTGATACATGTATCGAAAAATGGACTGAAGTCGTGAAGCCACTCAGCTGGAATCTCCATCGACGACAGGAGGTGGAAAGCAGCAATCGCGAGCTGCTGGACGCCATCGGCAGCGGCAATGAGCTGGATCGTGACTTCACGGCGCTTCTGGTGGACTACCAGAGCGGCGGACAGGGACGGCGCGGCCGCAGCTGGTACTGTCCGCCCGGGGAAGGCCTCCTGATCAGTCTGCGTTTCGATTTTGTAACACAAAAGGGAATGGGCCTGATTGCTCTTGCCTGCTGCTGGGCCCTGCTGGACACCCTGCGCAAGTGCATTATCGAGGCCGGTGGCGAAGAGCTGCCCATCTGCTGGAAGTGGCCCAACGATCTGCTGATGCTGGGTTTCGGAGCGCCCTCCAAGCTGGCAGGAATCCTTGTGCAGACCCAGGTTCAGGGCGAAAAGTGCAAGGCTGTTTGTGGTTTTGGTGTCAACCTCTATCAGCAACGTTTTCCCGCTGAGGTTGATCAGCCCGCCATCAGTCTGGCCGGGGCCGGACTCCTGCCGGATCGTGAGAAGCTTGTGCATTCGCTCCTGGACAGGGCACGGCACTTTCCGCTTCTGATCAACGACAGCAAATTGCTGCGCGAAGAGCTGGAAGCCTGGCATTTGCTCAGGCGCATGCCCTGCAAGCTTAACTGGCAGGGACGAAGCGAAGTGCTGACACAATCCCGGCTGCTGGACGATGGTCGCCTGCAGCTTGGCTGGAGCGGAGGCAGTCTGATTGTCGCCTCGGGTGAACTGCGTCAGCGTGCTACTGAAGATGGCATGGAACTGAATCTGGTGGAGTGAGCATGCAAGCCTGTGAACTGCTGCTGGCTGTTGATATCGGTAACACACACATCGTGCTGGGTCTCTTTCGCGAGGCCCGTCTGGTGGCGCACTGGCGTCTTAGTTCCAACAACGCACGCACCATTGATGAAAGCTGGGTGATGCTTTCAACTCTTCTGCGCAGTGTTCAGTTGGAACCGCGCCAGATCACGGGCGTAGCGCTCTCCAGCGTCGTGCCTGACTTGAACTTCGTATGGATCAAGCTGAGCGAGCACTATCTGGAGCTGGACGCCCTGCTTGTGGATCACGAAACATGCGGCGTGCCCGAGCTGAAGGTTGATGAGCCATCCACGGTTGGTGCCGATCGCATTTGCAATGTGATCGCTGCCCACCATTACTGCCAGGGATCGGCCATTGTGATCGACTTTGGTACGGCCACAACCTTTGATGTTGTATCACGGGAGGGTGCTTTCCTGGGTGGTCTGATTCTGCCTGGTCCGCAAAGCGCACTGCGCAGCCTGCACCAGAATGCAGCCAAGCTGCCCAAGGTGGCCTTGAGCTTTCCCCCCAGCATCATTGGAACAACAACCGAGCGAGCCATGCAGTCGGGCCTGCTAAATGGAGCAGTGGCGCAGGCTGAAGGACTTGTCCGGGCCATTCGCGACGAACTGGCTGACCCTAATGTGCGTGTCCTATCAACGGGTGGCTTCGGCCGGATTATCAGCAGGCATAGCCGCGAGATCACCGAGCATCTTCCCTATCTCGTGCTCTATGGTCTGGGCCTGCTCTTTTCAAGAGCTCGTGGCTGCAACTGGAATCTACCCGTGGAGCAGATGAGGCTGGATGCAGAGGATGGAGGGCGTGTTCGTGGTGAGCTCTAAGGCCCGGCTTCCCCTTGCCTGCCTGCTGATCGCATACCTCTGCCTGCTGCCCTGCCATGGATTCGCAAGCGCCGGACTCCCGGAGCTGCCTGGCGGGGGCTGGCTTTCACACCCGCGAAATCTCGCAGAATCAGGAGGCTTGATTGTCTCACGGCGTGATTCGCTTTTGATCAATGGTCGCAGTTTGATTCCCGGGGCGCGTGTTCTGGTTAACGGGCAGCTGATGCGCGGCATGGCTGACGGGCGTTTTGCCGATCGCATTGCCTGGCCGGACGAGGATCGAATCCAGTTTGTGATACACGGACCGGGAGCAAAGGTCGAAACAAGAACCTGGCAGCTTGTGCAGCCTTTGAGCAGTTCATCCCCCGAAGCTCCTGTCAACTGTGAAGAGCTTATTGCTGTTATGGATGACGGTGCTGTGATCAGCGCTTCAATGGGCGGCAGCTACTGGCTTTTTCCGCAGGCAGGCAGTCGCTTTCCCGTCAGCGAAGGATATGGCAACTGGCTCAAACTGGATCTGGGAAGCGGTCACGAAGCATGGACAAGCCGCTCGCGAGTCATGAGTCTGGAAAGAAAGGACGAAGCACAGGCGCCCACGCTGCTTGGTTCAACGGGCAGAGCAAGCTTAAGCGAGGCGGGTGATACTGTGCTCAGGCTTCCCTGGCGGGGCAGCCAGCCCGTGCTTTGGCAGGCTGAAGCCAGTGTGGATGGCAGTAAACTTCACCTGAAACTGTGGAACACACAGTCCCATCTTGACTGGATTCGTCTGGATGAAGCATGCGGGATTCGACATCTCGACTGGGAACCGGCAAGCGACGGCAGTTTGTGGATCACACTGGATCTCGAGGCCGGCGCCTTTTGCGGACACGAACTTGCCCTTGATGGCCAGAACCTGCTACTGCGCCTGAAGCGTCGTCCCAAGCGCCTTCAGGACATGGTGATTGTTCTCGATCCGGGGCATGGCGGGCCGGAAAGCGGCTGCGTTTCCGCGGGCGGTATCATGGAGAAGGATCTGGTGCTGGACTTCGCCCGCAAGCTCAAGGCGGAGCTTGAAGCAAAGGGTGCGCGCGTGCACCTTACGCGCGAGCAGGACCAGCAAGTGGGTCTTTACGATCGCGTGGGTCTTGCCGACAGTCTGCAGGCGGACCTGCTACTCAGCCTGCACTATGACAGCGTCAGCGAGCGCGATGACCCCTGGAGCAAAGAGGGCTCTTCCACTTTTTACTGGAGCGCCTGGTCGCGCAATCTGGCTGCCAATCTGCATCACGAACTGCTGGCGGGGGCCCGACTGCGTGATCAGGGTTTTTCCTGGCGGAGCCTGGCCGTGATACGCCAGCACCAGCGCCCGGCAGTTCTGCTGGAGCTGGGCACCCTGATTCACCCGAAGGAAGAGGATAAACTTGTCTCACGAGCCCTGCAGCGTAAACAGGCAAGGGCCATTGTGAAAGGCATTCGAGCATGGCTCAAGCGAACAGGCTGAGGGGCCTTCTCTGGCTTGCTGGGTTAGCGCTGCTTGTCTTTCAGGTATGTGCGCCCCGCCCAGGCTGGAAGGCCATTGAGGAGCAGGCAAGGGCGACTGACATGGAGCGACTGGCAGCTCAGCTCAGCGGCGATCTCCAGCGTGATCAGTCCCGCATCAACCTGCTGGATCCAGCTCGTCACACAGTAAGGCGGCTTGCCGGCGGCTGGCTGCTTGATGTGCGTGATACCGATGCCCGTCGCCTCTGGTGGATGGATCATCGGGAGAAGGGCGGGCGCCTGGTCTTTCTGGCAAAGGTCGACAGCCTGCGTCTGCTGGATCAGCTCGAAGATGAAAAGAAGGCTGGACCAGACGGTGATACACGTCTGCTGCTTGTCCGTGTTACAGGGGATCTGGCCGAGCTCGGCGAACTCAAACTTGACGGCAGCTGGAAGCAGCTCCACTCAGGACCTGTCGGCTCCTGGCGAATTCGTCACGCTGAAAGGCTGAGCCTGCTCAGGGCGGACGATTCGAAAAAGGCGCTTTTCCGGGAGAGCCCCGGCAGTTGGCGTCTGGAGAATGAGCGCTTTATCCTTCAGCAGGAGGGCGAGTGGCATCTGGAGAAGGCCCATTCGCTGGACAGCCCCTATCGCTGCCTCGGGCAGTTCATTGATCACGCACGCAAAGGCCATTGGCGCCGGGCCCGGGCGCTGGTTGACCCCACACGACTCTTTTCCCTGCCGGGGAGTGGCTCGGTTGATTTCAAGGCAAGCCTTAAGGCAAGCCTTCCCAAACTGCTGGACAGGAAGCTGGAACTGAAAGCGCCGCCGCTTGGGGATTTTTCCTACTTCGAGGATATCAGCGGCAGCTATCGCTGGCGGGTTGATTTTGACCAGGGTCGGGATGGCTGGCGAATCGTTCGTCTGGAGCGGGTGCTGAAGCCTTGAAATCAAAGCAGGACGAGTGCGAATTGCTACCTTGGCTGCAATTCAGGTCGCGGTAATGGCCTGTTTGGAGAAGGCAGAATGACGCAGGTGAAAGAAAGCACGAGACGACTGCAGGAGATGAAAACTCTTCTGCAGATGGTTCGCCGTGTCCTGATTGTAACACACGACAATCCGGATCCGGACTGCGTGGCCTCTGCCATGGCCTTCAAGCTGCTGATGGAAAGCATGGATCGCGAGGCTACCGTGGCTTCCGGCGGGGAGCTGGGTCGTGCCGAGAACCGCAGCATGCAGCAGATGCTGGATCTTGAGATACAGCCGCTGCATGAAGTAGACCTTGCCAGCTACGACTTTTTCCTCTTTGTGGACAGTCAGCCCGGCAGCGGTAACAACAGCTGCAAGCTGCCTGAGAACGCGCGCTACGGCATCGTGGATCATCATATCAAGGGTGAAGCCTGGCCGCATGAGCCGGAATTTCTCGACCTGCGTGAGCCCTATGGAGCCACTGCGACCATTGCTTACGAGTACCTGCTGGCGCGCAATCTGAAGGTGGATGTCCCGCTGGCAACGGCCTTGTATTACGCGATTCGCACGGAAACCAATGACATGGGTCGAGGCGCCTGCAAGGCCGACCGACAGGTCTATCTCAAACTGCATCCCAAAATTGACTGGGACCTGATGCACAGCATCGTGCACGCCAAGGTTCCGGCAGCCTATTTCATCCTGATGAAGGAAGCCGTGGAGCGTGCCCAGCGCTTCGGCCGCGCCATGGTCGTGGATCTGGGACCGACCCGTCATCCCGATTTCGTGGCGGAAGTAGCGGATAGTTTCATGCGACTCGAGGGCATCTACTGGGTGCTGGTCTGGGGCTGGCTGGAAGACCGCGTGGTCTTTTCCATTCGCAACAGCCGTAAAACCCCCCACGCCGGGCGGCTGGCACGTGCCCTGATGAGTGAACATGGCAGCGCGGGCGGCCATCGACACATGGCGGGCGGTCAGCTGGCTGCTGGCAGCATGGGGCTGGAGGAAGCCCGGCTGCTCTTTCGTCGCAGCGTGGTTCCGGCCTTCCTGCGCGCGGTCGATCAGCCGACTCAGGATGGCGTTCACCTGACACAGGAGCCAGTGTGAGAGGCTGCCTGCTGATACTGCTACTGCTTGCAGCACGGCTGCCTGCAGCGGATCGTCATGCTGGCGAGTTTCTCAGGATCGATACCGGGGCCGCGGCAGTGGGCCGGGGCAATGCCGGGCTTTTGCAGGCAAGTCCCGGGACGGCCGCCTGGTGGAACCCCGCACTCATTCCCGATTCACCCGAAAGACACCTGGCTTTGCAGCATCAGACACTGTTTGATGGAGAGCTGAAGCAGGAGTTCATTGGCTGGGAAGGCCGTTGGCGCGAAATGCCACTAGGCCTCTATCTGATTCGTCAATCGATCGAGGACATTCCAATCCTTGATGCGCTGGAGGGCGGCGACAGTTTCGAGGCGGGAGGCCGCCCGGCGCCCGAGTTTGAAAGCGCTCAGGACTGGATGCTGGGCCTGGGTAGTTCTTTCGATCTGGGCGAGCGCTTCAGGGCGGGCCTGACCGTCAAGCTGGTGCACCGCGACCTTGTTGCCTTCAAGGGGCAGGGAATCGGTCTGGATGCCGGGCTGACAAGCACCGTCCGCCCGGGATTGGATCTGGCCCTGCGCCTGCGTGACCTGACCGGCACGATCCTCATCTGGGATGATGGCGAGCAGGATTGGATTGCGCCAGAAGCCTCGCTGGGCGCGGCCTGGCAAACAGCCCTGCCCCGCCTGCGCAGCCGCCTGATGCTGGAAGTCGATCTCCTTACCGAACTCGAGGGCAAAAGCCCAGGCCGCGATGGAAGCTGGCGCAGTGTCAGCGCGCAAGGCGGGCTGGAGTGGATCCTGCTTGAGCGATTCCGCCTGCGTGCCGGTTGGTCCGAAGGCGATCCCGCGGCCGGTGCCGGACTGTCTCTGGGGCGGGTGGCTGTCGATTATGCCTGGCGACCCCATGAGGATCTCGGCGCCAGCCATCTGGTCATGCTGAGTGTAAGGCTGCCCTGACGGGTTTTTCTGGTCCGACCAGTGGTCCGACCCTTGGTCCGACCACTGGTCGGAAGACAACCGTGCGATATCAACCAAAAACATCACAGGAAGCACTGGATGGACAAGCGTACCGAACTGCTCAAACTGATCGACAAGGCGCAGGAGCTGGGGGGCGAAGAACGGGTTCGCCGCCAGCATGACGCGGGCAAGCTTACCGCGCGCGAGCGACTTGATCTGCTACTTGATCCGGGCAGTTTTACGGAAATGGACATGCTGGTGCGGCATTCCTCGAGTGACTTTGGACTGGAGAAGAACCGGCCATTAGGTGATGGCGTGATCACGGGCACGGGTCGTATCCATGGCAGGAATGTGGCCGTTTTCAGTCAGGACTTCACGACCTTTGGCGGCTCCCTATCAGCTGCACATGGCGCAAAGATTTGCAAGGTCATGGATCTGGCAATGAAGGCCGGTATTCCCGTGATCGGCCTTAATGACTCTGGCGGAGCGCGTGTGCAGGAGGGCGTTACGGCGCTGGGCGCCTACGCTGACATCTTCCTTCGTAATACACTGGCCTCGGGCGTGGTTCCGCAGATCTCTGCCATCCTGGGCCCCTGCGCGGGCGGAGCCGTCTACAGCCCGGCCATCACGGACTTCACCATCATGACCGAAGAAACGAGCTACATGTTCGTGACCGGTCCCAAGGTGGTCAAGACTGTGACACACGAGGATGTAAGCAGCGAGGATCTGGGCGGCGCCAAGTCTCATTCATCCCGCAGCGGTGTAGCACACTTTGCCGAGGCCAATGAAGGCCGCGCGATGCAAAAGGTGCGTGATCTGCTGGCCTACCTGCCACAGAACAACATGGAAGAGCCACCCCGGCTGGAGATCACGGATCCCGTTGAGCGCGCCGACGAGAGCCTCAAATCCGTGATACCGGACAATCCCAACAAGCCCTACGACATTCGTGATGCGGTTCTGCCCGTGCTTGACCGTGATTCTTTCCTGGAAGTCCATGCGGACTTCGCGGCCAATATCGTGGTGGGTTTTGGGCGCGTGGGCGGCGAAGTCGTCGGCATTGTGGCCAATCAGCCCGCTGTCCTGGCCGGTGTGCTGGATATCAATGCCAGCCGCAAGGCCGGTCGTTTTGTGCGCTTTCTGGACGCCTTCAACATTCCCATCCTCACCTTCGTGGATGTGCCGGGCTTCCTGCCAGGGACGGATCAGGAGTGGCAGGGCATCATCACCCACGGTGCCAAGCTGCTCTACGCCTATTGCGAGGCCACCGTACCCAAGATCACGGTGATCACGCGCAAGGCCTATGGCGGTGCCTACGATGTGATGAGCTCGAAGCATATTCGCGGCGACATCAATCTGGCCTGGCCCACAGCCGAGATTGCGGTAATGGGGCCAAAGGGCGCGGTGGAGATCATCTTCAGCCGCGACATCAAGGCTGCCGACGATCCGGCCAGCCTCGAGCGGCAGAAGGTAGACGAATACACCGAGCACTTTGCCAACCCCTACAAGGCCGCTGAACAGGGCTATGTCGATGCCGTGATCCTGCCCGAGGAGACACGACACAGTGTCTGGCAGTCGCTGCAGCTTTTGAAGAACAAGGCTGATCGCAACCCGAACAAAAAGCATGGCAACATTCCGCTTTAGCAGTGATACCGGCAGCGCGCGCAGCGGCCTGAAGATTGCGGCCCTGATCAGCGTGCTGGTGATTGCCCTGGGCACAATCGGCTTCCACCTGCTGGAGGAGTGGTCGATCTTTGATGCCTTCTACATGACGGTGATCACGATTTTCACCGTCGGCTTTGCTGAAGTTCACCCGCTTCATCCCGCCGGCCGCGTGCTGACTGTACTGCTGATTCTGATGGGCGCCGGTGCCATCGGCTATCTGGCAACCAGTTTCACCGCCCTGCTCATTTCGGGACAGATCCGCAATCTGATGCGAGGACAACGCATGGAAAAACGCCTGACACGTCTGAATGGACACATGATCCTCTGCGGATTCGGCAAGATCGGCCGCGAAATTGCGCGTGAGTTTCTGCGCGAGGGCGTGGATCTTTGTGTAATCGATCAGGACGAACGCGCCATTGAAGAAGCGCTGCAGGAGGGCTTTCTGGCCCTCTATGGTGATGCAACGGATGAAACCGTGCTGGAGCGCTGTGGCATCCATCAGGCCAAGGGTCTGGCCACGGCGCTGCCCAAAGACAGTGACAATCTCTTTGTAGTACTGACCGCGCGGGAGCTGAGTCCGAAGATCCAGATTGTAGCACGCGGGCTTGAACCATCCAGCGAGGCGCGCCTGATCAGGGCCGGGGCCAACCACGTAGTCAGCCCCTACATCATTGGCGGCAAGCGCATGGCTGCAGTGCTCGAGCACCCCGAGATTGTCGACTTCCTGGATATTTTCATGAAGCAGGATGATGTCGGATACAGCCTGAACCGGCTGCAGATTGCCGAGAGCAGTTCGCTTGTCGGGCGCACCCTGCTTGAATCGAAGCTACGCGAAAAAAGCGGTGGTGCCATGGTGCTGGGCATCATGCGTGATACAGGCCTGACTCCCCTGCCTACTGCCGATAGCCGTTTTCAGGCTGGCGATGTTCTGATGATTCTTGGAACACAGGAAATGCACGAACGACTTCAGCAGGAAGGTCATGCCTAGGCCGCGCCATCCGGACTGGTCACGCGATGCCGTCATCTATCAGCTCAATCAGCGCTGTTTTACGCCAGAGGGCACCTTTGCTGCCGCCATGGCACACCTGCCACGCCTGAAGGATCTGGGTGTTACAATCCTCTGGCTGATGCCCGTCAACCCCATTGGTCAGCTGAATCGCAAGGGCAGCCTGGGCAGCCCTTACGCCGTGCGCGATTACACCAGTGTGAACCCCGAGTACGGCACGCTTGATGATCTGCGTGATTTTGTATCACGAGCTCATGAACTTGGTATGCGCGTGATCATTGACTGGGTGCCCAATCATACGGCCTGCGATCACGCCTGGGTAGAGGAGCATCCCGACTGGTATGCCAAGGACAGTCTGGGCCGCGCTCGCACTGTCCCATGGACCAACTGGGATGATGTGCTCGATCTGGATTACAGTGTGCCGGAACTGCGCGAAGCCATGATCAGGGCGATGGAGTTCTGGTTGAAGGAGGTTCAGCTCGACGGTTTTCGCTGTGATGTTGCCGGCTTTCTGCCTGTCGATTTCTGGGAGGAACTGCGTCCCCGCCTGGAAGCCATCCGCGAGGTATACCTCCTGGCAGAGTGGGAAAACCGTGATCTGCATGCGGCAGGATTTGACGCCACCTACTCGTGGACGCTGTTTGACCTCCTGCATGATCTGTGTCAGGAACGAAAAAGCCCCGAATCTCTGGGTGTCTATTTCAACTGGCAGGTCAAGGCCTGGCCTGCGGATGCGCAGCGCATGCTCTTTACCAGCAACCATGACAAAAACAGCTGGGAAGGCACGGACACGGAACTCTTCGGCGAGGGGCTGCCTGCAGCCATCGCATTCACCTTTCTCTGTCAGGGGATTCCGCTCGTCAACAATGGACAGGAAGCAGGCTTGAATCGGAGACTGGCCTTCTTCGAGAAGGACGAAATCCATTGGCGGGAAAATCCCCAGAGAGAGCTGATTTACCAGCTGATTGCATTTCGCAAAGAGCACCCGGCACTCTGGAATCCGGGCTGGGGCGCTGGAATGGAAGAGGTCCCAACCACATCGAACTGTGTGACGGCCTTTCAGCGAAGGCTGCCGGGCGACCGTGTTATCTGCCTTTTCAACTTTACATCCGGCCCTGTGGAGTTTTCCTTCCGTGATACAGCACTGGTCGAAGGATGCTGGATGGAGCCCTTTAGTCCTGAAGAGCAGGCCGTTGATATTCATTCCCCACAGCTGCTCGCGGCCTGGGGCTGGCGGGTACTTGTATCACAGGACTAGGCCGAAACGCTATTCCTGGCTTTTCTTCCAGCGCCACCAGAGCATGCCAAGTCCCACGAGCACCAGCACTGCAGGTATCACGACCATGGCCAGAATCGATTCCGATCCGCCCTTGCCACCGGACTTCTCAAAGACAATCATGCCCGCGGCAGGCAAACCCGCAAGAATAAGGGCCGCTGGTCTGTGAGTGCGTCCGGGTGATTGAAAGGCCATATTGGCCGGCATGCGGCCGCTTATTCGAAGCATGGCAACGACGATTGCCAGCAGCAGCAGGCTGATTACAATCCAGAAGCTACCTGTCATGGTTCAGGAGCCTTTGTTTTTGGGTAACCTGCCAGCATCCTTCAAGGCCTTTTTAAGCAGGTATTCCAGGTGACCATTGAGGCTTCTGAATTCGTCTTCCGCCCAGGCCTGAAGGGCCTTGTGAAGATCCGGATTCAGACGGAGGAGATAGCCTTTTTTTCTGTGACACATTCACAGCCCTAGTTATGAAGTGTTCCCGTGTTGACCACCGGCTGCGTGTGACGGTCGCTGCAGAGCACAACCAGCAGGTTGCTGACCATGGCGGCCTTGCGTTCTTCGTCCAGGTCGACAATCTGCTTTTCGCCTAGCCTGTCCAGCGCCATTTCCACCATTCCCACCGCGCCTTCCACAATCTGGGTGCGCGCGGCGACCACTGCCGCGGCCTGCTGGCGCTGCAACATGGCGGCAGCAATTTCCTGGGCGTAAGCCAGGTGACTGATCCGCGCTTCCTTCACATTGACACCGGCCTTGTCCAGGCGCTCCTGCAGCTCTTCCTGCAGTCGGGTGCTGACTTCTGCCGTGTTGTGCGAGAGCGAGAGACTGAATTCATCATGGGCATCGTAGGGGTAATTGGTGGCCAGATTGCGCACGGCCGCCTCACTCTGGACACGCACATAATCCTCGAAGTTGTCCACCTCAAACAGAGCCTCAGCACCATCAACTACTTGCCAGACAACAACGGCAGCAATTTCCACCGGATTGCCGGTCAGGTCGTTCACCTTGACCTTGCCTGTCTCGAAGTTGCGCACGCGAAGCGAAACCTTGCGCTTTGTGTAGAAGGGATTGGCCCAGAGCAGGCCCGGTCGTGTGATGGTGCCTGTGTAATCGCCAAAGAGCTGGAGCACGCGGGCCTCATTGGGATTGACAATGAAGAGGCCGCCCATCAGGAAGAGCGAAACAGCCAGCCCTCCAATGGCTGAAAGAGTCCAGAGCGGACTGGCCTCACGAACACCCAGGTAGATGCCCCAGATAAATCCCAGCGAAAGCAGCAGGTAGACGGTCAGATGCAGGTAGCCATTCTGACCCTTGAGGAGCTTGTCCTTGACCATTTGATTTCCCTTGTCTGTTATCAAGGTGATATCACAATGATAACAGAGTTTCCGGGCCTGAGTCAAGCTTTTTCTTCAGTTGCTGATGGCCGTTACGCGAAAGAGTCTGATGCCGTTTTCGGCGGGGAGTAGCAGGCCTGTGTCGTTTGCAAGACCGATGGGCTGCCACAATCCGGCAGCATCCTGCTCATCAATCCGGTAGCTGCTGGCGCCCGGAATCGCATCCCAGAGTAGCTCGATCAGGCCACTGCCTCTTGCCTGTATCACAAGTTGCGGGCTCTCCAGCACAAGGGGAAGCTGAAGCGCAGGCAGGGCCCGGTGGGAGAAATCAAAAAAGGCCAGGTTTTCCCATGCGCAATCCAGACCGGGCTGAGCCACCCAGGCTGGTTCCCACCAGATGAGTCGGCTTGCACCCTGTGATACAAGCAGGGCTTCAAGTGCCTGCCTGAAGGCCAACTGTCCCGCTGGACTTGCCGGAAAGGGGTCGGGCAGGAGGGTTGCCGGACCAACAATGTTGTTCCCGTTATCCTGCCAGGCGGTCGTCCAGGGATAGGCGCTTTCCACGATCATGAGCTCGGCAGATTGTGATACAGCTAATGCGCGCAGGGTTCCTTCAAGATCAGCCAGCGAACCGTGCCACCAGGGATAATAGGAGAGCCCGATTCCTTCTGGCACTATGCCCCGACTGTTCAGCTCGTCCAGGTAGCGTGTGACAAAGGCTGTGTTGCCGGAGGAGGCCAGATGGATCAAGCGCTGGGGACGACATGCTGGGTCAGTCAGCTCCGTGCCTGCCATTGCGCGGCCGAGCAGCCAGGCCAGCTGATCCCACTGCTGGGGCGTGTCCCAGTCGCCATTCACTCGGCCCAGCGGCCAGAGCATACCCGGGTCGATCTCGTTTCCCACCTGTACCCACGCCGGGGAAATCCCTTCAGCACAGCAGCGTTCCAGTACGCGGCCAGTGTAGGCCTCCAGGCTGTCACCCAGTGCCGCCAGCTCCAGGCTTTGCCAGCGCAGGGGTGTTGTCTGATGAGCGGGGTCGGCCCAACTGTCTGAATAGTGGAAGTCCAGCATCCAGTCGAAGCCGGCATCCACCACCCGGTGCGCCATGGCCAGGGTTGAATCAAGACCGTGCCAGGCCTCCTCAGGATCTACCCAGAGGCGCAGACGGACTGTGCGCTGACCTGCTTGATGAAAGGTCTCAAGCGGACTTGTCGCATTGCCATTGGCATCGTGATACACGGTACCCAGATCTTCCAGCCGCGCCAGAAAGCTCAGGTCCGATCCTGTTTGCAGTTCACCGGGCTGCCATTCAGGGGCGTGATCAAACCAGCAGCTGAGACTGTCCAGCTCGGGCCTGCCATCCCCACCAGGTGGCAGCAGGTCCGGTTCATCGCCCCGGCGCTGCATGCTGCGGTTTGCTCCGCCTTCCCAGAGCCGCGGCTGAGCAAGGGAATCGAGAATGACGGCCTTGTACTCAAATGGAAAGTCACTAAGTCCTGCAAGGCTTAACCAGCCCTCAGCGCGGCCATCGGTACCGCAATCGATCAGGGCTCCCGGCGCCTGCCACCAGCCAAGCTCCGCCCGGCTGCCCAGGAGCGCGACCTGCTCCACCAGCGGGTCAAAGCGTCCCTGTGTGACAAGCAGCGAGAGATCGATGCTCACATGCCAGTCACAATCCACGGCTGGCAGATGCTCGAGGCTGTCATTGTTGAACCAGACCGGCCAGAGCCAGCCGCTACTACCTGCGGGCAGCTGACGATTGCCGATGCCTTCTTCCCACAGACTGCCGCCCTCGGCCCGCAAGATGCGCAGCTTCCATTCGGCCTCCGCGTCTGGAACTTCCATCTGGAGCTGCCAAATGCTGTCACTCAAGCTGAATGCTTCCGAGGCCTGCCAGCCATTGAAACTGCCCGAAAGGACAAGCTCGTCCAGTTCCGGACGGAAGTTACCGGCCAGTTCGGCATTGTCCAGCCGCGCCAGAAAGCCAAGCACTCGGGCCAGCCCGGTATTGGCAAGCAGCAGCAGGATGAAAATCTTGTGTAAAGCGGGCATGGCTGAATCAGGCACTTGGCGAGCAGTTCGTCAAGCCTGCCTTACAGGGCTGCGATTTCCCGGCGATTTTGGGCCAGCCGCTGAATCCTGAAGTGGGCAGAAGGCGTATCACGGACCATGCGATATCTGTTTCATCACCTGATCTGTAACCTCCTCCTGCCAGCCGAATGCTCCAGCTGTGGAGAGTCGCTTGCGCTGGATCCCTTTGCGCGAAGTGCCCCAATCAGCCGCATCTGCGAGGATTGTCTCTCGCAGCTGCTCAACGAAAAAGCTCCCTTCTGGACGCTGGAGGGCATTCCGGGCTTTAGTGTCGGCTGGTACGAAGGTGCGCTTGCCCGCCTCTTCAAGGAGATGAAAGAAGAAGCGGACCGCAGCCTGCTTGGACGTCTGATGAGAAGGCTGGAGCGTCCACCCTGGGCCAGTGGGCTGCTGGTGCCGGTTCCGCCGGACCTGACCAGACGTCGCCTTCGCGGCTGGGATCCTGTCAAGGTGATGGCCAGTGAGCTTGGCCGCAGCTGGGGGCTTGAGGTCGCGGGCCTGCTGCATCGCCCCTCCTCTCTAATCAGCCAGAAGGAGAAATCACTGGGCGAGCGGCTGCATGGTGGCGTCTGGCAGCTTTCAAGAAAGGGAAGGGCACACAGGCTTGGTGGAGAACAGATACTGCTTGTCGATGATGTGACGACCAGCGGTGCGACCCTTCAGGGCTGTGCCCGTGTGTTAGAGGCAGAAGGGGCCATTATCAAGGGCTTTATCACCTTGCTTAGAACAGCTCCACCGGACATGAAGCGCAGCGCGGGCTTTTGATTTGAGCGACAAATCCGCTACTCTTGATAAAGCCATCGAGCTTTGCATCAACGGGCCTTCAACAGAGGGCTTTTTCTTTACAGTTTCAGGAGCCCCGTGAGAGTCCTGCTCTTCTTGTCAAGCACGCTGCTTTTCGTTGCGTGCCTGCAGGTCCCCCTGCGTCATCCCGCCCAGCAAGACCCAGCACCCGATGCGACTCTGCAGATTGCCGACGACAGTCTTCATGAGCGCGATCCCCTGTTGCTTTACGCCGACGCCCTGGAGCTGGAGCGGGACGGGGAAGCGGACAGTGCACTCAACCTGCTTAGCCAGGCCTTTCAGCAGCTGATCAGCACCAGGCCCGAAGACAGTCTGGATGCTCTGGAAGCCCAGGAGCTGCGCGTGGACATTGCTCGCGACATGCTGCGCCTGACTCAGGGCTTACCGCCCGATTCCAGCGAGGCGGAGGGTATTCATTCGCTACGCTTTGAACTGGACCAGCTTGCTGACAGCAGTGTTCAAGCCGATGAGCTGGACAGTCTGCTGGAGATTGCCATCGAGCCGGACAGTCTGCTTGGGCTCGAAGTTGAAGAACTGCTGGACATGGTCGCCGAGGACAGTCTGAGCGCCTACCCGGGCATTCCCGATGCGGACCGCAAGGAAGTTGACCACATGGTCGACTATTTCACCAGCGGGAAGGGCCGTGGCTACTACGAGATCTGGATGGAGCGCTACGCGCTGATTGGCCCTACAATCCGCAGTTATCTAAGGGAAGAGGGCCTGCCGGAGGATCTTGTTTTTCTGGCCATGATTGAATCCGGTCTCAAGATGAATGCCCGCAGTCGTGTAAGCGCCACCGGACCCTGGCAGTTCATGGCCGGGACGGCGCGTGTGTTCAAGCTGCGTGTGGACTACTGGATGGATGAGCGTCTGGATCTGGAGCTGGCCACCCGCGCGGCCAGCCGCTATCTGCGCAGCCTTTATGACCAGTATGGTGACTGGTATCTGGCCTTTGCCGCCTATAACTGGGGCCCGGGCCGCGTCAACCGGGCGATCAAGCGCAACAAGGGCAACAAGGATTACTGGACCCTGCCGCGCATGCCCCGGGAGACACGCAATTATGTCCCCACTTATCTGGCAGCCCGGCGGGTCTTCGATGAGTTCAAGGATCAGCTACCCGGAGAAGAGGCCTGGCAGCCCTGGGTTGCCGTTGATGTCCCGGGTGCGTTGAATGTGGATCGGCTGGCGGATATGCTCAAGCTCGAAGAGGAAGAGTTCCGCAGCAGGAATCCGCATATTCTGCGCTTCTGCACGCCGCCCGATGGCGCTCACGTCTATGCCCCGGCGGACATGGCCGAGGCCTTTGCCGCGAAAATCGCCGATTTGCCAGCAACGGCCTATCAGGACTGGAAGCGCTACAAGATCAAACGTGGTGATACACTAAGCCAGATTGCTGCCGGTTACGGGGTCAGCCTGCGCGAGCTTTTGCGCGCCAACAAGCTTAGCAGCCGCTCCATTATTCGTCCCGGGCAGCATCTGCTGATTCCTGTACCAAAGGGAGCCGAGCTGGCCTCTGGCAGCGCGGCAAAGGTGGATGAAGATGGTCGCCCCGTCCATCGCGTTCGCAAGGGTGAAAACCTGGAAGGGATCGCCCGCAGCTATTCGATCAGCATGCAGGATCTGATGGCGTGGAATCATATCAAGAACAAGAATCGCATCTACGCCGGGCAGCGTCTGGTGCTTTCCGGGCCGAATGCAAACAAGTCGGCAATGACCAATGCGAAGTTGCCTGAAGATCATTATGTTGTCAGGTCCGGCGATGTCGCGGGCGTGATTGCTCGACGGCATGGCTTGTCGCTCGAAGAACTCATCGAGCTGAATGGACTTGACTCACGCGCCACGATTTATCCCGGTCAGAAGCTGAAGCTTCGTTCGGGGGCAGGCACCACCCGGTCGATCAACCATGTGGTGCAGCGCGGGGACACCTTATGGGACCTGTCGCGACGGTACAAGGTCAGCATTAATGATCTTCGTCGCTGGAACTCACTTTCCGGGGATGGTATTCAGCCCGGAAGTACGCTTGTGATCTACCTATCGGAGGAAGGATGAACCGAGAAGCTCTCGTTGAGGCAGTGTCCGCTGCAAGCGGCCTTTCACGGGAAGAAGTGAAGGTGGTTCTTGAGCAGACACTGAAGGCCGTGTCCGACGAACTCTGCAAGGGTGGTCGTGTCGAGCTTCGCGGCTTCGGTGTGTTTGGCACGCAGGAGCGCCGTCCGCGGCCCGCGCGCAATCCACGCTCCGGTGAGACGGTCTGGCTGGAAAACCGCCGGGTGGCTGTCTTCAAGCCAGCTCAGCGACTCAAGCAGAGAATTCAGGACACTAAAAACAACCAGTAAACGTTGGAGGTTGCCGTGCCTTGCGGAAGGAAGCGGAAACGCCACAAGATTTCCACGCACAAGCGGAAAAAGCGTCTGCGCAAGAACCGTCACAAGAAGAAGTAACCGCTTCATGATGAAGCGGCTACCTTGTGGTCGCATGCCAGAATAGGAAAGCCATGGGCGCATGCTTCGCGTCCATGGCTTTTGCAGTTCATCAGGAAAGCCCGTGTCTTTCTCAAACTCAGCCCGGGGCGGCAAGGCCATCAGCATCGGCGAGCTGGCCCGCATCTTCTCGGCCCATCTGGAGGAGCACCTGCTGCCTGTCTGGGTCCGGGGTGAAGTCTCCGGGCTGAAGCACTATGGCAGCTCGGGGCACCGCTACTTTACCCTCAAGGATCAGGAAGCCCAGTTTTCCGCCGTGCTCTGGAGCGGGCGCGCGGGGCGCATGAGCGTTTTGCCCTCCGATGGCTTGCAGGTTGAAGCCCTGGTGCGCATCGTCTACTACGGTAAAGGCGGGCGACTGCAGCTGGACGTTCAGGACCTCAGGGAAGCCGGTCAGGGTCGCCTGATGCAGGATTTTCTGGAGTTGAAAGAACGCCTTCAGCGTGAAGGGCTTTTTGCAGCCGACCTGAAACGCCCCATTCCCGCATGCCCTCAGCGCATCGGTCTCCTGACTGCCCGTGAA
The DNA here is from genome assembly GCA_964345075.1 of uncultured Bacteroidaceae bacterium. Taxonomy (GTDB): domain Bacteria; phylum CAIWAD01; class CAIWAD01; order CAIWAD01; family CAIWAD01; genus CAYFPS01. Next base: position 67,232 of record CAYFPS010000007.1, on the reverse strand, counting down.
GGCGCCGCCCTGCAGGATATGCTGCAAGTGCTGGGGCGCAGGCAACGCGGGCTTAAACTGTTTCTGAAGTCAACACCCGTGCAGGGGCCGCAGAGTGGTCCGGCTCTGGCAAAGAATCTGAAGCTGCTTTCAGCGCGCGCCCGGGAGCTTAAGCTGGATCTGATCATTCTCGGGCGGGGCGGCGGCAGTTTCGAAGATCTCTTCGGCTTCAACAATGAAGATCTGGTCAGGGCGATTCGGGCTTGTCCGGTTCCGGTCATCAGCGCCGTCGGACATGAAGTGGATCACGGCCTGAGCGATCTGGCCGCCGACCTGCGGGCACCCACCCCCAGCGCGGCAGCCGAGCTGGCTGTTCCGGATCGAGCCGAACAGCTTGTCTACTTGAACAGCCAGAAGGAGAGACTCCGGCTGGCGATGAGGCGGCGCATTCATCACTCACGGCAGGAGTTGCAGGCGCTGGCCAGCCATCGTGCTCTGGCCGAACCCGGACGCCGCCTGCGGGATGCCTCGCAACGACTGGACCAGCTCTATACTTCGCTGAAGCGGTCACTCAAGCGTATACAGCAGACGGAACACGATCGCTTGCCCGGCCTTAAGCGTCGGCTGGTGCGTGCCCTGATGCGCATGCATGCGGATGGGGCGGATCGTGCCCTTGGCTGGAAGCAGCGTTTTGCCCGCCTGCTGGCGGCTCGCCTCAGGCAGGAACAGAGCAGCCTGCGTCAGCTGGAAAACGGTCTGACCCGCGCCATGCGGACAAGGCTCAAGCAGCAGACGCGCACGCTCGCCCAGCTTGAAAAGCGACTGACTCAGCTGGAACTTGGCCGGATTGAGGCCACGGCCTTCCGTCTGGGTATGGCCCGAATCAGCGATCAGGCGGGAGGGCGAATTTCCTCTGCGCAGGAGCTGAAGGAAAACGATAAACTGCAGATTACATTTCATGACGGCCGCGTGACGGCCCGTGTCACAGGGAGCAAGGACTGATGGCAAACAAGAAGCCCAGTTTCGAAGAAGCCATGGCGCGTCTCGAAGAACTTGTCACACAGCTGGAAGACGGAGAGGTCGGGCTGGAAGACAGCCTGAAGGCCTACAAGGAAGGCATGGAACTTCATCGCCTCTGTCAGGAACGCCTGCGCAAGGTGGAAGAAGAAGTCCTGAGTGTGCTGGACGATGAAACTGCGGGCGTGGATGAAAGCGAAGCAGAAGCCTCCGATGACCTCTTCACCTGATCTTCCCGTGATGCGTCACGCAGCCGAGGTATATCGGTTGCCCGAAAACGCAGTCATCGGTATGCGCGGAACAGCCCGACCGGAAGGTCTGCTGGAGGTCCTGCCCCGCCTGCTCGCGGGGCTGGAAGCTCGCGGAATTGCCTGCCGCATTTCGCGCAGTTTCGCGGAAATGCTGGGGGATCTGGATGAGGGCGTTCGCAAGGCCGCGGCACAGGCCCTGCCTGAAGATCGACTGTCCGCCCACTGCGATCTGATTTTAAGTTTGGGCGGCGACGGCAGCCTGCTTGCCGCTGTATCACAGCTAGAGCGTGATCTGCCTGTGCTGGGCCTGCACATGGGCTCGATGGGCTACCTGACAGCCACCACGCCAGAGGGCCTGGAAAATTGTCTGGACGAACTCGTCACGGGCGGCCTGCATCTGGAAAAACGCATGATGCTGCGTGTTACAGTCGAAGGGGGCGAAGACCACATACAGGCAGACGCGCTGAACGATATCGTCCTGACCAGCGGGCTTCCCGGACGCGTGGTGCGTCTGACAACCCGCATCAATGGTGAAAACCTGTTCCGGTTGACTGGCGATGGACTGATTCACGCCACACCCACCGGGTCCACAGCTTACAATCTTGGCGGTGGTGGGCCGATTCTTGATCCGGGCATGGAGGCGATTGTGCTGACACCCGTGATGCCCCACTCGGTGTCGGTCAGGCCAATCGTTGTATCACCGGATGCGCGCATTGAAACACGCATTCACAGTCGGCATGGCCGCATGCAGCTCTCCGTGGACGGACAGCTCAATCTGGACCTGTGGGAGGGCTGCACGGTAATCGTCGAACGCAGTCCCCGCAGAACCCACCTGTTGAAACTCAGCCGACCGGGCTTTATTGGAGTGCTGCGCAGCAAGCTGCACTGGAATCTGGAGGACGAATGAATCTCTTCCGCCGCCTGAGTGGCGCCATGAACCGCACGCGGGAAAACCTGAGTGGTCGTATACGTGAACTGATGGGCACAGGCCGCCGAGTGGATGAGGCCATGCTCGAAGAACTGGAAGAGATTCTGCTGGGCGCCGATCTCGGTTGGGAACTGGTTGACGAAATCGTTCAGGGTCTGCGTGATACAATCAAGCACGATGCAGAGACAGAACTGGATCAGCTGATTGAGGAGCAGTTGCTGAAGGCGCTTAATCACAAGGATGAGCAGCAGCAGGCAGAAGCTGGCCCTGAATTAAAGGTCGTGCTGGTGGTTGGTGTCAACGGCGCGGGCAAGACCACCACCATCGGCAAGCTGGCCGCCCGTTACAAGGCCGATGGCCACAAGGTGCTGCTGGCTGCGGCCGACACCTTTCGCGCAGCCGCCATCGAGCAGCTGGAAGCCTGGGCTGGCAGGGCGGAGGTTGAAATCGTCAAGGCCGCGCAGGGTGCGGATCCAGCGGCTGTGGCCTTTGACGCTCTGGGACGGGCGCAGGCCAGAGGACACGATCTGCTGCTGGTGGATACTGCCGGCCGCCTTCACAACAAGAAGAACCTGATGCAGGAACTGGACAAGATTCGCCGTGTGCTGGACAAGCGCCTGCCGGGCGCGCCTCATGAGGTTCTGCTGGTCCTGGATGGTACCACCGGGCAGAATGCCTTGCAGCAGGCGCGCCTCTTTTCGAGTAGCACGGGCGTGTCCGGACTGGTCCTGACCAAGCTCGACGGCACAGCGCGGGGCGGCATTGCTCTGGCCATCCATCGCGAGCTGGGGATTCCCATTCGCTGGATTGGTGTGGGCGAAGGCATCGATGACCTGCAGCCTTTTGACTCTACACTTTATGCGCGGGCCTTGTTTGAAGGGCTGGGCGCAGGCAATGGCGAGGAGGACCAGTGAGTCCTGAACTGAGAGTATACATGCACACGGTTGGCTGTGCCAAGAATCTGGTTGACTCGGAGATCCTTCTGGGGCAGCTGGCTGGCCGTGTTCATCTTGTGGACGAAGGCGCCAAGGCGGACCTGCTTGTGGTCAATACCTGTGGCTTCATCGATGCGGCCCGGGTCGAAAGCATCGATGCGGTGATGGAGGCCGTGGAGCTGAAAAAAGAGCATGCCGGTCGCCGCGTGGTTGTGATGGGCTGCCTGAGCGAGCGCTACCGTGATGAGATTCGCCGCGAGATCCCTGAGCTGGATGGCGTATACGGCGTGGGTGAGTTCGGTACGATGCTGCGAGACATGGGGCTTAAACCAGCAGCCGCCGGGCGGGACAGTCTGGAGCTCTTTACCGGCCGCACGCTGCTCAGCCCCAGACACAGCGCCTACCTGCGCATCTCCGATGGTTGTGATCAGCGCTGTACCTACTGCAGCATTCCCCTGATGCGCGGTCGCATGCGCAGTCGCAGTGTGGAAGACCTGGTTGCCGAAGCGAGCCATCTGGCTTCCCGAGGGGTAAAGGAGCTGAACATTATTGGTCAGGAAATCAGCTCCTATGGCCGTGATACACAGGGGCCGGATATCAACGAGCTTCTCGCTGCGTTAAATGGTTGTGGCGTCCAGTGGATCCGTCTGCTTTACAGCCATCCGCCCCTGGTCGATGAGCGCTTCGCGCAGAGCATGGCCGATCTGGATCACGTTCTGCCCTATCTGGATTTTCCGGTCGAGCATGTATCAGGGAGTGTGCTGAAGCGCATGGCCCGGCGCGGCGATGCGGAGAGCCTTTCACGCACCATGCGCATGATGCGCAATACAGTGCCGGGTCTGATCCTGCGCACATCGATCATTCTTGGTTTTCCCGGAGAAGGCGAGGCCGAATTCCAGGAACTGCTCGACTTCTGCAAAAGCGAGCCCTTCGACCGTCTGGGGGCGTTTCTTTACAGTCAGGAAGAGGGCACGCCCGCGCTCAAACTTGATGAGCAGATTCCCCGCGAAGTGGCCGAAGAGCGCATGGACCGGTTGATGAGCCAGCAGGCGGAGATCAGTCTTGCTGCCAATCAAACGCTTGTTGGCGAAGAAGACCTGATTCTGATCGACGAAATTGACGAGGCCACCGGCACAAGTCTGGGCCGTTCCCGTCGAGACGCGCTGGATATCGACAACTCGGTTGAAGTCCGCGGCATTCATCCCTTGGGTGAATTCCTGCGTGTCCGCTACACGGAAGCAATGGAGTACGACCTCTTTGCAGAGCCCCTTGAGCAGGGAGAAAGCACATGAAGTGGATCATGCGGCTTGCCTTGCTGCTGCTTGTGATACAGGTGAGTTCAGCGGCCGGCGACATGTTTTCCAACAGGCGCTGGGAGCCGGATTTTCATGTGCTGCACTCATCCAGCCTGCAGTTGGATTCCTTGAACCTTGCCCATGAGACACAGGTCTTCACCTGTGTGCTGTCAGCCGAGGACCTGCAGTTCAGGCGCGGCGAGGCCGGATCGGGTGCCTACGAAGCTGGTTGGGAAGTCACTCTGGAAATCCTGCAGGGCAAGGGACGCAAGCAGCGCAGTGTCGCTTCGCGCCACGAGCGGCGTGAACTCAGGATCGACGGCTTTCCTCAGGCCGCGGATCTGGAACTGCAACTGCATCGCTTCCAAGCAGCCGTGGAACCCGGCGAATACACCTGGTGGGTCGAGCTGCAGGATCTGAACAGTCGACGCATTTTTCGGCGGGAAGGCCGATTTCTGGTTCCTGACTTAAGCGAGCGGGATTGGGCGATTTCGCGGCTATGGCTGATCTGTGATGCAGACAGCCTGGAGCCATCTGGACTGGACAGCCAGCCCTTTGTGACCGGACACGGTGGCGCACATCCTGAAGAGTTGGTTGTGTATTACGAGGTTTGGTCCAGGGAGGCACGCAAGCTGGCACTGCACAGCCTGATTGAGGATCGCAGGGAGAATCAGGTGCATGATCGGCGAATTGAGCGGGAATATCCGGCCGGTGTATCACGCAACCTGTTGCAGGTGCCCCTCGACCGGCTTGCCTCCGGCGATTACCGCATGCTGATTGAAGTGCTTGACCCTGCCGTCGAGGATGTTGGTCGCAGCGGTTTTCTTGCCAAACGAGGGCCAGAGAGGGTTCACCACGCTGCCGAGGCGACCTTTCAGCTGCGCTGGCGGGGAAGTCCCGGCACGCCCAGTGATCTGGATCGCAGCATCGAACAGCTGCGCTATATCCTTCCCGGCAAGCGCTACCGGAATCTGGCCGAAAGTCCGATGGAGCTGAAGAAGAAAGGCTTTGAGGAATTCTGGAAATCCGTGGACCCGGACCCGGAAACGGAAGACAACGAGCTGATGCGCGAGTATTACCGCAGGGCCGAATTCGCCGACCAGCGCTTTTCCTGGAGCCGCTTTCCGGGCTGGCGCAGTGATCGAGGCCGTGTCTACATGATTCATGGTGATCCGGATGAAGTCGAGCGATTTGAAGGATCAATGGACTACCCGGCCTGGGAGCGCTGGAGCTACGAGTCCATTGGTCGCGAATTCCTCTTCATCGATCGCGCTGGATTTGGCGACTACCAGCTGGTTATGGATCCGGGATTCTAGATGCGCATTCGACTTGTTGCCCCTGCCGGTCCTGTGGCGCCTGAGCGGATTGAGTTGCTTGTCAAGCGGCTTGAGAGTGAAGGCCATCAGGTGATCGAGGGTGCACGTGTTCGCCAGGTCTATGGACATCTTGCAGGCCGTGATGAGGATCGCCTGGCTGATTTGATGGCGGCGTTGTGTGACAGCGAGTGTGATCTGGTCTGGGCGCTGCGTGGCGGCTTCGGTTGCCTGCGCCTGCTGCCTGCACTGGATCACGAAAAACTCGCAGCCTGTACCCGGCGACCGGTTCTGCTTGGTTACAGCGACCTGACCAGCCTGCAGAATCTGCTGCTGGCAAAGCATGGCTGGCCCTGCTGGCATGGTCCCATGGGCGCCACCGAGTATTACACAGCCATGGATCCGCTAAGTGCCGCATCCATTGCCAGCCTTTTCGATTGGCTGGACAGTGGTTCTGGCAGCCTGCGGGCGGTGCTTCACGATGGAAAATGGAATCTCCTGGAAGGGACCGAAGTTCCGGATCATGCCGCCCGGGTGTTTGTATCACAGCGTGGCTATTTGCTGGAGCTCTTTTTTCCACAGGAATCCGTGCTGTCCCCAGGCAGAAGAGAAGCCCCGCTGTTTGGCGGGAATCTAAGCGTTCTGACAAGTCTATGTGGTGTAGCCGGAGCCGCCCCGGGCGAATCGACACTGCTGCTGGAAGATCACGGTGAATATCCTTTCAGGCTGGATCGTCATCTGGCGCAACTGGTCGCATGTGGCTGGTTGAAAGAATGCAGGGCCGTGCTGCTGGGGAGCTTCATGAACTGTGATGAGCCGGACCCGGACAAGAGTACTTTCAGTCTTGATGAGCTTGTTTCAGATCATCTTGTGCAGGAGGGCAGGCCCGTGATACGTTCAATGCCTTTTGGTCACAGCGAGCCGCGGATCTGCCTTCCGCTGGGATGGCAAGCATGCGTCGAGGCGATTCAGGTCCGAACGGGCTGCCGGGCAGGGATCCAGATCCAGAAGCGGCTACCTTTGTCGACTTCACTTTCCACCCCGACCATACCGCCATGAACCATCGCTGAATGTTTGACGATGGCCAGGCCCAGTCCGGTTCCGCCAACACTACGCGAGCGGGCCTTGTCTACCACAAAAAAGCGTTCAAAGATTCGGGGTTGATTCTCGGCCGCGATGCCACAGCCCTGATCGATGACATCAAGCCTGTAGCCGGCTCGTCCATCCTGTTCTTCAGCCTGCAGACGTAGCTCCACACGGCTCTTTTCGCCACCATAACGCAGAGCATTGATCAGCAGGTTGATCACGGCACGCTCGTAGAGATGAGCATCGAGCTCTGCATGGTGATCCACGGCACGATTGCAGTCGCAGTTGAAATGCACATCCACACCAGCCTTCAGCGCCATTTGAGCGTGATCCTGAATGATCTGTGATACAAGCTGGCAGAGGTTGACTGGCTGCACCTGAAGGCCCTGTTCCGCCTGAAGCCGTTCCATACGGGCCAGCGTCAGCAGATCCTCAATGATTGCATTCAGGCGAATGGCCTGCCGTTCAATGATCTGCAGATGTCGCCGTGCGACTTGCCTGTCTTCAAGGGCCCCGTCCAGAAGGGTTTCGACAAAGCCCTGAATGGCGGTGACGGGTGTTCTCAGTTCGTGACTCACATTGGAGACGAACTGTTTTCTTTGCTCTTCGGCCTGATGGATGTGTGTCACATCGCTGAAAACGGCCAGAAGGAGTTTTCCGCTGCTGCCAGCATCCTCGAGAACCAGGGCATGGATGCGCAGCATTAGTCCTCTGAAGGCGTGCTCGATTTCGATGCGCCCGGCCCAGCCCTGTTCGAGCAGGGAGGACAGCTCGGGATCACTCAGCAGGTCCTTCAGGCGGGCACCCACCGGATAGTCCTCAAGCCCAAGCAGTCTTTCCGCAGCTGGATTGCAGGACTGAATTCGACCTCCACGATCCAGCGCGATCACCCCTTCGTCCATTCCGGTCAGAAGAGCATCCCGCTCGCGCTTTTCGCGATCCAGCCGATGAATCTGGTCGGCCAGTTTGAGAGCCATCTGATTGACCGAGGTGGCCAGGGCAACCAGCTCCATGCTTCTGTGCTCGACAGGAAGGCGATGATCCAGATCGCCAGCAGAAATCCTGTCTGCCGAGAGACGCATGGTTTCAAGGGGGCGACTGATGCGGCGGGCACTCCATAAGCCAAGCAGAGCGGCAATCACCAGTGCGAGCAATCCCCCCTGCATCAGGCGCTGCTGGATCAGGCCGATCTCCTCTGTGATCGCCGAGCGGGCCATGGATGTGCGCAGAACCACGGGCGGCCGTGTATTGAGTACGGGCAGCGCAACGTAAAGCAGTGGATGCTCGAGGGTGGAAGAGTAGCGATCGCTGGAGCCGAGTTCTCCTTCAAGCGCGCGCATCACCTCCGGTCGATTGGCATGGTTGTCCATCTGCAGCGGGTTTTCGTGTGTATCACCCAGCACAATTCCCGCACTGTCGATCAAGGTGATACGCAATTGGTGGCCACTGGCCAGCGCTTTCAGCCAGTGGTCTGCGCGCATTGATTGTTTAAGGAAGAGGCTGTCCGCTTCACACAGCAGTTCCAGCTGATTGCGAATCAGTTTGGCCCGGTCTTCGAGCTCGCTTCTGCTTTGGTTATAGATGAGATCGCGCGCGCTCTGGGCAGCAATCCAGATCATGACCAGCAGCGTCAGCAGGCTGAGTCCAAAGAGCGCCCAGAAGGTCTGGCGCACAATGGGTGGCCGCTTCAGGACAGGCATGCCACCGGTCTCTCCTGCATCACATCCTGACCATCGCACAAACAGGCCAGCCGCAGAATGGCCACGGCCGAAAGCTCGTTGCCGAAGAGTGCGTGGACTAGTTCTTCCGGCTTGATACCGGCTCCGGCCACAATCTTCTGCCTGTAAAGCAGGGCCGGCTGCCCTGGTTCAAGGTCCCCCGAAGGGCCTTCCGTGCCAATTTGTATCACACGGGCAGACATGACCTGCTCGCTCAAATCAATCTCGCGTACACGGTTCTTGCGCAGAACCTTGATGGGTGTCGGATCAGCCAGTCGCGTATCAAGTGATGCATGATAGGCTTTGACAAGCTCGGGCAGCAGCGCGGGATCCTGCTCGGCATCCAGGCCCATGGCCGTGTCCGGCAGCTGAATCAGCCAGTCCATGGAATCGACGGTCTTGGAAAGCGGAGCTGCGCCCTCGGCCAGTTCTTCGGCCTGAGAGATCACCATGCCCGGAGAAGATGCCCGGAAAAGCCTTTCGTCAAGGTCCTGCGGAAGTTCCGGCATGGCCAGCTGTACATCGACCAGATCGGCCAGACTGCCGGCCATGAAAGGAATCGCTGGCGCAAAACTCATCACAGGGTGCGGGTTGTAGCCCTGACTGTAATACAAATTCAAACCCGCCCGGCGCAGGACCTGCGGCAGCACGCGCACCAGGTCGAGCTGGCTGAACATGCGTCCGATACCCTGCCGTTCCATGCGCAGCCTCAAGCGAATGGGCTTGCCCTGATCAAAGGCATGGGGCGCTTCGCCTCGTGATACACGCTCCATGGCGGCCTCGCGCCAGCCAGGATTCCCGCCCTGCCAGGGCTCGCTGGCACCCAGCTGTTCGAGGAAATCCTTGCGTTCCTGGCGCATGGCGGAAAGATCACAGGCAATGCCGCAGTGGTAACAGACCAGTTTGCGCTCATCGGCATTGGCATCGGCCAGGTTGGTGTGATGCACCTGCTCGCCTTTGGGCTTGCCGCAGGGCGGGCTGAGCCGGTTGTTCAGCGCGCGCCTGTATTCACCGGCCAGAAAGCCTTCTTCCAGTCCCACATCGATGTGATCCCAGGGCAGGGGCGGATCCAGCGGCAGGGTTTTCAGGAAGATCTGCCGGTCAATGCCCGTATTGCCTTCCCACTCAGCAAGCGCTTCCTGCCAGGCTTCCCAGTCCAGTCTTTCGTCCCAGGAGTCGAAGCGTGCGCCTTTTCGCCAGGCCAATTCAAGCAGATCGGCCACGCGACGATCACCGCGTCCGATAATGCCTTCCAGATGGCTCACGCGCATGTCGTGCTTGCGAAGGCGAAAGCCGGCACGCCTGGCCCGCTGCCAGAGGTATTCCTGTTTTTCGGCGATCGTCTCCATGCTGTCCATCGCGCACCACTGGAAGGGCGTGTGCGGCTTGGGAACATGACTGGAGACGGAAACGGTAACGGTCACATTGCGATGGAACTCGCGGCCAATCCGGTAGGCCTTCCGCCCCATCTCAATAATGCCTTCCAGATCTTCCTCGGTTTCCGTCGGCAGGCCCAGGATGAAATAGAGCTTCATCTTGCGCCAGCCGCGGGCGAAAACCCGGTGGCAGGTGCGCCGAATGTCTTCTTCTGAAATGTTCTTGTTGATCACATCACGCATGCGCTGAGTGCCTGCCTCGGGCGCGAAGGTCAGGCCCGTTGCCTTGACCGTGGCGATCTCGTCCAGCAGACCCTCATCCAGGCCATAAGCGCGCAGGCTTGAAATGCCCAGACCGACCCTCTTTGGCCTAAGCTTTTTCATCACCTCGCGGATCAGGGGCGAGATGCAGGAATAGTCGGCTGTGGAAAGGCTGGTCAGGCTGGCCTCATCAAATCCACCCTTGTCCAGCGCGCTTTCCAGCGTTTGAATGATGTCTTCCGGACTGCGTTCGCGCACCGGGCGGTAGATCATGCCCGCCTGGCAGAAGCGACAACCCTCGGTGCAGCCGCGCGAGATTTCGATGCTCAGGCGATCAAAAATCGCCTCGTTCAGCGCGATGGGAGAGTCATCAGGAAAGGGAAACTGGCTCAAATCCTCGACCAGGCGGCGTGTCACACGGGCGGGAATGTCCTGATGAAGCGGCTTTTCAACCACTTCCAGCCCGGTCTCTTCCACCATACGCGTCGAGTAGAGCGAGGGCACATAGACGCCCGGTACCTGTGCCAGCTGATGCAGGATTTCGGCTCTGGCCGTACCCGAGCTTTTCAACCTGCCCACAAGGCGTAAAAGATCGGGCAGCGCTTCCTCGGCATCGCCAACAAGAAAGGCGTCAATGAAGGGCGCAATGCTTTCCGGATGGGTGGCGCAGGGGCCGCCGGCAATCACGATCGGGTCCTGATCCGCGCGCTCCGCCGTGCGCAGAGGCACGCCGCCCAGATCCAGCATGGTCAGGACATTGCTGTAGGTCATTTCGTATTGCAGCGAAAAGCCCAGCACATCAAATTCCCCAAGCGGGCGATGGCTTTCCAGGCTGATTAGCGGCAGGCCGGCAGCGCGAAGCTGCTCTTCCATGTCGATCCAGGGGCAGAAGGAGCGCTCCATCAGCAGATCCGGACACTGATTGATCAGCTTGTAAAGGATCTTGGTGCCCAGGTGGCTCATGCCGATGTCGTAGAGGTCGGGGAAGGCCAGCGCAAAACGGCAGACAATGGCCTCGTCCCCCCAGTCCTTGATGACCGAATTGAACTCGCCACCCAGATAGCGGGCGGGTTTCTCCACATGCGGCAGAACGGCTGCCCAGGGATGATCGATTCCGGCCATTACACTCCCTTTTCCGGCCTTTGGCCCTTGATTGAAAAAGCCTTTCAGAATCGCAAAGGCAGGGGGGAATGTCAAAGCGTCAGGCGCAGCAGACAGATCGGGAGGAGCAGTTCCCGATCGAGTTCCCGAAAGCGAACCTTCAAACCAACATGCTACCTTGACATTTCTTTCATCCCGTACACTCTCACGAGGTTATCATGAAGTTATCTGCCGCCCTGATTCACGTCTTTCAGTCTGCCGCCACCACCGCCCTGAAGCTGACCCGCAGCACCTGGGGCCTGCCCGAATACATGATTGCCGCCCTCGATCCGGAATCTGGACTGGAGGAATTCTGGGAAGGCCTGATCAAGAATGACGAGCACCGCGATGCCCTGATCAAGCATTTCACCCAGGCCTCCAGCGCTGTTGCGGCCCAGGAGGCTGGCGAAAAGGATGATGAAGAGCCGGTCGAACTGAGTCCGGAGCTTAAAGCGCTGCTGGAGCAGGCCGAGCTGATGGCGCCCCCGCCCGACGACCTGATCCGTCAGCTGCTGATGAGCTGGCAGCGCGACCGCGACGAAGACGAACTGGACGCGGACGACTTTCTGCATCTGGTGCTTTACAACTGGCAGCAGCTCTATCCTGTACCGCTGGAGAAGCTGGGGATTGAACTGGAGCGCGAGGGCGAGGGCGAGCAGCACTTTCTGCGCGCGCTCTTTTCTCAGGATCAGGACCTGAATCACCGCTTCGGTTCGGAACCGATGCAGGGGCTGTTGAATTACCCCGAATATTGCCGCTCGGCCATGGAAGTCCTGGTCAGGCGCTATCGCCAGAATCTGCTGATGTACGGCCTGCCGGGCAGCGGCAAGAGCACGGTTTTGCGCCGACTGATTGAGGACACGGCAGCGGGCAGGGTCCCGCAGATCTTTGCCGGCAAACGCTTTTTCGAATTCGATCATGAAGTCTTCCTGCGTGATCTCCAGAGTTCGCAGGATCTTGCCAAGCGCTTCGCCATGCTGCAGGGATTTCTCGAGCAACACACGGAAATCATCATGGTGGTCGATGGCATTCAGCACCTGCTGGGCAGCGGCAATGCCATGTTGCAGGAATTTTTGCAGCGCCTGCTGGGCATGCTCAAACTGAAGAAGCTGCACTTTGTGCTGCTGGCCGATGTGGACTTCTACAATCGCGTCTACAAGGGCAATCCACAATTTGAAGAGTGGATGAGTCCGCTCTACATCAAATCGCTGGGCCGGGGCGAGGCTGTGCAGATTCTCGCTACCGTCAAGGAGCGCTTTGAAGAGCAGTACGGCGTCGAGCTATCCGAATCGCAGCTTGAGCAGGTGGTGGAAATGGCCGACGAGCACATTCGCGGCATGCAGTTTCCCAAGAAGGCGCTGATCCTGCTGGATGTGGCTCTTTCCATTCTGGCGCTGGAAGAGGGTAGCTGTCCGCCCAGCTGGGAGTCCGTTTTGCGCACCGCGCTGGCCAGGATCACGGGCAAGCGTGACGATCGTTTTCCGGATCGCAAGGAGAAGCTGCAGCATCTGGAGGAGGCGCTGCAGGCGCGCATCATCGGTCAGGACAATGCCATTGCCGAGGTTTGCCGCACAATCCGCTTCATGAAGAGCGATCTGGACCTGAATCCCGAGCGTCCCGACGGTGTTTTCCTCTTTGCCGGCCCATCGGGAGTTGGCAAGCAGCTGTTTGCCACCGAACTCTCCCGGCTTGTCTACGGCAACGAACCCTTTCTCGTGGAGCTGAGCGAGTTTCAGGAGGCGGAAAGCCTGCAGCGGATTGTCGGCCGTTTTGGCGGGCAGGAAGAAGGCTATCCCACGCACAGCCTGCTGGATCGCCTGCGAAGTGATCCGCGTCGCGTGCTGATTCTGAAAAACATCGAATTTGCCGCTGGCGAGGTGCTCAGCTATTTCCTCAAAGGCTTTGAAGAAGGCATGCTGCGTGATGCTTCCGGCCAGCAGCTGCCCGTGGCGGACATGACCGTCGTGCTGCTCTCAGACCTGATCGGCATGGAGCACAAAAGTAGCATCGGTTTCCAGCAGGGAGGGGCAGACGCCGCTTCTGGAGCCAGTCTGGAAGCCCTGCGTGAATACTTCTCGCCCGGCCTGCTTTCCAATGTGGACAAGCTGGTCATCTTCCAGCCCTTGTCCGAAGCGGATCTTCTGGAAATCCTGCAGGAGCGCATTGTGCCCGCCTTCAAGGAAAAGCTGGGACGGCTGGGCCACGAGCTTCAGCTGGATGAAGGGGTTGCCGAGTGGCTGGCACACAGGACCAGCGGCCGGATTGCCAGTGCCAAACTGGTCGACAAGGGATTTGAAGAACAAGTGGCCGAAAGGGTCAATGAAGAGATTCTGGCTGCTGAAGGTCATGCCCTGAACATTCGCGTGCAGCTTGATGGCGATGCGATTCAGTTCCAGGTGGAGCAGCGGGCGGCCAAATAGAGCCGCAAGTGAAAACAAGAAAAGGGCCCCACCATGGCGGGGCCCTTTTTCATGGCTGAAAGCGCCTTACTTCTCGATCTTTCCTGCCTGAATGCAGGAGGTGCAGACGCGCATCTTGCGGCGTTCGCCATCCACGCGGGCGTGCACGGTCTGAAGGTTGGGCAGGAAGCGCCTCTTGGTATGGTTGTTGGCGTGAGAGACCTTGTTGCCGCTCATGGGGCCCTTACCGCAGATCTGGCAGACTCGACTCATGGTTCTATCCTTGGTCTTTGTTTTCGCTTCAAGTCGGGAAAAGTATCAACTGCGACTTGAAAGTGCAAGTCATTTGCCCGGATCAGGGCATTCGAAATGCAGCTTTACGGCGAAGCCGATTCACCAGAAGCCGACAGAGTTTTGCCGCGGAGGCAGAGTTGTTGCCATGGCGCTCCCGGACCTCCTGCTCAAGGCGCCTTGCCTTTTGCTGAAGGGCCTGCTGACAAGATGCCCTGGCTTTTGACAGCTTGATCATGGGGGGCAGATTGCAGCAATCATGCCGAAAAAAGGCCTTGTCCCATAAGGGCCTTTCTGCCCGGAAAGCGGCTTCATCTTCTTACTTTCTGGAAACCTGTAAAAAACGAGCCCCTGCGAATGCTAGAGCTGAGCCTGCACCGTTCAACCCTTTCGTCCACCATAAGCTTTACCGATGAACCCCTGAAAGCACTGCTGAAGGAACTGGGCCAGGCCCCCGGGCCGCGCCTGCTGTGCAGCGACGCCCATGTTGCCCGTGCCCAGCGCGCCTGGCTGGACTCCCTGCACGACAGCTGGGAGCACGCCAGCTGGATTCTGCCGGCTGGGGACACTTCCAAAAACAGCGCCAACCTGCTTTCCATGCTTGCCGAAATGCATCGTCTGGCCATGGGGCGAGACTGTCCGCTGGTGGCCTTTGGCGGCGGCATGTGCGGCGACCTTTCCGCGCTGGCCGCTTCGCTCTGGAAGCGCGGCGTGCCCTTCTATTTTGTTCCGACCAGCCTGCTTGCCATGGTCGATGCTTCTGTCGGCGGCAAAACCGGCATCAATTTCGGGGGTGTCAAGAACAGCGTGGGCAGCTTCTATCCGGCCCGCCATGTCTGGATCCACACCGGCTTCCTCAAGACGCTCCCGCAGCGCGAATGGGCCAGCGGCTTTGGCGAACTGCTGAAAATGGCCTGGCTGGATGATGACGCCTGGGCGCAGGAACTGGAGGAGAGCCTGCCCCAGCTGCTGGATGTGGAGCATGCGGCACTTTCAGAGCACATTCGCCGTGCTGTTGAATGCAAAGCCCGTGTGGTCAGTCTGGATCTGGAAGATCGTGGCCCGCGCCGTCTGCTGAATCTGGGACACAGTTTCGCCCATGCGCTCGAGGCCGAGTCGGAAGGGGAAATCGCCCATGGGCAGGCGGTGCTGATTGGCATGCTGGCGGCCGTGCTGGCATCTGCCCGTTCCGGCCTGCTTTCAGCCAGCCGTGCGGAAGAGCTGGATCGGCGCCTGATGCGTGTCATTCGTCAATTGGAAATTGAATGGCCGGCGGAATGCGACGATGTCGATTCCCTTATGGAATGGATGAAACAGGACAAGAAAAACGAAGCGGGCGAACTCAGGCTAATCCTGCTGGCGGGCCCCGGCCATGTTCAGCCCGGCAGTTTGGGTACGGGAGAACTGCGCTCTCTTTGGCAGGATCTGCTGGCGAGGTTTGCATGAGAATCCTGGTACTGCACGGCCCCAACCTGAACCTGCTGGGCCAGCGCGAGGCGAAGCACTATGGCGCCTTTACCCTGAAGGAGCTTGAAGAAGAGTTGGCCAGGGCTTTTCCGGAAGTTCACTGGCAGCACTTTCAGAGCAATCACGAAGGTGAACTGATCGATGAAATTCAGCGTCAGCGGGAGAAGACGGACGGGATCCTGATCAATCCTGGCGGGCTGGCGCACAGCAGTGTCAGTCTGCATGATGCCCTGCTTGATGCCAATAATCCGGTTGTGGAAGTCCATATCAGTCAAGTTCATGCCAGGGAAGATTTCAGGCAATTGTTGATTACGGCCCATGCGGCCGATGTCGTCATCAGCGGCATGGGTATGGAAGGTTACCGGGCCGCCACGCGCTGGCTTCTGCAAAAGCGGGAGGCTGCCAGCTGAGGCTTTTTCTGCTGCTTTTTCTGCTGCTGTTTTCAAGCGGCCCGGCCTTCGCCGATGGCGTCACGCGCTTGCTTGACGCGGCCAATCTTCAGCTCTCCGATCTGAACCAGCCCCTTCTGCCCGATGAGACCGACAGTCTTCGCTTGCTGCTGGTGAATGAAGTGCTGGTGGAGGGCAGGCGGCTGGATCTGCTGGCCGACTCGCTTTGCCGGGATTTTGCCGCAATGCGCCGCCTGGGCGAGCTCCATGCCGGGCTGCTTAGGCTTGGCAGCAGGCCTGATGCCTGTGTCATTGAAGAGCAGGAAGGGGAAGCGCCGGGCAGGCCACACTGGCGTCGTCGCCTGAAAAATCTTCAGCAGCTGGCCGCCATACGCTTTCTGGAAGAGGAGGATTGTCAGGCACTGGAGCGCGACCTGCTGCCCCTGATCCAGGAAGAGGCCGACTACGACGGAGCGGATCTGTTTGTTCAGGACAGTCTGGAAAGGGCCAGCCGCCGGGAAGCCCTGGAGCGCAAGGCCAGGCTCGAAGTTGCCCGTCTGCCGGAGCCAGCCCGGCTGGCAAGCTGCCTTCAACAAATCGATCAGCTCTGGACGGAATTGCCACAGCTGGTGGAAGAGCTCGCTGCCAGACCTGTCTTTGAGGACTCGCGCTACGGACTCGTGCATCATGCCGACAGCCTGCTTCTGGTGGGTTCACAGGCGGACAATCGCTACGAAGGCGCGCTGCCGCCGATTGTGATTGATCTGGGTGGGGATGACATCTACGGCTCCGGGGCGGCCAGCAGTCGCGGTCGCCTTTCCCTGCTGATGGATCTGGATGGTAACGACCTCTACCGCGCCAGCGGCGAAATCGGGCCGGCCCAGACCCTGGGCGGGCTTTCCGTCTTGCTGGACCTGAAGGGTAACGATCAGTACCTGGGCGATTTTCGCTCCCAGGCGGCTGCGCTGGGCGGTGTGGCCCTGCTTCTGGACAGCGAAGGTCAGGACAGCTTTCAGGCCGGACTCTTCTGCCAGGCTGCGGCCATCATGGGACAGGCCGCACTGGTGGACGGTGGCGGTGATGATCTTTATCTGGCCAGCCTTTATGCCCAGGGCTTCGGCCATGTGGGCGGCGCGGCCCTTCTGCAGGACATGGATGGCCACGATCAGTATAT
>CAYFPS010000007.1:24005-50203 GCA_964345075.1 uncultured Bacteroidaceae bacterium | reverse complement strand
TGCGCCCGCGCTTTCTGGATGTGATCCGCTACGAAGACCACCACCTGACGCTTGGGCAGGGCTTCGGCTACGGCAGCCGGCCCGACCTTTCCGGCGGCATCGGGCTTCTGCACGATCTGGCCGGTAACGACTCCTACAGCGCCGACATTTACGGGCAGGGTGCCGCCTACTGGTGGGCGCTGGGCGCACTGGTGGACCGCGCGGGCAACGATCGCTACACTGCCTGGCAGTACGCACAGGGTGCGGGCATTCATCTGGCGGCCGGCCTTCTGCTGGATCTGGGCGGGCAGGATGTCTATGTCAGCCGCGGCGTCAGTCAGGGCTGCGGTCACGATCTGGCCCTCGGCATGCTGCTGGATCAGGCAGGCGACGACAGCTATCTGGCCTGGGACCTTAGTCAGGGTGCGGGCAGCGCCAATGGCACTGGCCTTCTGCTGGACGAAGCTGGCAATGACCTTTACGCCATGCGGGGCATGCGCAAGCATCGTGCTTTTGGCGATCCCCGCCGCCGCACAGGCAGTCTGGGCCTTTTCGCCGATCTGGAGGGGCAGGATCATTATCTGGGCCATGGTGGCGATGACAGCCTTTGGGTGGAAAGCTTCCGTGGCACGGGGCTGGATGAAGATCGCCCCGTCGCGGAACAGGATGAGCCAGTCGCAACTGAAGAAGTTGCTCTCAAGCTGCATGCCGATTTCGATTCTACCGGGAGCCTGGACCGCCTCTATGTCTGGGCCATCCGCCTTGAACCTCGCTATGCCCGTGAAAGCCGCATTGCCCGACGGGTGATTGCCCGGCAGCCGGATCTCTTTCTGGACTTTCTTCAAAAGGAAAATCTGCTGGCCAGCCGAATCAGCTGGGAGTGGCACGCGATCAAGAACCTGCTGAAGGAGCTGGGTGAGGGCATCCTGCCGCTTGGCAGACAGGTCATGGAAGAAGCCCTGCCCCTTGCGGCCGACAGCCTGAAGGATCTGCGGCGCGCTCAGAGCATGATTCTGTGGACACTGGGCGAAATGCCGCAGGTGGCCTCTGCCGGGCTCTTTCTTGACTGGTTTAAGGGTCTTGACGGGCCAGATACGAATGGCCTCAAAGCCAGCCTTCTGGAGAACATCGCCCTTCGCCTGGATCAGCTGGAGGAAAAGGCTCAGGTCGAGCAGGCTCTGCTTTTGGCCACAACCGCAGAATCCGCCGCCGTCCGGCGTTCAGCCTGTTGGGGACTTTCCCGCCTGCCTTCAAGCGCCATGCTGCGCGCCAGTTTGATGGATCAGCTGGCAGATCCGGATTGGCCCGTCAAGCTCGCCGCCTGGAAGGCTCTTAAGGCTGACACCTTGCTGAAGAGTCAGGAACTGTTGATTGAGCTTTCAGCCGCGACCCGGCCAGTTTCCGTCCAGCGCGAACTGCTGCGCCTGTTGATCGACCGGGATGAACTGGCGGCCCGTGACTGGCTTGAAAAGCAGGCGCCCACGGACTGGTTCTGGGAGCGGCGGCTGCTTTCACCCGGGGAGGCGGTTCAGTGAGCCTCGCCCGCAGCAGCCTGTTGTTGTCCACCGGACGAGCGGCATCCGGAATCGCCCGCCTCCTGGTCAATCTGGGCATTGCACGGCTTTTCGCTGAGCAGACGGGCTTTACGGCCGAATACCAGAAGGTCTGGCTGGTTTTGAACACCAGTTACATGCTCTTTGTCTTCGGCCTGCCGCAATCACTCTATTACTTCTATCCCCGCGCAGAAAGCGATGCTGACAGGCAGCGGCTGCTTAGCCATGTACACGGCCTGCTTACGGTACTGGGGCTGCTCTACGCGCTGGTTCTCTGGCTGGCCGCGCCCTACCTTGCCAGCTTTTATGGCAGCCCTGAACTCGCCCTGCATTTAAAGGCCTTTGCGCCTTACGGCTTTGCCATGGTAGCTACGATGAGTCTGGAGGCGGTCTTCAACCTGCTGGGCAAGTTCAAGGCCCTGGCCGCCTGGATGATGGTCGAAGCCCTGATCTTCATGGGGGTGGCGCTGCTGCCAGTCGCTGGCGGACTTCGTGGGGGCCTGCCAGCTATTCTGGCTGATTGGGCCTCCTTTACAAGCCCGGAAAGCTCTGCCATTCACGCAGCCTTTTTGCTGCTTTCCCTGATGGGTATGCTCAAATTCATCCTGTATCACGGCTGGCTGAAATTCAAGGCCCCCGAAATGTCCATGCGTCTGACAAGGGTAAGCACGGAACAGCTGAAGGAGATCCTTGCCTACAGCCTGCCGATTCTGGCCACCAGCCTGGTGGTCTATCTGGCCATGTACATGGACAAGAATGTGGTGGCGGCATCCTTCAAGGATTCGGGCGTCTACGCCATTTTCCAGGCTGGCGCGATGGAAGTACCCTTCGTCAGTGTGCTGGTGGGCAGCGTAACGGCCGTCATGCTGCCCCGGCTTTCCCGCCTGCAGTACGAGGGCGATCAGGCTGGCATGGCAAAACTGCTGGCCAGTGGCGTCACGCGCCTGGCCTGGCTGATCTTTCCCCTATTCACGCTGCTCTTTGTCACAGCCGACGCACTCTATCTTTTCTTCTGGGGACCGGCCTATGCGGCCAGCGCCTTGCCTTTCCGCATTTACCTGCTGGTCTTCCCGCTGCGCCTGATGTATTACGGCCAGGTCCTCAACACCCTGGGCAAACAGCGTCTGGTCTTTCTGATTGCAGTGGGTGATCTGCTGCTCAATATGGCCTTAAGCCTTTGGTGGGTGCGCCTGATGGGCATGCCCGGACCGGCCTGGGCCACAGCCGTGGCCACCATGGTTGAGCTGTTTGTCTTCATCTGGCTGATTCGTCGCACCCTTGCCATGCCGCTTTCAGCTCTGTTGCCACCCGGAGAATTGATGCGCAGTGCCAGGCTGGCGCTGCTGGCCGGACTGGCCGCGCTTGGTGGAGTTCTCATCGGGCAGTCACCACTGGAAGACCTGTTATGCGCCGGGATTCTGCATGCTGTGGTGTATCTTGGGCTTCAATTGCCGGGCGGTGAACTTAAGCGCCGCATGGGCGAGCTTGTCAGGTAGGGGGTTGTCATGAAGCTTTTAGGCATTCTCTTTGGTGATCAGGCAGCAGTCGACAGAATCCTCAAGAGCGAAAGAGTTGGCTTCGGACAGTTACGCCTCTTTTTCGCACTGCTGCTTGCGATTCCATTGGCCCTTCAGGTTGCGGGTGATCTGCGCGAATTGCTTCCGGAAGGTGAAGCCTGGTCGGAAGGGTTGCCGCACATCTTTATTTCCCAGGGCAAACTTCGCACCGAACCCGAACTGAGCGAGCCTGTCGTGATCAGCGACGAGGCCGGCAAGCCGCTGCTGGTGCTGGCCCCCGACATGGAACTCGCCAGCAATCTTGATGATGCCCTGCTCGTGCTGGGTCGTGGTCGTTTTCGTGTGATGGGCGCTGATGGTCAGCCAGCATGGCAGAGCTACGAAGGCATCGATCTGGAGTTGACGCGCGAGAGGCTGGTCGAAATCGTCGAGAGCCTTCCGCGCAAAGTGGCCACCTGGGTTGTTTTCCCATTAGCCTTGCTCTTGATCTGGCTAATGACCTGGATTCTGGGCAGCATCACGGCCACCATGTTCCGGGCCTGGGCGGATCGACAGGGCATCGCCACGGAAAAGACCCTCGGTTGGCGCATTGCCAGCCTGGCTCAGCTGCCTGCCGCCCTGCTACTATCGCTGGTGATCTTTCTGGGAGTGCATGTTTACTGGCTGCCGGTCTGGTATCTGCTGCTTAGCCTGCCCAATGCCTTTCGTCTGGGTCAGGGCGTGCTCGCCCGGCTGGCCACTGAGCTTGGCTGAGTCTGTGGGCAGATTCTTCCGCTCGGCCGAGCCTGCTTTGCCCACGGAATTCAATCGCCCGAACCTGAGCCATTTGCAAAAGGTTTGCTGGACATAGCCTTCCCTTTTTCCATTTGATGAATCACACCTGAAGGTTTTCGGCACGGGCTTTGCCTAAGTGTCTCCGTCAGTTGTGAGGAGTCGATGAACAAGATCCTGTCCCAGGACGAAATCAACCAGCTGCTCAATTCCTACAAGAGCCAGCGCGTGGTGGACAGCTCCATGGAGGATCTGCGGGAAGTCACACCCTACGACTTCAAGCATCCTGAGCGCATCTCCAAGGAAATGATGCGCTCCATGCGCACCATTCACGAGGGTTTGGCGCGCGCCATGGGCACACATCTTTCCAGCACCATGCGACTGATGGCCGAGATCAACCTGCTCTCGATGGATCAGGTGACCTACTCGGAATACACGATGAGTCTGCCCGAGCTGAGTTGCCTTTATGTGCTTACCACGGAAAAGGCTGGCGGCAGCATTATCGTGGAGCTTGCGCCCCAGTTTGTCCTTTACATGGTGGACCGCCTGCTGGGTGGCGTGGGTGACGGCTTGAGCGAGCCGCGCGAGATCACCATCATCGAGCAGAACGTGATCTCCCGCATTGTCAATCAGATGATCTTCACGCTGAATGAAGTCTGGGCCATGCTTTTCCCGATGGACTTCAAGCTGGAGAGCTTCGAGAGCAATCCGCAGTTTGTGCAGATCGCGCCAGCAAGCGAAACAGTGGCTGTCGTCTTCTTCGAGATCCGCGTGAAGAACTTCACCTTCCCGATGAATGTCTGCATGCCTTATTTCGTGCTCGAGCCCGCGCTGCCCTACCTGACGCAGGGTCGTCGCCTGAGCCTGGAACGCCGTGGCGATCGCGAATTGCAGCGCACCATCGCCCACAAAGTGCTGGTGGGCGAAATCGAACTGAAGGCTCTTCTGGGCCGGACCAAACTTCCCATCGACACTTTTCTGGATCTGAGTCTGGGCGATATCCTGCCGCTCACGGTCCGTGAACACGAAGAAATGGAACTGGTAGTGGGTGAAAAGGTGAAGTTCCTCGGTCGTCCCGGAAACCTTGGCAAGCGCAAGGGTTTCCGGATCACGCGGCATGTGGAAAAGCTGGAAGATCCCATTTACAACAAGAGTTGAGGCTGGAGAAATCCCATGGCCGAAGATACTGGCATCCCGTTTGAGTCACACCTGATCGAGGCTGAAGATGGCTTTGCCCTGAGGGGCGGCGAAATCTTCCGCACGGTGATCAACTTTCAGACCACCCTTGTGCGCAGCCGTCTCAAGCTGGCCACCGCCGAGGACCTGACAGCCTTAAGTGATGAAGAGCTCGTTCTGGTTGAGTCGCCCTACATCAAGGGACTGAGCGGGACCGTGGCCATTCTGCTGGACAAGGCCTTCACAGCGCGCGTGGTCGATTTCATGATCATGGGCGAAGGCGACGTGGAATTCATGGCCGAAGAGCATCTGGATGGCATCGTCGAGGCGATCAACCAGCTGTTGGGTAACGAGGCCACCGAGCTGGGCAACCAGCTGGGCCTTAGCCTGCGCAATGAAGTCAAGCCCGCTCGCCTGATCAGTCCTGCCGAACTGGCCGAAAGTCACGCCGGCTGGCTGCTGGCAGAGTTCGATGTGCAGATCGAAGGCCAGGAGAGCGCCCGTCTGATCAAGTTGCTCAGCCCTGAACTCTGCGAGAAGTTGGGTGAAATGCTCGGCGGCAGCGGGAAAGAGGACGAGTCACCGCAGGAAGGACTGGATGAGGATGGTTTCCCCCTGCCGCGTGCCGCTGGCGAAAAACCTGCCAGCAGCAATGCGCCGCTGGATCAGTCGTCCATCGATGAACTGCTGGCCGGCGCCGGACATTCCAGATCCAAGCCTCGCCCCAGGGCGGAAGAGCCGGTCAAGGATGTCAAGCAGGCTTCCTTCTCGGACTTTGGCAATGTGCCCGCCAAGCGCGATCAACCGCTTGACAGCCGCCTCAATGACAGTGGTCTGGCCAGAATTCTGGACCTGCGCCTGCCGGTGGTGATTGAGCTGGGCCGTACGCGCATGCTGATCAAGGATATTGTCGAACTGACCCCGGGCAGCGTGATCGAGCTGAACAAGCTGGTCGGCGAGCCGGTGGATCTCTTCGTCAATGGAACCCGTTTTGCCCAGGGCGAAGTTGTGGTTATTGACGAGAACTTCGGCGTGCGTATCACGGAACTGATTCCGATGGAAGAGCGCATCAAGACGGCGGAAGAGGCTTCGTGAACTCCCCGGCAGACAGCCTGGGCCTCCTGACAGGTCTGGATACGGCTGGCGCTGCCAGTAGCAGCCTGACGGCCCTTGCCTTAAGAAGCCTGATGCTTCTATTGCTGCTTGTTGCCGCCATTTTTCTTGTGCGTCATTTTTTGGGCAAACGGCTGTCGGCTACCTCTTCAAGCAGGCCGATGGAAGTGCTTAATGCGCTCAGTCTGGGGCCAAGGCGGCAAGTGATGCTGCTGCGTGTTTCCGGTCGTGTGCTGCTTGTGGGTGCCGGTGAAGGAGGCCTTCGCACACTGGCGCGCTTCGATGGAGAAGAGGCCGGAGAGCTGCTCAAAAGTCTTGGGCGCAATCCCGCATCCTTTGGCTCGCAGTTCAAGGTGGCCCTGGACAAGGGGCCCGACGACAATGCCTGATTTTCGCCGCCTCTTTGCCCTGCTTCTGCTGGCAATTCCTTTGATGGCCCAGACACCCACACCTGTAGCCGCGCCGGGCGGGCTTAGCCTGACCGTGGGCGCTCCGCTGGATCAGAGCCCCGACATGGTCGTGGCCATCGAGATCCTCTTCTTCATGACTATGCTGGCTCTGGCGCCAGCGCTGCTGATTCTGGCCACCAGCTTCACCCGCATCATCGTCGTCCTGCACTTCATTCGTCAGGCTCTGGGAACCCAGCAGCTGCCGCCCAATCAATTGCTGATCGGGCTGGCCCTCTTCCTGACCTTCTTCATCATGCGACCGGCCTTTGACCGCATGAACGAAGAAGCCCTTCAACCCTATCTGAACCGGGATATCACACAGCAGGAGGCGCTGGCCATTGCCCAGGTGCCTTTCAAGGAATTCATGCTCAGGCAGGCCCGAACGGAGGATCTGGCCCTCTTTGTCAGGCTTTCCGGCATTGATCGCCCGCAAAAGGCTGAAGACCTGCCGCTTAGTGTGGTGATGCCGGGCTTTGTCATCAGTGAACTGCGCATTGGCTTTCAGATCGGCTTTCTGATTTACCTGCCCTTCCTGGTCATCGATCTTGTGGTCGCGTCCATTCTGATGTCGATGGGTATGCTGATGCTGCCGCCAATCATGATCAGCCTGCCTTTCAAGGTTCTGCTTTTTGTGCTGGTGGATGGCTGGAATCTGCTGATGCGAAGTCTGGTTGAAGGCTTCCGCTAGCGGGCCCGGCAAGTCAAGGAGAAGGCCATGTCTGAACAGCAGATTCTGCACCTGATGCAGCAGACCCTTTGGGTGACCCTGCAGCTTTCCGGCCCCGTGCTGCTTGCCGGTCTGGTGGTGGGCCTGCTCGTCGGCATTTTCCAAAGTGTGACACAGATTCACGAAATGACCCTGACCTTTATTCCCAAGATTCTGGCCGTGGCCATCGTCATGCTGCTGACGCTGCCCTGGATGCTGCAGGTCATTCTGGATTTCACACGACAACTCTTCTACCTGGCTGCCAACATTTAGGCCATTGCCGTGCTCTTCGAAGTGCCGCATGATCGGCTGATTGCCGGAACCCTTGTGCTATTTCGCATTGCCTCGATGATTTTTGCCATGCCCGTGCTGGGCGGGCAGGGCATGCCCGTTCGCGCCAAGATCACGCTGGCCTTGCTGATCACACTGATCGTCCTGCCCGTGCTGCCGGTACCGGCCATCGAGTTGAGCGGATTTTCCTTTATCACCCTGCTGGGCCTTGTGATTCATGAAAGCCTCCTGGGGCTGATGATCGGCTTTCTCGCGCAGCTGCCCGTCTGGGCCGCCCAGCTCGCCGGTCAGTTGATCGGTCTGCAGATGGGACTTGGCATCGCCAGTGTGCTGGATCCGGAATCGGGCAACCAGGAAAGCCTGCCCGCCAGCTTTCTGCGCAACAGCGCTCTGTTGCTTTTTCTTGTGCTCGGTGGACATCACGTGCTACTGGAAAGTCTGGTCGAGAGTTTCACCCTCGTTCCTGCCGGCCAGATTGTGCTCAATCCGGAGCTGATGGAGCGGGGCCTTGAACTTGGTGTGAGCGTACTCGACATCGGCATTCGACTGGGTGCGCCGGTGATGGCGGCACTATTGCTGGCAGAGGCTGGTCTGGGGCTGGTGGCGCGAACCGTGCCGCAGATGAACATTTTCATCGTAGGCTTTCCCCTTAAAATCGCGCTGGGACTGGGACTCATTGCCGTTACCCTGCCGGTTTTCGCCCTGCTTTTCGAGCAGCATTTCGGCCTGCTTGTGATACAAATTCAGGAAATGATCGCCCTGCTCGCCGGCTGATTTGTTTGGCGCGAGCTTCTTGCTACTTTGAGCCCGTGGGTGTCCCGATTTTTCGGGATGAAAAGGGAAGACGGTGCAAATCCGTCGCGGGCCCGCCACTGTAACCGGGGACCTGAGAGCAAAAGCCACTGCTGCCAAAAGCTGCGGGAAGGCGCTTTCGCCGGGAGGATCCGGAAGCCAGGAGACCTGCCCACCGGCAACGGCCGAATCACTTGTCGTCTTCGCGGAACAAGACGAAAAAGTCCTGGGAGAAAACGGATACCCGGACACACTGTGTGTTCGGGTATTTTTCGTTCAGGGACCGTTGCATGGGGCCCGTTTCATCATTGGAGGTCCTGTGCGTCTGATTCTGCTCTCGCTTTGCTTGCTCTCCGCTTCGGCGTCAGAGATTGTCCCGCTTGAGGATGTAACCATTACCGCCACCCGTACGCCGCTGCCTGTCCGTGATACAGGTACGGCCAGTTATGTGCTGGCCGCCGAGGATCTGGCCCTTATGCATGGTCGGGATCTTGTGGATCTGCTGGCGCAGCTGCCCATGCTGGAATGCACGCGGACAGGCAGTGCCGGCGCCACAGCCAACCTGCGTCTGCGCGGCAGTGGTGACAATCATGTGCTGCTTCTGATCGATGGCGTGGAACAGAACGATCCCTCCTCGCCCGGCCGCAGTGTAGACCTGAGCCATCTGGACACGGGGGAAATCGAGCGGATTGAAGTGGTGCTCGGGCCGCAGAGTGCACTCTACGGTGCCGACAGCATCGGGGGCGTCGTCCAGGTCCTGACAGGACACACAGCATCAAGGCGTATCGAAGCAGGCCTTGCTACCGGAAACCATGGGCAGCAGCAGGCACGCCTGCTATTGGCCGAGCGGCTTGGCGCAGTGGGTCTTTCCCTCTCGCTGGGACATCAGGGCGCAAAGGGTGAAAGTTCGGCCAGCTCCTGGCAGGGCAATCCGGAAGAGGACGGCTATTCGCGCGAACACGGACGCCTGAGTCTCGACTGGGCGAGCTCTTTCGGCTTCAGGCTTGAGGCGGCCCTGCATGGATCACGCGGCGAGACGGACCTTGACAACTTCGGCGGCCCCTTTGGCGATGATCCCAATTACACCAGTGAGGTCACAGACCTGCAGGCAAGACTGGGAATCAGTCAGGCCTGGCAGGGCGGTGTATCACGGCTGTCCATGTGGACGAAGCAGCTTCAGCGCGAGTATCACAATGCCGAAGATCCCATGCACCCGGCTGAATCACTGGAGGGTCGCTACGAAGGCGAGACACGGCATGTGGACCTGCGTCACGAGCTGAAGCTTGGAGCGCATCAGCTACTTGCCGGGCTGGAACTGGAGCGTGAATCCGCCAATTCGCAAAGCCTGTCAGCGAGCAGTTGGGGCCCCTGGGAAGAAGTCTTTGCCTTAAAGGAGGCGGAGACCCGTTCCTGGTTTCTGCAGGACCATTTTAAGCTGGGTCAGCTTTTTCTCACGGCCGGCCTGCGTGGAGACAAGCACGATGCCTTCGGCAAAGCCCACACCGGCAGACTGACCATGGCCTGGCAGCCCGCTGAAAACACGGTCTTCCGCGGAAGCATTGGCAGTGGTTTCAAAGCGCCCAGTCTCTACCAGCTCCATTCGGTCTACGGGGACAGCGAGCTCGATCCGGAGCGCAGTCTGGGCTGGGATCTGGGTGTTGATCTTGCCGAGGGGACGCTTCGCTTCAGTCTTGGCGCCTTTGACAACCGCATTCGCGACATGATCGACTTCAACAGCATGAGCTGGACCTATCACAATGTGGCCGAGGCCCGCATCCGCGGGCTGGAGTTCACGCTCGAAAGGCGTGATACAAAGCGCATCAGTTGGGGCCTGAGCGCCCAGCTGCAGGATGCGCGTGATCCCTCCAGTGCCAAGCGACTCCTGCGCAGGGCAAGCGAGTCTGCGCACGGCTGGGCAGGCATGTCGCTGGCGGGAGTCAATTTGCGCGCGGATGCCCGCTGGCGTGGTCCGCGCGAAGACCTCGATTTCAGTGCATTCCCTTCAGAGCGAATTGAGCTTGGCGGTGTGTTGCTGCTGGATCTCCGCGCAAGTCGGCAGCTTTTCGGTGGCCTTGATGCCTGGCTGGCTGTGGAGAACCTGGCTGACCGGCGCTGGGAAGATATCTGGGGCTACGGGGCACCAGGACGCTGGTGGCGATTGGGTCTTGACTGGTCGCCCCTGAAGTGATCCGCTACTGGGGATCCTTCTGGCTCGCGCTTGTTTGTGTCGGCACATTGTCGGCAGGCGGCTGGGTGAGCCTTGCCCCAAGTCTGACGGATGCCGTAGTGGCCATTGGCGCGGCGGACAGTCTTGCGGCTGTCAGTAGATATTGCCGTCTGCCCGATTCGCTGAATCTTCCGCGAGTGGGGGCCTACCACGACCCTGATCTTGAAGCGCTCGTCATGCTCAGGCCTAGTGGCCTGCTGCTGGCCAACCCCATGCCCGAGCTGGAAGAGCGGCTCTCGCAGTTGAAGATTCCCTGCCTGCATTTTCCTCAGGATCGTATCACGGAAATCATTGACGGTGTATCACGGCTTGGCAAATTGTTGAACCACGAGATCGAGGCACAGGAACTTGCAGGCGAGCTGGAAAAGCTAAGTCAGCCCGCCGCCTGCGAGGGTGAACTGCCGCGAGTCTTGATTGTCGCTTCCAGAGCTTCTGAAGCAGGGCCGCCCGCACAGATCTGGTGCATCGGTCAAGGTAGCTGGCTAAGTGATCTGCTAAAGACTGCCTGTGCGCAGAATGCGCTGGCTGACAGTCGCCCAGCCCTGCCGCTTGTATCACGTGAAGGGCTGATGTTCATCGATCCTGACCTGATCATTGAACTGTGGCCCGAAGACTTCACCCTTCGTGACAGCCTGTCTCTGGCCAGTGACTGGAAGGCCTGGCCCGAGCTGCAAGCTGTTCGCAATGGCCGCGTACATGTTTTCAAAAGACGCGAGCTGCAGGTTCCCGGTCCGGCGCTTCCAGTTTCACTCGAGTTGATCAAGCAGGCTCTCGAACAGGGGACCAGGTGAAACTCGAGCTGCAACAAGCGGGCACATTGCCCCTTTCTGGAAGCGGCTTTTGCCTGAAGCCCTTTGACCTCTGTCTGGAATCGGGCAGCAATTTGTCCGTGATCGGACCCAACGGTTCGGGCAAGAGCACGCTGCTCAGGCGCATGGCCTGTCTTGTTAGTGGCCCGGGGGAGGTTCGACTGGATGCCCGCACACTCGATACCCTGTCTGTGCGCGAGCGCGCCCGAAGAATCTGTCTGTTGGCTCAACATGAACATCACCTGCCGGGGCTACGGGTCCGTGATTATGTCGGCCTTGCCCGGCTGCCCTGGCGGGGTTTGCTGGAGCGGGGCGGTCGGCGTGATCAGGAGCTTGTCGCCATTAGCCTCGAACGCTGCGGTGTATCACAACTGAGTCATCGCCTCTTGAATGAGCTGTCTGGCGGTGAGCTCCAGTTGGTACGAATTGCGGCTGCCCTCTGTCAGGAGGTCAAGGTTCTTTTGCTGGACGAGCCCGCCACCTTTCTGGATCCCGGGCATACTCGCCAGTTGCGCGTGTTGTTGGCGGATCTGGAGAAGAGCGGCATGATTCTCGTTCAAGTGAGTCACGACTTGAACGAAGTGATTGCCCGCGGCGGCCGAGTTCTGGCCTTGCGATCGGGGGCGCGGGTGGCCGAATGCGCGGCCGGCGATCTGGCTGCGGCGAGCTGGCTGGATGACTTGTATCACACATCCTTCAGTCGTATCACAAACGAAGAAGGCTGCTGGCTGCTGAATGGAGCCGGGGCATGAAGCGTGTTCTGCTTCTGCTTTTCCTCCTGCTGCCGATTTTGTTGATCGGCCTGGCCAGCGGTGCCTGTGGCTTCGATCTGCTCCGCATGGATAGCGAACAGGCTCGGCTGATTCTGCTTGAGATACGATTGCCTCGAGTGTTGATGGGCTTTGTGGCCGGATGGACCCTGGCTCTGGCCGGTCTGCTTCTGCAGGCCCTTTTCCAGAATCCCCTGGCCGGACCCTACACACTGGGCGTTTCCAGCGGGGCCAGTCTGGGAGCGGCGCTTTGCCTTTCCATACCCGCCCTTGCCCTTGTGCCAAGTCGTCTGGGAGCCCTTGTTGGCGGACTGCTGGCCGGTCTGCTTGTGGCTGCGCTTGGCTCAAAGGCCGATCGGCGCGGAGCGGGCGGACTTCTGCTGGCAGGCGTTGCCCTTAGCTTCACGTTTTCCAGCCTGCTATTGCTGATTCAGGTGATGAGTGATGCCGGCCGCAGTTTGCGTATCCTGCGCTGGCTGATGGGCGGGCTGGATCTCGCATCCTGGGAGGCGCTCTGGCCTTCAGCCGCCTTGCTTATCCCTGTAGCCATCCTACTTCAGCGTGCCGCCGGACATCTCGATCTGCTCAGTCTTGGCGAGGAAACAGCCCGCTCTCGCGGACTGGACACACGCCAGGCGCGCTGGATCGTCTTTCTGCTTTCCAGCCTGCTTGTCGCACTGCTTGTCGCGCGAACGGGTCCGATTGCCTTTGTCGGGCTGATGGCCCCTCATTTCGGGCGTATGCTGGTCGGTGGACGTCATCACCTGTTGCTGCCAGCTGCCGGACTGGCGGGAGCTTCGCTGCTCGTACTGGCCGACGCCGCTGCCCGCCTGATCCTTGCCCCTGCTGAACTCCCCGTAGGCGTTCTCACCAGTCTGCTGGGCGGGCCATTTTTCTTGTTCCTGCTCTTGAGGAAGGCGGACTGAAGAAGTCTCCAGCTAGAAGAAACAGGCGTTAGGCGTCAGCCTGAAGAAGTTTCCAGTAACCAGCGGCCAGTTGCCAGCCAGAAGAAGTAGGCGTTAGGCGTCGGGCGTCAGGCGTTAGCCTGAAGAAGTCTCCAGTGGCTCTCGGTTCCGGGGGAGTGCCAGGGCAGTGCCAGGGGAGGTAAAGCTAATCTGGGGCTTGTGTCATGTTGCACTGACACTCCTGCCATAAAATTCTTGACGATTAGTCGTTGACTACTGGTTCCATGTTCCTGGCGTTCTGATTCATCTCCGATGCCGCTTGCGGCATCCATGTATCAAGGGCCGTAAAGCAGGCACCGATCGCGCATCTGTTCGAAGCGTGCAGCGTAGCAGCACGCAAGTTATGCGCGGCCATCTGAGAGCTGCTTTCTTTGCTTCTTTCTTTGCAGCAGCAAAGAAAGAAGGCCCCCACGGCAGTGGATGCGAGAAGGCTGCAAGTTGAGCACAGGGACATTTTCCAGGAAGCGAATAGCCAATAGCAAAGGGCGTTAGCC
This sequence comes from uncultured Bacteroidaceae bacterium, assembly GCA_964345075.1. Taxonomy (GTDB): domain Bacteria; phylum CAIWAD01; class CAIWAD01; order CAIWAD01; family CAIWAD01; genus CAYFPS01. The sequence goes on along the minus strand of CAYFPS010000007.1, from coordinate 36,591 downwards.
AGAAGAAGTTTCCAGTTACCGGTAACTAGTTTCCAGCCAGAGGAAGTCGTCGGCCTGTCCCGATTTATCGGGAACGTGGTGTCGGACATAACTTTGAAAAAGTGTCAGCCAGAAGAAGTTTCCAGACGTCACCCCCTGTCACTCCCGCGAAAGCGGGAAGAAAGCGGGGGCAGTAGCCAGGTTCCAGCCAGAAAAGCAGGCCTTAGTCGTCAGGCGTTAGCAGGCCAGTGGGGCAGTTGTCGACGCAGTCGGCAAATGGCGCCTGGCATAGTGCCGATTTATCGGCACGGCTACCGCTTCAGCAAGGACCGACTTCGGGCTCCGTTGAAGCGGACGGGCACCACCCTGGCACCAAGGGGCGTCTTCGGGTAACTGCCGGCTCCGGCCAAAGCCATCTGGCTGGGAGCTGGAATCTTGTTACTGGCTTGCTAGCTACTGCCTAAAGCCCAACGCCTAACGCCTAACGCCTGACGCCTGATCGCTAGCTACTGCTTCCTGCCGTATTCACCTGATGAAGTAATCAGTGCCATGGCGACAGCGAGATCGACACCGCCCAGGAGGCCCAGCACAAGCCCATCATGAGCGTAAACTCGTTTGAGGATGGCCATGATCAGGATCATGCTGCCGATGAAGGCGAGCAGCTGGGGGGGGTAGAGCTGCCAGGGCCAGAGCCTGCCCGTGGCATTTCGTATACGAATGGCATTGGCTTGCATCCGCTTTCGCATGACAAATCGCGCCTTGGCCCAACCACCGCCCAAAGCCAGTGGGATCATCCAGGCCAGATGCCACAGCTCCAGATGTTCGCCCTGAACAGCTTGTCTGAAGAGCTTGCTGGCCGCATAAAGCAGGCTGATGGATCCGGCAATCAGGACAAGCCGGGAAAAGACGAGCATCTGGCGTGAGTTGAGCATGGTTATCCTTTGCTGAAGAGCCCGTCAGTTTAGGAAAGCGGAAGCTATCGGGAAAGCCAGTTGGCGCAGGGGCCCCGTCAATTGACGGGACCCCGCCCAATCCGCGGAAAGAAGGCCGGGGTTTGCCGCTTGTATTCGGCAAAGCCGGGCTTGCTGCTTTCAAGGTTCCTGTCCAGCAGGGGGACGCCGGAAAAGAATAGCAAGAGCAGGGTGATCAGCACAGCGCCAGTCAAGGAGACCGGGCCGTGCTGTCCCGCAGACATCAGCGAAAATCCCCACCACACCAGAGTTTCGCCGAAATAGTTCGGGTGTCGACTGCGCGCCCACCAACCATTTGTCAGGAGATCGTTTCGAGTTTGTGGATTGCGCTGATGAGCCAGCAGCTGGTAGTCGGCGCGAGCTTCAATCCAGAAGCCGATCAGGAAAACAAGCAGACCGATTCCATCACAGACGCTGATTGCATCAGTACCGGAGGCTCGCATGACAAGCAGGAGCGGCAGGCTGATCAAGCCCATCAGGGCAGCTTGAAGGCCGAAGACGGTGAAGAGGCTTCTGGGCCACCAGCCAGCCCCGGCCGCCTCCCGCCAGCGTCGATAGCGTCGGTCCTCACCTTTCAGCCGATGCCGAAGATGAATATGCAGGGCAAGCCGCAGGCCCCACAGGCAGACGAGAGTCGCCAGCAGCATGCTTCGCCAGCCCGGGCTTTCATGAAAAGCAAGGACGGCAACACAAAGAAGAATGAAGCCCGGACCCCAGAGCTGATCGGCTACACTGCTATCCCTTTTGATAAGGCTTAGCAGCCAGCCTCCCACAGCCCAGAAGGCAAGGCATGTCAGGATTATGGTGATCATGTTGCAAATATATGGACAAGACGTTGACAAAACAAGCCTGTGTCCATATATTGTCCAAAATAGGAGCCGGGACTAACAATGCGAATTGCCATCATCGGTAGCGGGGTTTCCGGGTTAACCTGTGCCCATCTGCTTTTTGGCCATCACGATCTTCACCTTTTCGAAGCATCTGAGAGGCCGGGCGGCCACGTTCGTACGATCGATGTGCTCGACGGCGTGAATCGCTTTCCCGTAGATACTGGTTTCATCATTTACAACAAGCCCAACTATCCCCTTTTCACCCGACTTCTGGAGCGCCTCGGTATTGAGGGCAGCCCCAGCGACATGAGCTTCAGTGTCTCACTTGAAGATCCCGATCTCGAGTACCTGGGCAGTCAGCACGGCGGCCTCTTTGCCCAGCGGAGGAATCTCCTTAATCCAGTCCACTGGGGCATGCTGCGTGACATTCTGCAGTTCAGCAAGCGTGCCCGTGCCCTATTGGCAACGGAAGGTGAAGAATGCACGCTGGGGGAAATGCTGCTCAGCTGGAGGCTGGGCGAGGCCTTCTGGCAGCGCTACCTGTTGCCACTGGTTTGCTCACTCTGGTCCGTACCTGCTGCCCATGCTGCAGAGTTGCCGGCCAGACAAGTGCTTGGCTTCCTGGACAATCATTTCATGCTGCAGCTTGAAGGTCGCCCCCAGTGGTATGCCTTCCCGCAGGGCGCACGCTGTTATGTGGACCGCCTGCTGCAGCCGCTTGAACACAGGCTTCATCTGAACAGTCCGGTGCTGGGTGTATCACGCAATGCGGATCATGTGGAACTTGAACTCCCCGGTGGAATCAGGCAGAACTTTGATCATGTAATCATGGCCCTGCACAGCGATCAAGCGCTGGGCATTCTGCGTGATCCCACAAGCGCTGAGCAGGAAATTCTGGCTGCCCTGCCCTATCAGAACAACCGGGTGATCCTGCATTCCGATGCTCGTCTCATGCCGCGCAGGCGGAGAGCCTGGGGCAGTTGGAATTATCGTGTTACACCGCTCTCCCAGCGGGCGGCAACCTTGAGCTATTCCATGAATCACCTGCAGGGCTTTGTCAGCAGGCAGCCCCTGCTGGTAAGCCTCAATCCGGAAATCGAGCCAGTGATGAAATACGAAGAACACATGGCCGCTCACCCGCAGTTCACTCTGGGCACACCCGCTGCCCAGAAGCGCCGCTGGGAAATCTGCACAGATCGCACCTGGTACTGCGGAGCCTACTGGGGGCACGGCTTTCATGAGGACGGAGTGCGCAGCGCCAGCGAACTGTGTCACAAATTTGCCGGACTTAGCCTCTGAGCGCGGGCTTTATTTACACAGGCTGGGTCAGGCACCGACGCCATCGGCCAAAGGTCCATGCCTTTCGCTCATCGCTCTACATGATCATGTTCGACACGGAGCGTATCGAGGAATTGGTGACATCGCTGCCTGCCCGCTGGATGGGTGCCCGTGCCCCTCTGGCCTTTCGGCGCGCGGACTATCATGGTTCTGTGGATCAGCCACTGGCAGAAGCAGTCCGTGATACAGTCGAGGACCGACTTTGTCGTCGCCCGGAGGGCCGTATCCTGCTTTTGACTCAGCTGGCCTGTTTCGGCATCTGCTTCAATCCGGTCAGCTTCTACTACTGCCACAATGCCGATGGAAGCCTGCTTGCCGTAATGGCGGAAATCACCAACACGCCCTGGGGTCAGCGACACGTGAATGTGATACCTGCCGAGGCCAACGGCCACGCGCGTCTTCAGTTCAGGAAGGACTTCCATGTATCACCCTTTATGCCGATGGACCAGCATTATGACTGGCGCTTCAACGGAGCCGGGAAGAATCTGGTGGTTCACATGATCACGGCCGATGCCAGTCCGGAACCCCTTTTTGATGCGACACTTAGTCTTCGCAAAAAACCGCTTGACAGCCGTGGAGTGCGCTACGCGCTCTTGCGCTGGCCGCTGATGACGTTGAAGGTTGTATCACTGATCTATGTTCACGCCTTGCGGCTCTGGCTGAAAGGCGTGCCGTTTCACCCACATCCCGACAAAAGAAAGCAGGCTGTATGAACACGCTAAGCTCGGCCAACAGGCAAGTACAGGGTCGCATTTCGTCCTTCAATCCTGCCCGTACTCTATTGACCAGGCTCTTCTCGCAAATCGAGAACGGACGCTTGCTGATCGAAGAGGCCGGTCATTGTATCACCGTCGGAAAGGGCGGGCGGCTACATCGACTGACCGTCAGGGATTCTGCCTTCTGGTGGCGTATTCTGGGAGGCGGTGCAAATGGTGCTGCCGAAGCCTGGCTGGATGAGCAATGGGACACGCCTGACCTTCCCGGGCTGCTTCAGCTGCTATTGGAAAATCGCGGCATCCTGCGTGATCTGGAGAAGACCGGCGGTCGGCTTCTGGCGCCCCTGCAGCGCGCTATGAATGTGCTAAGACGTAACACACGCTCCGGCAGCAAACGAAACATTGCCGCGCACTACGATCTGGGCAACGATTTCTTCAAGCTCTTTCTGGATGAAAGCATGATGTATTCCTGCGCCTGGTTTCCGCAGGAAACCAGCACGCTGGAAGAAGCCTCACTGGCCAAGATTGAAAAGGTGCTGGATCTGCTGGATGCCTCACCGGGGCAAGGTCTACTGGAAATCGGAACCGGCTGGGGAGCGCTTGCCCTGAGTGCAGCACAGCGGGGGCTGAATGTCCGGACCACAACCCTCAGCCGCGAGCAGGCAGCACTGGCCCGGGAGCGTTTTCAGCAATCAGGTCTGGCCGATCGAATTGAGCTGCTGGGTGAGGATTACCGGGATCTGGAGGGGGAGCACGACCGGCTGGTCTCCATCGAAATGGTGGAGGCCGTTGGTCACAAATTCCTGCCCGGCTACTTTCAGGTTTGCCATGATCGACTGAAGCCAGGTGGTCGTCTTGTGATACAAGCCATCGTGATCGAGGACGATGCCTACGAACGGGCGCTCAAGCAGGTGGACTTCATCAAGCGGCATATCTTCCCGGGCTGCTTCATCCCCAGTCGCGCCATCCTTCGAAAGCGGGCTGCCGAAGCTGGTCTCAGGCCAGTGGAGGAGCATGACATCACGCCGCATTATGCGCGAACACTTGCCGAGTGGCGCAGGCGCTTTCTTTCAAAGGAAAGTGAACTGGAGAAAATGGGCTACGATCGCCGCTTCCGCCGCGCCTGGGACTACTACTTCTCCTATTGCGAAGCAGGCTTCAGAGAGGGCTATCTGGGGGATATGTGGATGGTCTGGGAACGCCCGGCTGCTTAAGAGAGGCCCCTGGCAGAAGGCCATGCGCGCAAGCCTGTTCAGATTGAAAGGCTGTGCAGGTGTTCTTTCAGTCCGCGCAGACTCTTGATGATAAGAACTCGCCCGTACATGCCCGGAATACTTTCCAGCAGGATGTGGGCTGCCTGGCCACCGGCCACAATGCTGATATTCTGCGGCAGGTAATTCAGCAGGCTTTCCAACTCCATAGCCATCTGCGCGTGGTCGTGCACATGGACGATGCTCAGGGCAACAGCCCGTGCACCTCTGGCCAGCGCAATTCCCGCAATCTCCTCGGCAGGCAGGTCCGGCCCCAGGAATTCGGCTGCCCAGCCGGCCTCCTGTGAGGTCAGTGCAGCCATCAGCGCGCCCAGCTCGTGAACCTGTCCACCGGGTGCAGCACAAATGATGCGGGGCGAATTCTCGGGCAGGCGCCTTTTGAGCAGCATGGTACCCAGGAAGCTGCGTATCACGGCGGTTGCCATGTGTTCCTGGCTGATGCGCATTTCGCCAGCATGCCATGTATCACCGATCCTGACAAGCAGTGGCTGGATCAAGTGCTCCAGCAGCTGCGCCAGACTCATGGTTACGGCTGCCCGCTGCAGGAGGAGATGCAGCAGGCCGGCATCGGAAGCATCAACCGCGCTGAAGGCGTCTTCAACACCTACCATTCCAGAATGCATGGCGGCAGGCAAGTCAACCTGGACAGCCTCTACCGGCTGTTCCCGCTTGAGCTCATGCCTGCGGGATTCCTGCAGGAGTCCATGCAATTCGTCCAGAGTCAGTCCCGCCACATTACCTATGCGATGTCCGTGAGCGAGCAAATCCTTCATCAGGTTCAGCCGCTCCAGATCCTGATCACTGTAAAGTCGTCTTCCTGTTGGAGTTCGCTCGGGGATGACGGCCTCGTAGCGACGCTCCCAGGCGCGCAGCAGGTCCTGAGGCAGTCCGGTTCGTCGGCTGATGACAGCGATGGGATGGCGGCTTCGTTTGGTGTTCATGGCGTGAAAGATTAGACAATGTCCAGAAAATGTCAAGAAGATGGCTGCAAGAATTTGATTTGCAATTAGTTCAGCTAACGTGACAGTGTTCTAAATCGTGTTGAGGAGTCAATATGTCTGGAATAATGTGAACAAAAACTTGACAGACGAGGGGATTGTCCATATATTGTCCAGTAAGTGACCGAAACAACCCGGAAAGGATGCGACATGAAAGCCCTTCTATCAACCCTGCTGCTGCTGAATCTGGCCACTGTTCACGCTGCACAGGTGCGTGTTGCCCATTTGAGCCCCGATGCGCCGGCCGTAGACATCCATGTGGATGGCGACGCCGTTCTGACGGCCGTGCCTTACGCTGCCTTCAGCCCTTATCTGGATCTGTCAGCAGGTATACATCAACTGGACGTTTTCGTTAGCGGTACGACAACGGATCCAGTGATCTCTGCCAATCTGGATTTTGCTGAAGGCAGCACCACCACAGTTGCTGCAACGGGCCTGCTGGCCGATGGCAGCTTCGGGCCGGCTGTCTTTGCCGATGTCCGCGAGTCGGATCCCGAAATGCACTGGATCCGCTTCATTCACGGAGCCGGGGACGCGCCCGCCGTTGACATCACGCTGCCGGATGGAACGGTAGTCTTTGGCAATGTGGCCTTCAATCAGTCGACGGATTTTCTAGCGCTTGAGCCGGGGGAGTACAGTCTGGAAGTCCGCGTAGCCGGTACGGACACGATTGTCAAGCAGTTCGCGCCCGTCAGTCTGGAGGCTGCCACCACCTTGAGTGTTTTCGCCGTGGGCAGTCTGGCTGAAGGATCTCTGGGCGCATTGGCCGCACTGGACAATCCCGGAGACGGCAGCACGGTTCTGCCGCTTGCCGAGTTGGGAGCCAGCGTGCGTGTGGCGCACCTGAGTCCGGATGCGCCGGCGGTTGATGTCTATGTGGACGGTGCCATGGCCCTCGAGGCTGTGCCTTACTCTGCCTTCAGCAGCTACCTGGAACTGCCCGCTGGCGATCACCATCTGGAGGTCTTTGTCAGTGGCACCATGGAAAACGCTGTGATCGATGCCAGCCTGCCCTTTGCGGCCGGCAGCGCCACGACCATTGCCGCCACGGGTTTGCTGGCTGATGGCAGTTTTGGGCCGATTGTGCTGGCCGACAGCCGTGATACAAATCATGATGAGGCCTGGGTGCGCTTTGTTCACACGGCCGCGGACGCGCCTTCGGTTGACATCACACTGGATGACGGCACCGTGCTCTTTGGCGAGATCGCCTTCAATGAAAGTGCCGGCTGGCTGCCGGTGGCCCCCGGAAGCGTCGGCCTGCAGGTTCGGCTTGCCGGGGCAGAGACCGTCGTGCTTGATTTTCAGGCCATCGAACTGGCTGGAATGAGCAATTACAGCGTCTTTGCGACGGGAACCCTGGCTGACGGCAGTCTGGGCGCCTGGGCCACAATTGATGCCCCCGGTGATGGTTCCGCCGCGATTCAGCTGGAGCTGGAGAACAGCATCGATGACAGCGATCTCCTGCCTGCCGATTTCGGGCTGCTTGGGGTTCACCCCAACCCGTTCAATCCTGCAGCGCAGATCGACTTTGAGCTTTCAGCATCGGGATTGACCAATCTGGCTGTCTACAATCTGGCCGGGCAGCAGGTTGCCAGCCTGATCAATCAAGAGATGCCGGCCGGTCGTCACAGTGCTGTGTGGAACGCGGCGGCACTGCCCAGCGGCCTTTATCTGGCCCGTCTTGATCAGAATGGCGCTGTCAGCGTCGAGCGAATGACCCTCCTCAAATAGCAGTCTTCCTGCTGATGTGTGACTGGTTGGGCAGCCGGAGCTGATTTCCGGCTGCCCTGCTTTTTGTAAGCTCTGATCCCCCCGGTCCATCAATCAGGTAACGATGAAAGCACTTGTGATCGGCCATCGCGGAGCCGCCGGGCTTGCCGCTGAAAACACCCTGGAAGCCATGCAGTGTGGGCTGGATGCCGGAGCCGACGGTGTCGAATGCGATCTGCGTCATGATGCTGAAGGCCGCTTGTGGCTCCTGCACGATGAGAGCTTGCTGCGCACCTTTGGCGTGGATCGCCTGTTGAAGGAAATCTCCGCGAAGTCATTGCCTGAAGAGAAGCGTCCGCCCAGCCTGTCTGCCTTTTTCAATGCCATGCCGCCAGAAGCATTGCTTTTGCTGGAATGGAAGGAAGCCCCCTTGCCTGAGGCATGGACCGTCTTCGAGGAAAGCGAGCTCGAAAGGCGCGCCGATTTTGTAATACATATCAGTTTTTTCGAGCCTGCACTTCGCGAACTTCGGCGTCGCTTTCCCGCTGCGCGGCTGCTTGGCTTGCTGGATGCCACCCAGCTGGCGAGCAAAGAGCAGGTTGCTTCCTGGATTCAGCTGGCCCACGAACTGCACATGGAGGGCCTGAATGCAGAGGCTGCCGGTGTATCACGGGAGTTGCTTGACTTGCTGGCCCGCGAAGAGCTTGACTGCTGGGCCTGGAATGTGGAAGAGGATGAAACAGCCTTGCGGCTGAATCACTGGGGACTACGTGGCCTGACCACCGATCGGCCGGACTGGCTGACTGCGCTTTTGGCGCAAAGGAGCACACGATGAAGATTCTGTTGACGGGCAGCACGGGCTATCTGGGATCCTTGCTGGCAAAACAGCTGGAGGAGGCGGGGCACGAGCTTCGTCGGCTGGATCGCTCGGGTCCTGATCTGCGCTGGCCGGCCAGTGCAAGCCAGCTGGCCGCCCTTCTGCCGGAAGGCCTGGATGCCGTGATCCATCTGGCCGGAACGCCTGTCGCCGGCGGCCTGTGGACGAAGTCCTTTCGCAGGCAGCTGGTTTCAAGCCGTGTTGAAAGCACACGACTTCTCGTCAAGGCTTTTAGCCTGATGCGCCAGCCCCCTGTCAGGCTGCTTTCGGCAAGCGCCATCGGCATTTATCAAGCGTCGAATGAGGCTCAGGGAGAAGAAAGCCAGAACTTTTCCAGAGGGCTTCTGGGTAATCTTTGCAGGCAGTGGGAGGCCGAAGCCCTCAAGGCAAAGGCCTCTGGAACGCAAGTCCTTTTGCTGCGCACGGGTCTGGTTCTTGGTGCGGGCGGCCTGCTGGCGCGGCTGAAGACGATCTTTCGGCTGGGGCTGGGCGGCCGGCTGGGTCCGGCGGATGTCGGCTACAGCTGGATTCATCAGGAAGACTGGTGCAGGGCCGTGATGCATCTGCTGCAAAGTGCACAGACAGGCCCGGTCAATCTGGTTGCCCCCAACCCAGTAATGCAGGCAGAGTTCGTCCGCGAATTGGCAGCAGCCCTCAAGCGGCCGGCCTTCATGCATGTCCCTGCTTTTCTGCTCAGACTGTTGCCCGGAAACATGGGGCCTGAGCTTTTTCTTTCAACACCCCTGATTCGTCCTGATTTCCTTGAAGCTGCCGGCTTTGAATTCCGATACTCCGCACTGGGCTCGGCATTGCAAAATCTGCTGGATGCCGAGAAAACTCTGGCACATTGATTGCATGCTTGGTATCTAATGTGATCGCTCAATGGAATATTGCGTGAAATTGAATGCACGCTATACTTGAATGAGCTTGCATCCGTATTGATGTTGGTATAGCCGCTTGACCCTTTCCTAGTCCGGAAAAGATGTCAAGTGTTCAACATCGGGCGGCTGTGAACACTATCCCAACCACCTTACAGGAGTACACATGAAGCGAATGCTTGCACTTTTTGGGCTGGCCATGGCCGGTTTGTCTCAGGCTGCCTGGGTTGAACTGGACAGCAGTCTGGAAACCGGCGTTCGTCTGCTGGAGGAGACCTCGCAGGGGCTGCGTCTGGAATGCACCCTCGCCGGTTTCGAGCAGACAGGCGTAAAGATCGGTCAGGATGAATTTTCCATGCTGCGGGTTCCCGGCGAGGCCTGGACGCTGGAGGCTACCGCCCCCGAGCTGCCACTGATGGCACGTAGTGTGGTGATTCCCGCGACGGGAAGTGTCGAGATCAACGTGATCAGTCTGGAAAGCCAGACCTTCGACATGAATGTGGTTCCCAGCAAGGGCAACCTGACCCGCGACATTGATCCCGCCAGCCTGCCCTACAGCTTTGGTCCTGCCTATCAGCAGAACAGCTGGCCTTCCGATGAAGCCTGGCTGCGCGATCCTTACATCCTGCGTGACTACCGCGGCCAGACAGTGGTCTTCCAGCCCTTCATGGCCAATCCTGTGGATGGCACGGTTGAAGTCGCCAGTCGCATGGTGGTGGAGCTTAGCTGGACGGCCGAGCCGGGCCTGAACGAGCTGCCTTCACGCAGCGAGCCCGATGTGGTCGACGAGAGCTTCGCGCGCATCTATCGAGAGCGTTTCCTGAACTATGGCTCAAATTCACGCTATACGCCGCTCGAAGAAGGCGGCCACATGCTGATCATCTGTTCGGACGAATTCGCCGCAGACATGCAGCCCTTTGTCGAGTGGAAGCGCCAGTCGGGTATGTCGGTGGATTTCGTGCTGGAATCTGCAGTGGGCAGCAGCTCGGCCGCGATTCTGGCCTATGTTGAAGACTATTACATCCTGCCTGGCCTGAGCTACCTGCTGCTGGTGGGTGATGCCGAGCAGCTGCCCTCGCTCAGTGCGGCCGGTGGCAGCTCGGATCCGGGCTACAGCTTCCTGGTAGGTGCCGACTATTACCCGGACATTTTCGTCGGTCGCTTCTCGGGTTCCACCAGCGCCATGATTCAGACCATGGTCGAGCGCTGTGTTGAATACGAGCGCGATCCCCAGATGGGTGCCACCTGGTACCGTCAGGGGATTGGCATCGGTTCGGCCGAAGGCAGCGGCATCGGTGATGATGGCGAGGCCGACTGGCAGCATCAGGACAACATTCGCGCCGACCTTCTGGGTTACACCTACACGCTTGTTGATCAGATTTACGATCCGGGCGCAACGGCCGCTCAGGTTACGGCTGCTGTCAATGCCGGACGCAGTTTCATCAATTACACCGGTCACGGCAGTGTGACGGCCTGGTCAACCACCGGCTTCAGCAGCACCAATGCGAGCGCCCTGAGCAATGCCAACATGCTTCCCTTCATTGTGGATGTGGCATGCGTGAACGGCCAGTTTGCCGGCACAACCTGTTTCGCCGAAGCCTGGATGCGCGCCACCACCGGTGGCGAGCCCGCCGGAGCCGTCGGCATCTACGCTTCCACCATCAATCAGAGCTGGGCCCCGCCGATGGCCGCGCAGGACGAGTGCACGGATCTGCTGGTGGCCGAAGAGATGATCACCTTCGGCGGCATCTGCTTCAACGGCTCCATGCTGATGAATGACGAATACGCCGACTACGACATGACACGCACCTGGACGATCTTCACCGATCCCAGTCTGCTGCTTCGCACGAACACGCCCGCAGCCCTTTCCGTCAGCCATGCCGCCAGCATTCTGAGCACGGCTGGCAGCTTCACTGTGCAGACCGGCGCTGCCGGCGCGCGCGTGACCTTGTATCACGACGGCACGATTTACGGTACCGCCATTGCCGATGCCTCCGGCGCTGCCCAGATCAGCATTGCCGATGCACTGCCCATTGGTCAGGATCTTACCTGCACCGTGCTGGCTTACAATTACGACTGTTATCAGGGCCTGGTCAGCGTGATCCCGCCCTCGGGTCCCTATGTCAGCCTGAGCGGACAGAGCCTCGACGGTGACGGCATGCTGAATCCCAATGAGAGCACGGCCTTAAGTCTGACCATTGAGAACCTGGGTGTACTAGCCGCCACGAACCTTAGCTTCTCGCTTGCCACCAGCAATCCCGGTATTGCGGCCATCACCGGTTCGCCCACCCTGGCCAGTCTGGCTGCTGGTGCCAGCGCCACTCTCAACAATGCCTTTACGCTGCAGACTGGCGCCCTTTCCGAGGGCGAGGCTGTGGCCTTTACCCTGACCGCCGAAGACGGCAGTGCCAACAGCTGGGAAAGTTCCTTCAGCCTGATGGTGGCCGCTCCGTCGCTCTCACTGGGCGATATCACAGTGGTTGATGGTGACAATGGCCGTCTGGATCCGGGCGAAAGCGCAAGCATCGACCTGCAGCTGAGCAATGATGGCAGCCAGGCCATTGACCTGATGAACCTCGTGCTTTCAACGGCCGATGCCTATGTCAGCATTACGGCCAACAGTGACAGCTTCAGCAATCTGGCTCCGGGTGCCAGCACCACGGCAAGTTTCCAGGTGAGCGTGGACGCCGCTGCGCCGGTGGGCCATGTGGCCAACTTCAGCCTGATTGGCAGTGGTGGAAACACAGCCTTCAGTGGTGGCTTCGCCCTGACGATTGGCCTGACACTGGAAGATTTCGAGACGGGCAACTTCAATGCAATGGCCTGGGAGATGGCGGGTAACGCCAACTGGACCATCGACAACACGACCTCGCACGATGGCAGCTACAGTGCAAAGAGCGGTGTGATCACCCACAACCAGACCAGCACCCTGCAGCTGACGGCCAATGTGATACAAGCCGGTAACATCAGCTTCTGGTATTCGGTCAGCTCCGAAGCCAGCTACGACTACTTCCGCTT
>CAYFPS010000007.1:0-23995 GCA_964345075.1 uncultured Bacteroidaceae bacterium | reverse complement strand
GGACGGCAGCCTGATCACGGAAGCCGCCGGCACAGTGGCCTGGACGCAGTACACGCACGCCCTTGCCGCCGGTGAGCACACGATTGCCTTCACGTATTACAAGGACGGTAGTGTTTCTTCCGGCAGCGACTGCGCCTGGGTTGACGAGATCATCTTCCCCTCGCTGGGTGCCATGCCTGCGCCGGAAATCGGCCTGAGTGCCGAGAGCTTCGCTTTCAATGCCATGCCCGGTCAGGTGGACACGGGTGTATTGAGCATCACCAATTCCGGCAATGCGCCGCTGGACTGGAGCTTCAGTTTCGTGGCCGACGCTCCGGCCGCTGGCGACCGCTCCATGGAAGGCTCGACCCTGAGTATCACGGAAAGCGAATTTGAGGCGGGCACCACTCTTACCCTGAATGTCAGCCTTTTTAATGGCTCCACGGACAACGAGTGGGCCGTAGGTGCTTCGCTGGACTTCCCGGCGGGTGTCACGGTGATCAGCGCAAGCAACCTGTCTGGTGGATCCGCTGGCGACCTGACCTGGGACGGTGTTACAGGCGATGGTGCGGTTGTTGCCTGGCTGGATGCCGATGGCGGCTACGGCAATGTCTATCCGAATGAAACAGCTACCGGCACGGTAACGGTTTCCATCGATGCCGGTTTCGCAACGGACATGAGCCTGCCCTGGACGATTGATGGCGATGTCTGGGGTGCCGATCCGCACTCGGTCAGTGGCACGATCACCCTGATCAACGCTGGTGAAGTCACGCCGCCCTGGCTGACGGTTTCCACAAGCAGCGGCACGCTGGCCGCTGGCGCAAGTGTGGATCTCAACCTGACCGCCGACGCGCTGTTCCTGGCGGAAGGCAGCTACACGGGAACGATCACGATCACGTCAAATGATGCGGATGAGGGAAGCCTGAGCCTGCCCGTGAGCTTCCTTGTGGGCGGTCCGAGCCCGGTTTCCGAACTGCGCATCATTTATCTGGGCGACTGCAACTCCAGGCTGGAGTGGGATCCGGTAGACGGCATCGACTTCTACCGTGTATACAGCACGAACAGTCTGGATGGCAGCTGGTCGGTGATTGCGGAAACAACCGAGACCTTCTGGTTGGTGCCTTGTGGAGTGGGCGGTGCCTATCTGTATCAAGTGAGCACGGTCACTCTGCCTTAGTCATCGCATTTGCTAGATTTAAAGCCAGCCCCCCCCGATCGCATGATTGCGGGGGGGCTTTTTTTTGGGGTTCAGACTTACCGAAGGGGGAAGCGATGGTAAGCTTGAATCAGGAATACCTTCATTCCTGGATCAGGGAGATTGATGCCCAGCACGAGGAATTGCTTGAGCGAACCGGCAGACTGCTGGAACTGGTTCGCGCTGGCCAGGACCTTTCAAGCTGGCAGGGAGAGTACGAGAGTCTTCAGGACTTTCTAATGCAGCATTTCTCGCTTGAAGAGGAGTTGATGCGCCGTACGGGCTATCCAGAGCGGCTGGGCCACACGGAACTGCATCGTGCCTGCGCGCGAGACATGCTTTGGCTGGAGCAGGCCATGCGCCGTGGTCTGGTGCCGCGTTTCAGCGAGCTGAAGGACTGCCTGCAGACCTGGATTCACGATCATTTGACTCATCAGGACGAGCACTTCGAGCGCTTCCTGGCGGGTCTTGGCCTGAATCCGTCGCTGCAAAGACCGGGCGATCAGCATCTGGTCAATGGCATGCAGGAAGCATGAAAAAAGCCCCGCGATTGCGGGGCTTTTCATTTGTATCACAATCTTTCAAGGTTATTGGGCCACTACCCGGAAGAGCTGAACGGAACCTTCAACCGGCAGGCTTGCGCTGCTTTCCACCACCCCATCGAACAGAATGCTCCATTCGCCACCAAGGGAGCTTGCCCTCTCAATCCGGTAACTGACCGCCCCCGGCACCGCGTTCCACTGCAGCAGAACCTGTCCAGCTTGAACTTCAATCTGAAGCTCGGGTGCCTCCAGTCCGGAGAGCGAGTTCATCAAGTGCACACGATGTGGATCGGCGCTGCCGGCAAAGGGATGTTGTTCGAAGCGACCCGAGGCGTCCGCGGCTTGTATCACATACTCCAGCAGACCATCGCTGGCAGGAATGTTTGCCGTCCAGCTGCCGCCTGGGCCTTCCACAAGCGGGCTGCGCTGCCACTCGCCTGCATCCATGCGCCAGCGCAGGGCCAGGCTGTCCGCAATCAGCGACTGAGCACTGCAGGCCGTGATTGTGCACTCAAAATGCAGTGTGGACTGCCCAGAAAGGGTATCGGCCAGTGGAATGTGATGCAGGTGGAGCAGGCCGGGGTCTGCCAGGCCTTTGGTGCGGCAATGCAGGGCGTCCGTGCTGTACCAGTTGCCAGAGTAGGTGTAACCACTGATCTCAAAGCCAGGCAGGGCCGCTTCGTATACGGCCAGCGCATCATCATCCCAGCTGCCTCCCATCAAGGGCACGTAGACATGGCCATTGACGATCAGCGAATTGGTGTAAGGCTCATTGTTCGGCGTATAGACACGTATCACCTGATAGGGCCGGTTCCAGCCGCAGAGGGACGAGGCAAAATAGTCGGCTACGGCCTCGATCTCATCGTACTGGGCGTGTGACATGGGTACCGAACGGATCAGGACTTTGTCCACATCCAGGAACTTGCCCCAGCAATCAATGTGATCGATGTAGGTATTGTTGGGGTCGGGCAGGCGGTGATAGGTATCCACACCCAGGTAATCCTGCACCAGCTGGCCAACCTCGGCATCGCTCATGCCGGGATTCTCAGTCATCACCAGATCACTGGAGGCGGCCTTGCCGTAGCCGTCGCTCATCCAGTTGCCGCCCGTGTGTGACAGATTCATGCCGTAGAGCGGCAGATCCCACCATGCCGCCAGCTCCACGGGAATCTCATCATCGGAGGGGCGAGGGCGATTGTAGGGAAAATCCATCACGGCAATCTCCGTTCCGTTCTGCACGAACCAGGGGCCGTAATCGCGTGTCCAGTAGCTGTTGGTTGGCGCATGCAGGAAGCTGCAATTGTCCAGATTGACTCCCTGACTTGTATACAGGCTGCGCACCGTGTTTTCCTGTGATACACCGGAAACAACCGTCACCAGCGGATGATTGTCGGCCAGCGCCTGAATCAGGCTGTAGGGAATTCCAAAGGGGTAACGAATCATCACGGCTGCCATCCGCTCAAACTCGGCGATGGAGCGCGGATTCAGCGGCGGATCGGTTTCCGTGAAGACGCGACTCTCATAGAGGCCGGCGGCTTCCTCCGGTGTTGGCCAGTGCGGGAGCGAGGCTGGATGCTCGTCAAACCACGCATTTGTGTGGGCCTCCCATTCAGGGCTGCTGAAGTCGATTGTTGAAGATGCGGCATGAAGCAGGGGGGCAAGGCAGAGGCTTGCCAGCAGCATTCGTCGAATCATGATTTCTCCAGATGGTTGAGCCCGTGAAACAAGTCAAAGACAAAGCGAAAAGTCCAGTCTTTTTGCTTTGCGGACAGGCAAGCTTTATCCTGCGCTTGAAAAGGCATTCCGCGATCCCTAAGATGATAGGTTTGCCACCTGCCACTAATAGACCGAAGGTCGGTTCATCGCAGGTGCCATCAGGAACAGAAATGCAGCAAATCCTTGTTCTGGGTGCCGGCAAGAGTGCGCCCTACCTCATTCATTATCTGCTCGAACATGCCGAGGAGATGAACTGGTCGGTCACCGTGGGTGACCTAAGGTTGGAAGAAGCCGAGCGGGCCATAGCCGGGCACCCGCGGGGCCGGGCCATCGCCTTTGACATGCGTGATACAGCGCAGGTTGGGCGAGAGTTCAGGCAGGCGGACATGGTGGCCAGCATGCTGGCGCCAACCTTTCAGGAAGCGGTCGCGCGCGCCTGCCTGGAGCACGGCTGCCACATGGTCAGCGTTTCGTATACAAATCCCGCCGTGCGTGCCATGGACGAAGAAGTCCGTGAAAAGGGCCTGCTCTTCATTAATGAATTGGGCCTGGACCCCGGCATCGACCACATGTCTGCGGCAAAGGCCATTGCCGGAATCCGCGAGGGCGGCGGGCGCGTGATGGGCTTTAAAAGTTACGGCAGCGGTGTTCCCGCTCCGGAGAGCATCGACAATCCGCTGCAGTATGTGATTACCTGGAATCCGCAGAATGTGGCCCGAGCCGGCAGTGCGGGCGCGATCTACCGCTACATGGGGCAGACGAAGATTGTGCCCTCTCACCGGGTCTTCAATCATACCTGGCCCGTCAGTGTTGAGGGCGTGGGCCTGATGGAAGCCTACCCCAACCGCGACAGTCTGGAATACCTGGATGCCTTTGCGCTGAAGGATACGCGTACGATGATTCGCGCCACCCTGCGCTATCCCGGCTACAGCGAGACCTGGCATCAGATTGTGGCACTGGGCCTGAACAATTCGACCATTCGCATACCGGACCTGCAGAAGAAGAGCTATCGCGATGTGGTCAAGATGTTCCTGCCGCTGGAGGATCGCGGCAAGCATGTGGAGATGCGTGTGGCCAAGGTTCTGGGCATCAACCCAACCGGTGCCGCCATTCGCAATTTAAGCTGGCTGGGCCTTTTCAGCCGTGATCTGGTGCGGACTCAGGGTGATACAGCCGCTGACATGCTGACCGACCTGCTGCTGGAGAAGCTGCCCCTGCGTGAAGGCCGCCGCGATATGGTCGTTCTGTTGCATGAATTCGACGTGGAGTACCCGGCGGGTCTTCGCGGCCCTGATCCGTGTTACACCAAGGAGCTGCACACCATGGTGCACACCGGGGACCTGGGCGGCTTTACAGCCATGGCCCGCACGGTCGGCATGCCGGCTGGCATCTGTCTGAAGCTGATCGCCAGGGGCGCCATTGAAGATCGCGGCTGCGTGATCCCCCGCATGCCTGCCATCTACGAACCTGCGCTGGCCGAACTGGAAAGCGCGGGCATTCTCTTTACCAAAAAGGTTCTCGACCCGAGCCGAGTGGAGGATCCGCTGCGTTGAATTCAACAGTCATCGGCATTCGCCGCGAAGACAAGAGCGGCTGGGAGCGGCGCGTTGCCTTGAGTCCGCATCTGGTGGAAGAGCTCGTACAGCGCGAAGGCTTCAGCCTGCGTGTGCAGAGTAGCGAGAACCGCACCTGGTCGGACAGGCATTACCGGGCTGCCGGTGCCGAAATCTGTGATACACTTGAGGGCTGCGGGCTGGTTTTTGCCGTCAAGGAAATTCCTGCAGCCGAGATTCTTGATGATTCTGTCCATGTCTTTTTCTCGCATACGATCAAAGGGCAGGCCTACAATATGGCCCTCCTTAAACGGATCCTGGACAGCCGGGCAACCCTGATCGACTACGAGCTGATTGCCGATGACGCCGGTCGCCGGTTGGTCTTTTTTGGTAAGCACGCCGGCTACGCGGGCATGATCGACAGCCTTTCGACTCTGGGTGGACGACTGGCTCTGGAAGGTCGTTTTGGCCCGCTGACAAAAGTCCGTAGCGCATGGCGCTATGCGGATCTGGCAGAGGCAAAGAGCGAAATCACGGCGTTGGCTGGCGAGATTGATCCCCGTGAAGGTTTTGCCGGCCGGGATCGCCCGCTAGTTGTGGGCATAACGGGCTATGGAAATGTATCACAGGGAGCGCAGGAGATTCTTCGACTGCTGCCCCACGAAGAGCACACGGCCAGCGAGCTACGTACTCTTGGCAGCCTGGAAGAGCTGGATCCAGGCAAATTGCATCTGGTTGTCTTCAAGGAAGAAGACATGTTTTGCCGCGAGGCTGATGGTGGTTTCGACTTGAACGAATACTTCACCCGGCCCACGCTTTACAAAAGCCGTTTTGAAGATGTGCTGCCCAGGCTGGACCTGCTGGTAAACGCGATTTACTGGACACCCGACTGCCCGCGACTTGTCACACGCAGCTGGGTAGAAGAGGCCTGGAAGAGCGGCAAGCAGGGCCGGCTGCTGGTGATCGGTGACATCTCAATCGACATTGAAGGCAGTATCGAGTGCAGTCTGGAAAGTACGCACCCGGACAATGCCTGCTATGTATACGACGCCAACAGCGGAACCATCATTCACGGCCTGGACGGATATGGTCCTGTGATCGTTGCCGTGGACAATCTGCCCTGCGAGCTGCCCCGTGATGCAAGCCTTACCTTCAGTCAGGCGCTGGCACCCTACGTGGCCAGACTGGCCAGAACCAATTGGGACAAGCCCTTTGCAGAGCTCGATCTGCCCGCCGAGCTGAAGCGGGCCGTGATCGCCCACAAGGGCACCCTGACACCGGAATTTCACCACCTGCATGAGAGCATTCGACAGGCTCTTGGTCAGGCTGATTCATAAACGAGAGGTTTGACCATGAACACTTTTGTTAAAGGCATGCTGCTGCTGAGTGTGATGCTCTTTGCTGGATGTCTGGAAACCGGAAAGGAAAAGACCTTGACACAGCTGGACACCGACACGCAGAAATTCAGCTATGCCCTGGGCATGGACATCGCGGGAAACATCGGCAACATGCCGGATGTGGATATTGCAGCCCTGATTCAGGGACTGCAGGACAGTCAGGCCGGCGGCGAGACTCTGCTTGCCGACGCGGACGTGGCAATGATTCTGGATGAGGGCATGAAGGTCCGTCAGGAAGCTGCTGCCCAGAAAGCAAAGGAAGAAGCCATGAAGTACATGGAAGAAAACGGCAAGCGTGCCGAGGTAACCACGACCGCCAGCGGTCTGCAGTACGAAGTGATCGTCCCGGCAGAAGGCCCCAAGCCGATTGCCACCAGCAACGTGACCGTGCATTACACGGGAACCCTGACCGACGGCACCAAGTTTGACAGCTCCCGTGATCGTGGCGAGCCGATTTCCTTTCCGCTGAATGGCGTGATCAAGGGCTGGACCGAAGGCCTGCAGCTGATGAGCCCGGGTGCCCAGTACCGCTTTGTGATTCCTTCGGACCTTGGCTACGGCGAACGTGGTGCCGGTGGTGTGATTCCGCCCGGCGCTACGCTGATCTTCGACGTGGAGCTCTTAAGCTTCAAGTAGCCTCTTTCGGTGATACAAAAAGGGCTTCCGATTATTGGAAGCCCTTTTTTGTCTCTGTTAGGCTAGATCGTAAAGGCGTCCAGCCTGCTTCGAATGGCCACAGCCAGATCACCCAGATGATCCGAGGCGCTACGCGTTTTGCGACTGAACTCGCTGCTTTCCTCGGCCGCCTGGCTTAAGGCTTCAAGGTGTCGCACAATCTCCTGACTGCCGCCTGCCGCCTCACCCAGACTGCGGCTGATTTCCTGCGTGGTCGCAGCCTGTTCTTCAACAGCGCTGGCAATGGTCGTCTCGATCTGGTGAATCTCCTGAATCACGGAACTGATGGAGGCAATGGCCGTGATGGTCTTTTGTGTATCACGCTGAATGGCCGCGATCCGCTTTGCAATGTCCTCGGTGGCCAGATTTGTCTCACGGGCCAGATCCTTGACCTCACCGGCCACCACGGCAAAACCCTTGCCGGCATCACCCGCACGGGCCGCTTCGATGGTTGCATTCAGGGCCAGCAGATTGGTCTGCTCGGAAATGGAGCTGATGGTCTTGACCACCTCTTCCACCTCCCGCGAGCTTTCGTTCAACTGCTGAATAATGTGCTCGGCATCGCTGGCTGTATCACGGGCGTTGGAAGCCACCTGCGCGGCCTTGCCGGCATTCTGGGCAATCTCCTGAATCGATGCTTCCATCTCTTCGGTGGCGCTGGCCACACTTTGAATGCTGTCATTGACGCTACCTGCTGTCCTGCCCGCACTGCCTGCCTGGGAGCTTGTACTTTCTGCCTGTCGCATCAGGCTTGCGGAAACCCCCTGCAGGCCATTGGAAGACTGCGCCAAACTGTCCGCATCACCGGCCAGATGATTGATCAGGACCGAAAGTTTTTCCAGAGCTTCATTGAAACCAATGCGCAGGCGATGCAGTTCGTCTTCTTCCTTCGTATCCATGCGGACATTCAACCTGCCCTGTGCAAAGGACTCGATGGTGCCCAGAGCTTCATCCACCTTGGCTGCCAGCTTCGCACGGCGCTCTTCGAGCTGTTTCATTGTATCACGAATGCTGCCCAGCATGGCGTCGAATGCCCTGGCAAGGTTTCCGATTTCGTCGGGTGAACGCAGCAGGTCCTGATCCACATTGATTGTATCACCGTCATCACCCTGGGACATGGCCTCAGCCGTGCGCATCAGGCGCTGAATGGGGCCGGTAACGGAGCGGACCACGTAGAAGAGCACGCCGCCCGTGATCACCATCAGCAAAAGGGCAATCATCAGTGTGTCGTTTCGTGCGTCGGCCAGCGCTGCCAGATTGTCACTGATGTCCAGGGCAAAGACCATCACGCCTACCGAGCGACCACCATAATCACGAATCGGCCAGGCCTGCAGCAGGTAATGGTCTACTTCGTGAATCTGGCCCAGGCTCCTGAAACCTTCCTTCAGCAGGCCTTCATCCACAAGCCTGTCGCTGAGTGCCTTGTTGGTAGAACTGACCAGGCAGAAGTCCCCGGTCAGCGGGTGATCCTCGGGCTTGCTGGCCAGGCTGGTGGCAATCTCCAATTGCTCGGCAGCCATGTAAATGGCCATTTCCTGCGCCGGACTGTCCTTCAGGGCCGCCGTCACCTTGCTGAAGTCGTAGAGCATTTCCACACTGCCCAGGTGCTGGCCGGCTGCATCCTGAATGGGTGCCAGTCCACGAATGGCAAAACCGCCACGCCCGACCTCGATGCCCTGAATCGGGACATGAGGTGCCTGATTGATTGTGTTGACCGTCTCGCGAAAGCCGCTCAGGTCATCGGATTCATCCTTGCCCGAAAGGCTTTGCGTTTTGCGCCAGGCCCTGAGCATGGAGCGGGAGTTGGGCAGATGAAAGTGGAGTTTGTACTGGGAAGCCCCGGTTACCTCCGAATAACCTTTGAGGAAATCCTGCGACCATTCGCGCAGGCGAACACGCTGTGCGTGCACCACGGGATCCGCGCCTTCGTCAATCTTGCCTTGTAGCGCCTTGTGATACACATCCTCAACCATGGGATGCCTGGAGAAGAGACTGGCATGGGCCAATGCTTCACCGGCTGTCGAAGCAATGCCTACTTCCATCCCTACGAACTTTGCGCCAAGAATTTTGGCCTGTTCGGCATGGCTCATGTCTCTGGCGTCACTCAAACTGTGCCAGGCCATCATGGCGGCCGCCAGCAAGAGGGCTGCCAGCACGGGGAGAAGGACTTTGTACTTGATGCTGATGGTATCGCCTCCGGATAGTTGGCAGTTCCGGTCCGTGGGGGGATGTCATGGCACCTATCGACAGTCTCTTGATGAAAATTAAGTCCCATGAAGGACTTGACCAAAGTCTTTTGTCTTTAACACGATCTTCACCACTTTCTTGGAACTTGTCGCGTCAACAACACACTCTTTTCACAACTGGAGGATTCATGAAGCGAATGCTGAACGCTTTCGTGCTGGGCCTTGCCCTGCCGATGAGTCTGCTGCAGGCTGCAACCCTGCGTGGAACCATTACGGATGCGGAGAGCGGTGAGGCCCTCATCAACGCCCAGGTCGAACTGCTCGGCCAGCGTGTGGGTGCCGCCACCAATCTGGACGGCAGCTATCTGATGACCAGCGCCCCGGCTGGTTCCTACTCCCTCAGGGCAAGTTTCCTGGGCTACCAGAGTGAGACCATTTCGGTCAACCTCGATGATGACAGTGACCAGACCTTCAACTTTCAGTTGGATGGCGCCATCATCAGCCAGGCTGAAATCACGGTCGTTGCCAGCGTGGCCAAGGAGCGCGAAACCCCCGTTGCTTTCAGCAATGTGAAGAAGGCCGACATTCAGCGTAATCTGGGTGCCCGCGATGTGCCCATGGCGCTGGAAACCACACCCGGTGTCTACGCCACCATGCAGGGTGGCGGTAGCGGCGATGCCCGCATCAACATTCGCGGTTTCAACCAGCGCAATGTGGCCGTGATGATCAACGGTGTGCCTGTAAACGACATGGAGAACGGCTGGGTGTACTGGTCGAACTGGGACGGTCTGGGCGATGTCACCAGCTCCATGCAGGTGCAGCGCGGCCTTTCCGCTGTCAATCTGGCCGTTCCTTCGGTCGGTGGTACGATGAACATTCTGACCGACGCTGCCGATCTCAAGCCCGGTCTGCGCTTCAAGACGGAAATGGGCAACGACGGCTTCGCCAAGAAGACTCTGGCCGCCCACACCGGTCTGGTTGATGGCCGTTTTGCCCTGAGCGCGGCTCTGGTTCGCAAGGAAGGCGATGGTCTGGTTGAAGGCACCTGGACGGATGCCTGGGCCTGGTTCATCGGTTCCACCTACATCATCAATGATGACCATCGTCTGGACTTCTACGGCGTGGGTGCTCCCCAGCGTCATGGCCAGAACCTCTACAAGCGCTCGATTGCTTCCTATTCGACCGACTTCGCCCGGGAAGAAGGCATTGATGTCAGCGGCACCAACGAGCTGGGCATCGAATACAACCAGACCTGGGGCTACATCGGTCAGCAGACGCAGGATTCATGGGATGGCGACAAGCACGATCCCTACCACGCCAATCGCCTTTACGAGCGTGAGAATTACTACCACAAGCCGCAGTTCAATCTGAACTGGTACTGGGACCTGAACGAGGACATGCGTCTGGCCACCATCGCCTACCACAGCTATGGCGTGGGCGGCGGCACCGGTCGCTGGGGCAGCAGCAGCCTGATGACCACCGATGGTCATGTGGACTGGGACGCCACCGTGGCCCGCAACCAGGCCAACACGGCAACCTGGACAACGGCTGATGGCGATGTTGATGGCGCCAATGCCACGACGCTCATCCGTAACTCGGTCAACATCCACTACTGGTGGGGTTTGATTTCCAAGCTCAGCTGGGATGTGAACGAGGACCTGAATGTGATGTTCGGTCTTGACTGGCGTACCTTTGTCGGTAAGCACTACCGCGAGATCCGCAATCTGCTGGGTGCGGACTTCTACGTGTACAACAATGGTGTCGACGGAGCCCAGGCCCTGACCATTGGCGACAAGATCGGCTACAACTTTGACAACACGGTGGACTGGATGGGTGGATTCGCCCAGGCCGAGTACACCTTCACCGACAAGCTGATCGGTTTCGGCATGCTGGGGCTGTCCACCGTGACCTACGAGCACCAGAACTACTGGCGCGACGGTGCCCCCACGCTGAAGGTTGATGATCTGGATCCTGCCTACACGCTGAAGGCTGGCCTGAACTACCTGGCCAGCGACGAGATCAACTACTACGGCAACTTCGGCTACATGTCCAAGAACCCCATCTTCGACAATGTGATCGATGATGGTGCCTTCATCGCCTACGAGAATCCCGACAACGAGACGATCATGGCCATGGAAGCCGGTATGGGCTACTCGTCCGCCGACCGCAAGCTTGCTGCCAATGTCAACGTGTATTACACGAGCTGGATGGATCGCAGCTGGAGCCTGCATTACACCTCTGATGCCGGCAACGACTACAGCTACAATGTTCCCGGTGTAGATGCCACACACATGGGTGTGGAAATCGACGCCCTCTTCCGTCCCGTTTCCAGCTTCCAGCTGAAGACGGCCATCAGCCTGGGCAACTGGGAGTGGGGCAGTGACGCCTCCAGCTCCTTCCGTCCCGATGACAACCCGGCCGAAGTCCAGAATGTGACCCTCGCCCTGGACGGTCTGAAGGTTTCCGATGCTCCGCAGACCACCATCACGCTGAGCCCGACCTGGTTCCCCCGTCCGGGCGCCATGATCGGTTTTGACATCAAGCATGCCGGCAACTACTACGCGGCCTTTGATCCGGAGAACCGCTCCTACGATCCTGACACGGAAGATCCCGACCGTGCCCAGGCCTGGAAAGTCCCGAGCTACACGCTCTTCGATTTCCATACCAGCTACACGATCAATCTGCAGGGTGTAGACTTCGAGTTCTTCGGTCATGTCTACAACATGTTCGACACCGAGTACATCTCGGACGCCCAGGACGGTTCAAGCCACGACGCGGCCGGTGCCAGCGTCTTCTTCGGCCTGCCCCGCACCTGGAATCTTGGTGTGGCCATCAACCTCTGATTTGCCACATTCCAGTCGACAGGACTTCCCGCCGGGCCCCTGGGTCCGGCGGGCTTTTTACACAAGGGGGAATCATGCCGACGCTCATCGCACTCATGCTTGGACTGCTGCTGTCTTTTGGAAACGCCTTTGCTGATGATGTCACCGACTGGATCGAGGATGGCCTTCAGGCCTACAAGGATGGACGCAATCAGGACGCCATCAGCAGCCTGGACTATGCTAGCCAGCTGATCCGCCAGCAAAAGGGTGCTGCGCTTGAGGAACTCTTTCCCGCCGCTCCTGCAGGCTGGCTGCGCGGCGAAAGCAGCAGTGTGGCCGTCGGCAGTGCGATGCTTGGTGGCGGAACAGGCGCCAGCGCCAGCTACGAGCGGGAAAACGGAGAAGAGGGCAGTCTGGAGATCAGCATTGCCACCGACAATCCGATGATCGGCATGATGGCCATGGCGCTTTCCAATCCCTCGATGATGGCTGCTTCGGGTCAGAAAATGATCAAGCTGGGAAGCCGCAAGGCCATGCTGGAATACGATGCGAGTGATCGCGCCGGAACCGTGACACTGCTGGTCGGAGATGCCGTTTTGTTAACGCTGGATGGCTATGCGATCAGCGAAGATGAACTGCGGCGTTTTGCCGCTCTGCCCAACTACGATGCCATTGAAGAGGCTGCTTCAGGCAAATGATCAAATCTGCCCGCAAACAGCGATTGCAACGCTTTCTGGGCGGCCTCTATGAAGAGCGCATTGCACAGAAAGCGCGCGAGCAGGCCGTGCAGCTGGCGCGCTATCACGAGCACGAGCGGGATCGCGAGCTGGTGGCTTTTCTTGCCTTGACGCTCGAGGGCCTGAGGCCGCCCCTTCAGTGCCGCAAGGTGCTGGATCTGCTGCTGGAGCGCCTCGGGCAGCAGCCTGGCTTGAAGCTGGTTCGCTCCACACCTGAAATGCTACGCGAAATCACGGCGGATCTGGAAATTGGTTTCCTCAAAAAGGAGGCCCTGGCAGCCTTTCTTGTGGCGCTGAAGAGTCTGCTCAAGCGCGAGCGAAGCCTTCGGCTGGCCTTTCAGAAGGAGTCCGGCAAGGAGGGCAAGCGGGATCTGCTTGTGACCCTCGATCGCTTCATGATCAGCATCATTCGCGGCATTCCCAGAGAGGAGCGCGCGCTGAAGGGTGTGGCTCATCTGCTGCCACGCCCGGCAAAGGGAAGCGCCGTGGCGCGCCTTCACCGCTTTCTGCGAACCATGTCCAGGCCGGATAACGGCATCGATCTGGGGCTTTGGCCGGAACTGAAGCCCGAGCGCCTTTTTTTGCCGCTGGATGGTCCCGTACTGGAGCGCTGCCGCTGGCTCAAACTGACCGAGCGCAGTGTGGCCAATCGCGGAGCCGTCACTGAGCTGACCCAGCTGCTGCGTCTGCTGGACGAGCAGGACCCGATCCTCTTCAGTCATGCCTTTGAATACATGATCGAGCAGGACTGGGATGTCGAGACAATGCGCCAGCGCTTTCGCCATGCCTGAACGGCGCTTCTGGTGAAAGCCTCCACTTTTCAATACCTTACCGGGCTATTCTGACGAAACCGAAAGTGAAGCTCGATGGCTGTTGAGAGCAGGTCTGCCTCACACCACCCAAGCCCCCGGCAGCAAGACTGGAGTCATGCCGCGCATGTTCTGCGCGGGGCTGAACGAATTCTCCTGACCAGCCATGTCAATCCTGATGGAGACGGACTGGGCTCCATGCTGGCTCTGGCTGAAGGACTGAAGCGTGAAGGACGCGTAGTGCGCTGCGCCCTGCATGGCCCTTTGCCAGATGTCTATCGCTTCCTGTTTGAAGACTCTGGCATTGAAGCGCTGGACGAGCGTGCCCGCGAGGAGCTGCTTGCCTGGAAGCCCGACCTGCTGGTCATTCTTGATGTCTCGGCCCTTGCGAGAACCGGCTGGGTAGAAGCTCTTGCAAATGAGCTTGAATTGCCGCTGCTGATTCTGGATCATCACCTCTCCAATGAGCTTGAGGGCGATGGGGTCTACTGCTTTCCCGGCCTTAGTAGCACGGGTGAAGTGGTGGGCGCTCTGCTGGAGGCCATGGACATGGAGCTCAGCCCCTCGATGGCACAGGCGCTTTATACCAGCCTGACCACCGATACGGGCGGTTTTGCTTTTGCCTCCACGGGTCCGGAAACGTTGGAACTTGCCGCCCGCCTTCTCAGGCAGGGTGCGCGTCCGGAGCGCATTCATGCAGAGGTTTACCAGAATTATCCTCTTTCCCGTTTTGATCTGCTCAGGCTTTTTCTTGGATCACGGGAAGAGTTTGCAGAAGGACGACTGCTGGTCTTTCGCCTGACGGAAGACATGTATACACAGGCTGGCGCCAGCCGTGACGAAGCCGAGGGCTTTGCCAACATGGTGCTGGGCATTCGCGGTTGCCAGATGAGCATGATTCTGGGTGATCGCGAAGAAGGCGGAACCAAAGTCAATTTGCGCTGCCAGGAACCCTGGGATGTTTGCGCCATTGCGCGCGAACTGGGTGGAGGCGGCCATCGTTTTGCTTCCGGCGCTACCGTAATGGCGCCATTGGCTGAAGTGCACACAAAGGCTGTTGCACTGGCCCTGGCACAATTTCAAGCTTCGGGAGGAGCTGAATGAGCCCCCGACTGATCGAATCCATCAACAGCCCGGCGGATCTGAAGGCCCTTGCGCCCGAGCAGCTGCCGCAGGTCTGTCAGGAACTGCGCGAATACTTGATCGAAGTGATCACACAGGTTGGCGGCCATCTGGGTGCCAGCCTGGGTGTCGTCGAGCTGTCCGTCGCCCTGCACCGCGTCTTTGATTCACCCAAGGATGTCTTCTGCTGGGATGTGGGCCATCAGGCCTATATCCACAAGCTGCTGACGGGGCGCCGTGATCGCTTTCCAACCATCCGCCAGTACAAGGGCCTGTCCGGCTTCCTCAAGCGCAGTGAATCGGAGCACGATCACTTTGGCGCCGGCCACGCCAGCACCTCCATCTCGGCGGCGCTGGGTTTTGCCGAAGCCGCTTACCTGAAGGGCGAAGAGCGCCAGGCCGTGGCCATTATCGGTGATGGCGCCATGACTGGCGGTATGGCTTTTGAAGCGCTGAACAATGCCGGTAGCAGCGGTCGTGACCTGATTGTGATCCTGAACGACAACAACATGTCGATCAGCCCCAATGTTGGAGCGCTTTCCCGCTACTTCACGGAAATGACCACCAGCCCGCAACTGAATCGCCTGCGCGACCAGATCTGGGACGCCCTGGGGCATCTGCCAGCCGGCACCGGCAAGCTGGCCCGGGAACTGGGTCATCGCATGGAAGAGAGCATGCGCAGTTTTGTATCACCGGGCATGCTCTTCGATGAACTCGGCTTCCGCTACTTCGGTCCCGTTGACGGACACGATCTGGATGGCCTCATCCACCTGCTGGAGCGGCTGCGCCAGATCAAGGGCCCCAAGCTGCTGCACCTGTTGACCCGCAAGGGCAAGGGCATGGAAGTGGCTGAGCAGAATCCCGTCAAGTATCACGGCGTGGGCGGCAAGGTCAAGGAAAAGGTCTCGGCCAATGCGCCGGAAGCCCCGGCCACGCGCCCGCAGGGCCCCAGCTACAACACGCTGCTGCCGGCCATGCTCAAGCCCTGGATGGAGGCCGATGGCTCCGTTGCTGTGGTTACAGCGGCCATGGCGGAAGGAACAGGTCTTAGCACTCTGGCAGCAGACATGCCGGGCCGGGTTTTTGATGTGGGTATTGCCGAGGGCCACGCCGTCACCTTTGCCGCAGGTTTGGCCGCTGGTGGAGCCAGGCCCGTGGCCTGCATCTACTCGACCTTCCTGCAGCGCGCGATTGATTCCATCGTGCACGATGTAGCCCTGCAGCACCTGCCCGTACTTTTCCTGATTGATCGCGCGGGACTGGTGGGCGCGGATGGCCCGACCCATCACGGCACGCTGGACATCGCCTACCTGAGCATGATTCCCGAGCTGGTTGTGGCCGCACCAAAGGATGGCAACGAGCTCAATGACCTGATCGCACTGGCGCGAAGTCACGAGGCTGGCCCCTTTGCCATTCGCTATCCCAAGGACAATTCCTTCAACTGGGATCCCGAGCGCAAGCCGCAGGCCCCTGCGCTTGGTAGCTGGGAAAAACTGCGCGAGGGCGGTGGCCCGGTGCTGATCGCCAATGGCGCCATGGTGCAGGAAAGCCTGGAAGCAGCCGATCTGCTGGCCGAGCGCGGCATTCACGCCACCGTGATCAACGCCCGCTTCATCAAGCCGATGGACACGGCCATGCTGGACGAACTGGCCATGCAGCCGGCGACGCTGATTTCCCTGGAAGAGGGCACGGTGGTCAATGGTTTTGGCGCGCAGCTGCGTCAGGAGCTGGCAGCGCGCGGATTTGGCGGACGGCTGCACAGCTGGGGTTTGCCTGATGGCTGGGTGGAACACGGCGACCGCCGCATTCTGCTGCACAAGGTCGAACTGACCGGCGTGGATATCGCCCGCCGCGTGCTTGAACAGAGTTAGCTGGACAGAAAAGATCAATCCCCGAAAACGGGGTAGAAAGAGCTAGGGATGAAGATTCATCTGGCCCGGGAAGCCGGTTTCTGCTTTGGCGTCGAGCGCGCCATCGACATGGTGCAGGAAGCCCGTGATACAAATCCCGGCAGGAACATTGACATCCTGAACGAGATCGTGCACAACAAGCATGTGATCGAGGATTTCGAACGACAGGACGTCAAGAGTGTTGGCAAGGTGGAGGATGCCCGCGAAGGCATTTTCGTGATCAGCGCTCACGGTGTATCACCGGAGGTTGTCAAATCGGCCGAGAAGCGCGGGCTGGAAGTCCTTGACGTGACCTGTCCGCTGGTGACCAAGATCCATCGAATTGCCGGCAAACTGGTTGATCAGGGCTATGAAGTTCTGCTGCTGGGCGATGAAGGCCATGACGAGGTCGAAGGCGTACTGGGTGTGGCCCCGGAGCACATTCATCGCGTCCGCCATCCGGAAGAGGTGGACGACCTGCCCGCCTGGGAGCGGGTGGCACTTGTATCACAGACCACTCAGGGCCTGCTGGAATTCAATGCCATGCACAATGCGCTTAAGGCCCGCTTTCCTGAGATGGAAGTACACAACACCATCTGCAACGCCACCGAGCAGCGGCAGGAAGCCATTACCGAGCTTTCCGGTATCGCCGAACTCGTGGTGGTAGTGGGTTCGCTGAACAGCGCCAACGCCAATCGTCTGCGGGACATTGCGCTGGAAATGGGCCGCGAGGCATATCTGATTGAAGACGAACGGGACATGGATCCCGCATGGATAACGGACAAATCGGTTGTGGGCGTCTCTGCAGGCGCTTCCACGCCCGATCATCTGATTCAGGGTGTCGTCAACCGCCTGATTGAATGGGGTGGCGAACTGGAAGCCTTGAACGGACAGGAGCTGCCCCGCTGGCATCAGCCGGTGCGGGAAGCTTGAACAAAAGCGAGGACGGCATGCAGGTACGCTTGAAGAAGGGTGCGCTCAGCACTCTGAAGACAGATGTTTATGTGATTGGCCTGTTCAAGGAAGACGGCCTTCACGGTGAGCAGAAGGAATTGAAGGACTGGCCCGTTGAACAGGCCCTGAAGGGCGGCGATTTCAACGGTGATACAGGCAGGCGCCTGCTGCTGCTGCCCACTGCCGGCAAAGGTCCGCGCCTCATGCTGTTGGGACTGGGCGAACGCAGCAAGTTTACCCTGAAGACGATCACCGAAGCTTATGGCAAGCTGATGATCTGGCTGCTGGGTGCTGGTTACGCCGATGTAACCGTCGAGCTGCCGCTGATCGAGGAGAACGGCCCCGAGCCGGCAGCCATTGCCCGCTTCATGGGTCGTGCCTGTCAGGCGGGTTCCTGGCGCTTTGAGAATTACAAGATGGAGCCGAAGGGTACCAAGCTGAAGAGCCTGTCCTTCCGTGCTGGCGCCAAGCCCAGTGCTGCCATCACCAAGGCTTTCACAAGTGGTTCCGTGATCGGCGAGGGCGTCAATTTTGCTCGTGATCTGGCCCATCATCCCGCGAACACGGTTACGCCCGGTTATCTGGCAAATGCCGCCAAGGCCATTGCCAAGGCTTCCGGTGGCAAGGTCAAGGCCACCATTATGGGCGAAGCCCAGCTGAAGAAGATGGGCGCCGGTGGTATTCTTTCCGTGGGAAAGGGCTCGGTAGAAGAGAGCCGTCTGATTGCCATGGAGTACAAGTGCGGCAAGAAGAATGCCCGCAAGCTGGCCGTGATCGGCAAGGGCATCACCTTTGATTCGGGCGGCATTTCCATCAAGCCTTCCGCCAGCATGGAAGACATGAAGTACGACATGTGCGGCGCCGCTGCGGTCTTCGGCCTCTTTTCCGTGATCGCCGAGCTGAAGCCGGATATCGATGTGCTGGGTGTTGTTCCCGCCGCCGAGAATCTACCCGATGGTCAGGCCCTCAAGCCCGGTGACATCATCAAGCTGCTGTGCGGCAAGACGGTTGAAGTGATCAACACCGATGCCGAAGGTCGTCTGCTGCTGGTGGACGCGCTGGCCTGGGCGGAGAAGACCTGGAAGCCCGACGCCATGATCGACTTTGCCACCCTGACCGGTGCCGTGCTGATCGCCTTTGGCCATCAGATGAGCGCTGTCATGGGCAATGATCCAGCCATGGTTGAAGCCGTGGTGGATGCCGGTTCCCGCTCGGGTGATACATGCTGGCCGATGCCGCTGGCTGACGAGTTCAAGGCCATGGTCAAGAGCCAGATTGCCGACATCCGCAATTCCACAAACACGCGCGAAGCCGGTACGATCACGGCTGGCTGCTTCCTGAACGAAGCCGTTACCGAAAACACGCCCTGGGCCCATGTGGATATCGCAGGTACGGCCTGGATGAATGGCAAGCCCGGCTATGTCAGTGGTCCGACCGGTGTCGGCGTGCACCTGTTGGCCGAGCTGATCGATACCTTCGAATCTGAGTTGTCACACATGCAGGCGGGCGAAGTGAATTCGCCCGTCTGTTTTTCTGGAGCATGCAATGGCAAGGAAGCGGCAATCCCTTCCCGACGAGTACCTGGGGCTTGATCCTGCAGAAATGAGCGAGCGCGTCAGGCGTCACAAAGAGCGTCTGGGTGATAGCCTGTGCATCCTGGGCCACCACTACCAGAAGCAGGAAGTGATCGAGCTCTCCGATTTTCGCGGTGATAGTTTCGCGCTAAGCAAGATCGCCAGCGAACAGACTGCCAGGTGGATCGTCTTCTGCGGTGTTGAGTTCATGGCAGAATCCGCCAGGCTGCTGGCCAGGCCGGAGCAGACCGTGATACATCCGGACACCAGCGCCGGTTGCCCGATGGCCGACATGGCCGACACGCCGGGAGTGGAAAGAGCCTGGCGCGAGCTGGGCAGCGTTCTGGGTGATACAAAAGGCCTGATTCCCGTGACCTACATGAATTCGGACACGGAGACAAAGGCCTTTTGTGGAGCTAACGGAGGCATTGTCTGCACCAGTTCCAATGCGATGAAGGTCTTTGACTGGGCCTATGCCCGTGGCGAGCGGATTCTCTTTCTGCCTGACGAACATCTTGGGCACAACACGGGGCATGAGCGTGGGTTTTCCGCGCGGGAAATGCCGCTCTGGAATCCGGCCCTTGCGCAGGGTGGCCTGACGGATGAAGAAATCAAACAGGCCAAGGTGCTGCTGTGGAAGGGCTACTGTCACGTTCACACTCACTTCACGGTTGAGATGATCGAGGCTGCCAGGCGTGAAGATCCCGCAACCCTCGTTGTGATACATCCCGAATGTCCCCGGGCCAGCGTGGACGCCGCCGATGCAGCGGGCAGCACGGCCTTCATCATTGATTACTGCCGCCAGGCTCCGGCAGGCAGCAGGATTCGCATCGGCACCGAGCTGAACCTGTGCCAGCGCATGCAGCTTGAGTATCCCGACAAGGACATCGCGCCGCTGGATCGCAGCATCTGTCCCAACATGTGGAAGGTCAGCCTGAATGACCTGCTGTGGGCACTCGATCATCTGGGCGAGGTGAATGTCGTGGAGATCGAAGAAGAATTGATGGCTCCCGGCCGTCTGGCGCTCGAACGAATGCTGGGCGCGTGATCACTCTTAGTCGACATCGCAAGGCAAGTCGGCAGGTAGATCTGCACAGTCACAGCTGGTACTCCGATGGTGCTTTGGCCCCGGCAGATCTCGTTCGCCGCATGAAACTGGCCGGGATCGGTCTTGCCGCCCTGACCGATCACGATACTCTGGACGGCGTACCTGAATTCAAGCGGGAAGCAAGAACACAGGGCCTGCGTACGATCAGCGGAGTGGAAGTCTCGCTCAGGGCCAACCGCGTCGAAGGTGCGCCCGAAGTCCATGTGCTGGTCTATGGAATCGAGCCGGGAGTGGCGGATTTTGAAAGCTTCCTTGGCGGAATTCGTCAGGCGCGTATCACACGTATCACGGGCATGATCGAAAAGCTGGCCGAACTGGGCATGCGGCTTGACATGAAGCGGCTGGAGTCCGATGCCGCACGGGGAAGCCTCGGCCGCCCGCATCTGGCAAAGCTCCTGATTGACGATGGCCATGTGAGCTCCATCCATGAAGCCTTTCAGCGCTATCTGGCTGACTTTCGCCCGGGCTGGCTTCCCAAGGAACTGCCCGATGTTTCCGAGCTGATTGCCCTGGCCCACAAACTGGGTGGCCTTTGTGTGCTGGCCCATCCCGGCAAGGCCCTGCCACAAGATGCCGCGCGCATTCTGATTGATCAGGGCGTGGATGGTCTGGAAATCCGGCATCCGGCCCATCGTTCCCATCACCAGCAGTTTTTTCACGACCTTGCCAGACGGAACGGGCTGAGCACGACGGCAGGCAGTGATTTTCATGATCCGAAACAGGGTCGCTATCGAGCCCCCGACTGGACGATTGAAGATATTGGCGGCAAGCTGATCTCACGCCTTAATGTCTGAAGTCGCAAGCACGCCCCTTTCCTTGCCGATAAATCGTCCGTATCTGTATTCAAGACGGGAGATGGACATGTCCACACATACGTTCAAGCGTCAGTCGATCAGTGGTACGACTGCCCTTCAGCTGGCTGCGGCCGCCTGCGAAAAGGCCGAAGAACTCGGCATGGGCATCACGGTCGTCATCGTGGATGAAAGTGGCCGGGTCAAGCTCAGTTATCGTATGGACAATGCAGCCCTGATGTCCCTCAATCAGGCCGGCCGCAAGGCTGTCACGGCTGTGGGACTGGGTATTTCAACCGGCAATGCCTGGCACGACTTTATCAAGGACGATCCGATTCTTAGTCAAGGTGTGAATCACATTGAAGAATTCACCCTGCTGGGCGGTGGTCTGCCTATCGTGATCGACGGAGCCATGGTTGGCGCGATCGGCGTCAGCGGTGGACATTACAGTCAGGACGAGGCCTGTGCCAAGGCGGCTCTGGCAACTCTGGAAAGCATCTGATCGATGGTAGAAAGCAGCTGGAACGAGCTTGTATCACGGCTGAGCCACATGGCCATCAGCCTGATCTCTTCGCGTAGCGTGGAGGAGCTTGCCCGGCGTGCCGAATCCATTGTCGAGAGCATGGTGCCCGTGGATTACGCGGGTATTTATCTGCTGGCCCCCGGCACCAGTGAACTGAAGCTCTATCTGGCGCCCAACTTCACCGAAGAAGAAAGGCAGGAAGCCGAGCGCACGGCTTGGGATCGTCATCCCGGTCTTGTGATACGCACGGGCCAGATGCTGCATGTTCCGGATGTGCGCAACGACCCCGAACACAGCACCGTGACCAGTACTCGTTCCTTTACCGTACTCAGTCGCCTCTTTCTGCCTGTGATGGCGGGCGGCCGCTGTGTGGGCTGCTTCGGCATGGGGTCGCCCAAAGTCAACGGCTTTGGCGAAAACGAGCGCAGCATTCTTGAATTCGTCTGCAGCCTGATCGGCGTGGTTTACCTGAACCTGCTGAACATGGATGCCCTGACTGCCAGTGAACAGCGACTGGATCTTGCCCTTGAGGGTGGCGGCATCGGCCTGTGGGACTGGGACCTGAAGACCAACAAGGTTTACTTCAACACCATGTGGAAGTCCATGCTGGGCTACGCAGAGAATGAGGTTGAAGGGCATGTCCGTTCCTGGGAGAAGCTGCTGCACCCAGAAGACAAAGCGCGGGTTGAAGCCGATCTGGCCGCGCACTTTGCGGATCCTGCCACAAGCTATGCGAGCGAACAGCGGCTGAAAACCAAAGACGGCCACTGGAAATGGATCCTCGACAGAGGCAAGGTTACCCAGTGGGACAGTAAAGGCCGGCCCTCTCGCATGGTCGGGATTCATCAGGATATTGACGCCCGCAAGGAGATTGAGCAGAAGCTGCAGGAAAGCAACGAGATGAAGAGTGCCTTTGTGGCGCAGGTCAGCCACGAATTGCGCACACCCTTGACTTCGATTCTGGGCTTTTCATCCACCATGCTCAAGAATCCAGAGCTTCCCTTTGAGCAGCGTGGCGAGTTCCTTGGCATCATTCTGCAGGAAAGCCGCCGGCTGGCCGAGTTGATTGAGCGTGTCCTGACCTTGAGCCGTATCGAAAGCAAGTCAATGGATCTGCCGCTGGATGAAGTGGATCTCACCCCACTGATTCAGGAAGTGGTGCAAAGCTGCAAACTGCAGGCGGCCGAGCGAAGGGTTCGCCTTTTTGCGGAAAACCTGCCCGAGCTCTGTCCAGTAACGGGGCATGCCCCAAGTCTGCGACAGGTGCTGCTTAATCTGGTGGGCAACGCTATCAAATTCAACAAGGCTGGTGGCCGCGTTGTGATCGACTGCCATGCTGAGGATGATTTCTGGCTGATCGAACTTTCCGATAATGGTCCCGGGCTGCCGCCCGGTGAGGAGAAGCGTGTCTTCGAGCGCTTTTACCGCGTAAAGGGAGTCAATCGGCCGGGAAGCGGATTGGGACTTGCCATCGTTCGCGAAATTGTAGAGCTTCATGGCGGCACAGTCACGGCTTGCAACAACGAGGATGAGGGCGCAACCTTCAAAGTCAAACTGCCATGTCTGAACAAGGTTGAGGAGTAGTTGAATGATACATGTTCTGCTGATTGAAGACGATCAGGCCATTCTGCTCTTGACAGGCTTCACTCTGGAGTCTGAAGGCTTCAGAGTGAGCCGTGCCGCCAATGGAACGGAAGGACTGGAAATGCTCAGGCAGAATCCCCCCGACATCATCGTTTGCGATATCATGATGCCCGATATGAGCGGCCTTGAGCTGCGTCAGGAGCTGCTCAAGGATGAGGCACTTTCCCAGATTCCCTTCATCTTCTTGACCGCTCGCGCCCAGACCAGCGATTTCATGGCCGGACAGGAGCTTGCCGTCGACGGCTACATCACCAAGCCCTTCGAACCCGATATCCTCGCACCGGCAATCAAGGGTGTGCTGGAGAAGCGGAAGAAGTGAGGGGCAGTTGCGAGTTACGAATGACGAATGACGAATGACGAGTTACGAGTTTCCAGCTACCAGTTACCAGCCAGAAGTGTAGCGAGTTTCCAGGTACCAGCTACTAGCCAGAAGAGTAAAGAGTTTCCAGGTACCAGTTACCAGCCAGAAGGGTTTGCTGTGAGCAAGTATCTGGCAACTGGCAACTGG
Organism: uncultured Bacteroidaceae bacterium; assembly: GCA_964345075.1. Classification (GTDB taxonomy): domain Bacteria; phylum CAIWAD01; class CAIWAD01; order CAIWAD01; family CAIWAD01; genus CAYFPS01. The sequence goes on along the minus strand of CAYFPS010000007.1, from coordinate 271 downwards.
ACGCTGGAAGCAGGAAACTGTTCCGGACGTTTGACACTGTGAGGATTGTTGGACAAATCGGTAAAGCTACGTCCGACATCACGTCCGACACCACGTCCGACACCACGTCCGACATCACGTCCGACGCTACGCCCGACACTACGTCCGACACCACGTATCCCGACTGGTCGGGAACAGGCCGACAACTGGATTGGCCAGTGGTCTGGCTGTTCGCGCTAGCGGGCAGACAGGCCCTGGCGAAGTGTTTTCGAAGAAAACACGGCTCCCACTT
>CAYFPS010000006.1:131243-159951 GCA_964345075.1 uncultured Bacteroidaceae bacterium | reverse complement strand
TCAGGCGGTTGGATCAGGCTTCAGCAGCCTGTAGCCAGTCAGAAGAAGTCACCAGAAACCAGTTGCCAGGTACAAGTCAGAGTGCATCGCAGGAAACTGGTCTGCTGGCTTACTGGTAACTGGCCTGCTGACCAGCTGGCTTGCTGGTAACTGGCCAGCTGGCTTGCTGGCTTGCTGCCCCCGCCTACGCGAGGTACTTGTCGGACGTCGTGTCGGACGTGGTGTCGGACGTAGCTTTGAAAAAGTGTCAAGCCACCCAAACATGTCAGGCCAGTGGATCAGGCTTCAGTAGCCTGTAGCCAGTCAGAAGAAGTCTCCAGAAACCAGTTGCCAGGTACCAGTTCAGAGTGCATCGCTGGAAACTGGTATCTGGCTTGCTGGAAATTGGCCTTCTGATTCACCACCGATGCCGCTTGCGGCATCAATGAAGCACGGCTTGCCTGGCAGACGCCGATCGCGCATCTGTTCGAAGCGTGCAGCGAAGCAGCACGCAAGTTATGCGCGGCAATCTGAGAGCTGCTTTCTTTGCTTTAGAAAACGTTGACTCACGAATGGTCTGTGCAGAACGCACTTTGCGTTCTGCTGCTGTTCGCTTGCGAACAGCCTTGCAGCAGCAAAGAAAGAAGGCCCCCACGGCAGTGGACGCGAGAGCGCTGCAGTGCGAGCACAGGCACCTATCCCCGAGGGGCGTCAGGCGTCAGGCGTCAGGCATTTTGCCAAAAATAGAAGAGGCCCCGAAGGGGATTCGGGGCCTCTCGTGAATCAGCAATCAAAACCTACCGCCCTTCTCGATCCGTATTGGCCTTACCAGGGCCAGGCATCACCGGGCGGGGAGCCCGACAATGACGGAAGCGTTCGATCTTGCGCTCCTCGCCTATGCTAAGATCATGCCAAAAAGTGATCCTGTTGATAATCTGCGACTTAAGAAAAGTGACGGTTTTGCAGGCAGCTGAAAGTGCACAGAATCGGGCACCTGTTGTTCAATTCCGGACAGTGAGGGTGCTTAGCTTTGGCGCAAAGCTCGAACCATCGCAGTTGTGGAACGACCTTCACGCAGGGGAATGCGCAGAACCTTGCCGCCGGCAGACAGAACTTCTTTGGCGCCGACAATCTGCTCCAGACTGTAATCAGCGCCCTTGGCCAAAATGTGTGGTTCAAGGGCTTTGATCAGCTCTAATGGGGTGTCATCATCAAAAAGGACAACATGGTCAACGGCCTTCAGACCCAGCAGCACATAGGCTCTGTCCAGCTCACTGTTGATCGGGCGTTCGGGGCCCTTCCCCAGTCTGCGCACGCTGGCATCGGTGTTGAGCCCGACGATAAGACCATCGCCGGCTGCGCGGGCCGCGTCCAGGTAGGCCACATGTCCACTATGCAAAAGATCAAAGACACCATTGGTGAAGACGACCTTGCCGCCCCGGGCCTCAAGTTCGTCCCGCCATGCCCGGGCTTCTTCGATTGATGAGGGCTCGCGGCGACTAGCGTCCAGCATTTCGGACCTCCTCCAGACGAATGCTGACCTTTCCCAGGATGATCTGAAAGCGCGCAGCAACCGGCAGGGCTTCCACATCGGAAGTAAAGGTTCCCCAGAACTCGCCGGTCAGTCCGGCGATTCCCTGATAATCGGCCGTACCATGAACCTTGAGCACCGTCTCGGCCGGACGGCCCATGATGCGCAGCCGATCGCGACCGTCATTCTCAATGACCGTGCGATGGACTTCCTCGTCGATGATGGTCATCACAGGACCAAAGCGCTGCTCGCGCACCTGCCTGCGGGCGGCAAAGAGCAGGGAAAGGCCATCAAAGAGCTGCCTGGCAATGGGCAGATCAAAGCGATATAGATCGCCCTCCACATGATAGCCGCGCGCCTCCATGCGCATCTTCTCCACATCGAACTCGTAGACGCGATCGTAGCGATCGTCACCGGACAGACTGTAGGTCAGGAACTCCTCGCAGTGCAGGCAATGGGCCGGGATCACGGCCTCGTAGTAATCGTGCAGATCAATCAGCAGTCGATATATGGGATTGCTGTCGATCTTGTAATACACGCGATAGGCAGCATCAACCGTCCCGTCACTTCTGGGCAGATCAACCCGTTCCTTGACGCCGACAATCAGCGTGCCCAGCGGAATGAAGCCGTACTTGACCGAGTAAACCCACTCCCGGCCCTCGGGAAAGAACTCATGAAACTCGATGGCATAGCGCTCGGCTTCCGTGTCCGCTGGCAGCAGATTGGCCACATCGGCGTGGCCCAGACTGTGACACAAACTGTCCACCCTGGCCGGCTCCGGTCCGCTGCCGTAGCGGAAGCGCAGCATTCGTAGCCACTCTTTCGCCAGATCGCGCTCGCCCAGATCCAGAGCCAGGCAGATGGCATCCTCCAGCAGTGGCCGAAGAGGTACGGTGGCAATGCCACGCTTCCAGCTGTTCAAGGCCCGCCGCGGCATTCCGTCCACGAGGTCGGCCTTGCCCAGTGCCCACCAGGCAGTGGCATTGTCGGGCCTGATTTCCACCTGATGCATGGCTGTCTGGCGCAAAAGTTGTGATTCACCGCCAGCCATCAGCAGCTCCAGCAGCGGGTCCGAGATGTATTGCAGGCCTGGCTTTGCCCGGTAAGCCTGTCGCAGGGTCAGGATGGCTGTATCACGATCTCCGGCATCCAGCTGTAACATGGCTGTGTGATACAATACGACATGGCGCAGCTTGTCATCCAGCTTGATCCTGCTGCATTCTTCAGCCAGATGAGTGAAGCGCTCACTGGCCAGAGGCAGCTGAAGGCTATCGGGCTCAGCTCCGGCCTGCTTCAAACTGTCGCGCAGGAGCTCGGCCTCGGCAATGATGCGGTTCAGTCTTGCCAGCTCCGGTTGATCACCCTGCTGCATCCATTCAAAATGATCGCGTGCGGCAGGCAAGTCTCCTTCAACCCACTTGTCCAGACCCGGCTGCAGAGCACCCGTATAGGCCAGAAGGAGTCCTGTGGCAATGCCGAGCAGTATGAAGACACGATGTATCACGAAACCATCCAAAGTGACAGGGCCGGAACCCAGGTGATCAGGGCCAGCGCCAGCAGCAGCAGCAGCAGGTAGACCCAGGTGCTGCGGTACAGCTCGAGCACCGGCCGGTTGAAGCGATAACTCGCTAAAAAGAGGTTAAGGCCGACTGGCGGCGTCATGTAACCAATTTCGAGATTCGTCAGAAAGATGATACCCAGATGCACCGGGTCCACACCGAATGAAGCGGCCACCGGCACAATCAGCGGCACGACGACGATGATCGCGCTGAAGATGTCCATCAGACAGCCAACGATCAAGAGAAAGACATTCAGCGCCAGCAGGAAGCTCATGCGGCTGTCCAGCCAGCCCTCCATGAAAGCCAGAATCTGCTGGGGAATTTCGGCGTCCACCAGATAGTTTGTCAGGCCCAGCGCGACGCCCAGAATGGCCAGCACAGCACCAACCATGGCCATGCTTTCACCAATGATCGCGGGCAGGCGGCTGAAGGGAATCTCGCGGTGGATGAAAACCTCAACAACCAGCACGACCATTGCGGTAACGGCGGCGGCTTCCGCAGCCGTGACTACACCTCCGTAAATCAGGTAAAGCACAAGGGGCGGAATGGGCAGTTCCCATGCGGCGTCCTTCAGCGCAGCCTTCAGATCGGCCAGCGAAAAGGCCTCGCGCCTGACCTTGCTTTTGCCGGCAATGCGCGCCGAATAAAGTCCCAGGATCAGCAGAATCAGCAATCCGGGAATCAGCCCGGCACGGAAAAGCTGATCCACGCTGACGCCAGCCACCAGTCCGTAAAGGATCAGGGGCAGGCTGGGTGGAAAAAGCAGGCCCAGGCTGCCGGAAGTGGTCATCAGGCCCAGTGAGAAGCGCTCTGGGTAACCTTCCTTCACCAGAATCGGAAAGAGCAGGCCACCCAGCGCGATGATAGTTACGCCCGATGCGCCGGTAAAGGCCGTGAACAGGGCGCAAGTGCCCAGACTGACCAGCGCCAGACCGCCCGGCAGCCAGGAAAGACTGGCACGGCTCAAGCGAATGATGCGCCCGGGCAGGCCCGATTCGGCCATCAGAAATCCGGCAAAGGTGAAGAGCGGAATGGCTACCAGCACGGGCTGACTGGCCATGCGATAGAGTTCGATGATGATCGCCGCCGGATCGATCTCCGCGCTGCCAAAGGCAATCAGGGCAATCCAGCCGATCAGCAGAAAGAGTGGCAGGCCAAGCAGGGCCAGCAAGCTTAAGCCAAGCGTTCCAATCATGCGCCCTGCTCCACGCCTTCACCTGAAAGCCTTTGTAGCAGGTTGAGCAGAAAGTGCAGGGCCATCAGCGCGAAGCCTGCGGGGATCACGGCCTGCAGTGGCCAGGCCGGCCAGTCCAGGCCCTCAATCACTTCTTCAAACTCGATGGTCATCTGCAGGAAGGACCAGGCCGCGTGGGCCAGTCGCCAGGAAATCCAGATGCCGATCAGATCCATCAGGCTCTCATTCAGGGCTTTCAACGGATCCTTGAGCAGGCGACCCAGCGCGTCAATGCGAATGTGACGGCTTTTGGAAGCGGCCAGTGCAGCGCCGATCATGCCAATCCAGAGCACCATGTGACGGACCAGAACATCCGCCCAGAGCAGCCCCTGATCAAACTGCCGTAATACAACCTGAGAAAAGGAGAGCAGCAGCAGGGCAGCAAGCAGCAGTACGAGCAATGCCAGTTCAAGACCTTCCAGCAAGCGACGCAGGTGGCTCAGCATGCGTGATACAAGCTTCATTCAGCCTGCGCGCGATGCTGGGCCAGCAGCTGGCGGACCTTCTCCAGCAGCGCTCTATCGAAAAGATCCCCAGCCAGTTTATCCTGCACCGTGATACCAATTTCCTCGAAGCGGGCAGCCATCGCCTCGCTTTCCGGTGATACACGCTCGATGCCGGAATCGATGAAGGCCTTAAGCGCCAGTTGATTGTCCTCCCGGCTGGCCATGGTCAATTCGCGCAGTTTACGCCGTGATACATCACGCAGAATCTGCTGATGCTCGGGGCTCAGCTTGTTGAAAATCTTGCTGGAAACGAGCACGGCGCCGCAGGCGTCTGCCATCGGTCGATCGGATACATACTTGACGCGGGACTGCCACTGCAGCACGCTGGCGCCGTAAGGGCTGGCATAGGCACCATTGATCAGGCCCGTCTGAAAACTGGTCAGCACATCGGGCAGGGCCAGCGGCACAGGCTTGAGGCCAAGCTCCGAGAAGTAAGCACCGGCCAGCGGGTCTCCTTCCCAGATCCACATCTTCTGTGCCTTCAGGTCATCAATGCTGCGCACGGGCTCCTGCGTAAAGAAGTGCACGAAGCCGACTTCAGCCCAGCCCAGCAGCACATATCCCTTCTCCAGAAAAAGGGCGCTCATGTCGTCAAAGAGGCCATCCAGCACCACATCCGCTTCGGCGGCATCCTTGAAGAGATAGGGCAGATCGAGAATGCGCGACTGCGGCTCGACCAGTCCCAGACCCACACCCGTGAAGCCACCGCCATGCAGCTGGCCGATGCGGATCTTGCGTATCACATCTTTTTCGTCGCCCTGCACGCCGCCCGGATAGAACTTGAAGGCCACCTCGCCTTCCGTGGCAGTCTGGACTTCGGCGTCCAGCTCCTCCATGATGTTCATCCATGTGGAATTGCGCGGCGCTACCGTGGCAAACTTGATGACCGTGGCGGCATTCAGCAGGACTGGCAATGCCAGAAGCAAAAGGATGCGGATCATGATTCCCCTCGTTGATGCACAAAGGAACAAGGTAGGGTCTTGCAGGCAGTGATGGCTTTGATTTTTGTCAGGACGGCTTGACAGTCGGGGGCGCTGGTGCCAGACACGTGCCAGACACGTGTCTGGCACGTGTCTGGCACCCTAAGCAATATCCAGCCCACTATACCTTTGAGAATCAATCTGATCAACGCCTCAACGTCAACACTTCGATTGGGTGTCCCGATTATCAGGCATTTAGTCGCAGGCGGTTCTTAACCGAAGGCGAAGAGGCCGGGAAGCGCCGCGAATCCATTGCAAGTAATGGTATCCCTTTCTTTTCCCATTCGCCAGAAACAGGTCACCTAGGGGCCCGCTTGACGCTCCACTTCGGCATTTCACGGCGCATGAATTCATCAAACAGCGGAACAGTGAATGCCGTATCACCGTGCGTCGGGCTCCAAATCATGCCCTTCTTGATCAACCCATTACGAAGTGGACCAAGGCTTTCCACCTTTCGCCCAAAAGCGTCCGCAATTGCCCCCGATCGATGAGGACCTGGCCCAAGTTCAGCCATGGCTCGGAGGTAATCCTGCTCTCGGGGCGTGAGGCGGTCAAAGCGTACTCGAAAAAAGCTGGCATCCAGCGACTCCGTCGCGGCCTGACTTGCCAACTGAACATCCGCTTCAAGAATCGGAGATTTCTCCGCTTCGTGCCAAGCATGCTTTCCCCATTCCTGCAAGTAGTAGGGATAGCCCTTCGTTACGGATACGATTGCATCCAATGCTGCTTCTACTATCGATACGTTTTCACTCTCAAGCGGTTGTCGGATTGCTTCTTTTGCCGAATCGCTTGCAAGAGGACCGACAGAAGGATACGCAAACAGCCGTTCCGCATACGACTTCGCATCACCCGCCAGCCCAGCTACCTGCGGCAGGCCTGCACCAAATAGCAGGAGGGGCAATTTCTTTTGAGCCATTGTATGAAAGGCCACGATCAGCGCACGCAAATCTTCATCTACGAGATACTGGATTTCATCAATCAGAAGCACAACACTGCGATCTGCTGCTGCTGCCGCGCGTCCGACAGCCACTAGTAGTTGCGGCAGATCAAGCTCCAGGTTCCCACTATCCGCTGTGGCTGGCTCATTGACCGTTAACCCAAACTCACCGATGGTGACCTTGAACGTGCTGGCAAAGCCCCGGAGAGCCCCAACCGCCCGGGCGACGACATCCCTCGCTTTTTCCACTTTGCTGAGACGAAGAATCGTGCTCTTCACAGCTGGAGCAAGATAGCTTGCCAGGCGTTGTCCTTCCGGTGCTTCAAGCTGAATGCACTCGTAGTCCAGGGCCTCCGCCATTTCAGCAATCCGGTTCAGCAGCACAGTCTTTCCCACACCACGCAGGCCAAGCAGCAGCTGACTCTTCTCAGGTCGTCCGATCTTGACTCGCCGAAGCGCGATTTCCGCGGATGCTATGATCTCGTCACGACCTACTAGCGAGGGCGGCGGCGTTCCTGCACCAGGAGAGAATGGGTTTCGTATCGGATCCACTTCGCGCCCCACGACTTGAAACTACTTACCCCATCTTACCATTCTATTTCTACTATTTCCAAAATATTGACAGAACTTGGCTCTTCTTAGCACACTAGATCAAACAGGGAAAACGCCTGAACTTCAATTTTCAGTTCATGTGCGCCGATGTTTCGGCATTGCCCAGGACGTCTTGCGGGTTCGCGAAAAGAAGAGGCCGTGACACGCCGCGAATCCATTGCACCTGTTTGCTAACTGCTGTCTCATTTCAACACCAGCAGCTTTTTCGTTCTGACCTCACCAGCGCTACGCAGCGTGAGCAGGTAGACCCCGCTTGCCCACGAGCTACCATCGATCGTGATCGTGCTCTGTCCCGCCGGCTGGATGCCGCGAACCAGGCTTGCCACTTCCTGCCCCAGAATGTTGTGGACCTTGATGGTGATCTCGGCCGGGTGCTCCAGCCAGTAGTTGACTCGGGTCGCAGGATTGAAAGGGTTTGGATAGGGGTTGCCCAATCGATAAACATCCGGGCGTTGATCAGGGATGTCGGGATCCACCTCAACCCAGCTCGTGTCAAGCACCGCAGCATGCGGCCCACCCGTGAAACCGATATCGTTACGTAGCCCACCCTGGGAGGGCCAGAGGGCGAAGCCAGGCGCACGCGGATCTTCAACATCCTGGTAAACAGCTTCCGGATTGCCTTGATCGATGCCGAGCGAGCCAGTATCCAGGTAGGGGACACCCAATTCAGCGTCGAAAGTCGCTTCACCAACTACATTTCCAACTCCCTCGATCTCGAAGGGTGCCAGGCAATGGCTGAATTCGCCGTCTTGGGTGTTGTCTACATCCATGACGAATTGATCAAACCAGTTGTCTGAGAAACAACTGTTTTCAATCTGTGGATTTCCATAGCCTTCATTACCAAATGAAGCCAGGTACGAAGTAGAGCAGCTAACAACACTTACATTTTGTATGAGTGCATCACCTTCCCAGGCATGGATCCAAAAGACTCCTTGGTATTGCGGCTGTGCTAACTGAAAGTCGAGCATATGCACATCGTAAAAGAACGTATTTCGCATGGCAACAGATGTTTCTTCACGATTGGAGTACATCCACACACCATACCTGGAGTTTCGCACAAACTGACACCGTTGTATCAAGCCGTTTCCGACATTGGAGGCAAACAGGCCGCCATCATCATTGTCTGCGAATACACAATCCTCGATGATGACGTTCATACCATCCGAGATTGCGCCTTCCCCCTCCAGCTCCACTGTAGAGCCCACATTTCGCGGCCCAGGCCACAGGTCCACTTCCGGCGCAATACGATTGACCCGATTGTTCACCCATTCGCAGTTGCGAAGCACCAAATTTCCACAGAAGAGTCCTCGCAAGTATACCGTCCTTCCCCTCACCCCGTATGCTAGTGTTGCTTGCGGCGTGTTGTTCACGATATAATTGTCCCGAAAACTGCAGTTTTCCCAAACCAAGGTATCCGCTTCTTCGCTGGTACCGAAGTAGCCGGACGCAACGGAGCAGCTACTCCACACACGCTCATCGCCTGCGACAGGAGGGAGGCGTGACACATTTCGCCAGAACTCGGCATTTACCAGGGACATGTTGTGCAGATTTACATGCAGCCCCATGTAGATATCTTGGTAGGTCTGATCTGATCCCGACTCATTGTCATGAACATGCAGATTCCGAACACTACCCTCGACATCGGCGCGCATGGACAGCGAGTAGCCCACCAACTGGCGGTTGTTTCGCACGGTGATATCGCTTCCCTGAATGCACGAAGCCTGTACATACACAAAGGCACGCGAGATGTCGTTGTCTTCAACGATAAAGGAGTCGCTGTTTTGCTCGACAAGAACATCATTCAACTTCAAGACTTCCCCGGAGTCTCGATCCACATACAGCCCTACCAAGGTTCTTCCTGCACTTCGGTTGTTGTTTACAAATACTCCGTTAAACGTTGAAGCCCTGTCCGCACCAAAGACAACTGCTCCGGACTGTGTGTTGTGAAAACCTGTAACGCGAAGCGTATCCAAGGACAGGCTGTCTTCTGTTGTAACATATATGCAAGCATCATCAGATTCGGCCCCATCGCAAAGCAAGTTGCGAATTGCGACTCCCCCAAGACAGCTTGCAAAAAACGCCGGGCTTATCCTTGCCAAATCTGGATTCAGCTCGTTATTGTTGTTGACAATTGAGATATCATCCATTTTTAGTGACGCAAGGTCGTTTCCGTAAAATGCCGAAAGCACAGAACCCAACCCCATGTTCTGCGATGTGTCGTTTTCCCTATACACACAACTCTGCAGCATCAAGCTCATTCCACCCTGTGCCCAAAGTCCTCCCCCGGGAAAAGGCCAATCCTCCTGCCCCATTCCTCTCTTGACCGTAAGTCCAATCAACTCAAACTGATATTCGCCTTCCGGCAAAGTCAGAATCGTGCCCTGCAGCTCTCCGTCCAGAATCGTGTTCGAGATGTCGGCGGAGTCCGCCGAGAAGATGTAGCGCGAGACCAGGCTCAGATCATGCACGGGAGTCGTCATCAGTTCGTGGTAGGTGCCCGGGGGAACAAGGACGGTATCACCGGGCTGCGAAGCATTCATGGCTGCCTGGATCGTCGGATAGTCCAGCTGAACCTCCAGGATCGTGGCAAGGCTTGCTTGGACAATGAGTAGAAAGGGTAACCAGAGTTTCATAGTGTAATTTGGGGAGCCGGGCTCCCCCACCTTTCACGCTTTGTTATTTGATCAACATCACTTTCTTCAGATCCGTAGCGTTTCCTGAGCGAGCTTGAACAACGTAAACACCACTGGCAAGAGCGCCCCCGTCAATCCGGAATTCATGCGTGCCAGGGGCCAGGTCACCTTGCCTGTGTTCAAAGACGCGCTGTCGTTGCATGTTGAACAAGGTCACCACGACGCTGGATGTTTCCGGAACATCCAATCGAACCGTTTTGGATCAGTCAAATGCGCAATTGCGCATTGCAAGTCGAAAATGGGCGATCCGGAGAATCGTTCTTGTGGTGATATGAAACGCAATCACTAAACATGTACAGGTCCAAATCAAGCGCAGGCAATAGTGTGAACAGAGTAACAAGCGTGCGGCTCGAACACAATCCTCTTCTGTTTGTTTTGTTTGATTCGCGTATATCCCTAAGCCGAAACGTAAAGGATTCAGAGAGCACTGAAAAAATATCAATCAGATCGATGGGGTCTAGACGGCAGCTGGGGCTTACGCGGAAATGCAGTTAACAATAGTTCACAAACACTGTCCGGTTTTTAGAAGAGCTCGCCACGGCGGCTTTCCAGATCGGCAAAGACACTGATCGCCCATGAGTTCAACAGGGCAAAAGGGTGCCCGGGAGCATGGTGGAAGTGGGCGATGGTCTGAAGTTCGTCAAAGCGAGTTTCATCAAGGGCGGCCGGACAGTAATAGCGGGCCTCAAACAGAAGGGGCAGCAGAAAGGCAGGATCATCCATCAATTCAGCCGCACGCTGAAAACGAGCGCGACCTGCATCGGGATTGCCACCGACAAATCGTGGACGCATGCAGTCGATCGCGCCCAGAAGCAGGTGGCCGCCGGCGAAGAAATAGCTCTCATCCCACTCCAGGCAACGCTTGATCAGGGCCTCCACCCGTGGCAGCCTGAAGAGTGCCTCCTGAGAGTCCAGATTCAGCTGCATCCAGGCGCCGTAGGGAAAGGCTGTCCAGAAGCAGGCCTTCAGGTCCTCCTCTTTCAGATCCGCCAGCCAGGCATCGAAGTCCGGCTGCTTCAGCTCAAAGGGGTCCAGACCCAGCAGGCCTTCGCCCACGCGGCGGGCCCGCAGGTAGAGTTCACCGGCACGCTCCGGTTGTCCACTTTCCAGATACACTAGTGCATAACCGGTCAGGGCCGTGGCTTGCAGCTCCGCCAGCCGGTCATTGTCCCGGGTCCGGCGCAGGCCTTCCAGCAGGTGGAGGTCCGTCTGGAAACCGCCTCTGGCCAGTTCCAGATCCGGCTCGGCGAAAAGGCCCTCCACAAAGGGATCCAGCGCTGGCGTGATCACCTGATTCACCACCAGCCGCTTGCCGCAGCCAGCAAAAAGCAGCGTCAGGACAGCCAGCAGCTGTAGCCAGAATCTCACTTTTTGAGGTCCTCGGATAGATCACGCGCACCGCGCATCATCAGTCGGCCGGCCCGGTCCATGCGATTGCTCACCCAGGGCGTGTCCGGCTCGCGGCTGACCAGGCGGCGCTGACCGCTGCCGGCATCGGAGTCCATGTCGAAGATGCGGTACTTCAAGTCCAGATAGCCCCATTCCTGATAGCTCGTGTCTGTCAGATTCAGGGCAGTAAAGAAGCGCTCGAACCAGTTCTGGTTAATGGCCACCAGCTGCATCTCGTCCACGATCAGAATGCGGCTGTTTACACCCGGTGATACGCCGTAGATCTCACGCCAGGTATCGTCCATCATGGGGCAATGAAACATGGAGTGAGCGGTGGAATCGGCTACCTGCGGTGTTACAAGCACAGAACCGCGACGCTTCAGCTCTTCTTCCAGAAAGGCTACCCAGACTCGAATGTAGTCTGCTTCGTCGCCTGAACTGCGCCAGAGCTTTTCAGGCATGCTGAACTGGCCAGTATCACCGGATAACACTGGTGATACAAAGATGCTGTCAGCCATGGGAAAAGGCATGCGCTCGGCCGTGCTGGAGGGTATGATATGCTTGCAGCCCGCCAGAAGCGCTACAAGGACAATCAAGCTTAAACTACGCAGGTGCATCTTGATTCCTACTGGGATGGCAAATCGTCTTCCGACACGCTGAGCGAAAAGAGGCGAATCAGGTTGCCGTCGCTGACGAAAACCGTCTCGTCACTTGTACCTGCGCGATCACTGCGGTTGCCGTAGACGGCCACACTGCGCGGATCCGTAAGCTGGTCGTAACTCCAGACCTTGAGGGTTGTGTCAACGGCCACTCCATCCACAACCAGTGTTGTATCACGCTGCAGTTTGCGCGCGCCCAGCGGCAGCAGGAAGTCCCCATTACGCTTGAAGACCTGCACCCGGTGCTGGGCGGCCTGACCATCGACAGCATCACGGCGATCCACTACGTAGACATTCGACTGCGTATAGGTCAGGTCCAGTGCCTGATCGTAACGACCGGCCGTCATGATGTCACGCCCTTGCAGGCCGAAATCAAAGGACCAGTAATCAACACCGGCAAACTCTTCAACCGCCAGACGCTGCACCTTCCAGTAGCCAATGGTCGGGGCAGCCTGTGTGAAGTAGACATTGCCCAGCTCGTCGGCATCAATAAACAGGCCTTCGTCCATGGTGCCCACACCCGTACCCTCGGCAATGGCCACCTCCGGCGCGACAATCGCTGCGTAGAGGTAGACAACCGGAACATCGGGATTGGTCGTAAACAGAATGGCCGATGGCTCAAAGCGGATTCGGTTGATGCGATTGTTGAAGGAGTTGTTGTTGATCACAAAGAGTTCGCGGTAACCCGGCCGCCCCTTGGCGACACCGTCCAGACGGGTGGAACCGGAACCATACCAGAAAATGCGCTGGCCAAGACGGGCCTGGAATTCATCGCTGCTCAGATCCAGACTATCAACGGATTCAATATCCCAGAGATTCAGGCGATAGCTTTCGATCTCGGCGGCAATCTCAGCGGCATTCAATGTATCACGAATGCCTTCCGGACTGGTGCCAATCAGTCGATCCAGCCCCCAGACCAGCTCCTCACGATTGGCCTGAAGATTGACCGTCCAGATGGCGCTGTCGCCGGCCACTGCACAGAAAAGCTGCTCGGGTGAGACACACACACCCTTGATGCCGTCCAGCTGAAAATCTTCGAGACCTGCTTCGCTTAAGGGATTAAGCGCCTGATCCCAGACACTGACTGTCCCGCGCCCGGTTTCGGCCACATAAATGTGTCCGTCATCATTGATGAAGATATCGCCGGGATCGGCACCCTCGCCCAGATCGATATGCTTGTTGAGCATGAGGAAGGTTGTATCACCGGCACCGAAACCTGTTTCGGCCACATTGCTGACGGAGGGCAGCGGAAAGCGGTCCACACTGCAGGCAGCCATGATTCCAAGCAGGCTGAAAAAGGCCAGCCCGCGTCCAAAGAAAGTCATTCTCATTACCAGTCCACCTGAGAGCTTAAGCGCTGACTGTCACCCAGCAAACCGAAATCGCTGTAAGACAGATCGAGCTGAACGCCGATTCCCTGATAGCGGAACTTGAGGCCGACACCGGCCGCCCAGCTCTCCTCGCCACCGTTGAACTTCCAGCCGCCGCGCAGGAAGCATGTATCACGCCAGCCGTACTCGGTGCCAAAGTGATAGGTCTCCAGATTGTCCACCGGGTGATTCACCTGGGCCGAACCCAGCACACTGTGATCGCCCTTTTCCCACAGCGTCACGGCACTGCCCAGGCGGAAGACCGTTGGTGCCGGGAAGTCCTCCCAGTCACGGCTGCGCGTGTCGTCATCGTTGGTGGGATCGTAGCTGCCATCGGGCCGGAACTGTCCACTGAAGTTGACCAGCGCAACAGCCACGGACAGATCGCGCCAGCCCGTCATGTAGTGGGTGCCCAGGTCCAGCAGCATTCCGCTCATTGTGACATCAGCAATGTCCTTGCAGACATACTTGACGGAAGCGCCAACGGCAAACTGGTTGGTCAGGCGCAGGCTGGCTGTCAGCTGCAGGGCCTGATCCATAAAGAGGAAGGTCTGCCCGTTGCCGTCGGGATACTCTTCCGTGGTCACGGGCATCTCGTCAGTCTTCAGCTGTGCGTAGGCCAATCCCAGCTTCCATGTATCACTCAGGCGATGCACGTAGCCGATGTAGTCGTAGCTGATCTCCGCCGGCCAGTCCAGATGATGAAAGCTGACCTGCGAGCGCTCCAGCAGATTGAGGCCGGCCGGGTTCCAGTAAAGGGCGCTGGCGTCATCGGCCACACCCACATAGGCCTGGGCCATACCTTCGGCACGGGCACCCACACCTATCTTGAGGAATTGTAACACGGTGGTACCGGCGCGTTCCTCGCCATAGTTGCGAATCAGCTCCTGCGCGGGACTTGAAGAAGCGCCCAGCAGCAGAAGGCCGATCAGGATCTTGCTTGTATGCTTGTGCATGGGCTGCTCCTAGAGACGAATTGAGAGGCCGAACATCACCTGCCGCGGCTCCTTGTAGCGGGCAGGGGTACCGGGCGGGCGCACGCGCTCACGGCTCAATTCTTCGCTCCATTCGTAATACACGCGATTGTTGGCAATAAAGGGGTCACCTTCTTCCCAGACTTCGCCAGTCAGCGTGTTGATCCAGCCGGACGAAGCCGGGCTACGGAAGTTGAAAACGTTTTCGATCTCGACAAAGGCGCGCATATCCAGTCCGCCCGGGAGGTCGATATCCTTGAAGAACTTCATGTCCACCAGCTTGCGCATGGTGGAAAGCTCGGTGTAGGGCTTGTCTTCCACATCCTTGGGCTCATCGTCATCGGGATTGTTGATGTCACCGATATCAATGTACTGGGGCGTGTAGCGCTGACCGCTTTCCAGCTCGATGCGCAGATTGAAGCCCCAGCGATCGGGCAACTGGCGGCCCATGATGACAGGAGCCTTGTCGCGCGGCGCATAGAAGCTGATGTTGGCACTGGTCTGAATCGGCTTGTCCCAGCGCAGGAAACTCTCGGAGAGGTCTTCATCCTGTGTACCCACGCGTACCTGATTAAGCAGGTCTTCAGCCGGACTCGAACTCTTTCCAGTCAACACGCTGTAGCTGAAGTTCCAGTTGAAGCTCCACCAGCGCTCAAAGCGATGACGCCAGGAAAGCTCCACACCGCGGCTGCGCGCGTAATCGATATTCCAGTACTGCGTATACGAAATCGATCCGTAGCGCGGATGGTTGCTGTTTACGCGGAAGGCGGTCACATAGTTGAACATGTCCTTGTAGAAGGCCGTCACCTGTAACACGCTATTCGAGTTGAAGCGGTGCTTCACGCCCAGTTCGTAGGCAACCGTCGTCGTCGGACTCAGATTGGGATTACCGAAGAGCTGGTAGCTGCCCTGGCTGGAAGTCTTGAGCTTGGCGTAGACATAGGCGTACTTGGGACGCTGACTGAAGTGGCCATAGCTGAAGAAGAGCATGTCGTTATCCGTGATCGGATGACTGATGCCCAGTCGCGGTGAGAGCTGCGCCTTCCAGCGGCCACCAAAGGCCTCGAAGGTCTCGTCATAGAATTTGGCGCGCGCGGCCTCGGTCAGAATGGCTGTGTTCGGATCGGCGACCACATCTTCCACATAGCTGCCCGGCCGCCAGAAGTCCAGACGCAGGCCGATGTTCGCGTTCATACCCTTGTAGCTGATCTTGTCCTGCACATACATGGCGCCAGCGGCGGTCCAGGCGTGATACAGGTCGAAGTCGCGGCCGGGGGCGCCCGGAGCGGCCAGCCAGGGGGCATTGATATGCAGCAGCTGCATCTCGGTGTTTTCAAGCTCGAAGCCGGTCTTGATCTCGTGATCGGTCAGCTGCGTGGTCAGCGAGCCCTTGAGCGAGTGGGTCAGGGCATAGTGATCGTGCCAGAAGTCTGTGTCACCGTAATCGTAGAAGCCGTCACCCTGGAAGATCACGATGCTGCCATCGGGATTCATCAGGTACCAGGTGGGATCGATGTCCAGCGGACGATCGTAATCCTCCCAGTGCTTGCCGGCATCGGCATGCTGGTTGATGTAGAACATGCCGTAGTTGATATCGATGTAGCTGCGCTCGGAGAGCGTTTCCTTCCAGTTAAGTCCGACCTGACGGCTTTCCTGGCTGAAGGTGTTGTAGTTGTCCAGATTGTACTGGTACTCGTAAGGATAGAAGCGGCGATCTTCCACCAGACTGGTGAAGTAGCCCTGGCTGACCTGCGCGCTGCGTCCGGTCGAGAGCACCAGCTTGCGTGTCAATTTTGGGCGCCAGGTCAGCTTGGCCAGCACGCTGCCGTTGTTTTCTTCACGCAGGGCCAGCGCGTCCATCCAATCCCGGTAGGGCTCCAGCTCCGTGGCATGGGGCAAGTATGTATCACCAAAACTGCCATAAGCGTTGAGGAACCAGGCCATACTGCCGGGCAGGCCAAAACTGGGTAGCGGCCCGCCTGCGGAAAGCTCGATCACATCCTGATTCTGGCTGGTATTGGGAAAGCCCTGCCAGAGGTTGTCGCGCTTCCACTGGAAACTGCCGAAGAACTTGTCGTCGCCTTCGCGTGTTTCCACGTTGATCACGCCCGACATTGCCTCGCCGTACTCGGCATTGAAGCCACCCGTGATCACCTCGATCTGCTTGACCGCCTCCGCACTCAGGTAGACGCCCGAGCCCTCACCGGACACGGGATCCTTGACGGTTAGACCATCAATGATGTAGAGGTTCTCGTCGGCACGGCCACCGCGAATGTGAATCTCGTTGTCGGACTTTGTCACACCGGCCTGCTGGCCGACCACATCCGTGATGTCTTCCACCACCTGGGTCTGGATCTCCTCCAGATCCAGCACCGAACTGGAAGAGGTGTTATCCACTTCAAAGAGCGGCTTCTTGCCGACGATCACGACATCCTCACCTTTGATGTAGCTCTTCTGAAGGGCAAAGTCCTGCTGTGTTACAAGTCCGTCGGTCACGAAAATGCCAGTGGCGATCACGGTCTTGTAACCAAGCGACGTGACCTCCAGATCGTAACTGCCCTGCGCAACTTCCTGGATCAGGAAATGCCCGTCAAAGTCCGTGGCCGCGCCCTTGTAGGTACCCATCACCACAATGTTGACACCGATCAGGCCCTCGCCCGATTCAGCGTCGGTGATGGTTCCCTCGATGCGACCGGCGGCCAGCAGGGCGGGAGCCAGCATCAGCAGGAGGGCGACAAGCGCCATTGGCCTACCAGTTGAATTCATCATCAATCACCGTTTCAAATAGTGCGGGCAGGTTGTCCATCTTGTGCAGCGGCAGGCTGAACCAGAGCTGCTTGGCCTTGGCCGGATTCCCGTCGGCAGGCTGACGGGCAGCGACTGTCACACGGGGATAGCTCTCGGGATTGCCGGCATCCTCCGGCACGAAGTAAAGTTCCACCGCGCTCGAGTCCGGCACGAATCCAAAGTCGGCATCGGTGATACCGTTCCCCTGGAAGGTGATACGCTCCAGCGAGTACATCACCGGATAGCGATCATCAAAATCAGGTGCCGGTGTAATCGGCTGGTCGAAGGTCTCTGTCAGCGGGAAAATGTGATGGCGCTGATGCGTCAGGCTGTCCACCGGCACGCAAATGCCGTCATAGAGCCAGGCGCTTTCGCTGGTCTCCGAATAACGACCGACATCGGTGGTGGAGATCATCAGCTTGCCGCCACGGGCGATGAAGAGATCCAGATTGTCGCAGGCGGCTTCCATCTGGGTCTGCTTCCAGGAGAACCAGAAGACCTTGTCAAAGGCTTCCAGAATGGCACTGAAGTCCTGATCGTCGTAGGGCAGCCATTCGGTGACATCCCACCAGCTGTAATCCTGCTCGTAGCTAAAGCCGTACTCGCTTAAGCCCTGCTGAATGATCACGGGGCCTTCGGTGGACTCGGCCACATCATCAAAGACCACCAGCAATTCGCCAGCGGGATCACGCACCATCCAGACGAGGGGATCGCCTTCCTCGTTGACATGGAAGTCCGCCGGATAGCTCAGGGTCTGCGACCAGGCATTGGCCACATCGCGCGCACGCACGAAAATGCGGTGTGCGCCGGGCTCAAGGGTCGTCTCGTCGAGCGCAACCGAACGGGTTCCCAGATCGAGCGTGTTCCAGGTGGCAGTGGTGTCATCCAGCACCCACTGAGCTTCTACGATGGTCTCGTTTCCGTCCACATCCCAGATGTTCACATGGAAGTGAATCCAGGGGAAGGTCCAGGTGGTGTCGGGCAGCGGATGAGTAGGTGATACATCGCCGCGCAGCAGTTCCTGGCTTTCGGCAACCCAGGCAATGTTGGGCGCCGTGTTGTAGGCCGGGAAGATTGTCGAGGCGGGCGTATCGTCCACGGCACCGACATTGTCGATGGCCCGAACCTCGAACTTCACCACCTGCAGACTGTCGGTCAGGCGCACGACGAAGGTGTCGCTCTCGGCAACGCTGTAAAAGGTGTCGCTACCGACGACCTCCATGTGCAGGGCTTCTTCCCAGGCGGGGAAATCCTCGCTGACGGTGTCGTCTTCATTCAGCCAGCGATACTGATAGGATTCAATCCAGCCGTCGGCGTCCTCGCCCCACCAGGCCAGACTGACATTTGAACTGCTCAGGCCCAGCGTGTCCACCTGCGATGAATCGGCCCTGAAGTAGCCAATACTGAGGTGAGTCTGGGGCGGCTGGTTTTCCAGCAGGCTATCGTCCGTATCCGGCGGCTCACAGGCCACAAGCAGGGCCAGTCCAGCCAGCGCGGTCAGACGCAGACATGTGTGATTCACGGGCATCTCGTTTCGTTGTAGCCGTCTCTTTCGCCTGAAGGCCGTGATACAACCACCCAGCCTTCGGGCGAAAAAGACAGGTGGCCCCGCCTGTGCGGGACCACCCGAATGCTTACTTGACCAGAAGGAGCTTCAGCTGGCGGCTCTGATCGGCAGCCTCGGCGCGAGCGATGTATACACCACTTGCCAGGGCACTGCCATCAAAGGTCACATTGTGCTCGCCGGCAGCCAGCGGAGCATCCAGCAGCTGGGCCACACGCTGACCGGCCAGATTGTATACGGCCAGATTGACATTGGCCGCGCGATCCAGCGTAAAGGAAAGGCGGGTCGCGGGGTTGAAGGGATTGGGGCTGGCACCCGTCAGCTCGAAGGCCAGGGGCTGGGCCACCGTCTCATCCACATCCAGACCAGCGAAGTCATCGTTGGTGCGGGGCGCGATCTTCCAGTTGCCAAAGTTGTAGGTGATCATACCGGTCAGCTCGGTGACGGCCATGCCCGGCTCGAGTACGTGATCCCACACACCCAGGTTGTCCAGGTAGAAGGTCTCGCCACTGCCATCGGTAATGAACCACTCGCCGAAACCGGCGTCTTCCGTGATGGTGACATCCGTGAAGGTGGCCATGACACTTTCCCAGGCTTCGGGATTCTCGAAGATGTCCTCGATGGTGGTCATGGTGCTGTTCACTTCGTTACCACTGGAAAGCAGGGTGAAGTCGGTAATGTAGGTTAGCTCGGTCAGGCCGTTGTACTCGGTGATCTCACCGGTGATGGTGATTTCATCACCACGCTCGAGGTCGCCCAACCAGACTTCCTGGCTCTGGTTGTTGTAGATGTACATGGCGTTCCACTGACCGTCAGCATCGGCCAGGATGTAGTTGCGGTAGGTGTCTTCCTCGGTGAAACCGAAGTCGCTCGCGCCAAAAGTGATCACACCGGTCAGGGTGGCCGTGTGACACTGGTAGGCGCTGGAACCGTCTGCGTAGGTCGTGCCCTGGGCTTCCGCACAGGTGGTCGGGTCAATGCCGCTGACATAGATTGCCGGGAAGCCTTCGGCATCCGGTCCGCCGGCGGGCTCCATGCTCTCGTTCAGCTCATCGTCCAGCGCGCGGATGTAGAGCTCGACCAGACTGCCTTCGGCCTGGGCCGGCAGGTCGGCGTAGAAGCGCACGGGGTTCTCCGTATCACGGCTCAGGCTGTACTCCAGCCAGCCACCGCCATTGACACGGAAGTGCACGAAGGCCTCGTCAACGGCCGTGTTGTCGGAAATATTGCAGGCCACGCTGATCATGTCGCTGGGTGTAACACCGCAGGGACCGACAGTCGTACCACTGATGATGGGAGGTCCGACGGCCAGAATGATGTCGTCGATATCACGGGGCATCACATTGTAGTTGCCGTACACCTGATAGATGACACCACGAATCAGCTCGAAGGAAGCGCCCAGCGGGGGACGACCGTAATCGCCCAGCGTGTAGGCGGCGGTGCGGATCACCGTCTGGTTGCCACCGTGACCTGACGCCAGGTGGGCGGAGCGCTGTTGTCCACCACCACAGCATCTTCGATCTCAACCAGCATGCCTTCGTAGATCTCGCCCACATGGTCGTCCTGACGAATGGGATCCAGATACCACATGTCCACGTAGACCGGGTCCGGCAGCGGCTGCTCGAAGTTGATGATGTTGACATCCACATCGGGATTTTCGGGGACGATTTCGGTCATGTTGGAGTACACGCCGTTGGAATTGGTGTAATACTCACTGACAACACCGGTCACGGTCATGTGATCACCCACGTAAACGTCAAAGGCATCGGGATCGGGGTGATACACCAGCACGCCACCGTAATCACCACCCTCGGCATCGATCAGATAGAAGCTCGAGTGGGAACCCGAATAGAAGTGCTCGCTGGAAGAAAGGGCGATACCTTCAACCGTGACCAGCTGTCCGGCCGTTCCGGCACTGTCGGCGCCAAAAGTTCCGGGGGTCTGCATTTCGGCAATGGTCATTTCCGTCTGTGCGAAGACGGTCGTGGCCATCAGCAGACTGAAAGTCAATGCAACACGCATGAAAGCCTCCTTTTGCTCTTTTGCGTTACTTGATGACGGCAAACTTGCCCACATCCACCTGTCCGGTGCTGTGGTCTTCGACGGTGAACATGTAAAGCCCGGTGGCAATCGCCTGATCATGCTGACTGACAAGATCCCAGGCGTGTTCACCGCCACTGAAGATGAAGGGCGTATCGGTGATACTCGATCCCGATACCTGCTCCCTTGTATCACGAATCAGGGCGACATCCTCGCCCGTGTACTCATTCGAGTCGTGTTCGAAACTGTCCACCAGATCCCCGGCCAGCGTGTAGATGGTAACCGTGCAGCGCGCGGGCAGGTGGGTGAACCAGAGCAGCCGCTCGTAGGCGCCGCTGCCATCCCATGAGGCGTGTCCGCGATAGGGATTCGGATAGACACCGGGCTTTTTGCGCGAGCTGGCGGCATCGTCAGCGGGCAGACTTCCCGGGAAGACGTAGACCCAGTTTTCCTTGACATCGGATTCAAGGCTGGGCAGGTTGTTCTGCGGCAGGCCGCGATCGTAGGCGGAAATGGCTACCCAGTTGCCCTGCGGGCGACCGGTGAGCAGGTTTTCCATGTGGAAGGCGTACTGGTACCAGCGCCCGTCGATTTCCACAGAGTCCGCATCCACACCAAGCACATTGCGCACCTTGATGTCTTCCAGCCCGGTGTTGGGCCAGATTTCATCGTCCAGATCGAACTGTGCGACAAGCGTGCGGGCCGCGTCTGCTCCGGGCGTGCGCAAATTGGAGTACACGCGGTAGCCTTCGAAATCCGTTTCGCCCAGAATCGGATCCACAAAACGCTCGGGACTGTCATTCCAGTAGAGCGTCATCTCGCGATCGCCCACTTCCACGTGCAGGCGCGGTCCGGGCGGCGGCATGGGCAGCAGGTAACGGTCCAGAATGCCGTCACCGTCCAGGTCTTCATCAGGTGACAGTTCGCCATCACCGTTCTTGTCTTCACCATCCCAGGCAATCTTGGCCCAGTTGGTGGAGGCGATCAGGTGTTTGGCTTCCTTTTGCAGGCGCTCGGGGCCTACCGGTACTGTCGGATCCACGAATTCACGACGACCGCAGGCAATGGTGAAGACGGCGTTGAGACTCTCGCCCGGTTCCAGACGGCCAAAGCTGCCGGCGCTGGAAAGCATCATCCAGCTGTTGCTGCTTTCGCCACCATAGGGGAAGTCGTCGGGTTCAAGCGTGGTGGCCATGCGGCTGAAGCGCTCGGCATCATTGGTCGGCATCAGCAGGAGGGGAAAGTCCTGATTGTAGGTGCTGTTCCAGATCCAGCTGTAGGCGCGGCCCTCAATCCTGCGCGGATCGCTGACATGGGGCGCGGAACCGCCGATGTAGCGGCAGCCCAGCATGCTCTCCGAATAGCCGTTGTCGCCGTCCACATCGTAGCCCACGGCCATGCGAATGGTATCACCCAGCGCGGTTGAAGTGGAATCGGTCAGAACCATGCCGGAGAGATTGTCATACCAGCTCCAGCCGCCACGGCCGGGACTGTAATAGTCGTTCAGGTTGAAGTTGCCGACGGCTTCGTCAATCCAGTAGCCCACATGCAGGGAGTCGATCGTCCAGCCTTCACCATCAGGATCGTAGGCCTCACTGATGTTGGTGATGGTCATGTCCATGATCACAAAGGCATCGGCGTAGCTGTAGTTCCAGGCATGGCTGGACAGATCCACGCGCAGGCCCAGTGGTGAGTGGTCTTCGATCAGTTCACCGGATTCCGGCACCACCAGCGACGTGTCCGTGTAGCTGATCAGGAAGTCCTGATGGCTGACAGCGTCGGGGCGGAAGTTGGGGCTGTCGGTGAAGGTGCTCTGCTGCTGAATGGCGTAGGCGGGATCCGTGGGATCGGCATCGGCGGGAATGCCAATGTTGTTCCATTCCCAGCCGCGACCGGCAAAGGTGCCGTCCATCACGCCGGTGGTCACGCGGGCTTCGCCGTCCACCACGCCACCGACCCAGAGGCCGCCGTAGCTGAAGTGTTCAACCTGCTCGAAGTCCAGCTCCGAGTACTGCTTGTAAAGGCAGGAAGGCTGACCCTCGATGTTGTAGCCGTGTCCGATTACGCCAAAGTTGGTGATCGTCAAACCGATTTCACCAACAGAGGTGTAAGTGTTGAATTCGTCCAGTGCCTGCACGGTCGTCAAGACCATTAGACACAGGCTGAGGCTGAGGCCTGTTCGCGTCATGGGATTCCGATTTTGCTGGATCCTGGAATGGACGCCTGAAGCCGGCATTTCCGGCATGCGTCGCGCTTCTGTCAAGCGATCGCTGGAAAGTTCGATCGATAGGGTTAATGTAGCATGAAGAAGGGGGAAGAACGAGCCTTCCACTCCACTTGCAAAGCAGGCTTAAGCCTTGAAATTATTCAGAATCTCAAGGGCACGCTGAAAGGCGCGAATCTTGCTCAGACTCTCCTTTTCCTCATCTTCGGGCTGACTGTCCCAGGTAATGCCGCCACCGGCCAGCAGCTCCAGCCGGTCATCCTTCAGGAGAGCCGTGCGAATGGTCACACCAAAAGCGAAGTCACCGGCGGGGCTGATCCAGCCCACAGCCCCCATCATCGGGCCCCGGGGCCGGCCTTCCAGCTCCTGAATCCGGCCCATGGCCTGCTGCTTGGGACAGCCCGAAATGCTGCCACAGGGAAAGAGCGCGGCCATGCAGTCCGCCAGGCCGCTTTCAGGAAGAATCTCACCCTCTACCCGCAGCTGCGTGTGATACAGGGTGGGCAGTTCGACAAGCTCAGGAAAAGGGCCTGTCCTGACACTGCCCGGCTTGCAGCATCGACTGAGGTCGTTGCGCAGGAGATCCCCGATCATGGCCAGTTCGGCCCGGTCCTTGCCGCTTGCCAGCAGCTCTTCAGGCCCATTCTTGTCATTGCGGGCGAGGGTTCCCTTGATCGGAGCCGTCAGCAGCCTGTTTCCCGACCGCTGAACGAAAAGCTCCGGACTGTCAGAGACAAGGGCGCGGTCCTCGTATTCAAGCAGTGCCCGAAAGCCGCGGGGCGCGGGGTCGTGCAGGCGCAGTGCGGCGAAAAGCCCGCTGGCAAAGGCTGTGGGAAAAACGGTCTGAAAGGGCTGAACCAGATTGATCTGGTAGCAATCCCCTTTGCGAATCAGCTGCCGAATCTGCTCCACCTTGCGGGCAAACTGGCCGGCTGGCCACTGGGCCTCAAACGGGGGCACGGTGGAATCTGGAAAGGCAAAGCCCTGCCACGCATTAAGGGGAATGTCATTCTGAATCAGGTCGACATGAGGATCTGAAAAGAAATCAAAGCGCAGGGCCGGCCAGTCCGCATCTGCTCCAAGTTCGGGGTTGAACCCTTCATAGCTGATGTAGCCAATGGCCCATTGCCCCTTCTCCCGGCAGCGGGCTTCTACCCGGCTCAGGCAGTCATGGGCATCTTGGGAACCTGCCGGCAACTCGAGGCGCGATGCGGGCCCCAGCGCCGCAAGTAGCCGGCCGCCGAAGGGGGCCAGCAGAAAGCGCGGCCGCTTTGCCTCAAGAAAGCTTGACGGTCGCCAGTCAAGGGCTGAATTCTGCCTCATTCGCCCGAATGACTTGTGAAAAGAATGGCAGCTACCAGCTCATCAAAGGACCAGCCCATGGCAGCAGCGGCCTTGGGCACGAGGCTCTTGTCGGTCATGCCCGGCGTAGTGTTGACTTCCAGACACCAGGGCCGACCATCGGCATCCAGCCTGAAATCGCTGCGTGTTACACCCCGGCAGCCCATACTCTCATTCAGGCGCGCGGTCATGCGGTTCAGTTGTGTGACAAGCTCGGCTGGAATTTCTGCCGGACAGTGATAGTCCGTGCCACCACTGTACTTGCGGGAATAGTCGTACCAGCCATCACGGGGGACGATTTCCACAACAGGAAAATCCCGGCCCTCCATCCAAGCCACGGTAAGTTCGCGGCCAGCGATAAACTGCTCAACCAGCACACTGTCGCCAGTGGCGGCAGCTGCTTCGATGGCGGCAGGCAGATCTGCTGAGTCCCTGACAATGGAAATGCCCACACTGCTACCCAGCGAATTGGGTTTGACGACCCAGGGGCCGGGCGGCAGGAATTCGGCAGGCGGAAGAATCGCTTCTTCAAGCAGGACCCAGGCTGGCGTCGGCACGCCGATCTGCTGCATCCACAGTTTGCTGCGATGTTTATCCATGGCCAGTCCGGCCGCCAGCGAGGGGCTGCTGCTCAGGGGGATTCCAAGCAGTTCGCAGAGCGAAGCCAGATGGCCGTCTTCACCCATGCCGCCATGCAGGCAATTGAAGATCAGGTCGGGCTTAAGCCGGGAAAGCGTGGCAATCAGCGGTTGCAGCTGTGCGGGGGGAAAAGGATCAATACCGGGTGAATGATCGCCAGGTGCCGCGCTGGCCGAAAGCTCATCCCGTGATACAGGATGATCCGGCTGAAGCGGGTCAAGTAACAGCAGCTCATGACCCAGGCGTGAAAGTGCCCCGGCGCAGGCTCTGGCCGTCGCCCGTGATACATCTCGTTCGGCGCTCTCACCGCCGAAGAGCAGCAGCACGCGGCTCACGCGCCTGCACCCATACGAAGGGCCGCGCTCTTCACAGTATTTTTCAGCAGCATGGCGATGGTCATGGGGCCAACGCCACCGGGCACGGGTGTAATGGCACTGCAAAGTGGAGCGACCTCATCAAAGGCCACATCCCCCGTCAGGCGGTAGCCCTTGGGGGCATTGGGATCATCCACGCGATTGATGCCCACGTCAATGACAACCGCGCCTTCGCGCACCATGTCCCGTGTTACAAATTCCGCGCGACCGATAGCCGCCACCAGAATATCCGCCTGACGGCAGAGCGCGGGCAGGTCACGCGTACGGCTGTGACACACGGTTACTGTGGCATCGGCAGCCGCGCCCTTCTGCACCAGCAGACCGGCCATCGGCTTGCCCACAATGTTGCTGCGGCCCAGCACAACCACATGTGCTCCAGCAGTTGTTACACCTGTGCGAACAAGCAGCTCCTGAATGCCTGCCGGAGTCGCCGGGGCAAAGGCTTCGGGCAGACCGATCCAGGTCTTGCCGGTGTTCACCGGATGAAAGCCGTCCACATCCTTGGCCGGATCGATCGTTTCGATCACCAGCTGTTCATCCAGGTGTGCGGGCAAGGGCAGTTGCACCAGAATGCCGTCGAAAAGCGGATTGACATTGTATTCCCGAACGATGGCAAGCAGTTCATCCTGCGCGATGTCGGCAGGCAGGCGGCGAACCTCGCTGTGGATTCCGGCCTTGGCACAAGCCTTGTGCTTGCTCCTGACATAGACGGCCGATGCCGGATCTTCACCCACCAGGATGGCCACAAGTCCGGGTGCGCGGCCATGGGCGGCCAGCAGTCCGGCGGCATCCCGGGCCACTTCTTCACGAATTTCGGCCGCAATGGCCTTGCCGTCAATCAGTTTCATTGCTGTTCTCCCTGGTCCTTCGGTAAGCACCGGCATAATGCAGATAGACACAAAGGTCGTAAAGTCCTTCGCTGAAGAGGCCAAAGGACTCCAGGTTCAGCAGCAGCCTGCGAATGGAGTCGCGATCAAGGCAGGCCAGCAGCCGGTTCTTGAAACCACCAGCGCTCTTAAGCAAGCGCTCCAGCTGCAGGGCCTCAAGCATTTGAGGGTGATCGCTCACCAATAGCGGCAGGCTGTCCCGACCCATGATTTCCAGATTGGCGCAATGGGCGGCGAAACTGCGTTCCTGCGCGTGCAAGGCGCGTGCCCGGGACTGGTAGCGCATGCGAGCACCGGCCTTCTCCAGCTTGAGTCCCATGTCGATGTCCTCGCCGCCCCAGGCCCGGTAGCGCTCGTCGAAGCCACCAGCCCGCTCGAACAGGCTGCGGTGAACACAGGCATTGCAAGTATAGAAGTAGCGGGCGGGCATGTCGGCCTGATCGCGAAACTTGTAAGGGCCACGGGTCTCCAGATAGCGCTGGTAGGGCGCAAGGTCCCGGCGGCGCGCCTCGTCTGCGCTTGTATCACCGGCAAAGAGCGCCTGATCCAGCTGACGATCCTGCCGCATCACATAGATCATCTCGCCAACGCCCACATGTGTTTCATCTTCAAGGCCGGCCAGAAGGGCTTCCGCCCAGTCCGTTCCCACGCGCAAGTCCGCGTCCAGAAAGAAGAGCCACTCGCCCCGGCTGGCCTTGACCGCCCGGTTGCGTGCCACGCTTCTGCCGGCATTCTGCTTCAGTTCAACCAGCGTGATTCGCAGGTTCTTCCAATCTCCGCTGCCCACACAGCCATCCAGCGGGCCGGAACCGCCATGCCCCATGCCGCGGCGCAGCATTTCCGCGCTGCCATCGGTGGAGCCATCAAGCGCGACCACAATTTCCAGCCCACCATCCAGTCGTGTATCACAGAGCGAATACAGACAGCGTGCCAGCAGGCGTCCATCGTTGTAGGAAGGCAGGATAACGCTACCCCTCACGCGCCCTCCACCTGCTTCAGGAAGTAGGCTTCCTCCTTTTCCCAGCAGAGTTCGCGGGCGGCCTGGCCCAGGCGCTGCTGCCACATTTCCGGTGTGTCCAGAAGGGCTGCAAGCTCGCGGGCGATGGCCGTGCTATCGGCAGGATCAACCAGACGACCCAGCTGGCGGCCAGCGATTACAGCGCTCAGCTCAGGCAGCGGGCTGGCCAGTACAGGCAGCCCGGCCTGAATGTATTCGAAGAGCTTGTTGGGCAGAAGAAAGCGATAGGAAAGCCCAAGATCCGGTGTGAGAATAGTGCCGGCATCGGCCCCCTTAAGGAGCGTGTCCAGTTCGTGGGAGGCCACCTTGCCCGGAAGATGCAGGCGCCTCATGGCGGTGCTTGTATCACGAAAGGCCAAATGATCCTGCCTGCCGGGCCCGTCCCCCAGCATCAGCAAATGGACCTCTTCCGGCATGGCCTCGATCGCCTTCATCAGGGGACGAAAATCATAGCCCGGCCAGAAGCCGCCAGCGTAGACAATCACCCGTGAATCAGCCGGCAGCTGAAAGCGCTCGCGCAGGGCGCCAGCATGCCTGCTGCGATCATCTTCCCAGCTGTAGGCAGGCACATTCCGCACCAGCCCGATACCCGCACGCCCACTGCGCTTTGCAAGCTCGGCGGCAATGCTGCCACAGACGGTAAAGGCGGCATCGGCGCGCAGCAGACCACGGTTTTCGACGCCCTCCCAGTAGTGCCTGACCAGCGGTCGATCCCGAACGGTAGGCAGTTCGGCCCAGTGTTCGCGGGCGTCGTATACAAGGCGGAAATTCCCCGTCGCTTTCAGCGCGGGTGCCAGTGCGGGCGGATCAATTGCCAGCACAAGGTCGGGGCGCTCGGTCTGAATAAGCCGCCTGAACCAGCGCATGAACTTCAGGAAGTAGAGTTTCCGGCGACCTTCACGCCGGTTTTCCAATTCGATCAGACGGCGGCCCTGCCAAAAAGCGCTGGCCTCGCCTTCGCCATTGTTCATCCGCGTGATCGCCACCTCGTGACCGGCCATCTCCAGGCTGGCTACCATGCGCTCCTGGCGGCCTTCGTGACTTAGCTCGGAGAGAATGCCAATCAGGATACGCATGGTGCGTCCAGTGTTGCCTCACGCCATTGCCACCAGCGGGCGATTTCACTCATGCCGCCGATCTGGGCTCCTTCGCGCTGGGCCTGCTCCAGAAGTTCCCGGTAGAGCAGCGCGCGTCCGGGAAAATCCCTTTCGCACAACACATGGGGGTGCCAGTTGACTGAAAGCAGACCGTGCGAGCGGCGAATCCAGTCCAGAACACCCTTGACCTGCTCGCGCGCTTCCTCCAGACCAAGCTGCTGTTCATCGAAGAGTTGGGAGTCCATCAGGACAAGCGGCTGCACGAGGAGGCGGCGGGGCTTGTTTTTCTGGCTGTCCCAGGGATGAAAGGGCAG
>CAYFPS010000006.1:109288-131233 GCA_964345075.1 uncultured Bacteroidaceae bacterium | reverse complement strand
CCCGGCTTGTCATTCCAGCCCAGCGTACCGTCCACCTCGAAGCCGCAGTCCTCGTGATCCTGCCACGAACGCAGGGGATCAAAGCGCAGCCAGTGCTGGCGTGTTACAGAGGCCGCGCGGCCCACCAGGGACTCCATCTCCCCTTTCTGCTGTTGCAGGAGCGAACGATCGCGAAAGCTCTTCCAGCCACCGTGCAGGCCGATTTCAAAGGATCGTTCCCGCACGGTTTGCAAAAGCTCACGGACCCTTTCATCATGCAGATGGTAGCGCAGAGTCTGGTGATCCTTTGCCTCGGCTAAAAAGAGAAAGCTGGACCTGGCACAGAAGGCTTCTTCCATATCCATCATCTCTTCAACCAGAAACCATGGATCACAGCCTTCCTGCCTGCTGCGAATGAAATCACGCCAGCGCCGGGCCAGTTGTTGATGGCGGCCACTCAGCAGGTGCAGGGGGCTTTCCAGTATGAGGCGTATCACGCTGCGAAAGCGCCATTTGAAAAGCATGTCCACATCATGGCTTAAGGCAAGAGCCCAGGGGGCGTTGTTTTTCCAGCGCTCGAGTACGGGGGCCGGGCGCTCGGGACTTCCCTTCAGATCCAGCAGAGTCTCGAAGAACTGAACCAGTCGGTCCATCCAGGGAATCTCGTACAATGCTTCGCTGGCAAACCGCGACTGATCGGAACGGGCCTGAATGGCTCCCTCAATCCACGGCTTCTGGCTCTCGTCTGCCAGGGAAAGCCAGTTGTGCACGGCCGCCAGCGGATCAAAACCCAAACGCAGCAGCGTTGAAGTGCCACGGCTGCTCCAGGAAATGGGGCTGCCTCCCCCGCGATAACTCCAGGGTAGTTGATGGGCTACTTCTTCACGGCGCAGCTCGCCAAAGACAGGAATCGGGCCAGGCTCGATCCAGTCAGTCAGATTGCGGGCGTTGGGATCCTGGGAATGGGAAGGCAGAAAGAGTTGAATGCGGGCATCCAGTCCACCCGGCCACTGAGCCGGATTGCCCCAGATTACGATCCGCTCAGGCAGCGGGCCCGGGCGCGCAGGATCAAGGACCCGCAGACGAACTCCCAGAGCCACCGCGATGCTTCGCATGGCGTGTGACATGCAGGAGCGCAGCGGGTCCCCGTGAAGGGGCAGGAATGCAATCTCGGCGGGACCTGAGCTCATGCGGGGAAATGTAGGAATTTCAGCTCGTCCGCCTGAAGTCAAAGGCCTTCAAGGAAGTCCCGAATCCGCTGCAGAACAGCTTCGGGCGCCTCCAGTGTACTCAGGTGCCCTGTATCACCGGGGACAATGGCCAGCCTGCCGGCCTTAAGCCGCCCGGCCATGTCACGATGCAGTTCGGGCGGTGTCAGTTCATCTCTGGCTCCACAAAGGACCAGAGCCGGGCCGTCATAGGCTTCAAGGGCTCCCCGTGTATCACGGCGTGTGAGCATCATGGCCAGCTGTCGGCGAAAGCAGTCCGGCCCCAGGCGACGCATCATTGAGCGGACCCGCGGCCCCAGTTCAGCCAGATTGGCGGGAGCCAGCAGTTTGGGAAGAAGATCATCGATCACGGCTTCCATGTGACCGTCCTCGATGCGGCGGATGGTATCAAGCCGTCCCTGCCTGCCCTCCTCGCTGTCCGCCTCGGCCCGCGTATCCATCAGGATCAGGCTGCGTATCACACCGGGATGCATGGCCAGAAGTGCCAGCGAGATGTAACCGCCCATGGACAGGCCGGCCAGATCCACGCGCCTTAGCCCGATGGCCGCCAGCATGCCCAGCAGCTCCTGCGCGGCGGCATCCATGCTTTCCTCGCCCTCGGATTGAAAGACCAGGACTCGACGGCTGCGCTTGAGTCGTTCGATCTGCCAGGCGAAAAGTTCCGCGTCACACATCAGTGCGCAAACCATGACCAGCGGATCACCCAGTCCCTTGTCTGCAAGCAGCTTCATCGTTCTTCCCTGTAAAAAAGCGCATCACAGTCCGAAGATTGCAATGCGCTTGCTGATTTGTCCCGACCCTGTTTAGAAGCTCTGACTCAGGCGACAGACAACTCGCATGTAGCTGTCATCCCGGTCGCCCGAATAACCCTGCCACTCCAGCCTTGAGGACAGGTTCAGCCCCTCGCGAATGCGCCAGCCCAGGCGGAAACCAAGATCCGTGCGCAGATAGTCGGCTGTAATCGCTGCGCCGCCTTCTTCGTGCTCCGTGCCAATCTGCTGCAGCTGCAGGCGGACTTCGCTGGAAAGTTTTCCGTCAAACCAGTGGCGATCCAATGTGGAGCGCAGGCTGATATAACTGTAATCGCTTAAGGAAGGATCATCGTAGTCGCTGGCATAGAAGGCCAGGCCCAGATCAAGCCCCAGATCAGCCGGAAGTGCCGTTTTCCAGCCCAGCGAAATCTGGTTGGAGCTGAAGGAGCGATCGTTACGCAGCTTGTCGCCAGCATCGTTCAGCACCTCGCCAGCGTCATCAGAGTAATTCTGATTAACCACGGTGAAGCTCCAGCGATTGCGTCGGTCAAGGAACTCAACGCCACCGGAAAGTCCCAGCCTGAGTTGCGTGGTTTTACCCTCAACCTGCTGGCTTAACGCGCTTGTCTCACGACTGTCCTCCAGCTCCGGATCATGCTCGGGATCGCTCAGGAAACTGTTGAACAGATCCATGCTTTCATTGGATTCGGCAATCTGCTCGAAGCCCAGTCGCGCCTGAAAATCGCGGCCCCGCGGATACCAGCCAAGCCCCAGACTCAGGCCCTGACGGGTAGTTGTGCCCACACTTTCGTCGTACTGGCCGTCCAGGTTGTCGGTAACAAGGTTTCCGCCCAGATCCACATAGACCTGATTCTGCATGAAGCGGAAACGATCACTCAGGCGAATCTCCTGCTGATCGGGTGTGACAAAGGGGTTGCCCAGACTTAGGTAAGCGGCTCCCACGCGCCGGAAGCTCAGCGTCGTCTCGTTCCTGCCTGCGATCAGTGCCCAGTTGGAGAAAATGGCCGCGCTGTTCATCACATCGCCATCGGCCAGATCCAGCGGAGAGAAGTACTCGTTGATCACGATGATGTCTTCGACATCGCTTGGATTGAAGGGCAGATCCTCGGCTCCCAGGTCTTCCAGTGTAGAATCGGCAATGGCCCCACCGGAAATATCCGTGTTGTTCAGCGAGAGAGCGATCTGATTGCGCCCGGTAAAGTGTCCACGAAAAGCGTTGATGTTCAGGCGAAGGGCCGTAACCAGATTGTCCACCGGAGCAATGGCCGCGCGGTCTTCGGTTTCGTCCGCGGGCGTGATACCAAAATCACCCGGGGTGAGGCTGGGGCCATCCACTTCATCCTTGACCTTGATCAGGCTAAGGCCGGTCTCGACTGTGCCATTCTTCGGGCCAAAACGCAGATCCAGTCCGTGCAGGCGACGCTCATAAGAACCGACAAAATCCCAGCGCGGTGATACATCATCATTGTCATCAAGCTCTTCGTGTATCACGGCATCCAGCGCTTCGCGGGTAGTACCACTGACCAGACGCAGACCGAAGGGCCTGGTGTCGATGCCCAGCTCAAGACCACGGACACGGGTGCCAAAGAGCACGCCTTCGCCAAAATCCGGCTGGCGATCACCCACGCCAAGCTTGAAGGCCTTCCAGTCAAGATCCAGTGTCACACGGCTCTGCGGCTGCAGGATATCCGATTCGAAATCAAGCGCCGAAAGCAGCACACGACCGCTCAAGCGAAGGGCGTTCGCCCCTTCTCCGCGCCAGGCCTTGAAGCGCAGCTGGCCAGCATGGTAGCGGGACCATTCTTCACTGCGGTCTTTCTGATAGTCCATGTTGAATTCCTGCCAGGCATCGGCCGTAAAGCCGCCCGGCATGGCGCCCGGATCCAGCACCGTCAGCTGAAAACGCTGTGTAGGCAGGGCCCGCCCCTTTGTGTCCACCAGGCCCAGTTCCACACTGTGAGTGCCGGGCGAAACTTCGCCGCTCCAGGTCAGGAGCCAGGGATCGACCTCCACGCCATCAACTGCCTCGCCATCAATCATCAGGCGACTGGCGGCCAGATCAACCTTGTCGGAAAGGGAAGAAAAGGCCAGCAGGGCCTCTTCACCGGCGGCCACATTCAGGCTGCTCAAGACTTCAACCAGATTTCCTCCGGCAGCAGGTGTCAAAGGCAGGCGCCACATGCCGCTGGCTGGCAGCATCAAGCGTCCACTGTCGTAGCGAAGTTCCAGCCTGTAGGCCAGCTCAAGGCCCTGTGTCAGGCCGGCGGGCAATTGGAACTCCAGCCGACCGGCCGCAAGCTCGAGTGGATCAAGGCTGCTGATGGCAACACCATCCAGCTCCAGATGGAGCAAGGCTTCCAGCGGGGCCACGCTTTCGGCAGGGTTGTCGAAGACCAGCAACAGTGGCGCGCCAGCCTCGGCCTGTGCCGGGCCAAGATGTTGCCACTGGGCATAAAGGCCATTCAGGCAGCCCAGCAACAGACTGATGACAATCATGAGAACAGGACGGTTCATGACACTCCCCTTAACGTGCAAAGAGCTGCGAGCGTCCGAAGACACCCGCAGCCTGTTCAGTGACTTTGTCTTGCTCTATTCGTAGTACTCAATGATCAGCGTTCGATTCTCGCCATCCTGTGATACAGGGATCTCGATGCGCTTGAGTTCACCGCGTTCCAGACCCTGCTGGTCTTCCGGACTGGTCTGACGAACGGAGGCACCGTCGGCATTGGACTCACCGGTCTGACCCATCACCACATCCACACTGGCACCACTCTCGCGGCTCAGCAGCTCGACGATGCCTTCTTCAGTGATCACGGTGGTGCCATCGCCATCGGCACGGGTCCACCAGGCTGTGCCCTTGACGGAGGCAACCGAGGTCGGCGTGGCAATGCGGAATTCGCCTTCCTGCCTGGTCACCTTGCTCCAGAGTGTGCCCACACTCATCTCGACTTCCTTGTCCACCTTGCCGCCACTGCGATCCGCATGCAGCACAAGGTCCGTCAGCGGAGTCAATTTCAACTGGCTCTTGTCATCGGTAAAGACCAGCACGGCACGGCCATCGGACCCGGTGCGAATCCGGTCACCATCATTCAGGCGGGCACCACGGGCGAGGGCTTCTTCAGTGCCACCGTCCGCCTGAACGGTCACGCTACCACTAACCTTTACCGTCACGGCCGCGCTACGGGCCGGTTCCGCCTTGAGGCTGGCCGGCAAAAGGGCCAGCATGAGTCCGCCAAGGAGCAGACCACGAATCAGCTTTTTCATCGGTATCCCCTACTCCATTCTCATGGATGCGATGTGCAACTCACCCGACGCCACCTGCTCAAGCACCTGACGCAGTTCTTCCGGGCTGACTTCGCGGCCGTCAACCATGATCGGGCCATCCAGCGTCATGCCTTCAAGCATGCTGCCAAGTCCGGCCAGCTGACCGGGACCAAGCACATCCAGCAGATTGTCGATTTCCACCTGACCGCCACCACCGGGCACCATGAAGGTGAAGGACCTGAGCTCGGAAGAAAAACTGCGCTGGCCGGAAGTGGTCTCAAGCCGGGCTTCCACACGCCAGACATAGCTCTCACCCGGCTGCAGAGGATCAGCGGCCGTGCCGCCTTCGCCATAGCTGACCGAAGGGGTCATCAGGTCCAGCCGCTCCCAGGCTGCGTCGCCCTCGATGGCCTCCTGCAGGCTGGAATGAAAATCGGGATCAAAGCGGCAGACGCGAATGCCATAGGTGCGGGCGCGTCCGCTCCAGGCAAAGACCGGCTGCTCGGAATAGACCTGAGCGTCCTGCCAGGGAAGCTGCAAGTCCACGCGGCGGGGATCCTCGATGACAATCGGCAAGCTCCTTGCATCCACAACCGTTGCGCCTTCCAGACTCTCCGCGTCGTAATGGATGCCTTCAAAGGCCTGGACCATCAAGGTGTAGGTGCCGGTGGGCAGCGTGTTGCCAGAGATCTGGTTGATGAAGTCCTCGTTGTACTCACCATCGGCATCAAATTCCAGGCCTACCTGTCCATCCCGAATGTCGGAGAGCGTCCAGGGGCCGTAGCTGCCCGTTTGCAGATTCTCGGCGCGAATCATACCGCGCACAATCCACTGCTGATTAAAGACCAGCTGTGCAAGAATGGTGAAATCACCACTCTGCGTAAAGCTCAGGCCCACGGTGATTTCCTGACCGACACCATCCAGGCTGCCGCTCGGATCCAGATCGCCCACATAATAGAGCTCGTAACGTGATGGCACCTGCAGGCTGATGTCCACCAGGGCCAGGGCTGGCAAGTTCAGCAGAAGCAGCGCCAGCAGCAGGCTGATGCGTTTCATGATTTCCCTCAACGCTTTGTCCGGTCATGCCCCCCTTTCAAGCCAGTCAAGGCAGGGGCCGTACACGACAAGACGGTAGAAAGGATGGAAGATTCAAGCGATTGCCATGTGATCAGGAGCAAGTGCCGGGAGTGACCTGCCCGAACCTGCTTTGGCACAACTTACTGTCTGATGAAGTCCTGAAAAAGGATTCTGTCGACTTTTCCTTCGTTCAGATACTGGTTGAGAGCGACTCCCAGGCTGTCGCGAATGGTCTCCCGGTAACTGATGTCGGAAAGGCTGGCCTCGGTCATGGAGCCCAGATAGCCAATTAGATGATCGCGCATGAAGGGGGCGCGCTCGGCGAGTTCGGCAGCCAGTTTGACATTCTTGGGATCGTATTCCAGTGCCAGACTGATTTTGAAAATGCGGCGACCGCTGGAATCACTGGGATTGACAATCAGGTCACTCAAATGAAAGAGCGCACCGAATTCGTATTCCCGGGCCTCGCCATCGGCTTCCGCTTCAACCTGATCCGGCTCGGCACCCTTGTTCAATTCCCTGCCCAGCAGCCAGTCCATCAGAAACCAGGCAGCAACCAGCTGCACGGCGACTGCCAGCACAATCAGGGCAATCTTGATCGGGAGTTTCATCTTCGCGGTCTTTCAGCCTGTGATTCCAGCTCAATCCTGCAGATCGGCACGATTAGCGAAAACTTGATCAGCCCTGTTCTGCTTCCGGGCTCCAAAAGTCAACGCGGCCCGATTCCAGACAATACTCGGCCGCCAGAATCTTGAGCCCGTCCTTCTGCTCCAGCTCGGCCAGCAAGTCGGACTCCTCACGCAGGGCCCGGGTGGAGGCTTCCACATTCAGCTTGACGGCTCTGGCCAGCAGTTCTTCGTCTTCTGCGCGGCGATTCTCTTCCAGCAATTCTTTCAGATTGGGGCGAATCCGATCCACCACCGCCAGCAGATTCTCGGAAAAGGGGCCGGTCTGCTTGCGCAGGCGATCCAGCGTAGCCGTCACCGCACCACAATGACTGTGGCCCAAAACCACCACCAGCCTTGTGCCAAACTGCTCGACGGCATACTCGATGGAACCCACCAGCGAGGGCGCCACAATATTACCCGCAACACGTATCACAAAAAGATCACCCAGTCCCTGATCAAAAATCAGTTCGGCCGGTACACGGCTATCGCTGCAGCCAAGAATGATGGCAAAGGGTTTCTGCCCGTCCACCAGCTCGCTGCGGCGCTCCTGCCCTGCCTGAAAGACACGCCAGGGAAGGCCCTCGGCAAAGCGTGCGTTGCCAGCCTGAAGGCGGCCAAGGGCTTCGTTGGCTCCTATCATGCGGGGCTCCTTTGAGCTTCGGTGTCAGGCGGGGCGGTCTTCAGGAAAAGACCGAGTCCGGCCAACGCCAGAATGACCAGCGGCAACCACTCGGAAGGACTGCCCAAAAGCAGCTTGCCCAGTGAAAAGGTGCTGCCGTAAACAAAAGCCATACCGCCTGTCCAGCGCAGAATGGTGCGGCCCATGGACAGATCCGATGGCCCGTCACGCAGGTCCCGCCAGCTACCGGGCGGCCTGACGCGTTTGGCAAAGACTCGCAGATGTTCGTCGGAAACCGGCTTTGTCAGCAGCGTGACCGTCAGCCAGCAGGCAATGGATAGCGGCACAATGATCAGCGCTTTCAGGGCCGTGCCCAGTGTCACACCAAAGAGGCTGACCGGACTGGCAAAAAGCATGTACTGGCCCGGCGCGGCCTGCAGCCAGGCCACAAGCTCGAAGCCGAAGGTGATCACAATGGAAGAAAAGAGCGCGGTAAGTTCGCTCCAGGCGTTGATCCGCCACCAGAACCAGCGCAGGATGAGCACACTGCCTGAGCCCGCCCCCATCGCCCAGACGAAAATCCAGGCTCTTTCAATGCTGGTCATGAAGCCACTGAGCAGGGCGGCAATGGCGATCAGCACCAGCACTGTGATACGGCTGACTTGCACATAGTGCGCTTCGTCGGCATCCGGCCTGACAAAGCGGCGGTAGATGTCGTGGACCACATAGCTGGCGCCCCAGTTGAGATGCGTGTCGATGGTGCTCATGAAGGCCGCCAGAAAGGTGGTGACCAGCAGGCCCTTCCAGACGGGGCCGAGCACGGCATCCAGCACCATTGGGTAACCCAGTTTGTGTCCGCCCTCGATCTCCGGAAACATCACCATGGAAACGAGTGCGACCAGCACCCAGGGCCAGACACGCAGCGCGTAATTGGCAAAGTTGAACCAGAGCGTGGCCTTCTCCGCATCGGCCTCGCTGCGACAAGCGCCCATGCGCTGAATGATGTAGCCGCCACCATCAGCGTTGTGACTGGACCACCAGGTAAGCAGCACAAAACTCAGAAAGGTGAAAAAGGGTGAACTGAGAAAGGCTGCATCCATGGCTGGCGAGGCGACAGGCGGAACCATGTTCAGCGTATCGACCGCGCCAAGCTCCTTCAGCTTGCCCACAAGTGAGCTGAGCCCGCCCTGGCTGTCTACAGCTTTCCAGGCTAGAAAGAGCGATCCGGCCATGGCCAGCAGGAACTGCACCAGATCCGTGATCACCACTCCCCAGAAGCCGGAAAGCAGGGTATAGACCACCGCAATCGCCACCAGACTCCAGGTGATCACGGTGGACTCGTGCCCGGTGAGAACAGCAATCACGGTACTCATGCCGTTGATCACCCAGCCCATCACGATGAAGTTGTATACGGTGGCAAACCAGCCGGCCTTGAAGGCTCTGAGCACGGCGGCCGGTCGGCCTTCGTAGCGAAGTTCGATCAGCTCATTGTCGGTCAGGACTTCGGCCCGGCGCCAGAGACGGCTGAAAAAGACAACGCCCAGCATGCCGCCCAGCGCCATGTTCCACCACCACCAGTTGCGCCAGATGCCGTGTCCGCGCACCATTTCCGTGATGGCCAGAGGTGTATCGGCGGCAAAGGTGGTGGCCACCATGCTTGTGCCAACTACCCACCAGGGCAGGCTGCGCCCGGCCATGAAAAAGTCGGAAGTGGAGCGCCCGCCGCGCGAGCTCAATACGACGCCGGCGCCCAGCGCAAAGGCCAGATAGGCCGCGACAATCAACCAGTCTACAAGCAGCACGGGTCAGACGCCCAGCATGATGTTGCGGAAGCGAGTCGGGCTGGAGCCGTGACTCATCTCGGCGGTCTGGCCGGGCTGTCCCTTGCCGCAGTTGGCTACACCCACCAGCTGCCATTCATCCGGTCCGGCAACGCCGTCACAAGCGCCCCAGAATTCGGGCGTCATGCTCTGGTAGGTCGGGTTCTTGACCAGCCCCGTGATACGTCCCTTCTCTACTCGCCAGCCGATCTCGCAGCCGAACTGGAAGTTCAGGCGACGCTGGTCGATGCTCCAGCACTTATTGGAATCCATGATCACGCCGTTATCGACGCCTGCCACCAGCTCGTCGAAGCTCAGATCGCCGGGCATCAGCGAGAGATTGTTGATGCGCGTGATCGGCAGATGATACCAGCCTTCGGCCCGGTTGCAGCCGCGGCTGGCTGGCTCGTCAATCACATGGGCCAGCTCGCGATTGGTCATGTAACCGGAGAGGATGCCGTCCTGGACAATGTGCCAGCGCTGCTGACGCACACCGTCATCATCGTAGCCCTGCGTGGCCAGCCCGCCCGGGACCGTACCGTCGGCAACCAGATTGACGATCTCGCTGCCGTAGCGGAAGTTCTTCAGCTTGTCGATGGTGGCAAAACTGGTGCCCGCGTAGTTGGACTCGAAGCCCAGCACGCGATCCAGCTCCGTGGCGTGTCCCACACTCTCATGAATCTGCAGCACCATCTGGGCAGGCTTGAGGATCAGGTCCATGCGGCCCTGCGGACATTGCGGCGCGGAAAGCAGGGCGATGGCTTCTTCGCGAACCCGCTCGGCATTGCCCTTCAGGTCCATGCTTTCGATCAGCTCCCAGCCCATGCTCATGAACTGGCCGCCGTGTGACATGGGATAGCTGCGGCTCTGCAGCTCGCCATTTTCCAGCGCCGTGGCCGTGTAGCCAGCGCCGGAGCGGATCAGGATCTGCTCGATCATGGCGCCTTCGGTTGAGGCATAGTGCTGATGCTCCCGCTGGAAACTCAGCGAAGCGACGGCTTCCACGATGCGCTTGTCGGCGCGCAGGATTGTATCACACTCAAGCAGCAGAGCCAGTTTGTCTTCCAGACTGACCTTGAAAGGATCCAGCTGAATCGGGGTCTGCCAGAAATCACGCCAGGGCTTTTCCGGAGCCAGTCGCACTTTTTCACGGTTCAGGCTGGCGCTGGCACGGGCAATCTTCACCGCTTCTGCTGCCTTAGCTTTCAGCTCATCTGCCAGCAAAAGGCTGGAAGACGAAAAGCCCCAGGCACCACCGGCCAGCACACGAATGCCAAAGCCCAGGGTGTCTTCATCACTCAAGTTGGAAAGTGCACCGTTTCGCGTATTCAGCCGCTGGCGACGCAGATTGATGATGCGAATGTCGGCATAATCGGCTCCAGCATGCCGGGCAGCGTCCAGAGCCAGTTCGAGTAGTTGTTTCATTTCCGGCCCCCTTAGAAACTGCTGCTGCTGGTAAAGTGGAAATCGTTGATCTTCATGCCGGGGAGCACAAAGCCCCCGCCGAAGAAGCCACCATGAAGCTGCTGGTCGCTGGATACCGCTTCAATGTTGGCAAAGGCCTTCAGCAGGCTTTCGGTGAAGCGCATGTTGCGAACGGGTCTGACAATTTCACCCTTTTCCACCAGGAACAGACCATCACGGGTCATGCCGGTCAGGGTAAGGTCCTGCGGATTCTGCACGTTTGTGTAATGCAGGTGTGTTACAAGCAGGCCGCGCTCTGTGCCCGCAATCAGCTCCTGCATGCTGGCCGTGCCGGGTGACACAACCAGATTGCCCGGGAAGGGGCCATGGGGGTTCGGGCGCGAGAAGCCGTGTCCCGTGCTCGCCTTGCCTGCTTCCTTGGCGGTCAGTCTGTCATAGACCGGCCCGAGGAAGGTGCCGCGGTCAATCAGATTGACCTTCTGCCGTGATACACCTTCATCATCAAAGGGAATACCGGCGGCCAGTGGA
Source organism: uncultured Bacteroidaceae bacterium (assembly GCA_964345075.1). Lineage (GTDB taxonomy): Bacteria > CAIWAD01 > CAIWAD01 > CAIWAD01 > CAIWAD01 > CAYFPS01. The sequence goes on along the minus strand of CAYFPS010000006.1, from coordinate 119,851 downwards.
TGATTGCAGTCATCCGTGATACAAAGCAGATCCGAGAAGAGCTTCTGCCCCGCCTTGCCAGCCAGTGGACTTGTACCGGCCAGATAATCCTGTGCGCCAAAGCCCATCCAGTTGAGAAACATCACCAGATCCGCGACAGCAGCAGGAGGCAAAAGAACTGTCCAGGCGCCGGGCTCTGCACTTTCCGGATTGACAGCCTTGAGGGCAATCTCGCGCGCTTCGTGTGACAAGGCCGCCACATCCAGATCCGTGTGTCGGGATGCCCGACCTTCCGACCAGCCACTGACATCCTGGCCGCTCATGGTCGTTGAAAAAGAGGCGGAACTGGTCTTGTAGTGGCAGCGCAGGCCGGCACTGTTGACCAGCGAAAACTGTGCCCAGCCACTTTCCAGAATGCCGCTGGCTTCCAGCTGTTTTTCACGGGCGAGTTCGAAAGTACCGGCCAAAGCCTGTGCTTTCTCCTCCGGACCCCACTGGGCTGTAGCCTCGTCCAGCAGATCACGCTCCGGTGTATCACAGGACGCCAGCTGAGGCATCAAGTCACTGGCCGGTTTCTGAAAGGAGGCGATGTTTCTGGCTGTTGCCACCAGCGCATCCAGTCCGGCCTCATCCGCGCGGTTACCGGAAGCAATTCCCTGACGACCCTTGCTGTCTGCCAGCATCAGGCGCAAGTCCAAAGCCTGCTGGGCCAGGTTCTGCTGAATCTCGTTACTGGAAAAACGCGAGAGCGCTTTTTTCTGGGACGATAGCTGAAGCTCGGCCTGCGTGCAATCGCCCAGCTGCCCCAGCACCCTGTCCATGATGCGATTGATCTGATCACGTGATAATGCGGGCATCTTATTCCCCCCCGAATTCGGGTTGATAGATCTGCAACTTCAAGCGAAGTCGCTCGTTTTCCGGATTCTTTTCAAGCGAGCTTTCCCACCAGGCCATGGCTGCCTTCAGGTCGCCCTGAAGAAAGCGCAATTCACCAAGGTGTTCCAGCAGTTCGGGATCCGGATCTCCCATGAATAGATCGTAGGCTTTCAGGTATTCAACCTCCGCCTCCGAGTAGCGTCCACGCAAATGATATATCCAGCCCAGTGTATCACGAAAGGCAGGATTGCCCGGCTCAGCGCTCACGGCTTCTTCAGCCAGTCTAAGAGCTTGATCGAGCCGTGCATGATCATCAACCATCTCGGCGTTGGCCTGGGAATAGGCCAGATTGTTCTTGAGTGTCGGACTGGCCGCTTCGCCAAAAATGCGATAGGCCTCCGAAAGGACTTCGACCGAACGCGCCTTCATTCCATGCCGATCACAAAAAGCCGACCAGGTCAGCCAGATGTTCTCATCCTGTGGCATGAGCGCTGCCATGGTCATCAGCATTTCGTCACTAAGGTCGAGACGATCCAGCCGCTCGCCTGCCCAGGCAGCCATTTCCAACAATTCCATTCGCTGTGGATCAATCGCCAGGCCTTCCAGGCAAAGGGCAAGCACTTCCTCCGGGCGATCTTCCAGCAGCAGCCCGTGTCCCAGTATCACGCGGGCATCGATGTTCAAACTGTCCAGTTCAAGACAGACTGCAACAGCGGCCCCCAGCGCCGATGTATCACGACGATCGAGGGCAATCTCCGCCAGAAGCAGCTGGCCGTTGAGGGTGCTATGAATCCAGGGCGACTGATCCAATGCACTTTGCAAATCAAATGGCAGCGCAGCCTCTCTGGCCAGATGCCGCAAAAGGGGCCTTAAGGCCTCGCCCGATCCACCTAACTGCCTGAAGGCATCGGCATCCAGTCCAAGGGCCTGATTCAGGTAATGCCGCAGCCGGGGCATTTCCCGCTTGTCCCAGCTGCGCCCCAATCGATGCACCAGATAGAGACTGTCCGGACTGGCCGCCAGCAGCTGGTCGAACTCGTCCAGCTCGTTCAGCTGCAAAAGGATTGCCATGTAGGCTCGGGCGTTGGGGGAATCAGGTGATTCAAGAACAATCTGATGGCCACTGGCCATAAGCAAAGCGCGGCGGCCCTGTGTGAAGGCAAGTTCAAAAACGGCATTGGCGCAGGAAAGGCAGCTGCTGTCGGCACTCAGGCTGCGGCTGTAGAATTCAAGGGCAAGCTCGCGCTCGCCGTTCATTTCCTTCAGTGCGCCTTCCAGAAAGAACCGGCCGGACTTTTCTTCATCCTTCGGCCCGTGCGTGATTCCGGCAGCCATGCTCAGCAGCGGAAACAGCAACAGGAGCGTCTTGATCAAGGTTCAACCTGCTCTTCAGTGGTGTCGGGACTGCCCGTAATGATGCGCTGAATGTCGTTCTTCATGACGATCAGCATCAGCAGCAGGATCAGCACCATACCGGCCTGCTGAATCCAGAGCTTGACCTTTGGCGCAATCGGACGACGTATCACGGCCTCGATCAGAATGTATACGAGGTGTCCACCGTCCAGCACGGGAATGGGAAGAATGTTGAGGAAGCCGATGTTGATGGAAATGAAGGCGATAAAGGCCATGAAGCTCATCACACCGCTGCGTGCGCTTTCACCACTCATCTGGGCGATCATGATCGGGCCGCCCAGATCTTTCAGGCCGGCTTCAGCCGTAATCAGGCTTGTGATCGTCTGCGCGGCCATCTGCGTGACCATCCAGGTCTTCTGGGCGCCCAGCAAAATGCCCTCAAAAGGACCAACCGCCTGAATCTCGTACTCGGGTTCGATGCCGATCAGGCCAACCTTACCCTTCTCCGGCAGTACACCAACAGTTGGTATCAGTGATACAAACAAGCTGTCCGCGCCGCGCAGGTAGCCCAGCTCAACCTTCTGCTCTGGGTACTGGTGAATGGCGCCAGCAAGCTCTTCCCAACTGTGGACGGCTTCGCCTGCTACACTGAAAATCCGGTCACCCGCCTCAATTCCGGCAAGCGCCGCCGGCATGCCTTCAGCACGGCCACCGATGACGGCCTCGTTTGAAGGATTGGCGGCACCCCAGATCCAGGCCAGCAGGACATAGATCACAAAGGCCAGCAGCATGTTCATGATGACGCCGGCACTGATCACAAAAGCTTTCTGCAGGGTGTTCTTGGACATGAACTCGTCCGGCGCACCGGTGATCGCATCTTCCGAAACGAGGCTTTCGTCGATCATGCCTGCCATCTGCACATAGCCACCCAGCGGAATCCAGGCCAGGCGATACTCGGTATCGCCCTTGATCCAGCTGGTGATGGTCGGTCCAAAGCCGATTGAGAAAACCTTGACGCGGATTCCGCAGGAACGGGCCGCAACAAAGTGCCCCAGTTCGTGAACCAGAATGATGACGCCGATGACGACAATGAAGGACAAAAGAGTAGTCAGCATGAAGCGAAGATACCTTTCTCCAGCAGTCTGTTGTACTCCAGACGTGTATGTTGATCACGCTCGATCAGATCTTCCAGCGATGTATCACCGCCCGAATAAGTATTCATGGCGTGCTCCACCACCTGATAGATGGCGGAAAAGCGGATTTTCCCGCCAAGGAAAGCCTCCACGGCCACTTCGTTGGCCGCGTTCATCACGCAGCCATAACCCGAACCCTTGCGCATGGCTTCACGGGCAAAATCCAGAGCGCGGAACTTTTTTGTGTCCGCCTCCATGAAATCCAGCTGACCAAGCGTGGTCCAGTCTGGAGCCGGCACATTCGATTCAAGATGCCGCGGCCAGGCCAGTGCATAGAGAATGGGAATCCGCATATCCGGAATGCCCAATTGGGCCTTGACGCTGCCATCCTTGAACTGGACCATGGAGTGAATGATGGACTGCGGATGAATCAGCACATCAATCTGCTCTTCGGGCAGCTCGTAGAGATGCGCGGCCTCGATCACCTCAAGGGCCTTGTTCATCATGGTCGCCGAATCCACCGTGATCTTGGCGCCCATGTCCCAGGTGGGGTGCTTGAGTGCATCCTTGAGCTCGGCGGCCTGAAATTCCTCCAGGCTGCTCGCCCGAAAAGGCCCGCCCGAAGCGGTCAGAATAATGCGGGACAGATCACGGGAATCTTCACCCTGAATGCACTGCAGGATGGCTGAATGCTCACTGTCCACAGGAATCAGCGGCACGCCATGGTGGCGGGACTCGGCCATCAGCAGCTCGCCAGCGGTGACCAGCGGCTCCTTGTTGGCAAAACAAACCCGCCGCCCGCAGCGAATGGCCTTCAGGAGGGGCTCCAGACCTGCCGTACCCACGACGGCCAGAAGCAGCGTGTCCACTTCGTCGCGCGCCGGACAATCAACCAGCGCCTGTCTGCCGGAAAGCACTTCGATTCCACTGCCGGACAAAGCCTGTGATACATGACCGGCATGCGCTTCATCCACATGCACAAAATCAGGTTTCAAATGAAGGGCCTGCTCCACCAGCCGTTCCCAGCGACTGCGGGCGCTCAGGCCACAGACGCGGAAACGCTCCGGGTGATGGGCCATCACTCGAAGCGCATTTTCACCGATGGATCCGGTGCTTCCCAGCAGCAGAACCTGTTGCAAGCGGGCTCCTAGAAAAGGTTGAAGAGCAGTCCAACCGTGAAGGTGTTGTAATCGCTGATGCCGTACTCGGCATTGAGTTTCAAGAGCGGAAAGGGCGTGAAGTTCAGGCCAGCAGCCAGCCGGGTCATGTCGCTGTCCAGCTCCGAACTGACCTTGGCCGAGAAGCCAGCCTCTTCGTAGGTGTAGTCGAACTTGGTAGTGCCCTTAAGCATGCTGACACCCGCATAGGGTTCGATGATGGCAAAGGACTTGGAGACGATCAGATCTACACCGGTGGTCGTGTTTTCAATTGTATCACCGATCTCCAGTTTCGACCAGTCCGCCTGCACACTGATGCGCGGCAGCACCAGCGAAAGGGGCAGCAGTTCGGTCAGCTCGAAACGGACCGAAGCGCCCAGCAGGCCCAGATCGCCGATATCCTCGTTGAATTCCAGTTGGGAGAAACGCGCACCCACCTGGAAGCCCTTGAACAGGCCCTTGTTGGCAACGAGCACGGGAAGGCCAATTCCGCTGGCGTCCGTGCCGCCATTGCTGTCCAGCATGCTGCCCGCCGGGCTGTCGCCACTACTGAAGGGCACGGTGACTATCTTCAGGCCCACATCCAGTCCGGCCAGACCCTTGGCGCGACCGTTGTGATACACGCCGCTGCCTGTAACGAGCGTTGTCGCGTCGGCAAATGGACTCGCATATTCCTTCAGCTGATCTTCCGCGATATCGGAAAGCAGGTCGTCCAGTGCGCCGGCAAAAGCGGGCAGGGCGCTGGTGGCCAGCAGAGCAAGGGTCAGCAGTGATTTCATTCCACGTCTCCCAGTTTTGGCAAGCAAAGCCGCTCGCCAGCTTCGACTTCTGTTCCGTTAAGCCAGTCGCGCACGGCCATGGCCCTGCGGCCCGACGGTGCCCATTCCAGCAATTCAAGCAGCCCCTGACCGCATTCCATCAGCAGGCGCTTGCCATCCCGTATCAATCGGCCCGGTTCGCCCGGCCTGTCTTTGTCAATCACGCGCGTCGCAAGCAGCTTGCAGGGCTGCCCGCGCAGCTCAATCAGGGCTGCCGGAAAGGGGCTCAAGCCCCGGACCGTGTTGTGCAGGCTCTGTGCATTACGAGCAGGATCCAGCGCCCGGTCCTGAATGGACAACTTGGGAGCCGGTGAACTGCTGGCATCATCCTGTTCGCGTGATACAAGCGCTCCGTCCAGCAATCCCCTGACGGTGGAGGACATCAGCTCCGCACCGACCGTCATCATGCGATCGTGCAAGTGTCCCAGATTTTCATTCGGGCCGACCGGCATCGTTTCCTGCATTAGAATTCGCCCCGTGTCCACACCCTTTTCAATCAGAAAGGTTGTCAGCCCCGTCTGTGATACACCATCCATCAGTGCGCGCTGAATGGGCGCTGCACCACGATAGGCCGGCAGCAGACTGCCGTGCAGGTTGACGGCACCCAGCCGCGGCAGGGCGATCATGCGGGGGGGGAGAATCCGGTAGGCCACCACCACAAAGAGGTCGGCCCTTAGGGCGGCGAGCTCTTCACGCAGGCTGGCGTCGCGCAGCTTTTCGGGCGTAAGAACCGCAAGGCCCGCTTCACGCGCCCAGGCGGCAACCGCCGTTGGTCTGGTTTTGCGCCCGCGACCGGCTGGTCTGTCCGGCTGACTTAGGACACACAAGACCTCGTGCCCGTCATCAAGCAGACGCTTGAAGGTGGGCAGCGCGAATTCGGGGCTTCCCATCAGGATCAGCCTGCCCTTCGCGTTGCTCATCTCAGGCCCGCTGGGAAATCTGATCCAGCCGGCGCTTCAGGGCCAGCTTGCGCGTGGGGCTGATGCGATCCGTGAAAAGCACGCCTTCCAGGTGATCCATCTCATGCTGGAGCACGCGTGCTTCAAGATCGTCGAACCACTGCTCGCGCGTGTTGCCGTCAAGATCCTGCCAGCGCAGCAAAATGCGCTCGGGACGCTCAACATCTTCTCGCACACCGGGAATGCTCAGGCAGCCCTCTTCCATGGTGCAGGAGCCGGCCTTGTCGATGATTTCGGGATTGGCATAGGCTGAAAGTGTCAGCATGTCCGTCTCGTCATCGGGCATGCCAACCACCAGAAAGCGCTTCAGCACGCCAACCTGCGGAGCAGCCAGACCGATACCATCGGCATCGATCATCTCCTCGTACATCTCCATGGCGAACTGCTTCAGTCCTTCGCCGAAGTCGGTTACCGGCTGTGCCTTACGGCGCAGAACGGGATCCCCGATGACGCGAACTCCGCGACCTTCTTCCACCCCCAAAGCTCCTTTCCAGAATGCCTATTCGGCACCCTTCAAGCTGGCAACAGCCCCACGGCTGATCTCAACAACGGTGTTCTCGGCAATCTTGACCAGAATCGTGTGCTCGCGAACATCCTTGATCACGCCGTGCAGACCACCACTGGTGATGACGCGGTCGCCCTTCTTCAGGCTGTTGACCATGCTCTGGTGTTCCTTCTGCCGCTTCTGCTGCGGACGAATGATGAGGAACCACATCACGGCGAACATCAGACCAAAGGTGACCAGCATGCCGCCCATTCCCTGGGAGGCCGCCTGTGCAAATACGGGCATTGCCAAAGCTCCTGATTGATTTCACAAAAGGTTAAAGGTAGGAAATGCTGGCCGCTTCAGGCCTGTTCCGGCTCTGTCTTCGGGCTGTCAGGTGGAAGCAGATCCGGAATAGCACCACGCCAGACAAAGCTGGTTCCACACTGGCTGCAGGGAATCGGATCCAGACTGAGGTCCAGCTCGCCATGACAGGCGGGGCAGCAGAGCAGTTCGGCCAGATCGGGGCTGATCGTGCGCGGTGCGGGACGAGATGGCTGAGTCATGTTTCCAGTTCCTTGACGATCCATTCCGGCAGTCGAACCACATGGCGCCGTTGTTCGCTTTCCCGCAGGAAACAGTGCCGCGTCCAGCCGCTGTAACACAGCTCTTCGCCACGCCTGACTTCATAGCGAATGCCGAATAGCCTGCCGCTGGCCCTTCCAGCCCGCAGCACAGGATCAAAGGCGGCAAACAGATCGAGCTGATCATCGTAATGGGCGGCCAGATGATAGTCCACATGGAGGGCCAATACAGGCAGAATCCAGCCTTCGTCTTCCAACTGGCGATAGACGATGCCGCGACCGCGCAGGAGCTCGGTTCGTGCCACATCAAACCAGAAGGCGGCATGGGCATGATAGGCGTAGCGCATCTGGTCGGTTTCGCCATAGCGCACGCGAATGGTGGCCACCCGCTTCAGCGGACGCTCACTCATCAAAAATGCCCATGCTCGAGTACTTGGCGATGCGCTGATCGATGCGTGTATCACAGTCCAGGGCTTCCAGCGCGTCCAGATGACGCACCACAGCCTCTTTAAGGCTCATTGCCGCGGCATCGGGATCACGGTGCGCGCCACCCAGCGGTTCAGGAACGATCTCGTCCACGACTCCACGCTCCTTCAGGCCGGGCGCTGTCAGCTGCATGGCCTCGGCCGCATCACGGGCCCGGCTTGCATCACGGAAGAGAATCGAAGCACAGCCTTCCGGGCTGATCACGCTGTAGATGCTGTGCTCCATGATCAGGACACGATCGGCCACGGCAAGCGCCAGGGCGCCGCCGGATCCGCCCTCGCCAATCACGACCGTGATAATGGGAACTCGCAGCTTGGCCATTTCGAAAAGATTGCGCGCAATGGCCTCGGCCTGTCCGCGCGCCTCTGCCCCCAGTCCCGGATAGGCACCGGGCGTGTCCACCAGCGTGATCACCGGGCGGCCGAAGCGCTCGGCCGTCTTCATGATGCGCAGGGCCTTGCGGTAGCCCTCTGGCTGCGGCATGCCGAAGTTGCGATGGATGTTGCTCTTTGTATCACGGCCCTTCTGATGGCCGATAATCGCCACACTGCGACGGCCAATTCGGCCAAAGCCTGAAACGATGGCCGGATCATCGGCAAAGGCGCGATCACCATGCAGCTCGCTGAAGTCGCTGGCGATCCGCTCGATGTAATCCAGAGTGTAGGGCCGCTTGGGATGTCGGGCCAGCTGCACGGTCTGCCAGCAGTCAAGGCGCGAGTAGGTGCGGGCCCTGAGCTCCTGCAGCTTCTCCTCCAGCCGGCCGATTTCCTTGGTGGAATCCATGCCCGTCGAGCGGCTTAAGGTGCGCATCTGCTCCAGCTGACGCTCCAGCTCGACAATCGGCTTTTCAAACTCGAGAACAGGTTCCATGGGTGACTCAAATTCGGCCGATCAAGGCGGCCAGTTTCAACTTCCATACCATCCAGATCGCCTCACGCACAATGGCCTTACTCATTTTGCTGCGCCCCTGAAAGCGATCGACAAAAATGATGGGAACTTCCAGAATGGACAAGCCCTTACGCCAGACCTTGAAATTGACTTCAATCTGGAAGCTGTAACCGCCGGAGCGCAGCTTATCCAGATCCAGCGCTTCCAACGTCGTTCGCCGAAAGCACTTGAAGCCCGATGTGGGATCCTTGACCGGCATGCCCGTGATCATGCGCGTATACATGCTGGCGCCGTAACTGAGCAGCAGGCGGGAAAGCGGCCAGTTGACCACATTGACGCCCGTCTTGTAACGGCTTCCAATGACCAGGTCGTGCTCCTCGGCACCTTTGATCAACTCCGGCAGCACGGTGGGATCATGGCTGAAATCGGCATCCATCTCGCAGACGGCATCGTAACCTTTTTCGATCGCCCAGCGGAAACCCCTTACATAGGCCGTTCCCAGCCCGAGCTTGCCTTCACGGTGTATCACATGGACGCGTGGCTCGGCTGCAACCATGTTGTCGGCCAGCTTCCCCGTGCCATCGGGACTGCCGTCGTCCACAACCAGCAGTTCAATGCGTGGATCCTGCGCGAGCACCTGCTTCGCGATGGCCTCGATATTTTCGGCCTCGTTGTAGGTGGGCATGATGACCAGAACCCGGCGAAGATCCATGCTTGTCCTCAGTTGATCGACCACAATTCTGCACGGTCCGCGGCCCATGCCGCCAGACTTGTCGCAATATCGGGAAAGCGAATGTCCAGTTCCCGCTCCGTCCATTCAACCTTCAGGCCGGAGGTCAGGGGGCGCGGAGCCGCCTGATTCAGCCCGGCAGTCAGGATTGGCTTGATCAGGCTCTTGTCCAGCCCAAGTTGATCAGCCATCATGCAGGCCATTTCAAACCGTGAAACATGCCCGTGCGCGGCCACATGAAAAAGGCCCTTCCTGACGTGATACAAGGCCTGACGAATCGCCTTTGCCAGATCGCCCGCCCAGCAGCAGTTCCCCAGCTGGTCCGTCACGATGTTGATCTCACGACCGGCGCGCAGTTCGCTTTCGGCCCACTGAAAGAAATCCGGCTTAAGGCCGTGCCCCTTGCCGAAGAGAACGATCGTGCGAAAAATCGCAATGGGAAAGTCCTCGCCTTTCAGCAGGTTTTCCGCAGCCAGTTTGCTTCGGGCGTATACACCCTCGGCTGAGGGCCGATCACTTTCCGCATAAGGCCCGTCATGACCATCAAAGACGTAATCGGTGGAAACCTGCCCCAGCCAGATTCGGGCAGGCCGGCAGCTATCAGCCAGCGCCCGGACCAGATCCACATTGCTGCGCCAGCAGGCTTCCTTTTCCTTCTCCGCCAGATCCACATTTGTATACGCGGCTGCGTTGATCACTGCCTGCGGCCGAAAGCCGGTAAAATGCGGTTTGAGTGCCTTGCGGCTGGTGCCCTCCAGACGGGCATACTCAAAATCGGGATGGACAACGAAGCTGCTCTGAGCCATGTCCAGCCCCAGCACCTGGGCTTCACCCAGCAGGCGCCTTAGAAGATGCTGTCCCAGTCGGCCATGACAGCCGACCAGCAGCACGCGTGGTTTCATCAGAGCTTGGCACCTGCTGCCATGAAGGCATCGAGTTTCCCGACCATCTCCTGATCGGTCAGGGAAAAGATGCGCGCGCAGAGTACGGCGGCATTGATTGCCCCGGCCTTGCCGATGGCCAGCGTGGCCACGGGAATACCGGCAGGCATCTGGACTGTGGCCAGAAGGGAGTCCATACCACCCAGCGGTGATGCATCCAGTGGTACGCCGATCA
>CAYFPS010000006.1:85264-109278 GCA_964345075.1 uncultured Bacteroidaceae bacterium | reverse complement strand
ACCCCTGCCAGATGTGCGGCCATGCCAGCGCCACAAACGATAGCGCCGTAGCCTTTGTCCCTGGCCCCGGAAGCCAGTCCGGCGGTCTGGGCGGCGTTGCGGTGCGCGCTGGAAACCTTGATTTCGGCCTCGATGCCGAAGTACTTGTAGTAGTCCAGCGACTTTTCAAAAACTGCCCGGTCGCTTTCCGAGCCCATCAAAATCAAAACCTTTGCCATCAGTTCCCCGTTTCCTGATTGCTTTCGATTGTCTTGCCCCTCTCGTCTGTCACACGAAATGCCGAAACCAGACAGCTCAGCTGGTGCAGAAAAGGACTTTTCGGTCCGCCCGGATGCAGGACCGCCGCATCAATATAATAGGTGCGGCCAGCCGGACGGCCTGCCGCGCCCGGCACATGCAGGGCATAGAAGAGAAAGGGCCCGCCGCCCACGCGCGCATCCGTGCCCCAAAGCCCTTCAAGCAGACTGGCCTGATGCCCGCCCAGTCGCGGCCGGCTGAAACGACCGAATTCGGCTTCCGAGTAATCCTTGTCCCAGTAGCGCCGCCCCAGTCGGGCACGCACTTCCCGCAGACCTGCTTCCGTTGTCCAGAGGCTGTCCTCGCCCTCTACCCAGTGGATCGTGATCCAGCGATCGGGACTCAGTCGCCTCAGGCGCAGGAATGCTGGATCCGCGACTTCCTGCACCACAAACCAGTCCGGCGGAATGGGCAGGCTGAAACCACAGGTTGCAGCCAGACTATCTGCCAGAGCCTGATGCTCACGGCCGGTCTTTTGAGTGGCAAGGGTTTCGGACCACTCGTGATCCAGATAGCGTTGCCTGATATCCTCCTGCCAGGTTGAGAGCTGTCGCCTGAAGGAGTCCACATTGGGCGCGGCCAGAATCAGCATCTGCTGCCCGCGGGCGAAAGCATCCTGACGGGCAAAGACAAAGGCCTCCTCAGCCTGGACGCGATCACGCACATCAGCGGAGAGGATAGATTCCAGAAAGGTTGCGACCGTCCCCTCACCGCCAGTACCCACCAGCATCAGGTTGCGCGCCGTGATCTCCCGCTCCAGCTGTGCAGGATCCGCCCAACGCACGCTCATGCGCGGCTCCATCTGTGGACTGATCCAGACATCGGAAAAGAGCTCTTCAACCAGCGGTTTGAGCAAAGCGCGGGCCGTGGTGTCCGCCAGCACAGTGACTTCATAGCGCTGCCCCATGGCGCGCGGCCGGGAACAGGCTGCCATCAGCACCATCAGAACGATAGTCAGCAGTAGGAATATGCGGGATCTCATGGCCTTTGCCCTCCCAGAAGCTCTGCTTCTGCCTTGTCAATCACCAGCCCGGACAAACCCGCCTGACGCGCCTGCTGCAGCATGGAAAGACCGGCCTCGGCACCCAGCAGTCGACCGCGAGCCAGCGCCCACGTAGCCAGGTAGCCCTCACGATTTACATTGCTCGATGGCAAAGCAAGCGCGCGATTGAAGAGCTCATCGGCCTGCCCGCCCAGCTGCGCGGCCTGTCCAGCATCACCGGCGGCCTTAAGCGAGAGTGCCACATCAGCCAGCATTTCTGCAATCATGACAATGGCGGGAGCCTGCCCGCGATCACCATCGATCACCTCCACCAGCAGGCTTCGTGCTCCATTGGGATTGCCCTGCTCAATCAGTCTCTGGGCCCGTGCCAGTTGATAATCCACCGTGCCGGAGTCACGCTCCAGCTCTTCCTTCAGTCGGTCGATCCCTGCGGCAAGGGCTTCAGGATCCGTCCGGCGGAAGATATCCACCTGCTCGTGATCGTAGTAGCGCAGGCTGAACTCGGCAGCGCGATCGTCAATTTCCAGTCCGAAAAGCGATGGCTTCACCTGAAAGCTTGTATCACGACTGAAGCCAAGTTCGCCGGCGTAAAGTGCGCGGTAGAAAGCACGCTCGGCCGGGTAGCGGCTACTGCGTTCGTAGCCCAGTTTTCGATTGCTCTCCAGAATGGCCGCCCAGTCCACTTGCTCCAGTTTGGAGGCGAGAAAGTCCAGCTTTTCCGCCTCGCTGTTGGCGTCGGCCCTGTAGATGGTGGGTATTTCAAGGCAGACATTCTGGTAGCGCGGCATGTCGATGGTCAGCTTGATCGTATTCGCGCTGCGCTCATGCAGCAGGCGCGCCCCCTCGGGAAGATTGTGATACAGCCAGCGCCCGGCCGTGATACGACTGTCCTCGCTGTTGTGCACACTGGCCAAGGCCAGAGTCCAGCCTGCGGAGACCAGCACGACAATCAGGCCAAGCCCCTGCCCCAGACGCCTGCGCCAGTCCATGGAGCTCATCAGATCCACCAGCAGGACGGCGGCAAGCAGGGCCAGCAGCGGCAGGAAGGGCAGCGAATAGCGCATGAACATCACGCGGGCGGCAGCTGTCATCAGAAAGGCAGGCAGCACCCAGGCCAGCAGGACGAGATCCGCCTTGCGCCGCTTCAGCAGCAGCCAGGGAATGCCTGCCAGGCCGGCAAGTTCCAGCGCAGGGCCGGCCGCCCAGAAAAGCACATTGCCCAGAAGAAAGAGAAAGGGCGTGATGTCCTGAAACTGAATCTGGAAGGGGTAATAAAACTCCCCGCGCACATTCTTCAGAATGTGAAAGAGACCGAAGGCGTGATCGGCAAAAAGATAATCGCGCCAATCAAGGAAGGCATAGGGGTTGATCACAAAAAAGACACCGATGGTGACAAGCCCTGCCGCAATCAGTCCTTTGCTGAAGAGGCGGGAAAGGCTCTCCTTCAGCAGTTCGGCGATGCTGGCCTTCGGCCAATCCTCACGCAGCAACTCGGCGGCAATCAAGGGCAGCACAACCAGCACGGCATTGATCTTAGTGGAGACAGCCAATCCCGCTGCCAACGCGGCCAGAAGCCGGTGCTTCCAGCTGTCTTCCTTTAACAGGTGTACCGCATGAGCAAAACTCCACAGCGTGAAGAAGACCATGGGAATGTCCACCGTGCCAAAACGACCGCTCTGCGCGTGAAAAGTTGCCGCAGCCAGCAGCAGTGCCGCCAGTCTGGCCACCTTGTGATTGTAGAGCCTGGCCGCCGCGTAATACAAAAGCAGAATGCTGACCAGCCCGAGCAGGGCTGTCATCCAGCGCACGCTCAGATAAGTCATGCGCTGACTGGCATGATCGCTTTCCACATAAGGGTCGATTCCCGTAAACAGCGCCCCCAGTTTGACAGCCAGAACCTGCAGATAGACGGTACTGGCGCCATAAAGACTGTAAGCGACCTTCTGACCATAGAGATCACCGGTCGGTCGCCAGGAATCGGATTCTTCGAAATTGCAGGCGACACGGACATTGGACGCCTCATCTGGATGAAAGGTGTAGAAGCGTTCGCCGACAGCTCCAGCCTTTGTCGGATCGAAGTCGGACCAGCCCCAGTCAAGGCCGTTCAGCCTTACGATGGCGGCAAAGGCCATGATCGCCAGTAGCCAAAGGTCAAGCCTGAAGCGGCGTGAGCCCAGCGGGATTTCCAGCCATGCGCCCCTGCGAAGCATCAGGAACTCCTTTCGGCCGGCCCGTATACGCCACGTGCACGATTTCCGGCGATTTTCAGTAGTCCGCGGGCACTGTCCAGCGTGTCTTTCAAAAGGCGCACGCGTGTGTCTTCATCGTTGGTCCAGATGACTGGAACCTCGTGTATCACATAACCAAGGTGTCTTGCCAGAAAGAGGATTTCCGCGTCGAAACTCCAGTCGGACAGCGTCTGCCGGGAGAAAATGGCCTGCGCTGCATCCCGGCGAAAGAGCTTGAAGCCACAAGTAAAGTCCGTTACGTATACACCGGCCAGCAGTCGCGCCAGCAGGGTGAAGCCCTTGCCCATTGTCTCACGCAGCCAGGGCTGATGACGGGCGACCCGCGCTTCGCGATTTTTCCGGGTGCCGATGATCACAGCCTGTGTGTCGGTGTGCGGAAGGAAACTCTCGAGGGTTGACATCGGTGTGCTTTCGTCTGCATCACAGAAGAGCACCCAGTCACCGGCGGCTTCCAGCATGCCCCGCCGGACGGCTCCGCCCTTACCCAGGTTGACTTCATTGACTACTGCGCGAAACTGATCCGCCTCTCGCGCCGCTTCCCGGGCGACATCAACGGTCCCGTCGCGGCTGCCATCATCAACAATCAGGATCTCATGAGAAGGCGCCAGCCGCTTAAGCACATCCACAGCCTTTTCCAGACTGGGTCCGATGCGGGTGGCCTCGTTGTAGGCCGGTATTACGACGCTTAGTCGCCCCTCAAACATGGACGCTCTTCCTTTCCTGCTCCAGAAGCGGTGGCAGCCAGCCGAGCTCTTCCACCCGTGTGACACCACCCAGCGCGGCCTTCAGCGCGATTGACCCCTGATAATGCATGGCCTGCAATTCAGGCTCTGTAACACGCCGGCTGGCCTGGATGCGCTTTCGCTCTTTCAGATCCTGTGGAAGCCAGCCAAGCCAGGAAACAACAGCCTTAAAGGCCGCCAGCGCGTGGTCCAGGCGACCTTTTGCCAGATAGCTCAGCATGGCCAGCAGATCCAGCAAAAGCCTGAACGGCAATCGCCTGATCAGAGTGCCGCTACCGGCGCAGCGCACCAGCATGCGCAGGCTGTTCCTGTGATTCAGAAAGACCTTGAGAGGTTTTTCCGCACCCAGACTGTATCCACTATGGTGATACACGCGCGATGCCGGCACCGAGGCGAGCTTCCAGCCCAGAAGCCGCAGACGCCAGTCCAGCTCGATCTCCTCCATGTGCATGAAGAAGCTCTCTTCCAATAGGCCCGACTCACTTAGCGCGCTAAGCCGGAAAAGACAGGCCGTTCCCGAAGCCCAGGCAATCTGCCGCGGCTGAAGATGGGTGCCATCATCCTCGATTTCACCCAGCACGCGCCCCAGCGCAAAGGGAAAGGCATAGGCATCCAGCAGGCCACCTGCGGCACCGCTGTAATCCAGCTTGCCCGGAAAGGGTATCGAAAGCAGGGCAGGCTGTACTGCAGCAAGCCCCGGCTGACTGTCCATTGTTTCAACAAGTGGCTTCAGCCAGCCTGCTTCCGGCTCCGTGTCGTTATTCAACAGGAGCGCGAATTCAAGCTTGGGATCCTCCAGACAGGCTTTGAGTCCGGCATTGCAGCCACCGGCAAAACCCAGATTCCGCTCCAGGCAAAGCAGTTCCACCTCGGGGAAATCAGCCCTGACCATCGACACGCTCTCATCCGGGCTGGCGTTGTCCACTAGCAGAACACGGTGTGGCAGACCTGACTGACGCAGACTGCCAAGACAGGCGCGCAGAATATCGATGCCCCCGCAATGCGGAATGACTATGGCAAGGCGCGGCCTCACTTCAGGCTATCGCTGGCCAGCTCTGCCGTGTAGCGCGCCAGTCGGGCACGGGCACTTGAATCACGCGGATTCTTTTCGAGCCAGGCCTCGACCAGTCGTTTGGCCTCAGCCACATTGCCCAGGGATTCTTCGATTCGAATCATTGCGGCGGTCGCATCAGGATGGTCGGGCAAATCAAGCAGCACCCGCTGATAGAGGGCTTTTGCCTCTTCCTGCCTGCCGACCTGCTCCAGCAGCATGCCGATCTCAAGCCGCACCTGTTGGCTGGGATCCTGCTCGGCCAGCCGGTTCAGGATTGCCAGACCGCGGTCAACTTCGCCCAGCGGATCCACCCAGTAACTGCCCAGCATGAAGCGGTCTTCCATGCTCAAGGCTTCCGCCTCCAGCCTTTCGAGCCTGCTGATGAAGGCTTCGCGATCGCCCAGACGATCGAAGAAAAGACCCAGCTGCATCGAGAGCTGCGGGTTGATGGTAGAAACCACATTTTCAGGCAGATATTCATCCATCCTGCCCAGAAGCTCACGGGCTGTATCACGGTTTCCGCGCTCATCTTCCAGCAGAGCCAGCTGGATGTAGCTGCTGCGGTAGTTCTGCACAAGCTTTTGAATGTTGTCGTCAAAGTAGACATCAGCGTCATTCAACCCGCGATAGTGCTCTTCAAAGCGATCAAGATTGGCGTGAAGAATGTTCGGGTCGATGTCTCTGGCCTGTGGGCGGTCCATGATGCGATAGGCCAGACCGTCCATGCGCAGGAAGCGGTCAAGTCCCACAAAATTGCTGCCTGCAACGGTTACGGCAAAGTAGACCGGCCGCTTCCACTGATTGCTGCGCAGAATCTCCAGAATCATGCGATCCTGAATCCGCAGGAAATTGTTCTCCCGGCTGTCTTCACCAAGGTTGACATACATGGTGGGACGAACCGTGATCTCATGCGCATTGCCGCTTGTATCACGAAGCGGCACCTTGTACCAGCGATCACGCGGCAGGGGAGTGCCAGAGCGATCACGCCAGACTTCAGCGCCCCAGTAGCGCCAGCTGACGGCACCCTGGCCGTGCCCGTCGATGGCGTCGGCAATGTTCTCGTCCGTGAAGAAATCCGAGAGAGGCACGATGGGCGCTTCGTCCCGCAACTGCCGAATGTACCAGCCCGTGTTCAGCAGGCTCAGGTTTACCACCCGGACATCGGTGCGGTAGCCTTCAACAATCTGCAGGTACCAGAGCGGGAAGGTGTCGTTGTCACCATTGGTGAAAAGGATCGCGTCCTGCTCCAGCATTTCCAGTGCATTGCGGGCATAATCCCAGGCGACATAGTTACCGCTGCGGTCGTGGTAGTAGTAGTTGGACTTGATGCCCTGCATCGGCAGGAAAACAAGCATGGCCACTGCCAGTGCAGGAACCGTGATACGTCGCAGGGCGGGCAACAGTTTTCCGATGTCTTCCAGTGCCACGGCCAGACCGATGCCAATCCAGATGGCAAAAGCGTAGAAGCTGCCCACGTAGGCGTAATCGCGCTCGCGGGGCTGCGGGTTTTCCTGATTCAGGTAGACAACAATCGCCAGACCGGTCAAGACGAAAAGATTGCCGATGGAAAAGGCGCGGCGCCAGTCCCGCTGCAAGTGTGTGACAAAGCCCCAGATGCCGGCAATCAGCGGCAGGCCGAAGAGCTGCCAGTTCCAGGCACCGCTTAAGACATCACGACCAATGAAATTCCAGTTGAAGTAACGCACATACATGTGCTGGATCTGCCAGTCCCAGAAGGGTGCCTTGCGGTTAAGCAACTGTGTTACAATCGACTCGCTGCCGTACTGCTCGCGGCTAAGATAGGCGATCAGCCCCTTCAAGGTCTCGGGATCGTTCTCATCCAGCGGTGGATTCAGGCCCGAGCGCTGCAGGATCAGGATGTAGCTCATGTAGCCCAGCATCACCAGAATGGTGGCAGCGCTGCCCAGGTAGAGCAGGCGATTGCCAGAGCGGCGACCCATCATGTGCAGGGCACCCAGCCCGCCGAACAGGGCAACCAGAAAGAAAATGGCGGCCCACTCACCACCCAGATTGTTCACGGCATTGATGGCCTTCGGCAGGTAAAGCACGATGCCGGGATAGATGGGCAAAATGCTTAAGGTCGCCAGGCCCCAGAAAACGAGGAAGCGATCCAGCTGGAAGGGCTTGCCTTCTCGCCAGTGAAAGAAGATGACCAGAAAGACCATGGGCAGGGCAAGTACGTTCAAGAGGTGCACGCCAATGGCCAGGCCAACCAGATAGAAAATCAGCAGAATGATGCGATCGCCGCCTTCGGGCATCTGCTGCTCACGGTCATGCCACACAAAAGCGAGCCAGACAACGAGGGCCGTGAAGAGCATGGAGATCGCGTAGACTTCAGCCTCCACGGCGTTGAACCAGAAGGTGTCGGTGGCCATGAAGGTCAGGGCACCCAGCGCGGCGCCGGCCATTTCCGCGAAGCCCGGCTGAAGATTGCCGCGCCAGTAGCGAATCAGATGCACCACGGTCAGGTAGAGCAGCATGACAGTCAGGGCGCTGGACAGCACACTGATGAAGTTTACCCGTGCACCGATGTCGGCGAAGAAGGGCAGGAAGGTGAAAAAGCGCCCCAGCAGCAGATAAAAGGGCGCACCGGGCGGATGCGGCACGGACAGGCTTTTGGAGGCTGCAATGAATTCGCCGCAATCCCAGAAGCTTGTGGTGGGAGCCATGGTCAGTGTGTACAAGACCAGTGCTACCAGAAAGACCATCAGGGCCGTAAGCTTGTGCCAGCGGGCGAAGTCGCCTGCGCCAATCGGAGGGGGAGCCGTTTGCCCCGGTGCATTGGGAGCAGCCGATGTAGGCGACATGGTGGGGGAGTTTGCGGCTGCGGATGAACGATTCTGCTCGTTCTTCATTCCGGTTGCACTCATGATGCAGGGATTCCTTCGCTTTTCGCTGCGGCCAGGCCGCTTTTTGCCAAACAGTAAAGGTAGGAATCGCAGGCGGGGCTTTCATGCTCCAACCACTCGTCCGACTACTGGTCCGACCAGTGGTCCGACCACTGGTCGGACCAGCAAATTTCCAGCTTCAAACCCCTAAAAAAAGGTTCACCCCGCCGAAGCGGGGTGAAACCACCACAAAACGATAGAAAAGGCCACTAGTGTTACAAGGCCACGCGCCATCAGGGCATCATGTCCACCAGAAACAGTTCCGCTGAATGTTTCCGGCAGCGTCTTGTAACCAAAGTAAACGCGTCGGTTAACGGCTCGGTTAACGAAAAGCGCTTTGGGCCATTTTTTTTCTCCTTTTTTCAGCATTTTCTGTCCCGTCATCTGCCATATAGCAACGTTTAAATCACTCTGCGATATTATTTTACGCCTTCTCTAACTATGGTTTACCATTTTTCCTGATCTGGAAACGGTGACAGGACCCATAGGTGACCGCATCAATTGGCTTCTTGATTTCCATTGCTTGTATCGCCAGACTCGGACTGCAATTCCTTCAACTGTTCCCCAGCCAGCATGGCCTCATGACTGTTCGGGTAAAGACTGATCAGCGAGTCCAGTTCATGGCGCGCTTCTTCGGGCTTGCCCTGCGCTGCCAAAATTCTGGCGCGATGCAGTCTGGCACTGGCTGCCTTTTCGTGGGTGGGGTGGAATAACAGGAAGTTCTCGTACTGCACAAATGCACTGTCCATTTGCTGCTCGGAAAGCCAGGTGTCGGCAATCCAATAACTGGACCAGCCGCTCATGGATGCTTCGGGAAAGCGTGCCAGGTACTCTCTGAAACCGGAGCGGGCAAGGTCAGGAAGTCCGCGCATGCGATCGAGATTGGCCTGATTATACAGCCATTCCGGATCGGCACCGGCCAGACTATCCCGCTCCTGACGCAGACCCTGCCGGGCAAGAATCAAATTCAGCTCGTCCATTTTCTGCTGTAAACGGCGGTTGTAGGTTCCGGACTCCTCGAGTGTAAGGCGCAACTCTTCGATCAGGCCGCGCAAATCCTCCGTACCCTGCTGCTGATCAGCGCGTAATCTTCTCAAGACAGTCTCGGTTTCCAGTAATCGACTCTTAAGAACGTCAACGCGCCCAATCAGAAGGCTGTCCTGAAGCGATTGTCCTGCCTGAACTCGAGACATCCCGTACCTCAAATAGCGCATGTCTTCCTGGAAGGCCACGATTTCACCACGGGAGGCACAGCCCATAACAATCAGCATCGAAGTAATGAGGATCAGGTTCAATCTTCTGCTCATGGCTACTGTTCCTTTTCGTGTTCGGTCGGCTGAACCAACGGGCGCCAGGCAGGGCTCTCGCCGCTTCTGATAGATATCTTTCTGCGCTCGCTGCCATCTGCCCTGGCCACCCAGCTGTCTCCGCGCCAGTTGAAGGCGATCAATCGTGAATCCGGCGACCAGCATGGATCAAAGTGATTGCCTGATTGATCACTGAGGCGAACCCAGTCACTGCCATCGGGTCGCATCTGAAAAAGCTGGAAGCCCTGCCTTTCGCGTGATACAAACAGAATCCACTCTCCATCGGGTGACCAGGCCGGGCAATCACTTGCCCCACCAAGGAAAGTCAGGCGTTGTTCGTCCAGCCCGTTAAATCCAATACGATAAATCTGTAAGGTTCCAGAACGATCGCTGGCAAAAACGATGTTTCTGCCGTCAGGAGACCATGAAGGGTTTGTATCGATGCCAGGGCTATGGGTTAATCGACGTGGTCTTCCCAGTGGCATCGCTGTCTGTGGATTCAATTGCAAAAGCCAAATATCCGTGTTACCGTCTCGCGACAGGGCACAAGCAAGATGACTTCCATCGGGACTGAAGGCCGGTGCGCTCTCGCAATCGCCAGTCTCAATCAAACTTTTTAATGGCCCACCATTTAGCGACCCAAGCCATATTCCTGTTCCCTTCATCTCACTAAGCACAACAATGGCAAGCTGTGTGCCATCTGGATGCCATGCAGGAGAAAACTTGTAACTGCTTGGCCCTGCGAGAACCTGTCTAGCCTCTCCAAAAAAATCGCTTAGAACAAGACTGCTTCCAATAGTGCTCTCTGCTGTGTAGAGGATCTGACTATCATATGCAGGTAGAACTCCTGTCAGGAGGTAAAGGATTTGTTTTGCCAAATCAGCAGCCTGCAAATCAAGTTCGAATTCTTCCAACTCAAGTGGCCACTGTTGAATGGGAAGCTTTTCTGGGCCCTGGGTCAACTCAGCTACCATATTGAGTCTTGTGGTTGACTGAACAAAGCCGCTCGCAGGAACAATTGCCAGTTCGGTCAGCAGTTCCTGATCCGATTGATCAATCGTTGTAGAATCAGGTCTGTGATCCAGAATCTCCATTGTCCCTGCGAGCTCCAGCACATAGCGTAAACGTCGCTGAAATGCATCGGCTCGAGGATCGGTGTGATCAATGGTTTCCAGCAGGAGACTTGGCCTGTAATACACCATGGTTCGTGCCTCCAGGAAGATCTCAGGCACTTGTGTACCAAGACTGAATTCTTCGCTCTGGCAACGGTTGCTTATCAGAAGAAAGAGAACAACAACCTGGATGATAGCTCTAACCTTCAATCATTCATCCTTGAAAGAAAATGTGACACCAACACGTTCAAAGCCAAGAGTAGGCGGAATCGGTGGAAAGGTAGCACGACGAATTGCACTTTCACCCGCTTTGTCCAATCCCGGCAACCCGCTTGTCTGGCGTAACTCCAGCGAACTGATCCGCCCTCGCCTGTCTACGAAAAAATGGAAAATTGCAATGCGCCCGCTGCCACGTGATGGATAACGGAACATTCGTATCACCGATTGCTCGGCGCGCATCATATATGCCCGCATACCTGGCACTCCAGAGTCATCGGCACTGGCCCCGGTACGGTCCGTGCCCGGACCTGCAGCTCCTGCTGCGGAATCGGCAGCGTTTGAAGACTCTCTGGAATCAACCGCGTCGTCCATTGTAGAGGAGGCTTCAGGAGCCGGGCTGGCAACAGCTTCCTTTTCAGGTTTTGCTGCTTCCGCAGCTGGTTTGTCACTTCGAGCGGGGGCCTGCTCTTTTGCTGCAGGCGCGGCAGGCTGGGCGGGCGGCTTTGCTACTGGCTTTGCACCTTCAGGGGCTTTGACTGCAGGCTTCTTGTTCACAGTCGGTGCAGGCGCTTCTGCAGGTTTAACCCAGCCCGGTTTATTCTCGCCACCACCGGCAAGGCGGACCATTTGTATACGAAGCTGGGTTTCTTCACGCCTTTGCGGGAACAATAAGAGAAGCGCCAGCAAGAAAATGTGAAGGGCTGCAGAATAGCCCAGCCAGCGGGCAAGAGCCGGTTCGGGCTGTTGCCAGGTCTGGTTCATCGGCGATCTTCTTCCGTCATCAATCCCACATCAAGAAAGCCGGCCCGGCGGATCTCATCTAGCAGATTGACAACCTCGCCATAGGCAACCCGCTCATCAGCGGCCAGATAAACAGGCAGTTTGAAGGCAGCCGTTGTATCACCACCAGCGCGCGAAAAGGCCTCGCTGCGCAGACTGTTTTTCAACTGCTTGAAGGAAAGATCCTTGCCTTCAAGATCCAGCACGCCATTGCTTTTCAATTGCAGGACCAGCCCGCGAGCGGCCTTGCGCGTAGCACTATCCGATTCAGGCAATCCAACTTCCAGAGCGGTTTTGAGCACAGGCGCTGTTATCATGAAGATCACAAGCAGCACCAGAAAGACATCCACCAGTGGTGTCACATTGATCTCGGCCAGGGGCTCCTGATCGCGACTTTGTATCACTCAGTACTCCCAGAGCGATTGCGCCTGAGCAGGAGCGCCTGATCAAGCAGTGCATCGTGGCTGGCCGCCATGCGTCGGCAGCGTGCCAGGAGCAGGTTATAGGCAATGGTTGCAGGAATGGCCGTTGCCAGACCGACTACGGTTGCGATCAGGGCTTCGGCAATGCCCGGACCCACAATCTCAAGCATTGCCTGACCTGTGCCGGAGCCAATGCGGAAGAAGGCGACCATCACTCCCCAGACGGTTCCCAGCAGTCCGATAAAGGGACTGGCGCTGCTGACCGTTGCCAAAAAACTTAACCAGCTCGTTTCTTCGCGGTTTCGTTCAACAGCCTGTCCACGCAGAGTCGACTCCCAATCGGCGTGGTCGTCTGAACCCAGACTCTGCATGCGCTGATTGGCGGCAACAAGCGAGCGCGCTGCCGGGGCCGTTCCGTGGGCAACACAGAGTTTCAAGAGGGCCGAAAAGTCCATGGCACGCTCTGCGACCCGAGAAAAGGCAAGACCAGCAGCTTGCCGCTTGCGTAGAAAGAAAAGGCGCTCGAGAATGACGGCCCAGCTAATCAGGCTGAGAAGGGTGAGCAAGAGGAGAACCACCCGGCTGAACCAGGTGGCTTCCTCAAAAATTGTCCAGAAACTCATTGAGCCGTTACACGAAACTCAACACGACGGTTCTTCTGCCAGGCAGCTTCTGTGTGACCTGCAAATGCTGGTTTGCTTTTGCCGAAACTCACGGTCTTCATCCGGTCAGGATCAACTCCCAACCTACCGAGGTAATCTCTGACAGTTGCTGCTCGACGTTCGCCAAGGGAGAGGTTGTATTCTATCGATCCATTCTCATCACAATGCCCTTCAAGCAGTAGCCTGACGGAAGGATATGTTTCCATGATTCCAGCATAGCGCTCGAGACTGTTCCTGCTCTCCTCGCGCAACACAGCCTTGTCAAAATCGAAGTAAACCGGGAGTAACTCCTGTAGCCGCGTTTCCATTGCTTCCTCGATACGTCGGGCTTCAGCGGCCTTTCTCTCTTCTGCCTTCCGCAATTCTTCTGCCGCCGCCAATTCCTGCGCCAACTTCTCGGCTGCACGAATGGAATCTCTTCTTACAGCCTCAACCATTGCCAAGCTGTCCGCTCGAGCCTGCCGAATCGCTTCTTCAGCAGCGGGATCGACTTTTTTCTTGCAAGCATTTCCTGCAAGCAAAAGAATCAGACTCAAGGACAGCAAACCAAGACGAAGCAGATTCTTACCAGTTGTGTGTGACATCACATCAGCTCCTTGCTCCCGGGCCAGTCAAAGATCTTGCCCGGATTGAGAATGTTGTTTGGATCAAACATGCACTTGATTTTCTTTTGCAGTTCCAAGCTAGTGGAACTCAATTCCATTGCAATATAAGGCTGCTTCCAACAACCGATGCCGTGTTCGGCCGAAATCGTTCCACCAAGATTTAGCGCGAGCTGAAAGAGATCCTTCAGGCAGGCTTTCATCCGTGTCCGCTCTTCCGGTCCGCCTTTCTCTCCCAGGACATTGGTGTGCAGATTACCATCACCCATGTGACCGTACGTCAGAACATGCACTGCGTGTTGTTCTCCCAGCTGCCGCGCAGCCTCAAGATACTCAGGAATCCGGTCCAGTGGAACGGCCACATCTTCCGAGAGCTTTTGCTTGAACAATTCTCGCGTGGTTGGCGAAAGCGTGCGTCGGACGTCCCACAGCGCTTTGCGTTTCGCCTCGCTGTCTGCAACCAGAAGATTCAGCACTCCCATTGTATCACAGATTTCCTGCACGACAATGCTGTCGTCCTGAACACAGCTCTCAGCTCCATCCAGCTCGATCAGCAGCAGACTGCGACAATCCTCGCCAAGGGCCAGCGGTATGCGTGGCCGCACCAGCTCCAGCGCACGATCATCCATGAACTCAAGCGCCGATGGAACAAGCCCCTTTCGGGCAAGCTCCTGTGTTACACGGCCGGCAAGTAGCGGATCGGGTAAAAGCGCGAGCAGTGTCATTACGGTTTGAGGTTTGGGCAGCAGTCTTAAAACCATCTGTGTGACAACGCCCAGAGTTCCCTCACTACCAATCATCAGATCGCGCAAACTGTAACCCGTCACGCCCTTGCGCGTGCGCGTGCCACAGCGAATGTACTCGCCATCAGGCAAAACCACATCCAGCTGCATCACATAATTGCGTGTAACACCGTACTTGACGCAGCGCGGGCCGCCGGCATCTTCAGCCACATTCCCGCCCAGACTGCTGCTTTCCCAGGAGGCTGGATCCGGGGGATAGAACAAGCCGTGTTCGGCCGCGGCCTCCTGCAGCTCCATGTTGATCACACCGGGCTCGACCACGGCAAACTGATTGACTGGATCAATCTCCAGAATCCGGTTCATGCGCTGCATGGAAAGAATTACACCACCCTGAATGGCGAGTGCTCCACCAGATAGTCCGGTGCCGGAGCCCCTGGGCGTGATACAAATCCTGTGCCGGTTCGCCCAGCGCAAAAGATCCTGCACCTGTTCGCGTCGCTCGGGTTCAACAACAAGTTCAGGCGGAAAGGGCCGTTTCAACTCATCGCTGGCATAGGCCTCCATGCGCCAGTCCTCGCGAATGAGGGCACGCGCTCCGATGAGCTCTCCGAGCTCCCGAATTTGTTCGGCGGCAAGATTCATGCTGATTGCAGGTTCCGTTCAGGCGGAAAAAAGATCAAACAGGCTTTGATATTGCTCGTGCATGTGGCGGAAGAGCTCGCGCTCTTCCCGACCCAGCTGGCGATCCCGTCTGCCCTTGACCGTGGCTGCCACGGCCAGCGCCTTCTCCAGTTCGTAGGGCACAAAGGCATCCTGCGGCCCGCCCCAGCTGAATGGCGGAACTTCCTTGGGAGGAAATCCACCGCCCCAGATATTGGCAAAGGGTCCGACAACCGTCCCTGTGTTGAACATGGTGTTGATGCCGGTCTTGGAATGATCGCCCATCATCAGGCCGACGAAGCGCAGCCCGGTGTTGATGGTTTCGCCCTTCAGGCAGACGCTCACGTCACCGTAATTGTTCTTCAGGTCAGAGTTGTTCGTGTCCGCTCCGAGATTGGTCCACTCACCCAGATAAGCATGGCCCAGAAAACCGTCATGCTGCTTGTTGGCAAAACCCTGCAGAATGGACTCGCCAACTTCACCAGCCACCCGGCAACAGGGCCCCAGGTGATTTCCGCCCAGCAGGCGGGTTGAAGGCTTCAAGCGACAATCTTCACCGATGTAGGCAGGCCCTTCGATCACACAGAAGCTGGCGATCTTCGCGCCCGACTCAATCACGATCGGCCCATTGCGCCCATCCAGCACACAGTAGGGAGCGATCTCCGCACCGGCCTCGACATGGACACGCTCAGCACCCAGAATGCGTACGCTGTGATCCACGGACTCCGGCGGTGCGGTCATGTTTTCGCGCAGGCGACGCGCCTCCAATAGCAGGTAGTCGGACTCGGCACCGGCCTTCAGGTGATGCACAAGATCCCAGACCCGCTCGGCGAGAATTGGATCACAGGCCGCCTCGATCACATCCAGTTCCGGCCCGCCCTCCTCCATGTCATCCAGACCCGATGCCACCAGGCGCGCGGCGATCAGGACATCGCCATCAAGAATTCCCTGCCCCTGATCGAGAGCGAGAATTTCTTCCGGATCGAACTCAAGCAGACGGGCATTGACCAGAAGCACATCTTCATCGGATTCCAGCTCAGGAACGGGCAGGCCAAGCCTTGCAGCCACTCCCTGCAATTCGCCGCGGCAGAGACCGCCTTCGGCATCCATGTCCAGACGCCACTCGATGCGCCGGCGCAGGGTACCCAGCCCCGTGCGCAGTTCCCAGACCGGCCGTGTTTCACCCAGCGGATAAAAATCACGGGCCTGGAGATCTTCAAACAGGATGAGCTTCATGGGAATCAGGCTCCATCATCAATCTGGCCCAGCAGCTCGAGCAGCCGTTCCAGTTCATCACGGGTGTGATACTCAATGCGAATCTGACCGCGGTTGCGGTTGGGACTGATCTGCACTTTGGCACCGAGAGCTCCGGCGAGCCCTTCTTCGGCCTGCAAAAGATCAAAGGGCTTGACCAGCGCAGCGCGCTTGCCACCGCCTTCCTTCAGTCGCCTCACCAGGTCTTCCAGCTGCCGGACACTGAGCGAGCGTTTGACACACTGCTGCCAGAGCTGAATCTGCTCTTCTTCAGCCGCCAGTCCCATCAGCACCTTGGCATGTCCAAAACTGATCTTGCCTTCCTTCAGGCTCAAACGTATCACGGGTGGCAGTTTCAACAGACGTAATACATTGGCAATGGCACTCCGGGACTGGCCCAGACTGATTGCCAGTTCTTCCTGCGTCATGGCGTGTTCATCGATCAGGCTGCGATAGGCCTGCGCCAGATCAAGCGGCTGCAGGTCTTCGCGCTGGATGTTCTCGAGGACGGCCAGACGCATCAGTTCGGCGTCATCGGGACGCTCACGCAAAATGGCCGGCAAATGCTTGAGACCAGCAATCTGAGCCGCCCGCCAGCGACGCTCGCCGGCAATCAGCGTATAGAGCCCGCCGTCTTCAAAAACGATCACGGGCTGCAGAATGCCGTGTTCGCGGATCGACTGCGCCAGATCGTTCAGCTCGTCTTCGGGGAACTCGCGACGAGGCTGATTGCGATTGCGTGATACAGTTTCAATGGGAAGTTTCAGGACCTGATCGCCGCGGGAAGCTGCTTCAGTGGCTGTCTCCTGCTCCCGGACGGCCGGCTTCTGGATGAGGGCGGAAAGCCCCTTACCCAGCGGTTTCGACCGATTCATCAAGAATCTCCTGTGCGAGGGCGATGTAATTCTGACTGCCCGCGCTGCCAGCGTCGTAGAGCAGAATGGGCTTGCCGTGACTGGGTGCCTCACCCAGTTTCACGTTGCGGCGGATGATGCTGTCGTAGAGCCTTTCTCCAAAGAAGTCCTCGACTTCCTTGCGCACCATGTTGCAAAGATTGAGGCGGCTGTCGTACATGGTCAGGAGCACGCCCCGCACGTGCAGGGCCGGGTTCAGGCTTTCGCGTACCAATTCGATGGTGTTCAGCAGCTGGCTTAGCCCTTCGAGCGCGTAATATTCAGCCTGAATGGGGATAATCACACCGGTGGCGGCGGTCAAGGTATTGACGGTGAGCAGCCCCAGGCTGGGCGGACAGTCGATCAGAATGTAGTCGTAGTCGGCGCTCAGCTGATCCAGCGCCTTCTTCAACCGGTATTCGCGGCCAATTGCCGCCACCAGCTCGACCTCCGCCCCAACCAGCCGCATGTCGCTGGGCAGCAGATCCAGGCCTTCGATCTGCGTTCTGATCACGGCCTCCTTGGCCCGCTCAGGATCCAGCAGTACCTCGTAGACACAGTCCCGATCGGGGTCCCGATCGGTTCCGATACCACTGGATGCATTGGCCTGGGGATCCATGTCTACCAGCAGCACGCGGCGCTCGGCCACGGCCAGACAGGCAGCCAGATTCACGGCAGTCGTGGTCTTGCCCACGCCACCTTTTTGATTTGCGAATGCAATGATTTCAGCCATGGCCCAATATAGAAAAGGCCCGCCTCCCGGCGGGGAAACCTACTTCCCGAAGCGGAAGAGCGGAAGAATCGGCCAGCGATGACCGCTCACATGATTGATCAACCCGATCTGGGCGCCGCGCAGTTTGCCGGTCTGGTTGTAAAGGCCGATTTGCAGTCCTTCAACCGATTCCGTCAGATTGACCATGCCAAACTGCAGACCGGTCAGGTCACGGGCCTGATTGACGACATTGGAAAACTGCATGCCGGTCATGTCTGCGCCAACATTGGTGTAGATCAGGCTGTACTGAATGCCTGTGAAATCATGCAGGGTCAGGCTGACCAGACCATACTGCATTCCAGTTCCCGAACCACGCAGTTCATGCAAAAATCCCAGATCCAGGCCGTTCAGATTCTGGTTGACGCCGTAGACATTCAAGCGAATACCACTGATCGATTCGCCTGAATCCACCAGCTGCAGGTTTTCCCACAGGGCAAGCTGCACGGGCATGTCCGCCTTGAGCGGAGCGGCGAGCGACAGAAAAGCGAGAGCCAGCATCAACGTAAGGTGACGCATTCTTCCTCCAGATTAGGCGCGGGCTGCGTGAACTTCTTCTTCGATCGTTTCCAGAGCTTCCAGTCGGTGGCGAATGCGGTGAACGCCCGCATGCAGGCTTTGCATGTTTTCGCCCGCGCGGGCCTCGCCCATCAGCAGGTCTTCGCAGCAGGCCAGGCCTTCAGCCAGATTCTGACGCCAGAGTCTTTCCTCCGCCTCACTCATGCAGCCGCCTTCCAGCAATTCTTCAAACTGCTCCACATTCATTTCCAGCTCGGCGATGAACATGTGAGGTCGCTCGGCAGCGCTCAGATGTGTACGGCCGTAGATATGGTCGACCATTTCATCCAGCGTGTACTCGCGATTGAACCAGGCAATGTTGGGGCCGGGACAGACTGCGGTTGGTGCCTTTTCTGCTGGTTGAAGATTCATTTCCACCAGCGCGCCGTTGCCCAGATGATCACAAATGCAGGCCTTGCAGAGCAGGTCCTCGCGGCAGAGGCCACCATCACCGGGCGAGGTTTCCAGCTTCTCCAGACGCTTCTTCTGATAGCCGCTGGAAGCCGTGCAAAGGGGCTTCTCACCAAACTCTGTGCTGCTGACCAGAAAGCCCTTTGGACAGGGCGATCCGGGTTTGCCGGCATCCTGACGATCCACTGTCCATCGCTCGGAAGAGCTGTTTCTCAGGTTGTTGAAGGGAATTCCCAGCGGCGAGGCCTTGCTCAGGTAAAGATCGGCTCGACCGGCCTGCGCCAGCTGCACACGGGTTTCGGCATCGAGGCGAGTGGCTTCCGGCACCAGCAGAAAGGGACTTGCCCAGCCCACGCTATCCACGCCGTACTCTTCCATCAGGCGAAGGTGCTCACCGTGAACCCCTACACCGCCCTGCACGGTGATCTTGCTCTCACTCAAGCCCTCTTCCGGGCAGGGCATCTCGTTCTTTTCGTAGAAGCCGCGCACCAGCGGCGCAAGTCGATCACACAGCTCCTGGCGCTTTTCCCGGAATTCCTCGAGCAGCAGCGGAATAATCCGGCCCTGTGATCCAAAGGCATGACCGCCGCAGTTCAAGCCGGACTCCAGGCGGTACTCGTGGACTTCCAGACCCAGCCCGGCCAGAAATTTACCCTGAATCAGCGCGCTGCGGAAGTTGGAAACCTTCAGAACCAGCTTCTTGCGCAGATCCCCCTCGGCGTCGCGGTAGAGCTGCTTGAACTGCGTAGCATAGCGAAAGAGCTTCTTGTTGATGCCGGCGCTGATGACCAGACAACCATTGACACTGCTCTCGGCAAATCCTCGCAGGGCCGTCAGCGCGTCACTGAACTCCGGACCAGTCTCTTCTGCATGCCGACCGCGAGGGGCTGCATCCAGCTTGCTCATGATGTTTACATCGATCGAGCCGGGGCGCATGGCAGCATCGAGCACCTCTTCCCCGGGCTGACGGCCACTGCCCGTAGCCTTTGCCATCAGCTGACGATAGGCCTCGCGCAGGGGATGGTTATCCGGCAGCAGCTCGAAGTAGCGACGCTTTTCCGGGCTGTCGCAGAGTGCCTGCAGCTTCAATTCGTGAAAACGCTCATGAACCAGCTCGTTCAGCAGATCCAGATAGGAGCGAATGCGCCGGGCGCGCGAGTCCGGATCACGACGATGAATCGCCTCCACGGTCCGGTTGAAGGCGCTGGCAACATACTGCCTGATTTCTTCGATCAGATCATCGTCTACCACCGAGACCACGCTGTCTATGCCCAGCGGCGCCAGGCGCAGTGGACTGTCGATGGTAAAACCGGTACCCATGACCGGCACGTGAAAGTGATGATGAGACACGATTTCCTTTCTGTCCCCTGAAGGACCTTGCCTGATGCAACCTTCAAAGGTAAGGACTGGGAAGCAGGCTTTGGGCTTTGCGGGGTGGGAATAAAAAAAAGAATCAGCTGTCTTTCCTGGTCGGACAGCATGTCCGGCACCACGTCCCGCACCACGTCCGACGTTACGTCGGACGTGGTGCGGGACGTAGCTTCAGCTTTTCCGTATCTTCGCCTACCACTGTCAACCTTTTGGAACAGTCGCAACGGGGCTAGAGGCCTCTTCTGGAAATCTGCCAAAGATCCATGAAGGAACTTGTCCCTCGAGGAAGGCAGATCCCCCCCCAATTCAGGCCCAGCCCTCTCCAGGCAGCGGCGCGACAAGCAGCAGGCGATCCGAACGGGCGGGTGGGCTGCATTCGATGGACTTGCTGAAAAGGGCAATGTTGCCCGCTGGCAGCGCATCTGTTGCGCCGTATTTTAGATCTCCCAGCAGGGGGTGACCCAATCCTGCCAGCTGAACGCGAATCTGATGCGGGCGGCCCGTTTCCAGCTGAATGTCCAGGTCACTGATCCAGACTTCACCCCTTGCGCGGGACACCCGTCTACGATCGATGACCTTGAAAGAGAGTCTTGCCTCTCGCGCGCCCGGCATGGCGGCAGTCACACGCCGTGATACATTACGCGCTTCATCCTTGATCAGCCAGTCCACCAACCGACCCTCATCGTTTTCGACGCAGCCATGCACAAGCGCACGGTAGTGCTTGACGACAGTATGTCGCTTGAATTGGGCCGTCAAACGTCCGGCCGCCTTTGTATTACGCGCGAACAGCACCAGTCCGGCAGCCGGTCGATCGATGCGGTGCAACACACCAAGCCAGACTTTTCCCGGCTTGTGATACACGCGCTTGATCCAGTCCTTTCCCCAGCCAAGCAGGTCTGGATCACGACTCTCATCGGGAGCGACAGGCATATTGAAGGGCTTGACCAGCGCCAGCAGGTGATTGTCACAGAAAAGAACACGGGGGCCGACCCTGGGCCAGACCCCCGTGGGATGTTCACCGTCCAGTTGTATCACGCTGTGAACCATCACTGGACCTCATGTAAGCTGCCTAGTTATCGCCTCTGGACAGGTAGCGATAGAACTCACTTGACGTAGAGAGCACGAGTGCCGTCTGCTCGTCAAAGGTTTCCAGATAGGTTTCCATCGTCCGCAGAAAGGCGTAGAACTCACGCGACTGGGCACTCTGATTGTAGGCTTCAGCATAGATGCGTGTTGCATCGGCATCGGCCTTACCCACAATCTCCTGCGCGCGGCGATAAGCTTCGGACTGGATCGCCTTCAGCTCGCGTTCCTTCTCACCGCTGATCTTCGAAGCCTCACCCTGACCTTCAGAACGATACTTGTCCGCAATGCGGCGACGCTCGGAGATCATGCGCTCGTAAACTTTCAGCCGAACTTCCTCTACATAGTTGATGCGTTTGAAACGGAAGTCCAGAATCTCGATACCGTATTCGCGACTACGCTCCTGAGCTGCCTGCAGAATTTCACGAGAGAGAGCGTCACGTCCGGTCGTGATCTCGCGCACGAAGTCACTTTCTTCTGTTTCCTGCTCTTCCATGCCCGGAAATTCACGGTTGGAGCTGCGCACCAGCTCGACCAGATCGTGCTTGGCAACACAGGTCCGGCTCTCACCATCAAGAATGTCATCCAGACGGCTCTGGGCACCGCGCTCGTCACGCAGGCGCTGGAAGTAGAGCAGCGGATCCGTGATACGCCAGCGCGCGTAGGTGTCAATCCAGATGAAGCGCTTGTCACGGGTCGGGACTTGATTGGGGTCACCGTCCCACTCCAGATAACGCTTGTCAAAGGTGTGCCGGTCCTGAATCAGCGGAAGTTTGAAATGAATCCCCGGCTCGTTGATGGCAGCGCCAACCGGCTTGCCGAACTGGGTGATGATGACCTGCTCGGTTTCGTCCACGATGAAAATGCTGCCAGTGGCAATCAGCAGCACTACCAGCGCCGCAATGATCAGTGTAACACGCTTCACTTGGCACCTCCCTTGCCGCTGATGCCCGGCTGATCAAACATCATCAGGGGCAGCAGTCCTTCGGCACCTTCGTCCAGCACGATCTTCTTTCCACTCTGGTTGAGCACACTCTTCATGGTTTCCAGATACATGCGTGTCCGTGTTACTTCGGGCGCCTTGCGGTATTCGCGATAGAGCTCGTTGAAGCGTGCGGCCTCACCCATGGCGCGATTGACACGCTCCTGGCTGTAACCTTCGGCCTGCTGAATCGTCTGCTCCGCTTCACCGCGAGCACGAGGAATCACTCGATTGTACTCGCTGCGTGCGTCATTGATCAGCTTTTCGCGCTCCTGCTGGGCCTCGTTGACTTCATTGAAGGCAGGCTTGACGCGATCGGGCGGATTGACATCCTGTAACACAACCTGATCAATGCGAATGCCGGTTTCGTACTGCTCGCAAAGCCGTTGCAGTTCTTCTTCGACACTCATGGTGATTTCCTGACGCCCGACCGTCAGCACTTCGTGCACGCTGCGATCACCGATCACGCGGCGCACGACGGCTTCTGTCATGTCGCGCAGCGTGGTCTGTGGATTGCGCACGCGAAAGAGGAACTGATAGGGATCGCTGATGCGGTACTGGACAATCCACTCAACCGAGGCAAGGTTGAGATCACCCGTCATCATCAGGCTCTCATCTTCGAAGCTGCCCCGCGCATAGCGCGTATTGACGCCCGCGCGCTCCGTGCGAAAACCGAACTCCTCCTTCAGCTGACGCTGAACGGGCACCTTGTATACACGCTCAACGCCAAAAGGAATTTTAAGATGCAAACCAGGATCCACCGTGCGCGCATAGGCTCCGAAACGCAACACGACACCGGCTTCTTCCGGGTCAACCGTGAACCAGGAGGTGCTGAAAAGCACCAGAGCGGCAACCAGAAAGACAATCAGGCCGCCTTTCCGCCGCATTTTCTGCAGCTGCTCCTCCAGGTCGATATTGATTTCTGTTCCAGCCATGATACCCCCGTAGCTTTGAATATGTCGTCCGTTGAACGGTTTATGGGTTCAAGATAGATAAGGGGGAAAAGAAAGACCGGCTTCAGGAGCCGGTCTGTCCATTTACTTGTGCAGTGGACGCTCGAGGGCGTCGAAGCTGGCCTCCCAAAATGCCTCGCTAAGAGTAGGATGAGCGTGTATCACGGCCGTGACATCTTCCAGCGTGGCTTCCAGTTTCATGTGTGCCACCGCCTCGCTGATCAGGTCGGTAGCATCGGCCGCGACCACGTGAACTCCCACCACTTCGCCGTAGGGTTCAGTGGCCAGCACCTTGACGAAGCCCTCGGTGTTGCCCTCAGCCAGTGCTTTTCCATTCACGGCCAGCGAGAAGTCACCCTTGCGATAGGAGACATTCTTCGCCTGCAGCTCTTCCTCGGTCAGTCCCACCGAAGCAATTTCCGGATCCAGATAGAGGTTGACCGGAATTTTGTCAAGATCCACCGGCTGGGGCGTGCCAGCCATGTGTGATACAGCAGCCGTTCCCTGCGCACTGGCAGCCTGCGCCCAAAGCAGGCCCGTTACATCACCAGCGGCGTAAAGGCCCTTGACACTTGTAGCCCCGTTTTCATCCACGCGAATGAAGCCACGATCATCCAGCTCGGGTGCAGGCCCCGTAATCGCAGGTATCACGGCGCGGCGGTCGGAACAGTTAAGCACAAATCCGGCCTGGACGGCTGTATCACCTGCCATGAAGGTCCCGTCATTAAAGCCAAGCGAATCGACACCGGGTAGGAGAGTCACTTTCAACTTTTTCATGCGCTTGGAAACAAAGTCTGAGAGCTCGCCATCAATAAAATCCAGCAAGCGATCACCTGGAAAAGCCATGGTTACACGCGTACCGGTCAGAGCCAGCATGGTTGCGGTCTCACAGGCAGCGCCGTTGCCGCCATATACCAGGACGGATTCAGGCATGGTGTCCAGCGCGTAAAACTCAGGAATACTGCGCACAAGCTGCTT
>CAYFPS010000006.1:58482-85254 GCA_964345075.1 uncultured Bacteroidaceae bacterium | reverse complement strand
GTGCAGTGTGGTCAGTGCTTTGGAGGGCGGCGTCGCACCGGTTGCCAGCAGGATGCTTCCTGCCTCGATGACACGATCCCCGACCTTGACGCGCTTGCCATCAATGGTGGCTTCGCCTGTGATGACTTCGATGCCGTTCTTTTTCATCAGGAAATCGACACCACGCACCAGCTTGCCGACAATGCGGTCCTTGCGCTTGATCGCCTTGTCCCAGTTGAAGGAAAGGGCCTTCGCGTCCACTCCATCAATGCCGAAATTCTTTGCATCACGCACGCGCTGAAAGAGCTTGGCACTCTCCATCAGACTCTTGGATGGAATACAGCCCCAGTTCAGGCATTGCCCGCCCATGTGCTGTTTTTCAACCAGAGCCGTTGTCAGCCCGAGCTGCCTGGCACGAATCGCCGCGACATATCCGCCCGGACCGCCGCCGATGATGACGCAATCAAAGTGTGACACAATCTCCCCCCGTCTGCCTTAGTCCATCAGCATGGCCAAGGGATCGGCCAGCAGATTCATCAATTCCTTCAGGAAGCGGGCCGCGTCCCCGCCGTCAACCACACGGTGATCGACTGCCAGCGATAGAGGCAGCACATGGCCTACGGCCAAGGCATGGTCCTTGACCACCGGCTGCTCCAGCAATCGGCCGATACCCAGAATTGCAGATTCGGGGGCATTGATAATCGGCGCACCGAAAATGCCGGCGATCGCGCCGTAATTGGTCAGGGTAAAGGTGCCGCCCTTCAGCTCGTCCAGGCGGATTTCGCGGCGTCGGGCACGCTCGGCCATGTCTTGAATGGCCAGCGCCAGCTCGCGAATGGAAAGCGAATGGGCATCACGTATCACGGGAACGATCAGTCCATCGGGTGTGTCCACCGCCAAACCAAGATTGACATAGTCGTGATACACTACCTGTCCTGCAGCCATATCCAGGCGGCAGTTGAGCTTGGGATGACGCAACAGGGCGGTGGCCACGGCCTTGCAAATAAAAGGCATGTAGGAAAGGCGCAGACCCATCCCGGCATAGCGCTCCTTTTGCGACTGCCTTAGCTCTACCAGCCGTGATACTTCTACCTCTTCGAAGGTTGTAGCGTGCGGGGCAGTAAACTTGCTCTCGACCATGTGGCGGGCAATGGTCTTGCGCAGCTGACTAAGTTCTTCCACGCGAGTTCCGCCAGTGGCAACATGCGGGCGCTTAAGGGCCGGGGCCGCTGCTTGAGCTGCTCCGGCATTGGCAGCCTGCTGAATGTCGGCCTTCATGATGCGGCCGCCGGGTCCTGTCCCTATAAGCGCGGCAAGTTCCACGCCCAGATCGCGAGCCATTCGACGGGCGACAGGTGTAGCACGAACGCGTTCATTGTCGTTTGCAGCAGCAGGAGATGCATTCAGCATGCCCTCGCCGGAGGCGGGCATTACATCGGAGCCTGTGGCCACTTCAATGTTGCCAACGACACCAGGGCCGGAATCATCCGCGTCAGCCGAAGCCTTTTCAACAGGGGCCGCCGGCGCTCCAGTGGTGGCACCATCACCTTCGTCCAGCTCGACCAGCGGGTTACCCACAATCAGGATTTCATCCACCTTACCATGCAGGCGGCTGATCTTGCCGCTGCGCGGGATGGGGATGTCGGCCACAACCTTGTCGGTTTCAACCTTGGCCACCGGGTCGCCTTCATTGACAGACTGCCCTTCGCTGACATACCACTGCAGCAGCTTGCCTTCGGTCAGACCTTCGCCCAGGTCAGGGAATAGAAAGGTGTAGGCCATGGTTACTCCGGATAATTCATGAGCTGCAGCAGCTCATAAAGAACACGCTCGGGACTTGGCATGTAGTGATTCTCGCCCAGGGGCAGCGGCATGATCGTATCGAAGCCGCAGATGCGTCTGGGGGGGGCCTCAAGGTACTCGAGTGCCTCTTCGTTGATGCGTGTGACAAGCTCGGCGGCAACGCCAAAGGATTTGGGTCCTTCGTGTAACACAGCCAGCCGCCCGGTCTTCTTGACACTTTCGGCAAGCGTCTCCACATCCAGCGGATAGATGCTGCGCAGGTCGATCAGTTCGACAGACAGTCCTTCCTTCGTGGCCATTTCTACTGCCTGACGGGCTACACGCATCATGGCGCCATAGGCTACCAGCGTAATCTGCGTTCCTTCCGTGATACGGCTGGCCTTGCCCAGTGGAATGCGATAGGCTTCTTCAGGAACTTCCTGACGGAATGCGCGATAGACCTTCTTCGGCTCCATGTAAATCACGGGATCGTCCGATTCAATCGCGCTGATCAACAGACCCTTGGCATCATAGGGTGTCGAAGGAATCACGACCTTCAGCCCCGGCACATGCGACCACATGGCCTCCATGCTCTCGGAGTGAAGCTCGAGCGCCTGAATGCCACCACCATAGGGCATGCGCAGTGTCAGAGGGACCTTGTATACGCCGCGGGTACGATTGTGCATGCGGGCCACATGTGTGACAAGCTGATTCATCGCCGGATAGATGAAGCCCGAAAACTGGATCTCGACAATCGGGCGCAATCCAGCAACCGCCATCCCCAGACCCGCACCAGCCAGTACACTCTCTGCCAGCGGAGTATCGAAGACGCGCTTTTCGCCATGCTTTTCCTGCAGGCCCTGTGTCACACGAAAGACACCGCCCTCAAAACCGGCATCCTCACCGAAAAGCAGCACATCCGGATCACTGGAAAGCGCGTGATCCAGCGCGGAATTGATGGCCTGCACCATGTTCATTGCGGACATCAGCGCTGCTCCTTCCAGGCCAGGAAGGCCTCGTATTCCTGCTGCTGACGAAGAAGGTCGGCAGGCTTGTCCACGTACTGGTAGTCGAAGATTTCGCTGACCGGCAGGGAGTTGATTTCATCCACTTCCTTCATGGCCGCATTGGTTTCTTCCTCGGCCTCCGCCCTGGCAGCGGCTTCCAGCTCTTCGCTCCAAAGATCGCGTGATTCAAGCCAGAGGCGCATGCGAATCAATGGGTCACGGCTCTCCCACTCCGCCTCCTCTTCGCGGCTGCGGTAAATGGAAGGATCGTCGGCCGTTGTGTGCGGACCCATGCGATAGCTGTAAGCTTCAATCAGGACAGGACCATCGCCCTTCCTGGCGTGCTCGGCAGCTGCGCGGGTGGCCGCGTATACGGCGAAGAAATCATTGCCGTCCACCTGAATGCCCGGAATACCATAGGCCACGGCCTTCTGCGCAAGGGTATCCGAGGCTGTCTGCTTCTTGCGGTTGAGGGAAATCGCGTATTGATTGTTGGTGCAGAAGAAAATCACCGGGCACTTGAACACGCCCGCCCAGTTGATGCCTTCATGAAAATCGCCCTGCGATGTACCACCGTCCCCGAAGTAGACGATCACCACTTCGTCCCCGCCCTTGTAGCGTATGGCGTGTCCGATGCCGGCAGCGTGGGTGATCTGACTGCCAATGGGCACGGAAAGTGGCAGCAACCGGGGATTGCCGGGATGCACACTCCCCCACTCGCTGCCCTTGAAGTACAGCAGGTGGTTGCGAATCGTGCCGCCCTTGTGTAACACGGCACCGAGCTCGCGATAGCTCTGCACCATCCAGTCTTCCTGCCTTAAGGCAAAGGCACTGCCGACACTGGCCGCCTCGTGTCCCTTGTTGACGGGCAGTGTGTGAATGCGCTTCTGGCGCTGGAACTGCATGCTCTTTTCGTCGGCGATGCGCGCGCGCAACATCAGCCTGTATGCCGCCACCTGCGACTCAGGATCCAGATCCGGCAGTTTCTGTCGCGGCATGAGTTTGCCTTCAGCGGACAGAATCTGCAGGCGCTTGCCCTTCAGGGGATCGTATTGTTCGAACAAATCGTGCTCCCTCTTTGCAGCCTTCTAAACGATGGGTCAGAGCCGAACAAGGTACATTACACGGGTTGAATGCCCAACGAACGGGCAGCCTGAGTGCTTGTGAAGTCCTTGACGGGCAAGTGCAAGCAGCAATCCGGGGGGTTCCATGACTGTACTGCACAAGGTCTTTCACTTTTGCGCGGCCCATCGCTATCACAATCCGGCCTTCAGCGAAGAAGAAAACCTGGCAGCCTTTGGCGAAGACATTCACCTGCACGGCCACAATTATGAGCTGACGATTTCCCTGACCGGCGAAGTCAATCCGGCGACGGGCTTTCTGGCTGATCTGGGCAGAATCAAGCAGATCGTGACCGAGCGTGTCTTAAGCAAGCTGGATCACAAGCGAATCGACACTGATCTGCCGGACATTGCCGGTCAGCAGCCCTCAACCGAGGTGCTGGTGGCATGGATCTGGCGGCAACTGGCAAATGCGGATCTGGGCTGCAGGCTATGGCGTGTGCGCCTTAAGGAAACACCCAGCATCTACACGGACTATTTCGGGCCGCAAGGCAATCCTTCATCCTGACCTTCAAGCGACCCCAGCACCTTGCAAAGGCGCTCGCGCACTTCCCGCGCGATCACCGTCAGTTCGGGATGATCCATCACCTGACTCATGAAGCCGGGATCCATGGCGGCCACGCGGCGTGATTCACCGTCATCAATCACGACCACATTGCAGGGAAGCAGGACGCCGATCAACGGTTCAATTTCCAGAACCTGATGGGCAAAGGGTGGATTACAGGCACCAAGGATCACATAGGGCTGGGTGTCGATTCCCAGTTTGGCGTGCAGTGTATCACGGACATCAATGCGAGTGAGTACACCGAATCCCTGATGCTGCAGACTGTTCTCCACTTTCGTGATACAATCATCAAAGCTCAGTTGACAGCGTGTCTCCATTGAAAATCCAGATGTGCTCTTCATCGCATCGATCCCTTCAGACTTGGCGGATTGCTTTTCCTGCGCGCATGGTGGCCTGCAGGATTTTATGTCACTATCTTAACAGTTCATTCGGTTTGGAATCGCACTCAGGAAGGAGCTTCTCGTGAACTTCAAGACACAATACATGGGACTTGAACTGCCCAATCCCTTCATCGCTTCGGCTTCACCCCTCTCCCGTGAGCTGGATACGGCAAAGAGGCTGGAAGATGCCGGCGCATCGGCCATTGTCATGTACAGTCTCTTCGAGGAGGAGATCCGGCACGCGGAGCTGGAGCTGGCCCACCATCTGGAGCAGGGCGGCGACAGTTTTGCCGAATCACTGGGCTTCTTTCCCGATCTGGGCCATTATGACAGCGGACCGCAGGGCTACCTCGAGCAGCTGCGCAAGCTGAAGGAGAGCCTCTCGATTCCCGTGATCGCCTCGCTGAACGGTGTTACACCCGGTGGCTGGACCGATTACGCGAAGAAGATGGAAGAAGCCGGCGCTGACGGCATCGAACTGAATGTCTACACGATCCCGACTGATCCTGAGCTGGACGGCGCGGCCATCGAGGACATTTATGTGCAGGATCTGAAGGCCGTTCGCGCCGCAGTCAAGATTCCTGTGGCTGTCAAGCTCAGCCCCTTCTTCTCCAGTCTGCCCAACATGGCCCGTAAACTTGAAGCTGCCGGTGCTGACGCGCTCGTGCTTTTCAACCGTTTCTATCAGCCGGATCTGGACATTGAGAGTCTGGAAGCTGTGCCGGAAGTGCGCTTGAGCAATTCTGCCAGCATGCGCCTGCCCCTGCGCTGGACGGCCATTCTGCGC
Organism: uncultured Bacteroidaceae bacterium; assembly: GCA_964345075.1. Classification (GTDB taxonomy): domain Bacteria; phylum CAIWAD01; class CAIWAD01; order CAIWAD01; family CAIWAD01; genus CAYFPS01. Next base: position 79,633 of record CAYFPS010000006.1, on the reverse strand, counting down.
GGAGTGGTGGAAAAGGCCAGCCTTGGTCTTTCCACGGGCATTCACACAGGACGCGACGTGATCAAGGCCACCATGGCCGGCGCCGACGCCTGCCTTCTCTGTGGTTGCCTGCTGATTCACGGACCCGACCACATTCGCGGTCTGGCCGAAACAGTCAAGCACTGGATGGAAGAGCACGAATACGAGAGCCTGGATCAGATGAAGGGATCCATGAGTCTCAAAAAGGTCACGGATGCCGCAGCATTTGAGCGCGCCAATTACATGAGGGCGCTGCGCGAGTATCGCTAGTCGCCTGCCAGACGAAATGGAAAAGGCCCCGCACCACTTTCGGTACGGGGCCTTCTTTTTGGCGTCGCCTTACTGAAGATTACTTCAGCAGCGTCATGCGATGCGTGATGGACTGGCCGGGAGTATCCAGTCGAGCCAGATAAACACCACTGGGCAGCGGGGCACCGGCAGCGCTAAGACCATTCCAGGTAAAGGAGTGGCTACCAGCGGGAAGCATCTCACTGACAAGCTGCGTCACCTGCCGACCGGAAAGATCATAGACAGCCAGCTGCACGGGACCACCCTGAGCCAGCTCAAGCTTCAACTCTGTTGTCGGATTGAAGGGGTTGGGCGCATTGCTCAGCAGGGCCATGGCTTCGGGACGCACGGCACTGTCCACACTGGTGCTTTCCTCAATGGTCATGCTGGTGGTGTGGATGTAATCACCACTGGTGCCACCGTTGCCATTGGCAGCATTGCCCGCGGCGTAAAGCGTAACCGGGCCGACGAATTCATCCGGAGCCGTCCACTCAAACTCCCAGCTGACAGGACCAGTAGTCCCATTCATCGTACCGGCAGCCGTCTGCTTGACGTAGTTGCCACTAACCTGGGTCGTTCCATCAACAGCACTGAAGCTGCCCGCACCCTGATCGGTCAGCTCGAAGCCCCAGCGGCTTTGATCGGGCTGGCCCAGCAGCACATGAATGGTATAGGTTTCGCCCGGCTCATAAACACCCGGAATTCCAATCTGGAAAAGACCGGCACTGTCGTTAAGTCCATTGCCTGCATGGCACTGCGTGCAGTTTCCCTCGCCCGGCGCACCGGTCATGCCATTGGGTGCTCCACCGGAATAGGCCAGCAGGGCCGCCGGCAGCAAAAGCGTGGTCAAAAGTGTCTTCATGTTCTCCCCCAGAAAGTGGTTTGTCCCCCAGATCCCGATTCGGCAGAGGGTGCATCTCTTGAATGTTGGAGTCAAATATAGGACTGGATTGATTCTATATGAATAATGGCTACTGTTTACTTGCTAACTATTTATTTCTTGCCATTTATAGTTGACAATGGTAAAATTTTGCTTTCACCAACCAGGGGGAAGAATGACGATAACAGACCGGGCGAAGGAGCAGATCCAGCCCATCCTCAAGCAGAATCCCGGAGCCAGTCTGCGGGTAATGATTGCCGGTTTTGGCTGAGGCGGTCCCCGTTTGGGGCTGGCTCTGGATGAGCCAAAGGAAGACGACGACATCATGACCGTGAATGAGATTCCGGTCGTCCTGCGCGCCAGTGAGCGCAATTATCTGGAAGATTCAATCGTGGATTTTGAAAAGGGTGCCTGGGGCGAAGGCTTTGTCGTTCGCTCGGGTCACGCTTCCAGCTGCTGAATCACCTGCTTATCATGAACCGGCCCTTTTCAGTGAAGAGGGCCGGTTTTTTGTTCTTGCATTAACGAAGCAGCGTGACCTTCCTGCTTAACTCGCCAGCCTGTAACACGTAGTTACCTGATGCCGCAAGCCGTCCATGATTATCCATTCCATCCCAGATTAGCGAATTGCCTGCTGGCTGAAGGCTACGCACAAGACGGCCATCCATTGAAAAAATCTCTACGGTATCACCGCCAGACCTACCAGCGGGAAGCTCGATTCTGCAGGCGGGATTGAAAGGATTGGGCCAGACAGCAATTCCGGCGCTGAGAGCATCAATTTGCTTTGCATGTGAAAGCGCTGAAGTCCAGCCCCAGCAGCATAGCTCTGCACTGCCATCTTCGTAATACCAGTTAAAGATCAGTTCCTGTGTTGTATCACCTTCGATATTGGCCATCCAGGGTCCAGCAAGATATCCGGCTTCAAGCAGCCCAGCATGAATGACACCACCCGTGCTCAAGCTTCGCAGCTCCCATGCGCTACTCCAGCTGCTACCCGACTGGACATGCCAGGACCATGCGATTTCGGGGCTTCCGTCCTGTTCCATGTCGCCAATGATGCCCTGACTGATATTGCCGCCCAGTATGGGTGTACTCCAGGCAGGTGCCTCACCATAGGGTGCAAAGACGTGCAGGCGTGATTCCTGTGTATTCTCATTCTGCTGAAGAAAAACATACCAGCTTTCACTTTTCAACCACAGATAGAAGACAGTATTACTTCCCGGATCCGGATCAATTACCGTCCAGACAGGTGCATAAGCACTGGCACCATCATAGAAAACAGAGTAGATTCCATCTTCCTTCAGCAGTTCCTCGATGCCATCACCGTTCAAGTCGGAAACTACCCAGCCCACTTCGTAATTTGGCTGTGTTACTGTCCACAGCTCAGAGAGCTGTGCATGTGCAGCTCCTGCAGCAAGCAGAAGCCAGATCCAATGCATCACACTACACCTTCCCTTCAGACCATTCGCCAGTCTGCGTGAAAAAGCTCCCGGCCATTTTGTGTCACATGCAGGACCGTCAGGCCCCGGCGCGACTCCGCGACCCACTCGGCTTCAAACGCAGTTCCCTTTCCATGTGCGGCACTGGTCCTGGCAACCAGTGTTCGCCCATCCATTTCAAGACTGAAACGAGTGGATAACGCGAGAGATTGCTCCAGCCCCAGAGCTCCCCGCAGACCCGATGCGGCAAGCCGGCTCCAGCTGCGCTGCTCCATGCATAGCCCATCAATTCCTTTTAGCGGCACAGCCGGCAGCAGGGCCAGCATCCAGCTCAACAAGCTGTCTTTTCGACTTGTGCGCAAATGATCCGGATCTGCTTCAGCAAGCGAATGAAGCTGCAGCCAGTCCGGCCACCAGAAGACACGAGCGCGCACATGACCATCATCCAGCAGAAGACTTCCATCGCTTCCCGAAATGAGAGAAAGTGTGACGGTCTCTTCTTTGGTACCACGCCAGCAGCGAATCGTCCAGCTGCTGGACGGAATGGACCATGGCAGGAAAGCACTCCAGTCGCCCCAGTCCATTCCGCGAATGTCGGAGATGACCTGTCCTTCAACGGGGCGTCCGATCGGGTGAAAGACATAGCCATCCTGATCCCGTGATACATAGGATCCAAACAGGGCAGGAAGGCTCTTGGCTGCAAACCAGGGTGCCTGGTTCAACTGATAATGGAGGTGCGGCTCGGGGCTACGGCCGCTATTGCCCACGTGTGCTACAAGCTGCCCACGGCTCACACGCTGCCCGGCCAATGCGCTGATCGAACCCGCTTTCAGGTGGGCCAGCAGGCTCACGGATCCGGAATCGTGTGTGATCATCAGCCAGTTTCCCCAGGGCTGAGCCGTATTCGCCTGATGAATCGGATTGTTGGCCAAGGAACCTTCCAGTGCCGAGATTACACCATCGGCCGGGGCTAGCACCGGAGCGCCGTAGCCATAAAACTCGGCACACTCTTCTCCGGGCCAACTGGCCGCCCGCCCAGCCTCATCCACCAGCATGAAATCCCAGGCTTCGCGTAGCAGATCCGTGTTGTGTGTCACAGAACCACCGGGACCCTGCGTGACTTTCCACCAGCCGTGCAAGGGCAGACTTAGCACTGGTTCAGGACAGACCCGCTCGCGTTCCCAGCGCTCAAAGGTCCGCAGATTCTGTTCGGCATTACCCACCAGCTCAAGGGGCGGGGCCCAGATATTCAGCCGCTGGCTGTCGAACATGCCATTGCGAAGGGGCAGCAGAAAAAGCCAGACAGTCAGCGTAAAGGGCATGGCCAGTACCGGCAGCGCAACCGGCGTCAGCAGGTGATTCAGCCCCGATGTCAGCAGCACGGATACAACAACGGCCAGTAGTGAATAGAGCAGGCTGGAAGGCGAAAGCACCAGAAAGATGCCGCTCAGGGCACCCGCCGTCAGAATGGCATTGAAAGCGATCAGCCCGAAAGAAGAGGGAGGCAGCCACTGCCCGGACAGGGAATGCAGCATCAGAAGGCCGAGCACGCCCCCACAAATCATGGCAAGGCCCGTGATACGACTGCCAATCAACAAGCCAATCAAAACAAGGATGCCTGTTGACAAGGTGGGCAGGAAAAGCAGACTGCCGAAGCTTGTCAGATAACTCTTGAGAGACATGCCGAGCATGCCTGCAAGAAAGCCTTCAAGCCGAAGCGTATACACAGGCAGCGAGAGCTTCGCTTCTAGTGGACTCATTGGAAAATCCAGTGCGGGCAGCGTTGCCAGCATTACCCAACTGGCAATCACAAAGGCAAAGGCCAGTCCAGGCAAACCCTGCCTGCCCAGCAGTGGATAGACAGCATGCAGGAGTACACCAGCAAAGACTCCGGCCAGAACAATAAAAAAGAAGAGCGTTGGAGTAAGAGGCAAGAACACGCTTAGGGCAAGTCCTGAGAGCAAGCCAGCACCCTGTGGAAGCCCAAGCCTGAAGTAGACATTTCCTGGCTTAAGCGTATTGCTTGTCACACGCGCTGCCGTGTACCCGATTATTCCGGCCAGTGCATGCATGGGTGCGAGCAGGAGTGCAAGCAGAATGACGAAGCCACTGCGCCGCTTGACTGTAAACAGGATCGTTCCCAGTGATACAAGCAGCTCGTCAAAGAGGCCTCGCAGCAGCAGTGTCATGATCTGAGATGCTCCGGCAACTTGTCCGGGATTCGCCAGTAGGCAGGTGTCTCCGCTTCGCGCACAAGATGTGTCACACCTTGTGGGTCCACCATGACAACCGCCGGTCGCCCATGAATAAACTGGGTACTCTGGCTCAGGTTGTAGGCCCCGATATTGCGGAAGACCAGCTGTCCGCCCTTTTCAATGCCAGGTAGCGGAACGGCCTTGCGCAGGACATCGATCTGCATGCACAGATTTCCCAGCAGGGTAGTATCCTCCTGCATCTGTGATACAGGCTCTTGCGCCGGCAGCACATCATAGCGGTACCAGAATGTGTTCGAGAGGAGATTGACGCCTGCATCCAGAACCAGCGCGCGGCTTCCATCAGCCAGGCGGCGTTCGGCCAGAACAGTGCAGATCATGTGCATGGCTTCATCCACAAGAGCACGACCGGTTTCAAAAAAGAGCTCTGGCAGCTCTTCGCCCTGCTCCAGTGGAAGCGAAGTGAGCACGGGGCAAATGGCATCGGCATACTGCTGAAGATCAGGGCAGGTGACTTCGCCGCTCTGATAGGCCCAGTGCAGTGTATTGCGTGTTGCAAAGCCACCACCCATATCCCACCAACTGATCTGCACACCCAGCTCACGCCGTGCCCAGACAGCAAACTCGACCAGTTTGCGTGCGGCACGGTGATACATGTCCACCTTGTCTACATAGGTTCCAATATGGGTGTGCAGCCCACCGAGGACGAGCACGGGGCTGTTCATCACGCGTCTGGCGGCATCGTGAGCGCGACCGGAGTCGAGATTGAAACCAAAACGATCCCAGTGCTGGGCATCCAGCTGCATATTGATGCGAATCGCCACAGGAAGCTTCTCGACACCCTCAGGCAGGCCATGCTTCTGAAGGAGCTCTTCAAGGCGCAGCAGCTCCTCCATGTTGTCCAGATGAATCCGGCTCCCTCCCGTGGCGGCAGCAAGAAGTGACTGATCGTCCTTGTGGGGCCCATTGAAGATGATCCGTGATGCGGGTACACCCAGTTCCTGCGCCAGCCGGAATTCATGCCCGGAGACGACTTCTGCCCAGCTGCCTTCCTGATGCATGATACGGCACACGGCACTCAGGTAGTTCGTCTTGTAAGACCAGCCCAGCCTCACGCGCGGGTAGTGGCTTTCAAAACTGCGCATGAAGGCACGATGATTGGAACGCAGTGTTTCTTCAGACAGGACATAGAGCGGGCTGCCGTATTGTGACACAAGGCTGTTGACAGCAACACCGTCGATCTCGCTCTGCACTCGATTCTGGCTTCCACTGCCGAATTTGTTGTGGACGCCTGTCTGCTGCCGAATCAGTACGGGCTTCTCGTAGAGCCTGCTGTTCTCGCTATTCATTTTGGGCCCCTTTGTATTGAGCGCTCCCTCTGGTTGCAAGGCTTTCCATCACGTCCAGATCGCAAACAATATCCATGGCCATGCGCGTATAGATGACACCGCTTCTGGCGGCTTCCAGCTTCGGCCGTTCATGCCCCAGAGCCAGCATCACCTGCGCCGCCGGCAGATTCACGCCAGCACCCGTGCACAGGTAGCACCAGGCTGGAAAGCGGGGATTGATTTCGATCAGAAGTAGTTCGCCAGAATCCTCCACGCTCAGAATCTCAAGTTCGCAGGGGCCGCGCCACTTTAGCGCATGAATCATGCTGGCAGCCAACTCGTCCAGCTCGAGATTGGAAACGGTAACACCCGACCAGGCTTTGCCTTTGGCGGTTACACCCAGCTTGCGCATGGCCACCGATCCCACCAGATTGCCCTCGCCATCTCCAAGACAGCAGACATTGAACTCGAATCCGGGCATTCCCCGCTGCAAAAGAACCGGAAGTCCCCAGCTGGCCGCGATTTCCTGAAAAGCTGATTCGGCCGAAGTCAGACTGCGCACCGGACGGGCGTCGTAATACACGCCTTTTACATAAAAGGGCTGCTTGTCGGAAGGTTTGCTTAGCTCTTCCCAGGCATCCTTCAACTCGTCCAGACTGTTGAGCACACGAGTTTCTGGCGTGGCAAAGCCTTCGCGGGAACAGAATTCCTCCAACCTGCTCTTGGAGCGCATGGCAAGGCCAGCCCGGCCGGGCAAAAAGGTTGCGATGCCGGCTTCCGCCAATTCGGCTTCAAGCTTGAGGAAGGGTTCCATTTCGCTGTCCAGTGTGGGCAGGACAACTTGCATGCCTGTGTCACGGGCAATGGCCATAAGCCTACTTTTCAGGGCTTCCGCGCCTCTGGATGGATATGGCAAAAGGTGAATCTCGTCAAAAAGATCACGGTGATACACGCCTGCATCCAGTGAATCGTAGGCCAGACCGATCAGCCGCCCTGTGTGTCCGCCTTCGCGCAGACTGCGGGCAACGGCAATCCCGGGAGCGGGATTGTCTGCGGCATTCAGTCCGGTTACGGCAATGCCTGCCTGCTGCCAGCTCTCCTCTTTCACGCTGATTTATCCATCAGCTGGGGCCGTAGCAGACGGTAATTGCTCATCAGTTCGACGAACTCGCTCAGGTCCTGATCGGCGCGACTTCGTGATACATCGTATTCTGCTACCAGATCCTCCAGAATGTCCACGCGCGATTCTCCCTGCATCAGGCGGCGCAGGATAAATACGCCAACGCGATTGGTTGTGTAGGAGGTCCCGGTGCTGTGATCAAACAGAAAGCCCTGCGGGCTTAACTGCAGATTGCCGAGCGGACTCATTATCGACCCTTCTCAGCCAATGCCAGGCTGCCGTAGAGATAGGCGATACGGTTTTCCAGATGGTAACCGTTGTGACCGCACCATTCGCATGGTCCCGGGCACTGCGCGGCCATGACACGCCGTCCCCACAGTGCGCATTCCACTCCACCGCCGGCAAATCGGGATCCGACATCAAAGCGGTATTCAAACTCGCCTTTGGGCAGATGCAGCACCTGATGCTCGCCGTCGTTCAGCACGTTTTGTGTTGCATAGGGATAAAAGGAAATGCCCATCCAGCCTTCCTGATCCATGCTGCCTGAGACAATCACCTGTGAAGGCATGCCGCTGGCCTTGCTGACAACCAGCCGCATCTCCAGCTCCTGTGCACAGACGGTAGCTGCCATGAGCAGCAGTGCGAAGAAGAAATTCATGCTCTTCATTTTTCCTCCAGATAGCTCAACGAATCATCCAGGTCCGTCGACTCCAGGCAAGGCCCAGGTAAAACCAGGTGGCCGCATGCCCATCCAGCAGTTCCCGGCCAAGGGAGAGGGACATGGTCATGCGAGGATTCAGATCCAGTTCGATGCCGCCAGCCACAAGTGATTTCAGGGCTTCGCGGCTGTCATGTATCACAAGCCGCTCTTCATCATGCCAGAAGTGGACTTTTCCTCTAAGAAAACTTGCGTGTCCGCGATAGCGTCCTTCACCCAGACGGACTCGCAGAAGGAAGGCCTGTTCAGCCTCTCCATTGCGGGTTGTGCCAAGCCAGGAAAACCGGTAGCTGGCAGCAGGCGTGGCATGCACAAGACGGACTTCGCGGCCAGTCGCATCCCGCCTGATCAGGAGGGTGTCCTCCATCAGTGGCACCTGAGCACGAGTCAGGCCCGCCGTGATCTGCGTTTCGTGTGACATACCCGTGTGGATTGCGTGATCCAGCAGAATCCCCAGTCCACGGCTCTGCGGACTAGTATCACTCTTGACGCGATAGCCAGCCAGCGAAGAGCGAAAGCCCAGTGGCAAGGGCGCGCGCGCCCAGAAGACAAGGCGATGGCCCTGCCAGGACCAATAGCGCTGATTGATCGCCTGTGCTCCCGCATAGCCAGCCAGCAGCCAGTCGTTTCTGCCAACACTTGCGTAGAGTGCCTGCGACTCCGAGCTGGCTCCATGAAAATCGCCGCTGATCTCGTCCTGATAGGCACTCGCTTCCAGACCGGCACTAATGGAAATCCAGCGATTACCCGTTTCTGCAGTCAGCAGGGTTGGCAGGAGCAGGCAAAGGCTCAGGATCTGTGCGGAAATCTTCAACATTTGCTCTGAATCTTGCACCTTGGAGATTCAAGAATGTGACAGCCATGTGACATGGAAAGCGGCATGATTACAGACAACAGCAGGCACGAGCATCCCGCGACACGCATCCTGATTGTTGAAGACGATCCTGATACGCTGCAACTGATCCAGCAGGCCATGGAAGAAGAGGGCCACCATTGCCGCAGCAGCCAGACTCTGCGGGATGCCATGAACCAACTGCGCTTTGAGCTTCCCGATCTGGTGCTGCTTGATCGCGTCCTGCCTGGCGGGGACGGTCTGACCATCCTCAATCGCCTGCGTGAAGTCAGTAACCTGCCGGTGATGATGCTGACCAGTCTTCGCTCGGAGGACGACCGCGTCGATGGTCTTGAGCAAGGAGCCGATGATTATCTGCCCAAGCCCTTTTCCACTCGAGAATTGAAGGCGAGGGTGCGGGCTTTGTTACGTCGCAGCGAAGGACGCCTGCTGCAGAGTGGACTGGAATGCGGCCCCCTGCGCATGGATCCCGATGGACGACAGGCCATTGGAAGTCTGGGCGCGCTTGAGCTTAGCCCACTTGAGGCCCGTGTTTTGAAGAGCCTTCTGCTCAATCAGGGACGAGTGCTAAGGCGCGACGAATTGATTGAACTGGCCTGGGGAGTCGAATACGACGGCTACGATCGCGCGGTGGACACGCTGATCAAGCGACTGCGCAGAAAGATTGAGGGCCCTGGAATGCCGGGCATCCGCACCGTGCGCGGTCAGGGCTACATCCTGGATCATCAGGAAACAACTCAGTGAAACGACCCGCCCGTCACCACCTTCTGGGCAGCAAACTACTCCTGCTGATGGGTGCAGCCCTGCTGCTGCAGACACTGCTGAGTGGGGCGCTGGCCTATCATCTGGTGCTCAAGCGGGAGCGAAGCCACCGCAGACTGGAGTTGGCAGAGCAGGCCGATCTGCTGCTTCCCGCTATTGCAGACAGCATGCAGGCCTGGACGATTCTGGGTCCGCATGTGATACAGCAGGCAGAGCTGCGTCGGCGTATGCATCAATCGCTGGGCGAGCTTGAGGCGCTTAGTCTGGCCTTTGTGGATCGCTCCGGTAACATGGCGGCAGCCGGCTTTCTGGAATCGGACAAACGCTTTGCCCGGTGCAGGGAGATCATGCATGGCGACATGCCTGTTGCTGTGGCTGAATCACTTGCTGCAGAGCTCGAGCTCCCCATGGCCATTTTTCCAATGGATGCGGGTTGGCTTTTTCTTTCCTCCAGCAATTCGATCCATCCGCTGTGGAACAGCGAAAGCCTGAAGAGCATTGCCCTGCTCTTTTTGAGCATTGGTCTCCTTGTCACGATTCTGGCCTTTCTTCTTTTAAAGCCCCTGCTCGATCGCTTCAACCGCTTTTCCACTGCCTTTCATCGTCTGGGAGAAGGTGAACTGGGGCATCGACTTGTGGTCACAGGTGCCGATGAACTGACGATGCTGGCAAGCGACTTCAACCGAATGGCCGCCCGACTGGATGAGATGCGCAGACGACTGGATGAAAGTGACAGCAACCGCCGTGCACTGGTGGCAGATGTCAGTCATGAAATGGGTGCACCACTGACCAATCTTCGGGGCAACCTGGAGGCGCTTCTTGGCCGTGTGTCACAGGATGCTGAACTGAAGCGAAAGCTGAAGCTCTGTCTGACACAGACCCTGCGAATGGACCACCTGGTCAAGGACCTGCTCGATCTTGCGAGGCTCGAGGATGCAGGACTCAAACAGGAGCTGGTCCGCCTTCAGCTGAGGGATATTGTCGAGGATGAAATCGCCGCCATTGAGCTGGCCTGCCTGAACAGCGATATCGACCTGAAGTGGGATTGCCGCTGCTCGCATTGTGAAGTTCTGGCTGACAGAGAGCGTGTTGCCCAGATCATGCGTAATCTGCTGCGCAATGCTGTCCAGGCACTGGATGAAAGCACCGCCGATCGGCGTATCACGGTAGTCCTTGAGGAAGAAGAAGGCTGGGTGACATTGAGTGTTTGTGATACAGGCGAGGGCATTCGAGCAGAAGAGCTGGATCGCCTTTTTGATCGCTTTTACCGGCCCCATCACAAGCGAAGCGAAGGCAGTGGTCTGGGTCTCTGCATCAGTCGCAGGCTTGCTGAGCTCCATGATGGTCGGCTTGAAGCCACTTCTGAAGGGCTCGGACGGGGTGCCTGCTTCTTGCTGCGACTACCTGCCGCACCCTGACCGGGTTAAAAGGACTGGGCCATAAACATCTGCAGCATGGGATCTTCATCCCCAAAGGCAAGATCCATCCGCAGCACAAGGTCTGTGAACATTAACCTGAATCCACCCCCTGCCGAGTACTTCATGTCTTCTGCAAAACGGGACGGACTCCAAACCGGTGATACACGACCAACCTCAGCAAAGGCTGCCAGCTGAAACCAGTGCACGGCCAGCCGCTCCAGAGGATTCCAATCAATCATCTGCCGAAACTCGGCCCCCGCATAGGCCATGGCGCGATCATTATAGCGGTTCTGGTAATAAGCACGAAAGCGTGTATCACTGCCAAGTGCGGGTGCAGCGAATGCTGGCGGTCGATGCATCACGGTCATGGATGTTCCATCGGACATCGTCTCCTGATGGCTGTCATTCCATGTGATACAATCCATGGTCCAAATATTGAGGGCAAGTACGGAGGGCGTATCGTCGCCATCCTGTGACATGGGAATGTACCAGCGCAGATCAAGTTCGGCGATACTCCAGGGACTGTCCGCCCCGAAGGAACCGGGATTCCGCTGAAAGGCAGCTCGCTGAAAACTCCCGCGCGAGGGATTATCTTCAAAATCCCAGTTCTCCCGTGTTACAGAAACACTTGCGCCGCCGATGATAGTCCCAACCTGGTTGCGGTAGAAGGGCTCGATTTCAAGAAAGGTTCTGCCGCTGTGGAGTGGATTCCAGTTTTCACCACCTACTGGCTGTGATACAATCCGACCCCGGTCCAGTCTCGTTTGCACGCGTTGGCTCGACGCTCCGTGTCCGATGGGCAGCAGATAGCGGAACTTGCCGCGGTACCATTGGTCCTGCCCTGACATGGTCAGGTAGTGATCAGGATTGGAATCATTGTGTCCGGGGTACGCTTCCCCGGTGGATCCAAAGAAGGCCCAGTCGCCGGGCATGTCCGTGTAGGCGCGAATCTCCCCGAATTTGCCGAAGTAAACGGTCGGTTCAAGATAGAGCCGACGGGTACCGGGCACCTGAAAATCCCTCATCTGGTGATACAAGTAGCGTGTGCCGTTGGACGATCCGAAGAGGACAAGGTCGAACTGGGCACCAGGTTGAACGAGATCCAGCGTGCGCACATAGACACCAGCCGTCCACCCGAAAAATTGACTGTAGAAAACAAAAGGCAGCGGCGTGATGGAAGCTTCACGCGCAGGGCTTTGGCCGTGCCCCGACCAAGGAACGGGCACATTGACGGCGGAGAGGCTGGCCGGAAGCAGCAGAAGAGCAACGAGTTCCGTGATTCGCATGGGGGACCTTCCGCAATTGTTTACATCTATCAAATATAAATCAGTAGCAAGAAGTAAAAAAGGGGTGGGGGGTTTTCCGATCAGTGGTACAACCAGTCGTCCGACCATTGGTCCGACCAGTGGTCGGACCACAACCGTGCCATATCAACCAGAAAGCCCACCCGAGAATCATCAGGTAGGCTTGGGTTCAGCTTTGTTTTGGTGGCTTTCAGGCATTTCGTCCGACCAGTGGTCCGACCAGTGGTCCAACCGTTGGTCCAACCGTTGGTCCGACCAGTCGTCCGACCAATGGTCGGACGACTGGTCGGACCAGAACCCCCCCCCCCCCCCTAGTAGGTCGCCAGATATCGATCGAGCTCCCAGCTGCTCACTGCGATGCGGTAGGCATCCCATTCCTGAGTCTTGGCATCGAGGTAGTTGCGGAAGAGCTGCTCGCCGAAGAGCCCCTTCATCAGGCGACTCTTGCGGTATTCTGCAATCGCCTCACCCAGACTGCCAGGCATGGAAACCATGCGATTGCGGCGCGCCTCGGAAATGTGGAAGAGATCTTCTTCAGCCGCCTTGGGCGCTTCCATGCCCTTCTTTACGCCATCAAGACCGGCGGTCAGCATGGCAGCAAATGCCAGATAGGGATTGGCCGAGGGATCGGGACAACGCAGCTCGATGCGTGTCGCATTTTCGCGCCCCGGGCTGATCCGCGGCACCCGAATCAGCGCGCTGCGGTTCTGATTGGCCCAGCTGACATAGACGGGTGCTTCGTAGCCCGGCACCAGTCGCTTGTAGCTGTTGACCAGCGGGGCAATCACGGCCGACATGGCCCGTGCGTGGTGCAACTGACCGGCAATGAAGCCCTTGGCAAGTGAACTCAGGCCATGGGGATCCTGCTTGTCGACAAAAGCATTCTTGCCGTCCTTCCACAAGCTCTGGTTGGTGTGCATGCCGCTGCCATTTTCACCGGCAATCGGCTTGGGCATGAAAGTGGCGTAAAGACCGTGCTTCTGGGCGACAGCCTTGACCGCCAGACGCAGACCGATGGCATTGTCAGCCGTGGCCAGTGCCTTGTCATACTTGAAGTTGATCTCATGCTGGCCAATGGCCACTTCGTGATGCAGGGCTTCGATGGTCAGGCCCAGCGCCTCCAGATTCTCGACCATGTGGCGACGAACCGTGTGGGCCAGATCGGTGGAAACATCAAAGTAACCGGCCTGATCCTGCGGCACCAGCGGCAGCAGGCTGCCATCGGGATGGGGCTTGAAAAGGAAGAACTCCAGTTCCGGACCCGTAAAGTAGGTGTAGCCCTCGGCTTCCGCTTCCATCAGAGCGCGGCGCAGCACGCGACGGGGGTCGCCTTCAAAGGGCGTTCCATCCGGCAGGTAGACATCACAGATCACGCGGGCGGTCGGCACATCTTCGTCCCAGGGAATTTTGACAAAGGTGTCGAGATCCGGCACAAGCATCATGTCACTTTCAGCAATGCGTGCAAATCCCTGAATCGAACTGCCGTCAAACCACTGCCCGTGGTCGAGGACGTCCTCCCACATATTCAGGGGAATGCCCACACTCTTGACGATGCCGCTGATGTCCGTGAACTGCAGGCTGATGAAGCGAATGCCTTCCTTTTTGGTCAGCTCACTGACAGCCTCAATTTTCGCCTTGTCGTGATGTCCGCGCATGATCTTCTCCGGTGAATTATTTTTTGCGTTTCGTTTCACAGCAGTTTCAAAACACGATACGACCTGTTTTGAATCAGTTCTCGCAAATCTATGCAACACGATCGTGCAATGCAAGCCATTTATGTCCTGATTTATTGATATTACGACTTTTCCTGCCAAGCCAATGCCAACCAATCGACAGGCAATATCTTAATTATTTCAAATATGTTCTTAATTATCTTGACTCTTGTGCCGATCCAATGCATATTGCTGCCGTTCATTCAAGGAGGAATCATGCAGGACTGGACACGCTTGTCGGATCTGACGCAAGGCGAGACCTTTTTTGTTCGTCAGGTCGAGCTCAAGCAGGATGGCACGCGGATTGAGGGCGCTTTCGAACTTCCTCCACTGGCAACGCTGGAAGCCCGGGACCAACTCTTTATTGTGGCCTTTGTGCGCGCCCACGGCTCCATCAAGCGCATGGAAGAGCTTCTTGGCCTGAGCTATCCAAGCATCAAGAACCGACTCAATCAGTTGGCAGAAAAGCTGGAAGGCCTTTATGGAGAACTGGAAATCCGTCCGGGCACCAAAGGGGCTTCCGTAAGTTCAGGCGGGAAGACTGGCCTGGCAGAAAGCCCGGAAGAGGACCGGCTGGCTCTTCTGGAAGCCATTCGCTCCGGGAAGAAATCGGTCAGTGATGTCCTGAAGGAGTTGAAGAAGGCCAGGCAGTAAAGGGCATCAAGCTTTGCTTCCATTCGCGGAAGCCCTTGAAAGTTGATGCCCTGGACAGAAGGGATCGCAACGTCAATACCTGAGGAGAGGACAAGGAGGAAGGCGACCATGAGCTCTGAACGCAAGGAAATTCTGGATCTGCTGGCCAGTGGCAAAATCACGGCGGAAGAAGCGGAAAAGCTGCTGGAAGCAATGGGACAGTCACCGGTTGAAGTACCTGCCACGACCTCAAAGCCAAAGTGGTTTTGCATTCGCGTCAGGGAAAAGGGCGAAGACAAGGTCAACATTCGCATCCCGCTGCTTCTGCTAAAGGCAGGCATCAAGCTCAAGGGCGTGCTGCCTGATTCTGTCAAGGGCAAGGTCAAGCTCAGCTTCAACGAAGGCGAAAAGGGCCTGAATTTCGATGAGATGAGCAAGGCCGAAATGGAAGAGATGCTGGCGGCCCTGATGCTTGCGCCGCTGGAAATCGACACGGATGACGGCACGGAAGTGCGCATCTTCTGCGAGTAAAGGGGGACAAATGAAACAGCAGCTTCAAAAGCAGCGCATGATCGTGATCGCGGAAGGACCACTGATGATTCCAGTGATGATTCCCGCCTGATCACGGTTCAGCCAAAAGAAAAGCCCCGTCCTTGAAGGACGGGGCTTTTTGTGCAAGGGATTCAGCAACGCTTATTCAGCAGAGATGAAGTCAATTGCGTTCTGCAGCAGGCTGCGAGCATAGGACGGGTTGTGCACGCCGTGCGAAGCATCTTCATGCACGAAGGCGTAAGCGTAACCAGCCATGCGCTGCGCGGGGCTCAGACGAGCCAGACCAAGGCTGTCAGCGGGCTCGCCAATGGCGAGCAGCAGCTCTTCGGAAAGGGCTTCGATCTCAGCATGGATATCTTCAAGCGTGAAGCCCATGCCGGAATGGCAGGCGTCACAGCTCTCAACATCCACCTGCAGGTCGTGAATCTGATGATCACGATCATGCTCTTCGACGATTGTGAAGTGGCAATCCACGCAGCTGAAGGCACCCTGGTGCGTCCATTCACGGTCGTATTCGTAGCCAGCGATTTCATAGGAACCGCCGCCCAGATACATGTCCATCTGGTTGCTGTAGTGCGGGCCGAAGTGAGCATAGCCGTTGTCAATCTGGCCCTGCACGTTGTCGTTGTCACGACGGGCGTGATGGCACTGCACACACAGCTGGCTGTTGCCCATGCCGGAGTAGGTCGGGCCGTCACCTTCAGGATCGTAGACAACCGAAAAATCGACCAGTGCAGCTTCGCGCAGCTGGGCGGGGTTGGTCTCGTCGTTGGAGGTAACATGGGGATCGTGACAGGTCACGCAGCCGATCGGGCTGACATAACTCAGGCCTGCACCTGCCCAGTCGGCATCATACATCTCGATGAAACCTTCCGAGGAATGGCAGGGCTGGCAGCTACCATAGGTGTGCTGTCCCATTGTGGCATGGCCGGTCAGTTCCCACTCTTCTGTCTGACCCGAATGGCAGCCGGCGCAAGAGCCGATGCGATCGCCATTCTCATCCAGGCCAGTGGCGAAGAAGACTTCAGGATTGTGGTCGTAAATGCCAGGGCCCATGTTGCCATGGCAGGCTTCGCACTGCACACCACCCAGAGCCGCACGACGGGCAGCACCTTCGGCGGAATCGTCAGCGTAGAAGTCGTCATAACCACTGTTGTCGGGGCCGGTCGGGTCAAACTCGGTCTGACCGTAGCTGATCGGGGTATCCCAACCAGTGGTGTGGCACTGCAAACAGTAAGGATTGTCGGCATTGTCGGGATTCTCGACAAAGGCGTTCATGGCGTTGGCATGACCACTGGTTGCCCAGCTTTCAACGGTCTCCTCATGACAACCGGCGCAGCTAACGGCATTGGCACCCACATAGGTGTAGTCCGTGGCGCCTTCGCCATTGCAGATGTACTGGGTGGAGGTCACTTCCCCAGCTTCCAGCGTGCCACTGCCATCGGCGTCCACACCGATTTCCAGCATGATACCGCCATTGGAGCACTCGGCACCAGCTTCCAGCGTGGTGGTGTTGACCAGCACACCGGCACCTGCATTACCATTACAGACAAACTGGGTGTCGGTAATCTCACCGGCGTCCAGCGTACCGTCGGCATTGGCGTCCAGACCCACATCAATCTGGATACCGCCGTTGGCACAATTCGCATCACCAGCGTCAAGGGCGGTCGTGCTTACCAGTGCGGACAGACCCTGCGGTCCGGCCGGTCCCTGCGGGCCCGTATCACCGATGACACCATCACTACCGTCCTCGCCCGCGCAGCCAATCAGCATGACGCTTGCCAGAAGGGCAATCGGCAGTGTGTTCAGGAACTTCTTCATTGATCATTTCTCCCTGGATTTCACTTGGGATCCAACTCCCAGCTGCCCAATTGCAGGCCAGCATGGGCAGATGTTAAGGAATTGTCACGAATAGGTCACCTATCTGACCCGGTTCATTTTTGACCCGTATTAAGAGGGGGTTATCATTATGAAACATCGTTGGGGTGAAGTGATTGACAGCCAATAAAAAAGCCCGCTTGCCGCGGGCTCAATTGTCATGGAAATATTTTTCGATTGCCTGTTAAAAAGGCCAGAAATTGTTGTCATGCCAGTACTGTTCGCGCAGACTTTCATGCAATTTGACCATGGTATCGTAGTGCTCGTCTTCGAACTGGGCCAGCCAGATCAGGATCTTCTTCAGCTCTTCGTCCTCTACCTGCTGGGCAGCCTTGGCATAGAAGTCGCGCGCCTCCTTCTCCAGCACAATGGCAATGTCCAGTGCGGTCGTATCGAAGGTGGAAGACTCGAGGCTTTTGCGGAAGGCCTTGCTGAGGACAGGGTCGTGAATATCAAAGCCGTGCGGCCGCTCCTGCTGCAGGATGCTCTCGTCCCAGTTGTGCTTGTCGCGCCAGGTGGTGTAAAGCTCCGTCAGGATCCGCTTGTGATCCAGTTCTTCCTGGGCGAACTCCTCGAAAAACTTGCGAGCGGTTTCATTGTCCGTGCGCTCGGCAGTGGCATGGTAGAACTCATAGCCACGCCCTTCAACCATCAGTGCATATTTGAAGACATCTTCGACAGATTCAAAGCGAATTTCACGCTCAGCCATCATGATCCTCCTTCATTCGGAATGATCCTGTACCCCCGCACAGGATTCAGCGAGTGGCTTTCAAGAAAGCAAGTGCACGAGCCATCTGCAAGCTGTCAGCCGATTTCCTGCCCGCCTGCTAACTGAAGGCAGCACCATAAGATGAACGAGGATCTGATGAGGGCGTTGTTAACCGTTGATGAGAGCTCCGGCGGCCTAGTTAGAAAATAAACGCCCCTTTGCGGAACAATTCCCATTTCAACCGTGTATGTTGTGCTTCGATCAAAATGCGACTCAAGCCAAATGTGAAACGGCAAGAAAGGAAACAGAAATGAAGAAGCTTACTGCCCTGGCCCTCGCCCTGTTGCTGGCTGGTGGAATGATGACCATTCAGGCTGGACCCGGCTGCGGCGGCTGCCCGAGCAAGGCAAAGGCCGACAAGCAGGAATGCGGTACCAAGGTCTCGACCGAAGCCACCGCCACCGGTAGCAAGACCTGCGTCATCGACGGCAAGAGCGTCGAGTGCACCACCTGGTCCGATGGCTCCTGCAGCCCCGCCGATAAGGCCAGCGCCAAGGCTGCCTGCCGCCACGAAGGTGACTGCACGGCTGCCTGTGCTCCCAAGACCATGAGCTCCAGCAGCTGCTCGAGCAAGTCTTCCTGCGCCCCCGGCGCCTGCAGTGGCCCCAAGGCCGCCGCCAAGCCTGCCAAGGTCGCCAAGACCAGCTAATCGCGGAATTGAGGGCGGTTCCTTTGGTGGAGCCGCCCTTTCTCTCTCCTGCCTGCCTGTTTTCCTTGCCCGCATCCACTTCACCAAGACAATTCCTTGACGATTGTCATGGATCAAACCTGTCTGTTTTTCTAACTTGTGCGGTTCGCAGGCCGCCAAAGGGCCTTTTCAGCTGATTCCAAAAAAGAACAGGACAGCATGCAGGCAGTCGATCGCTTTCTTCGAGTGGGTCTGCCGCTGACAGTGTTCAGCGTGTTGATCACGATCATCATGGTTGGCTGGAACACCCAGCCGGATCGCTTCCATCAGGGCTACGCGCCCGAACAGCCGATTCCCTACTCCCACAAATTGCACGCCGGGGACAATCAGATCCCTTGCGAGTACTGTCACACGGGAGCGCGTCAGGGCCGCTATGCGGGGGTGCCGGCAGTGGAAGCCTGTTTCAAGTGCCACAACGTAACCCTGCCTGACAGTCCCTACATCCAGCAGTTGAAGGCTGCGCTGGATGCGGACGAAGCCTGGGCCTGGAACCGCGTGCACGATCTTCCCGATCACGTCTACTTCGACCATCGGCCCCATGTGGCCCTGGGCATTGCCTGCCAGGAATGCCATGGCCCGATTGAATCGATGGAAGTGGTGGAGCAGGTGATGAACCTGCGCATGGGCTCCTGCCTGGAATGCCATCGCGGCGAACGCGAATGGAGCACGCCCGTGCCTGAAGCCCGTCCCGACATGGTGCAGGTTGCCAGTGGACATCCCACCGGCCCCACCAGCTGCAACGCCTGTCATCGCTAATCGCGACTTATAATGGAGATGCAAACGCCCATGAGTGGAAGCACCCGTCGTGAGGCCCTTGGCCTGATGGGCATGCTGTTGGCCTTTATCGGCCTGGGACTTCGTCCCCTGCGTGCCCTCGCGGCTCCCGCCGCAACGCGCAAGGCAACACCCACCCAGAAGCGGCCGCAGATCAGGCCGCCCCAGAATTCGGTGAAGCGCCATGGCTGATATCAAGAACAAAGATCAGCGCTTCTGGACTTCGCTGGAGGAACAGCGTGGTGAGTCGCGTATTGACGAACTGAAGCAGAGCGAGTTTTCCGAAGCCGCTGCCGAAGCTCCCGGCCTTCCCCAGGATGGCCTGAGCAGGCGTCGCTTCCTGAGCATGCTGGGTGCCAGCGCGGCCCTTGCAGCTGCCGGCAGCGGCTGCTCGCGCGACATCGATCGCGGAAGCATCGTTCCCTACACCAAACGTCCCGCCGAGGTCACGCCCGGTGTGGCCACCTGGTATGCCAGCAGCTGGTCGGAAGGCCTTGAGTGCCTGTCCGTACTGGTCAAGACCCGCGAAGCCAGGCCCATCCTGATCGAAGGCAACGACAGCCACGCCGCCACCGGTGGTGCCATCAGTGCGCGTGCGCAGGGCGAACTTCTGGGTCTTTACGACCCGCAGCGCCTGACCGCCCCCACACACAAGGGTGAAGCCACTACTTGGGATGAAGCCGGCAAGGCCCTCAAGATGGCCATGGCGGGCAAGGTTCTGCTGCTGGGTGGCGCTGTTCAGTCGCCCACGCTGAAGGGCATTCTTGACGAGCTGACAAGCCAGTACCCCGGTTTTGAGTACCGCAGCTGGGAAGCCGCCGCGCCCCACGGCGCCATTGCCGCTTCCCGCGAAGTCTTTGGCGAAGAGCTGATCCCGGAACTGCATCTGGAAAAGGCCAAGAGCATTCTCTGCCTTGAGGCCGACATTCTGGGCGGTGAGGGTGATGGCCTTAAGCAGATTCGCGGCTTTGCTGCCGGTCGCCGCCTTAAGGCTCGCGGGGAAGCCGGCAAGTTCAGCAATCGCCTCTGGGCGGTGGAGAGCCGCATGACGCTGACGGGCGGCAAGTCCGACGAACGCCTGCAGCTTCGCGCTTCACGCATGGCAGCCTTTGCTTTTGCCATGGCGAAAAGCCTGAAGGCCAAGGGGCTGGCGCTGCCGGCAGATGTGGAAGAATCCAGCCTGGGCACGGCAGAGCTCAAGGCTTTTGCTGCTGCCGAAGGCATGGATGCCGCCCGCCTTGATGCCCTGCTGGATGACCTGATGCATGCAGGATCCTCAGCGGTGGTGGTGGCCGGCAATGTTCTGCCCGCCGAGGCCCATGCCGCCGTCATGCTGCTCAATCGCATGCTGGGTGGTGAAGGCAAGACCTTCAACTACCGCAAGCCTGCTCTTGCCCCGCTGATGAGCCCGGCCGAATTCACGGCCCTGCAGAAGGAAATGGCCGCCGGTCGCTATAACACGGTAATCGTCTGGAATGTCGATCCCGCGCACACGAGCATGGCCGGCAGCGACTTCTTGGCCGCCATGAAGGGCGCGCGTCAGAGTTTCCGTCTGGCCATGCTGCCCGATGCCACCAGCAGCGCCTGTGAATGGCAGCTGCCAGTCAATCACTGGCTGGAAAGCTGGGGCGATCTGCGCGGCGGACTTCTCCAGCAGCCTGCAGTCGGCACCCTCTTTGACACCCGTCAGGCCGAGGATCTGCTGCTTGGCCTCCTGCCCGCAGGCGGAAGCATGGAAGATCGCCTCAAGGCCAGCTGGACACAGATCTGGCAGGCCCGTGGCGCAAGCACGCCTTTCACTGTC
>CAYFPS010000006.1:39530-58472 GCA_964345075.1 uncultured Bacteroidaceae bacterium | reverse complement strand
GGAACAGCGTCCTGCACGACGGCTGGCTGGCCGATGCCGCTGAAGCTTCCAGCAAGCCCGCCTTCCAGGGTGCCCGCCTTGCCGGCTACCAGAAGGATGCTGGCTGGAATCCCAAGGGCGGTCTGGAAGTAGTCGTCTTTGCCGATCGCCGCCTGCTGGATGGCCGTCACGCCAACAATGGCTGGCTGCAGGAGCTGCCCGACCCCGTGACCAAGTGCACGTGGGGCAATCCGCTGTCCATTTCACCGGCTGACGCAAAGGCTCAAGGCATCAGCGATGGCGAGATTCTAAGCCTGAACGCCAACGGCAAGACCCTTGAAGTTATCGCCCATGTTCAACCCGGACAGGCAAAAGGCACGGCTGCCATTGCCATGGGTTACGGCCGCGAAGGCCTGGATGTAGCTGCCGGCATCGGTGTCAATGTCAATCCGCTGATGGCCGGTCCCCGGCCCTGCCTTTTGGCCGATGCCAGCATCAGCGCCAGCGGCGTCAAGCACGAGACCTACACCACGCAGGAACATCACCTGATGGAAGGCCGCGACCTTGTGCGCAGCCTGCCGCTGGCCGCCTACATCAAGGGTGCCAATGGCGCGCCTCATCATGGCGGGCATGAAGGCGAGGCTCTCAAGACCGGACACGATCACGGTGTGGAGCACGATTCCGAGCCCCTGACCCTCTATCCCGATCACGAGTACACGGGCCACAAGTGGGGCATGTCGATCGATCTGACCACCTGCGTCGGTTGCGCCAGCTGCGTGATTGCCTGCCAGGCGGAAAACAACATTCCGACGGTCGGCCCCGAGCGTGTCGCCGAAGGCCGCGAAATGCACTGGATTCGTATCGATCGCTACTACGAGGGCAGCGAGGACGATCCGGACATGGTCTTCCAGCCCATGATGTGCCAGCACTGCGATCACGCGCCCTGTGAAAATGTCTGCCCGGTGGCGGCCACCACACACAACGAGGAAGGTCTCAATCAGATGACCTACAACCGCTGTGTGGGAACCCGCTACTGCGCGAACAACTGCCCCTACAAGGTGCGTCGCTTCAACTACTTCAATTACACGGGCGGCATCGCAGAGACCCTGCAGCTGGCCATGAACCCCGAAGTTTCCATTCGCCCCCGCGGCGTCATGGAAAAATGCACGTTCTGTGCCCAGCGCATCAACGATGCCAAGAACCGGGCGAAGGGCGAAGCGCGCGAGCTGCGCGACGGTGATGTGACCACGGCCTGTGCGGCGGCCTGCCCGGCTGGCGCGATCACGTTCGGTGATACAAACGATCACCACAGCCGTGTATCACAGACGATTGAATCAGACCGTACCTACGGCGTGCTGGAAGAGCTGGGCGTGCGTCCGGCCATCAGCTACCTGGCCGAGGTGAAGAATCCTGTCCACTCGGGAGGCGCGCATGAGTCCTGATGCGATTCTTGCCGAACTGAAACCAAAGCCCATTGTCACCGGCGACGTCAGTCCCGGCGCAGTGGACGATGCCGTCCTGATCGCTCCGGAGACGGCGCCACCCGCGATCTGGTATGTCGCAACCCTGATAGCCAGCGCCGTCATGCTGATGGGCTTTGCCCTGATCGGCTACAGCTTCTACGAAGGTGTCGGTGTCTGGGGTAACATGGACCCGGTCTTCTGGGGTTGGCCGATTGTCAACTTCGTCTTCTGGGTGGGTATTGGTCACGCCGGAACACTGATTTCCGCCGTGCTCTTCCTCTTCCGTCAGAAGTGGAGGAACGCCATCGCCCGTTTTGCCGAAGCCATGACCATTTTCGCCGTGATGTGCGCGGGCCTTTTCCCGCTGATTCACGTCGGTCGTCCCTGGCTGGCTTTCTGGCTCTTCCCCTATCCTAACCAGCGCGGCATGTGGATCAACTTCAACAGCCCGCTGGCCTGGGACGTCTTTGCGGTCTCGACCTACTTCACCGTATCGCTCTTCTTCTGGTACGTGGGCCTGATTCCCGACCTGGCCTCCCTGCGCGACCGGGCCAAGACCAAGCTGCATCGCGCGGTCTACGGCGCGCTGAGCCTCGGCTGGCGCGGTGCTGCCCGTCACTGGAATCATTACGAAAAAGCCTACATGATCCTGGCCGGTCTGGCCACGCCGCTGGTGCTTTCCGTGCACAGTATCGTGTCCTTTGACTTTGCCACTTCCGTGATTCCCGGCTGGCACACCACCATCTTCCCGCCCTACTTCGTGGCTGGTGCCGTCTTCAGCGGCTTCGCCATGGTGGTGACGGTGCTGGTCTTCGTCCGGAAAATCATGAAGCTGGATCATCTGATCACCCTGGATCACATGGAAGTGATGAACAAGGTGATCCTGACCACAGGTTCGATGGTCGGCTACGCCTACGGCATGGAATTCTTCATCGCCTGGTACAGCGGCCATCCCTACGAGATCTACGTCTTTATGAACCGCGCCACCGGCCCCTATGCCTGGGCCTACTGGACAATGGTCAGCTGCAACGTGATCTTCCCCCAGCTCTTCTGGTTCAAGTCCCTGCGCCGCAGCATTCCCGTCATGTTCGTCGTGTCGATTTTCGTGAACATCGGCATGTGGTTCGAGCGCTTCGTGATTGTGGCCACCAGTCTGCACCGCGACTTCCTGCCCTCGGCCTGGGGCTACTTCAAGCCCACGATCGTGGACATCGGCATTTATGCGGGCAGCTTCGGCCTCTTCTTTACGCTGGTGCTGATCTTCTCGCGGACCCTGCCCGTGATTGCCACCACCGAGGTCAAGGCCGTGCTTCCGGGTGCGCAGCCTTCCCATGGCGGAGGTCATCATGAGTAAGCCTTATCTGGCCCTCGGCCTCTTCGATACAAGCCAGCAACTGGTGGATGCCATTCGCAAGCTGCGCGGGGAATACGGTCAGAAGCTGGAAGCCTACACACCCTTCCCGATTCATGGAATCGAAAAGGAACTGGGCATTCCCAAATCCCATCTGGGCAAGATCGTGCTGGGCCTTGGCCTGACCGGTCTGGCGCTGGCCTTCGGCTTCCAGAGCTGGGTCTTTACCACCGACTATCAGATCCAGTTCGGCGGCAAGCCCTACTTCAGCTGGGCCAGCTTCATTCCCATCGTCTTTGAAGTCACCGTGCTGATGGCCTCGATTGTGGGTGCTGTCTTTGGCATGCTGGCTGTCCTGAACAAGCTGCCCCACTACAGTCATCCGATTCTTTCCTCGAAGAGCATGCCCGCCATCACGCGCGATCGCTTCTGCCTGGCCATCACGGTGGAAAGTGATGAGGAAGCCCAGGCGGCCATCGCGGCCCTGGCTGCTGCCGGTGCGGCTTCCACCGAGGACTTGCGCGGTGATGACGAGATCGGCGTGGGCGAACTGCTGCCGGTCAAGCATGTGCTGGCAACGGTCCTGATCTGTGTGCTGGCGGGTGTAGGCACTTGGCACCTGATGCGCCTCTGGAACGAGATTCCGCTGATTGCCGTGATGGACGAGCAGGACAAGGTTCTGCCCTACCGCGCCACCGGTCAATACGCCGATGGCCAGAGCATGCTGAAGCCCGTGGCCGGAACGGTGGCCCGCGGTCATCGTCCGGAAGCCTGGTCTACGCCGGAAGAAGCCGCAGCCATGCTGGTCAATCCACTGCCGGCAACGGAAGAGGTTCTTGATCAGGGTCGCTGGCTTTACGAAACCAATTGTATGGTCTGCCACGGTGCGCTGGGCGATGGCCAGAAGCTCCTTAGCGACCGCTATTCGGCAGCGCCGGCCAACCTGCACACGACGCTGATGAAGGAAGCGGCCGACGGTCACTTCTATGCGATCATTACCGAAGGCAAGAACACCATGGCCGGTTACGGCAAGGACATCAAGCCGCTGGATCGCTGGGCGATCGTCCACTATGTACGCGCCCTGCAGAGCTCGCTGGATGCAACGGACGCAGAAGTCGCGGCGGCCAGAAACCTGCCTGCCGTGGAAGTGAAAACAAGCCATGAAGGAGGCCAGCACTGATGAAGACCAGGCTTTCTCCCGTGGCCATGGGCCTTGCCGGACTGGGACTTCTGGGCGTGATCGCCACCTGGTTCGGGGACGTGCAGCGCTTTGGCGCCAACTGGATGCTGTGGAGCGTCGGCCTTTTGGGCATCGCCCTCGGCGCCCTCTTTATTGTTGCCCTTGAACACCTGACCCGCGCCCAGTGGAGCATTGTCCTCAGGCGCATTCCCGAGCGTATTTCGGGCATTCTGCCGGCAATGGCCGTCATCTTTGCCATTGGTGCATTCGTGGGCCTTAGCCAGGGCGTTTTCGGCTGGGCAACCCCCGAATTCCGCGAGCTGCTTCACACGGACTCGCACATGCACGGCAAGGCGGTGTGGTACTCAACTCCCTTTTTTGTCGGCCGCCTGATCGCACTCTTCCTGGTCTGGATCCTTTCCTGGAAGCTGCTGGCCGGTGGTTCGATCAAGCAGGACAGCACCAAGGACCCCAAGTTCAGTGTCCGGGCCAAGCGCTTTTCGGCACCCTTCATGTGGCTCTTTGCCATTTCGGTTTCGATCATCGGCGTTGACTGGCTGATGGGCATGAGCCCCAAGTGGTACAGCACCATCTTTGGTGTTTACACCTTCTCTGGCTTCTTCCTGTCGGGTCTGGCCGTGACCACGCTGGTCATTCTGGCGCTCAAGAAGCAGGGCCGTCTGAAGGAAATCAAGCCAGACCACCTTTACAGTCTGGGCGGCTTCATGTTCGCCTTCACTGTCTTCTGGGCCTACATCGCTTTCAGCCAGTTCATGCTGATCTGGTACGCCAATCTGCCCGAGGAAACCTTCTGGTTCTCGCTCAGGCTGCATGACGGCTGGCAGTATGTGACCTACCTGCTGAGCATCCTGCGCTTCTTCGTGCCCTTTGCCGCGCTGCTTAGCCGCGAGGTGAAAATGGACGCAGCCAGGCTTTCCTGGGTGGCCGTGCTGATTCTGGTCGGCCAGGCGCTGGACCTCTACTGGATCATCTTCCCCGAACTGGAACAGGGCGTGCTGCTGGGCTGGCAGGAGCTGGCTTTCGCCGCCTTCTTCTCCGGACTGGGTATTCTGCTGATCCAGCTTAACATGAACAAGGGCCAGGACCTTCCGGTGGGTGATCCCAACCTGGAAGCCGGCCTGCACTATCATCTGTAGGACCGATCATGTCGACACCGAAATCGGGATTTTCCGTTTCCACGCTGGCCTGGTGGCTGGCCGTGCTGCTGGCCATGTTCATCCTCTTTGCGCTGATGGTGGTGCCAGCCATGAACAAGGGCACTCATCCTTCGATGGGTCACAGCTACATGCCGCCTGCCGCGCCGCGGGCTGAAACCGAGTTCGCCATCTATCAGGGCAAGAAGGCCCCCGGGATTGATCTGGCCGTGGCCATGAAGGGCGATCCTGCCGAGATGGAATGGGCCAGGGCCGAATACGCCAAGATCTGTGCCGCCTGTCATGGCACGACAGGCAAGGGCGATGGCCCGGCCGGTCTGGCACTGGGCGCGCGCAACTTCAGCGTCGCCGATGGCTGGAAGAACGGCTCCCGCGTGGATCAGGTCTTCCGCACGCTGACTCATGGTCTGGCCCCGCTGATGCCCGCTTACGACACCTACACGCAGGCCCAGCGTCTGGCGCTGGCCAATGTGGTCCGTGAGTTCCAGGGCTTCAAGGCTGCCAGCCCCACAGCGGCAGAGCTGAAGGCCTTTGACGAAGAATACTCGCTGAGCGCTGGCGTGCAGGAAGCCAGCCGCATTCCGGTCAGTTCAGCCATGCGATTGATGGCTGCTGCGGAAGGCCATGTCTTCCTCAACATGAACAAGCTGGATGCCGCCTGGCAGGCCCTGATCGAGAACCCGCAGCTGGCCGCCGTCGTGGTGAGCAAGCTGAAGGACAGCCCCAATGCCGCCGCCAGCATCGCGCTGGGCGCGCCCGTCAACGGCTTCAGCCCGCAGGTCAGCCGTCTGGATGAAGAGGGCTGGAAGAGTTTTGTAGCTGTGCTCAGGGCCGCTCTGGAAGCTTCCTGATTCAAAATCAAAAAGACTGTCACTTATGGCAGTCTTTTTTTGGCGCGAAATGTTAGATTGACCGAAGTAAGTTATGGTCTGTTATTGACCTAACAACTTCAAGGACGACTGCCATGCATTCCACTCATTCGACTGGGGCACCTGCCCTGCGCAACAGCTTTGCCCTGCTGCTTTTCATGCTGGGCTACGCGCTCTTTTCGCCGCTGAAGGCAGAAGAAGAGCCCGAAGGCCTGTTCTTTGATGAACAATTGGGCAGCATTCTACCGGGCGACATCGTGCTGGTGGATGAAGAAGGTGTGTCGCACAGTCTCGAAGAACTGCTCGACAAGCCCACGCTATTAAGCATGGTCTACTTCGAGTGTCCGGGCATTTGCACGCCGCTTCTCAATGAAGTCACCGATGTGCTGGGCAAAACCGATCTGGACCCGGCCGAGCAGCCCTTTCAGTTGCTCACGGTCAGTTTCGAGCCCTCAGATACACCAGATGTGGCCCGGCAAAAGCGCGACAACTACTTCGCCCAGTTAAGCCGCCCCTTCCCGAAGGAGAACTGGCGCTTCCTTACCGGCAATGCCGAGAACATTCGCCGCCTGACCGAGGCCATCGGCTTCAAGTACAAGAAGGTCGGCTTCGAATATGTTCATCCCGGCGGGCTGGTCATTTTAAGCCAGGAGCGCAAGATTTCGCGCTACCTCTACGGCACGGAGTTCCTGCCCTTCGACTTCAAGATGGGCGTGATCGAGGCCAGCAAGGGCAAGGTCCTGCCCACGACGGCCCGGCTGCTTGAATATTGCTTCTCCTACGATCCGGCTGGCCGTACTTATGTCTTCTCCACGATGAAGGTGGTGGGCACTACCATGCTGAGCACCGTGGGATTCTTTGGCGCTTTCCTCTTCATCACAACGCGCCGCCGTCGTGAAGAGTGGCTGGAAGCCCGTGAGCGCCGTCTGGAGAAAATGAACAAGAAAAACTGAAGACCGATTGTGAAGCAGTCGCCCCAGGAAGGTTCAGCCAGGGAACCCCGGCGCGACAGATAACACAATCGTCAATGTTCCGCTCCGCGGAGCACAACAAGGGAGGTTGGCATGGAAGGTGGGGCCACAGTGGCCGATCGGGGCTATCTGGGTAAACTGGGTAGCGGCGGAGGACTCCTTAGCTGGATCTTCTCCACCGATCACAAGCGCGTCGGTATCCTCTACATGGTCGCGCTGCTCAGCTTCTTTACCGTCGGCATTCTGCTGGGACTGACCATTCGTCTGGAGCTTCTGAATCCGGGCGAGCAGTTCATCAGCGCGCGCACCTATAACAGCGTCTTCACGCTGCATGGTGTGATCATGATCTTTCTCTTTATTGTGCCGGGTGTTCCGGCCATTCTGGGGAACTTCCTGCTGCCGCTGCAGATCGGTGCCGAGGATGTGGCCTTTCCGCGCCTGAACCTGGGCAGCTGGTGGGTCTACATGTTTGGCGCGACGCTTGCGCTGATCAGCATGTTCTCCGGCGGTGGTACACCGGACACAGGCTGGACCTTCTATGCGCCCTACAGCCTGCGTACCGGCAGCAATGTGCCGCTGGCCGTGCTGGCCGCCTTCATTCTGGGCTTCAGTTCGATTCTGACCGGCATCAACTTCATCACCACCATCCATCGCATGCGTGCCAAGGGCATGGGCTTCTTCCGCATGCCACTCTTTGTGTGGAGCCTTTACGCCACCAGCTGGATTCAGGTGATAGCCACGCCGGTTGTCGGTATCACGCTGGTGCTGATCGTGCTCGAACGCCTGCTGGGCATCGGCTTCTTCGAT
This sequence comes from uncultured Bacteroidaceae bacterium, assembly GCA_964345075.1. Taxonomy (GTDB): domain Bacteria; phylum CAIWAD01; class CAIWAD01; order CAIWAD01; family CAIWAD01; genus CAYFPS01. The sequence continues at coordinate 50,677 of CAYFPS010000006.1, read as the reverse complement.
CCAGCCTCCGGTGGTGATCCCATCCTCTATCAGCACCTCTTCTGGATCTATTCCCATCCGGCCGTATACATCATGATCCTGCCGGGCATGGGCATCATCAGCGAAATTCTGCCCACCTTCGCCCGCCGTACGATCTTCGGCTATCGGGCGATCGCCCTGTCTTCGATGGCTATCGCGATTGTCGGCTACCTGGTCTGGGGACATCACATGTTCACCACCGGCATCAGTGATACAAGCCGGATTATCTTCAGCCTGCTGACCTTCCTCGTCGCAATTCCGACGGGCATCAAAATCTTCAACTGGGTGGCCACTCTTTACAGAGGATCGATCAGCCTCGAAAGCCCCATGCTCTACGCCATGGCTTTCATTTTCCTCTTCTCGATTGGTGGCCTGACCGGTCTGATCAATGGCGCGCTTTCCACGGACATCCACGTGCACGACACCTACTTCGTGGTCGGTCACTTCCACTACGTGATGTTCGGCGGCACGGGCATTGCCCTCTTCGGCGGCCTGCATTACTGGTGGCCCAAGATCTGGGGCCGCATTGCGGATGAAAAGGTCTCCAAGATTGCTTTCACGCTGATCTTCATCGGCTTCAACACACTCTACTTCCCGATGCTGATTCTGGGCATCATGGGCATGCCGCGCAGGTATCACGACTACCTGCCGCAGTTCCACCTGTGGCACGCCGTGAGCAGCGTGGGCAGCTGGATTCTGGCAGCCGGTGTCTTCATCATGTTCTGGAACCTGTGGCGCGCAATCCGGGGCGGCCAGCCCGCTGGCGACAACCCCTGGGGCGGCACCACGCTGGAATGGAAGACAAGTTCGCCCCCGCCGACCCTCAACTTCGATCGTCCGATCGTGGTTGAGCACGGCCCCTACGAGCGCGAGGAGGTCTAAGTGAAGCATCTGAATCAGAATCTGCACAGCGCAGAGAGCCTCGCATCCGCCGGTGGCATCAGCGATGTATCACACGATGATGCACATGTGATCCACAAGGATTACGAGGGCGCCAAGACGGGCATGTGGATTTTCCTCTTTACCGAGCTGCTGCTCTTTGGAGGTCTCTTCCTCATCTACAGCGTCTACCGCACCTTGTATACGCATGACTTCCATCTGGCGGCCGGACACCTGAATGTGACACTGGGTGTGGCCAACACCTTCATCCTGCTTACCAGTTCACTAACGATGGTGCTTTCAGTCAGCGCCATGCAAAAAGGTGACAAGAAGAGTGCACTCAACACGCTGTTTTGGACCATTTTTCTGGCCGGCGGCTTTCTGGTCAACAAATTCTTCGAGTGGGGCGCAAAGATCAGCCATGATCTTTACCCCGGCTCGGAGACAATGCTGGCGCTTCCCAAGGGCGAGATTCTCTTCTATGGTTTGTATTACGTGATGACCGGCCTGCACGGCTTTCATGTGATCGTCGGCATGATCCTGCTTTCCGTGATCTTCTGGTACATCAAGACCGATCGTATCACACAGGATGATTTTGTCAAGCTGGAAAATGCCGGCCTCTACTGGCACCTGGTCGATCTGGTCTGGATCTTCCTTCTGCCCCTGTTCTACCTGACCAACTAGGAGGCGTCATGCACAACGATCAGAAGCAGCTTCATGCTCAGGCCGGTACTGCAGACGCCGGTGGACACGCTATTGATCATCACGACGATCACGCTCACGAACCGCAGCCCTACTTCACCTTTGTTGCGGTCTGGATCGCCCTGATGATCCTCACATGTATCACGGTTGGTGCCAGTATCCTCTATCCGGGGACCATCGGCACGGCAATTGCCATGACCGTGACACCGATCAAGGCCGGCCTTGTGCTCTTCTACTTCATGCATCTGAAGTGGGAGCCGCCGGTCTTTCGCATCATGTTCCTCGTGACCGTGGCGATTCTGGCCACCTTCATGGGACTCAGTTTCTTTGACTACCTGTATCGCTAGGGGCCACCATGGGAGCGTCAACTTATTCAAGCATCGTCGACCAGGCCTTCTGGTATATCCTGGGGATCAGCGCCATTCTGCTCTTCGGTATCACCGTTGTGATGATCTGGTTCGCCATTCGCTACAATCACAAGCGTCACAAGAAGGCCGCGCAGATTGAAGGCAGCGTGGCTCTGGAAACCCTCTGGACCGTAATCCCGACTCTGCTTGTGCTGAGCATGTTCTGGTACGGATGGACGGGCTTTCGCCAGATGCGCAACATCCCCGAGGATGCCATGCAGGTGAAGGTGATCGCCCGCATGTGGAGCTGGCTCTTTGAGTATGAAGACGGCCGCCAGTCAAGCGAGCTCGTTGTGCCTGTGGGCCGTCCGGTCAAGCTCGACCTGACCAGTCAGGATGTGATCCACAGTTTCTATGTGCCGGCCTTCCGCCTGAAAGAGGACTGTGTTCCGGGTCGCACCAACAAGGCATGGTTTGAGGCCACCCGCGAGGGTGAATTCGATCTCTTCTGCGCCGAGTATTGTGGCGACCAGCATGCTTACATGCTGAGCAAGGTGCGTGCGGTTGAGCCCGCCGCCTTCGCCCAGTGGCAGGCCGATCGACCGGATCCGGCAGCGCAGGGAGAGCAGCTCCTGGCAATGAAGGGCTGCACGGCCTGCCACACGACAGACGGCACAAGAATGGTCGGGCCCAGCTTCAAGGGTCTTTTCGGCAAGCAGGAAATCGTTCTGGTTGATGGTGCCGAAAAGCAGATCACCGTGGATGAAGAGTACTTGCGTCGCAGCATTCTGGAGCCCGCCGCGGAGATCGTCAAGGGCTATGACAATGTGATGCCCAGCCAGCAGGGACTAGTCAGCGATGAAGAGCTGGAAGCTCTGCTCAATCTGATTAAGGGGCTCTAAGCAGGGTATCGGGGATTCAGGGTCAGTAGTCAATATTCACTTTTCTGATCCTGACTCATCCACCACCCACCCCCTTGGGGCGGGCTTACTCGGTGGCCGGGCATCTGGTTGCAGCAATTTCAGCAAAAGGCCGGGATTCATCCGTCATGTGTCCCGGCCTCTTGACATCAGCCCTTTGCAGTTCCATCATGTGAGATCAAGCTGACACTTGTAGGAAGCCTCTCACAGGCAGCGATTGTACATGCAGGCGCTTGCACGAAAGACGGGGCTTTGTATCACAGCATGATGATCGTCATCTGAAATCCGCGGAAAGAGGGAAATGAACACCATCCCCACAGGCAAGGCCCAGTGCCCCCCCTGCGTTGAGGCGGCAGCCGTACACGCAGCCAACCCGCCCGACAAGCAGCCCGGACTGATTTCAGATCTGCTCAACTTGAGCAAGATTCGTATCACGGCGGCCGTGGCTTTCACGACCATCGTCGGTTTTGTGCTGGCACACGGTGGCTTCGCTTTCAGTCTTCTGCTACCGCTATTCGGCATTTTCCTTCAAGCCTCAGGCAGCGCGGCAATGAACCAGCTGCAGGAATGGAAAATGGATGCGCGCGTTGCCCGCACCAGCAACCGTCCGATTGCCTCGGGCCGTGTATTACCGGGAATGGCCTTGTTTGTATCACTGGCATTGCTGACAACGGGATCTCTTCTGCTGCTGCCGGGAACAGGCATCGCGGGCGCCCTGCTGGGGCTGGCTGCAGCTTTTATCTACAACGGCGTGTATACACCGCTCAAAAAGCGCACGCCTTTTGCCGTCCTGCCCGGCTCCTTCATCGGGGCGATTCCGCCCGTGGTCGGCTGGCTGGCCGGCGGCGGCTATCTGCACGACCACACCATTCATCAGGTGGCCTTTTTCTTCTTCATCTGGCAGGTGCCGCACTTCTGGCTTCTGCTGCTGGCCCATGAGCAATCCTACCGTGATGCCGGCCTGCCCAGTCTCTTTGATTCCTTCGATCACAGGCAGATCATTCGCCTGACGTGGCTCTGGACGGCCGCGACCGCACTTTCCGGCATGGCCGCGCCCCTTTTCAAGGCGCTAAGACACGGCCCCAGCGGCTGGCTCATCGCGCTATCGGCCATCGGACTGGTGGTGATGACCGCGCGCTGGTTGAAGCTTCCTGCCGGTCTGAAAATCGAGGGCGAAGAGTGGGTGAATCACCCGCGCAAGATCTACATGCGCTGCTTCATGCTGATCAATACTTATGCCCTGCTGGTCATGCTGACGCTGGTGGTGGACAGGCTGGTTTAGACGGGATCAAATTAACCGAATTGCCAGAGTGAGGAAACAGGCAGGGCCCACATTCGATCACCCAGCGGCACACAATCTCTTCCCGCATGTAAGAGAATGCCCCGGACAAAGCGATCACCCAGCTCATCACGCAGCTCGCTGATCGCCTTGAAGTCTTTCGGGCTTACACTGACCGTAGATTTTACCTCTATAGCAACCACGCGGCCCTGCGCATCCTCCAGGATCAGATCAAGCTCCTTGCCTGCACTGCTGCGGTAGTGGAAAAGCTTCGCCCGATGACTGCTCCAGCTTAGCTGTTTGCGAAGTTCGCCCCTTGCAAAACTCTCCAGCATGGGGCCCAGCAGTTGTCCCGAAGCGGGATCATCCAGCGAGTCCCTGCCAAGCAACCGTAGTGCCAGGCCCGTGTCCTGCAGATGGATTTTGGCAGACTTGACCAGTCGCTTGCCCAGATTTGCTGACCAGGCGGGCAGCGGCTGATAGAGGTAGGTCGCCTCCAGCAGCGAGAGATAGCGCCGCAGGGTACTGTGGGCAATGCCGGTACTGCGTGACAACTCGGCCATGTTCAAAAGGCAGGAACTGCGCGCGGCAAGCAGTTGCAACAGACGGGGAAGCTCACTTAAGCCTTCGATAAGGGAAAGATCACGCAAATCTCTTTGCAGCAGTGCCTGCAGATAGGCATCAAACCAGGCGCCGCGTCTGGCGGTACTTAAGCGCCCTTGCACTTCCGGGTATCCCCCGCGCAGGAGCAGGCTGCGCAGTTCGGCAGAATCTATCGGCTCAACGGCCGAAGCCTCTTTGCCCGAAAAGGCCCAGGCAACAAAATCCTCTGAAGTAGCAGAAAGTTCGCCCTGACTGAAAGGATAGAGGGTCAGAACTTCCATTCGCCCGGCCAGCGATTCAGCGACTTTCGGCAGAAGAAAGATGTTGGCTGAACCAGTCAGCAGAAAGCGGCCAAGCTCGCGCCGCCGATCCACCTCGCGCTTGATTGCAGCAAAGAGCTTCGGCACCTGCTGGACTTCGTCAAGAACCGTAAAGCCCTGCAGCCCTTGCACAAAGCCATCAGGATCCGCTGTGGCAGCGGCGGCGACCAGCGGTTCATCAAGGCTCAAGTAGTGGCCGGACAGCTCAGCAGCCAGCCGGCGCGTTAGTGTTGTCTTGCCGGTCTGGCGCGCGCCATTCAGCAGCAGCACGGGTGTGTCCGCCCGTGCCGCATGAATCGAGTTAACAATATTTCGCTGTATCATGGTGATAATTTCGCCATCTCGTGGCGATTTTGCAAGAACATTTATTGTGCAAACGAACTTCTCCTGCAGCTGCTGCTGGCCCAGACCATGGCCACAAACTCAGTGCGGCTTGCTACCTTGTGTGTCACCACTCGCACAGGAGAGAGCATGTTTGCCAGCTATACCGTCTGGGTCAGTCAGAACCCCTTTGTCAGCGCCTTCCTTCAGTTCATGCTACTCGGATTTCTGGGTGAGCTGCTCCCCCACTGGATTCGCAAGAAAAGCCTCTACCTGCCCTTCACACGGACGCAAAGCCTGGGCAAGCTGCTGGCCTGGGGTCTGCTTGGCCTGCTGGTTAAACTGGGCTTTCTGATGATGAAGGGCGCGGCCGGGGCGATCATGGCCATAGGTCTGCTGCCTGCCTTCTTTGCTGCCGGCATCGGACAGGCATTTCTGATTTCAGTTGTAACCAACCTCTTTTTCGGGCCGCAGATGATGTTCTTTCACCGGCTGGAAGACAACCTGATTCTGCGCGAGCGTAACTGGGCCGGACTGGAAAAGGCCTGGTGGACCCTGATCTGGTTCTGGATTCCCGCCCACACCGTGACCTTTGCGCTCCCCGCTGATCTGCAGATCGGGCTTGCAGCGCTTTGGAGCGTGGTGCTGGGCCTGATCATGGGCTTCTCCAAACGCTAAAAAAGGAAACCGCCGCCTTCCCTGAAGAAGACGGCGGTTGATCGTTCGGAATCTGCCGGGCTTAGCGGCGGAAACCACCACCCGTGCGCTCGCGAGGCTGGGATTCGTTCACCTTCAGCGGACGACCCTGGAAGTCACTTCCATTGGATCCTTCGATGGCGGCCTGACCCTCTTCCTTGCTGCCCATCTCCACAAAACCAAAGCCACGGCTGCGGCCGGTCTCGCGGTCCTTGATAACCTTGGCACTGGTCACCTCCCCCCACTGGCTGAAGTGGTTGCGCAGGTCATCATCCGTCGTGCCGTAGGACAGGTTGCCTACATAGAGATTCATCGTCTCTCCCTCGTCAAGTGTCATGGTCCAGAACAACCGACTCTTCATCCATGACACGAGAAGAAGCTCGGCAAATGTCTGCGCATAAAAAGCACAGACCCCGCCAACATAGGTGAGTGCCTCCAAATCTCCAACAGGAAAATGAATTCTTTTACCAGAAGCTTCAGCTATCTGAGCAGCAGCATTTTGCCACTGGTCCGGGAATCGCCCTGACTTAAGTGCAGAATGTACTGGCCACTGGCCCAGCTGCCCGCATCAATCGAGAGCCGGTGTTCGCCCGCTGGCAGCAAGCCACGATTTTCTTTAAGCAGGCAGCGGCCGCTCAGATCAAAGACCTCAAGGACAGTCTGTCCCGCCCGCTCCTGATGCCAGCTCAGCTGTGTTACCGGGTTGAAGGGATTGGGATAAACGGAAAGCAGCTCAAGCCCTGCGGGCAGTGCAGCAGCCGGATCAAGGCCGGTATCGGGCGCACCGAAACTGCCATCGCTGTTTACGTTTTGCAGGTGAATGTCACCGGAACTGTCGTTCAGGTCGTCCCGCCAGCAGGCGATCAGGCTCCCCAGATTGCTGAGGGTACTAATCAGCTTGCTTTTGGGGCTGAGCGTACTGGCAGCGGCCACGCGGGGCCAGAGTTCATCGCCGTTGGGGGCAAGGCCCGCGACCATCACGCGGCTGTTGACGAAGTCCGAGGGGAAATCCATCCAGCTCACAAAACAGCCTTCGGCAAAGGTCTGAATCATGGCCGAATTGACATCCTGAGCGCTCAGGGCAACCAGCTCAAGCCCTTCCGTGCCCCAGACAAGGCTGCCGTCGCTCAAGAGGCGCTGGGCGCGAATGCCGGCCTGATTCTGGTCGCTGTTGGTCACACGAAAGGCCAGGACCAGTTCGTCAAAACCGAAATCGGCAACGGCCAGAGAAGCCTGTGGCTCCATCTCGATCTGACCTGTCACCGTGCTGAGACGAATGCCGTTCGGCGTCCAGGCCATGCTGCCGTCGTTGAGGATGCGCTGAGCAAAGGCATGCAGGGTGTTGTCCCGACTGTCGTACCAGAAGGACCAGGCACCGCCCGCGCCATCGGCAATCAGGTCTGGCCTCATCTGCGGGCCAAAGCCTCCCGCATCCTGAATCGTCAGGGCTTCTTCAAAGGGTGTGGCTCCCGAGGCATCGAAGACGCGCAGCTTGAGATGCTTGGGGCTCCAGAAAGTGCTGCCCTGCGCCTCCAGATACTGCAGCAGCACGCCTTCTCCACCGTCGCTGGCAAGGCGCGGAATCGATAGCGCATACTCAGCGGCTAGGGTGATCGTGCCGGCATCCCACATGTCTTCACCCTCGGTGGAGACCTTGCGCAGGTGGATGACATTGTCCTCCTGCCAGCCGAAGATCATGTTGTTTTCTGCCGTGATACAAATGCGCGGATCGGGCTCGAAGCCTTCGTTGTCCGAAATGGCCAGTCCATCCGCTCCCCACAGGAATTCACCGTCCGGCGAGATGCGGTAGGCCGTGATGTCCCGGTCGCTGCCGCGGCGGACATCGTTGATGGCGATTACCGCACAGTCCGTGTGATCCACACGCATGTCGTAATCGGTGATCCAGCTGTCCTGCGGATGATCACTGACAAAAAGGCCGCCTTCAAAGACAGCTTCGCCCTCCGCATTCAGACGCTGTGCCCAGGTGTCGTAATTGCCGCTTGTGTTGTCCTGCCAGCTGATCCAGCAGCCGCCATCACTGGTGGGCTGAACCTTGGCCTGGGTCTGCTCACCTGTGTGATCACAAAGGACAAAATTCTCTGCCGGATTTTCGGGCCACTGCGCAAAAAGCAGTGCCGGCAGAGCAAGCAGGCTGATTGTGTATCTCATGGTTCCCCCGTTTTTGGCGGCCGCTCAGCGAGAAAACTGGCAGCGCACACGGTAGCAGGCTTGAGTCTCGAACTGAAGAATCTCGCTATCCAGCCAGACATTTGCAGAAGTTTCTGCCAGATACACCCAGTCTTCCCCCGGCAATTGCCTCTCGATGATGTAAGCCACAGCGCCATCTAGCGGAGTCCATTCGAGCAGCATGTTACTGCCCTGCTGACTGATACTCAGGTCCGTGATACGCGGATGATTGGCAAGCCTGATTTCCATGCTCGCCTGACTCTGATTGCCCATGGCATCGTGGGCCGTGACACGCAGCAGATAGTCGCCATCCGAATAGAGGGCCGTATTCAATCTGACCGCAGCATCTTCCGGCTGATAGAGCCCGTCCCCATTGTCCGATGTCAACATCGAATAGTATTCGCGCACATCGTAGTTACCGAGCGTTTCGAGCACAGTGTCTGTCGAATAGATGGTGTTCAGGATCGCGCTCGATACTTCACTGGATCCGTATACATCCAGCGCAAAATCTCTGGGCAGGGCGGCTCCCGCTGCAACCGGTTCAGTGGAAGTGGCGGGAAGCAGCTCCCATTCCAGCCGTGATACATCCAGCCGCCAGGATGAGTTGACCAGATCGTGAACATGGGCAATCAGACTGAGCGAACCCTGAAGCTCCTGTGGATTCTGGTACTGACCGTCGTCTGCCCGAAAAGCAAAGAGCTCGCCGGGGAAGCAGTCTTCAAAGACCGGTGGCTGCAGATCCTGCAGGCCATCTACATCCTGCAAAGGGTCATCCAGCGTCCACCAGTTGCCGTCCCACTGCAGTCCCGAATCGGCAATGCGAGCGAAGTGCAGGTGCGTAAAATCCGCCACCGGCCAGTCAACCAGGGTCCCCAGAACCTGCCCGACATGGACACTGTCACCGGGCATGACGGTGATGGAAGCCTCGTTCAGGTGCGCATAAAGGTAGCCCTGACTGCTGTCCGCCGAAGCCGGCCCGACGGCCACCCGCCAGTAGAGGCTGCCACCTGTAGTCAGCACGGCCTTGACCACACCCGACTTGACGGCACGGACTTCTTCATTGGCATTGCCCAGAAAATCCACGCCCGGATGCAGGTAAGGAGAACCGCCATAGTACTGATGTTCTCCGTAGGAATTGCCCACCGGGTGATCGGGTCCGGGCAGGCTTTCCAGCGGATAGGGAATGCTCTCGTGTTCGCGGCATGACGCTGGCTGCGGGGCTGGGCGGCTGAAATTCGGTTGTGATTCAAACGTGGATAGCTGCTGATCCTTCAAGGCGAGCATGCCCCGCGATAGTGAAAGCAACAGCTGTCCGTGATGCCAGCCAAAGGCGCGCACTGGCTTCGGCAATTCCCAGCGCTCGCTTCCCCGGCAGAGCTGAACATGCTCATCGACAAAGATCTGTGATACAAGTGCTTGGCCATCGAAGGTGAAGAGTGGCGATCCGGGAAAGTGTTCCACTGACCAGCTTGCAAGATCCAGCAGGCACAGCTCATGGCCATTGTACCAGGCCAGCAGGCTGCCCGTATCATTCAGCTGCATGTTGATGGATTGGGGAGTGCAAAGCTCGCCAAGAAGCTGAGCGCCGGCCCCGTACAGGCGCAAGGTGGAACCGGGCAGACCATCCTCATGCTCAAGACAGAGCGTGCCGACCGGGCACTCCCACAGTGCATTGCCTTTGAGCCAGCAGCCGTTGTGCTCCATCTTCCAGCCCGATTCATCCAGGACAGGCTGCGCCTGCAGGGAGGTCAGAGCAAACAGGAGGGCAAGAGTCTTCATGGCAAGCTCCCGCAATTCAGGTTGTTGTAAAGGTCCTCGAGCGGAAAGACGAGCTGACGACCGTCAATGAGGAGAGGGGCATCAGAACAGCTGCCAGCAGCGGATTGATCAGTCCGGCAATGCAGAGACCGGCACCCAGCAGATTGTAACACAAGCTGAAAACAAGATTGCGACGGATTACGCGAACGGTGCGTCTGGAGCCGTCCATCAGCTCCATCAGACCGCCAAGTCCAGGTCTGGTCAGAAAGACATCGGCAGCAGCCAGACTGGCCTCGGCACCGCCATGCACGCTGATGCCAACGCTTGCAGCACTCAGGGCCGCGGCATCATTGACGCCATCCCCAACCATCACCACCGTGCCTTCAAGAGCAGCAGCTTCCACAGCCGCCAGCTTTTCCTCCGGCAGTACGCCGCCTCTGCAGCTGCTGTCGTCAAGGCCAAGTTCCCGAGCAACACTGGCAACGACAGCAGGGTGATCGCCACTCAGCATGCCAATCTTCCAGCCACGCGCTTTCAATCGCTGGATCACCTCACGGCTCTCCGGGCGCAGGCGGTCGCCGAAGCCAAGCGCGGCGGCGATAGATCCATCCATCACAATCAGCACCGGGCTCAGGCCTTCATCCAGGAGATGCGCCACCCAGCCATCGGCTTCACTATGCGTGTACCCCGCCTGGGCGATCCAGGCCGGCGAGCCGACCATCAGGGAGTGCCCGTTCACCTGGCCGCGAATGCCGCCGCCCAGCTCCTGTATCACATCGTTGCAGTGGCCTTCAATCAGGTGTTCTTCCGCTCTGGCCCATTCATCCAGCGCAAGGGCAAAGGGATGCTGGCTGTGCTCTTCAAGTCTTGCGGCAAGCGCGATCGCCCTTGTATCACCAAAGTGCTGCAAGAGGCTGGTCCGCCCTTCCGTGACAGTACCGGTCTTGTCCAGAATCAGGCGGCCGGGGTGACTCAGCGCCTCGACCACATCGCCTCCCTTGACCAGAATCCCCGAGCGGGCCGCGCGACCCACAGCCACGCTGACCGCCAGCGGCGTGGCCAGCCCCAGGGCGCAGGGACAGGTCACAATCAGCAGGGCCACCGTGTGATTCACGGC
>CAYFPS010000006.1:37614-39520 GCA_964345075.1 uncultured Bacteroidaceae bacterium | reverse complement strand
AGAAGGTGCCGATGGCCAGCAGGATCACGGTTCCGACAAACCAGCCAGCAAGACGATCGGCCATCCTGACCAGCGGGGCCTTGCGCCGGGCGGCTTCCTCCACGCCCTGCATCAGACGGCCGATGCGCGTGTTCTCGCCGGTCACTTCCACCTTGACGCGAAGGGGCGCAACAAGATTGATCGTCCCGGCGTGAACGGCCTCATCGGGCGCCAGCGTCACGGGCCGTGATTCACCAGTCAGAAGGCTTAAATCTGCGCTGGAATGGCCTTCGGTAACCTGGCCGTCTGCAGGAAAGGGATCGCCCGGGCGCACGAGCACAAGATCACCGGGCTGCAGCGCCTCAAGCGGGACTTCGCGTATCCGCTCACGGCCGGCATCGTCCAGCTCCAGTTTGCGCGCGCTGGATGGGGCCAGACTGAAGAGCAGTTCGGCGGCATCGGCAGCCTCGCGCTGACGACGCCTCTCCAGCCAGCGCCCCACCAGCAGCAGGAAAATCAACATGGTCAGCGAGTCGAAATAGATCTCGCCCGTGTTCGTCAGCGTATTCCATGCCCCGGATAGAAAGGCCGCGGCAATGCCCAGACTGATTGGCTGGTCCATGTGCAGGCCACGGGCCTTGAGCGCGCCCCAGGCCCCGCGAAAGAAGACACCGCCCGGATAGACAACGGCCGGAATTGAAATGAGCAGGCTGACCCAGCGGAAGAATCTCTCGTATTGATCCTCCATGCCCGCAAAAAAGCCGCCGTAAAGCGCGATGGCAATCAGCATCACATTGCCGGCCACCGCACCGGCCACGCCCATTTTCAGCAGCAGGGATCGATCCTCCTGCCGGCGCATGTCACGCACTTTGACGCCGCGATAGGGATGGGACGGGTAGCCCAGCTGATGCAGGAAACGCGCGATGGCCGACAGGCTTGTATCACCCTCGCGCCAGACAATCACGGCATGGCTGCGCCGCACATCAAGGCGGGCCTCGTGCACGCCCGGGATGGCCAGTGGCACCTTCTCCACCAGCCAGACGCAGGCCGCGCAGTGCACGCCTTCCAGATAGAGTTCGACCTTGTTCAGGCCATCGGCAGTCTGTGATACATAAAGCTCGTGAAAGGATGGGTTGTCAAATTCTTCGTAGCTGCGATCGCCGCCGGGTGCTTTCCAGGGGCTTTCGCCCGTGCGTGCAGCCACTTCATAGAAACGATCCAGCCCGTGTTCGTGGATGACTTCGTATACGGTGCGGCAGCCGTTACAGCAGAATTCGCGCTCCTGCCCTGTCAAAAGGCCTTCAGGGACAGGAAGCCCGCAGTGGGCACAGCGGACAAGTTCTGATTTCGACCCTGAGCTCATCTGGCTTTGCTTCCGGTGGAATCTTCAGCGGCACCTTCCTGACAGCAGGGCAAGTCCCAGGGGTTGAGCTTGGCAGGCTCGGCTTCGCCTTCATCCAGCGTCACGGCAGCCTGTATCTCGCGAAAGCGCTCGACGGAAATGGCCGCACGGTCAAAGACTGTCAGCATGCCGATCACAATCAGGACAAGGGCTGAAATCGCCGGAAGGTGCCTGCGCAGCGGGCCGGCCAGCGCTTGAATGCCAAGTCCGAGGCTGAGCATCCAGGGCAGGGTTCCCAACCAGAAGGCCGCCATGACCAGCGCGCCCAGCACTGGATCACCCGTACCGGCTGCGGTAATGGCAAAGGCATAGAGCCAGCCGCAGGGTAGAAAGGTGGAAAGCAGACCAAGCGCCAGCGCCTTGATGACCGGCGGCTTTTCGCCGAGCTGCCCCAGAGCGGCACTGACAAAGCGCTGAGCAAAGGCCGGCACATGCGCGCCGATCTGCACGCCACGCACCTGCAGCAACATGATCACACCCCAGGCGACCATCAGGGCCCCGGCGACCATGGCGGCACCCCGCTGC
>CAYFPS010000006.1:6323-37604 GCA_964345075.1 uncultured Bacteroidaceae bacterium | reverse complement strand
AGGTCCAGCACACGGCCCATAATGCCAGCCGCCACTCCCAGCATGGAATAGGTCAGCAGGCGGCCGCCATTGTAGGCGATGTGTGATACAGATCGCGACCAGCCGTGGCTGCGATCACTGCCGGCATAAAAGGTGACGAAGCCGCCACACATGCCCACACAGTGAAGGCTGCCGGAGAGGCTTGCCAGAAGCACGGCCCAGAAAAGCGAGATCATTTAACCTGGCCCAGCTCCCGCTCTTCTTCCCAGGTGAAGCGCTCACCACCCACCGTGGCCTCCAGCCGGAACTGCCACAGTCCGGGCGGGCCCAGGCGGAAGGCTGCAGCCTGTCCATCGTCGAGGACCGTCAGGCGGGCTTCTCGAATCTGGGATGAGCGAGCATTGTGAAAACAGTGCAGGTCGATGACTGCATCTTTCAGGAGCAGTCCGCTGGAATCCACCAGCGCCACGTGAACAAGCGTATTGGGCGCGGCTTCTCCGGCTCCCGTCCAGCCTTCAGGCACTGGCCGGAATGTCAGGCGTGCATGCCAGCCAAGCGCCTCGTTGTGCTTCAGCTGAGCGGCCGTCTGATCCCAGTCAACGGCCTTCTGGTAATAGTCATCAACGATCACATGGCTGGGATCGCCGGTTGCGGCAAAGAAGACCGCAATGTTGATCGTCAGAATAAGCAGCAGCAGGGATCCTACCAGCCAGGGCCAGTAGGCACCCGCCTTCTTCGGTTGGCTCATGGTTTCGGTCCAAGCAATTGGAATGGAACTTCTCGGTAAAAGCCCAGACTGTCCGTCACCACAAAGGTCGCGGGCAGTTGTCCGCTCAGGTAGTTCCCGGCTGGCGTCTTTACAAAGACCGAGGCTGTTTCCGTTGCTCCCGCGCGGACACGCAGCGGATTGATCGGCACAATCAGTTCGCTCGCCGCCGGTTCTTTCAGGATGATCCAGAAAGCGCGGTCCTCGCTTCTGGCCTGTACGCGGATACGCACGGCATTGCTCACATCATTGCCGGGCAGCAGTGTGTAGGGAGTTCCCAGTCCGCGCAGGATGGTGACCTCGGCGCTTTCGCGGCTGCTTAGCTTCCAGCCCAGCAGGCCGAAGACCAGTATCAGCAGCGCGGGATAGAAGAGCACGCGCGGGCGAATGAACTTCTGCTTGCCGGAGACAAGCCCGGCCTGACTGGAATAGCGGATCAGGCCCCTGGGACGACCGACCCGCTCCATGATTGTATCACAGGCGTCGATGCACTGAGTGCAGTGGATGCACTCCATCTGCAGCCCTTCACGAATGTCGATACCCGTCGGGCAGACAACCACACAGTGATTGCAATCGATACAGTCACCGCCGCTGCGTGATACACCCTCGGCTTCCTTGCGCATCTTTGTTCGCGGCTCGCCCCTCTCCTTGTCGTAGCCGACGATCAGGCTGTTGGCATCCAGCAGCACACTCTGGAAGCGCCCATAGGGGCAGGCCACGATGCAGGTCTGCTCGCGGAACCAGGCAAAATCCACAAAGGTCAGGAGGCTTACGATGAACATCACGGCAAAACCGCCGGGATGATCGGCCGGGCTGCTGCTGATCCAGCTGAAAAGTGTTTCCGGCGTGACCCAGTAAGCCAGGAAGGTATTGCCCAGTATCGCCGAGACCACGGCAAAGGCCACAAACTTGAGCAGCCTGCGGAAGGGCAAGCCGCCCTGCTGATCCAGCTTGTGCTGGCTCATGTGATCGCCTTCAAAGAGGCGTTCGATCGGGCGGTAGAGGAACTCCATGTAGACGGTCTGCGGACAGGCCCAGCCGCACCAGACACGCCCCAGCAGTGCTGTCAGCAGAAAGATGCTGAGCAGGATGCCCACCATGAAGAGCATCAGCAGCAGTGTGTCAGTAGCGTAGAAAGTGGTGCCAAAGAGGGTGAATTCCCGGGCGGGCAGGTCAAAGAGCATGACCGCCTTGCCGCCAATCCGCAGATGCGGAATGGCCAGAAAACTGATGATCAGGAACCAGCCGAGGACAAAGCGTCTGTTCAGCCACGGGCCCTTGGCCAGACGGGGCCGAAGCCACCTGCGACTACCATCCTTGTTGAGGGTCGAAAGCACCCGCTCGGGGGCTTCCATAATCGGCGAGCTGCTCACGTAAGCGTCCTTTCCGGAATACCGGTTGTCCGATGCTGCGCGGTCCGGGCAAGATATCAATTGCCTTTAAGGAACCGCCCCGGTCACACGCTCGCGAAAGGGGAAAAGTGGGGGGCGCTGGCGGACGCCCCCCGGTTGGTCTACTCGTACAGATCGCCTTCAGGCGCCTTGGGATTGGCCGGTGTCGTTCCGCGCAGGTTGTAGACATAGGTCACAACACTGTTCAGATCATCGGGGGCCAGCTCGGCGTCCCAGGCGGGCATACTCTTGGCCAGCACACCCTCGATGACGACACGGCGCATGTCGGTCAGCTTCGGTCCATGGATGAAGTAGTCGTCACACATGTTGGGGCCGATCAGGCCGCCACCATCTGCCGTGTGACAAGCCATGCAGTGCTTCTGGAAAAGCTCGCCACCCTTGGCCTGACGAGCAGGATCCTGGGCAATAGCCATCAACTCATCCTCGGTGAAGGTGACAGGCGCGATGTCTGCCAGCTGGGCATCCCAGTGGGCCATCTCGGCCTGGTAACTGTCGTGAATGCCCTTGCCCGGGCCGAGGTGATAATAGATGAAATAGACTTCGCTGAAGATGATGCAGGCCCAGAAGATCCAGACCCACCAGCGGGGCATCGGGTTGTCGTACTCCTGGATGCCATCGTAATTGTGATTAAGCAGACGATCCTGCGTGCTCATGATTGCTCCCTCGTTTCAACATGCCGGTCAGGGCCGGCAACGGATCCATCATCCAGTGGCATGGCGCTTCTGCCCTTCATCTCCCCGCGCGTATACATCAGCCAGTAGCGAATCGAGAGGCCGACGAACACCGCGAGAAAAATCACCATGCCGGCAATGGCGTATCCGGAAAGACCGGCATGGCTCATGATGGTGGAAAGGCTCATGCCCGAATCCCTTTAATTGCCGGCCTTGATGTCCGTACCCAGCCGCTGCAGGTAGGCGATCAGGGCTACGATATCCTTGTCGGCCACATCGGCGCTGCCACCCAGATCCACGATTTCCTGCGTGATACGGGCAGCCTGATTGCGCGCGAGTTGCTCGGCGACACCTTCCTTGACGGCTTCGCCGTAAGGCACACCCAGCATGGCCATGGCATCCACGCGGCTCTGTATCACGCCGTACTTGATGTCATTCTCGTAGAGCCACGGGTAGCGAGGCATGATCGACTTGGAAGTCTTGCTCTGCGGATCGGCCATGTGCTTCACGTGCCAGAGGTGATTGTACTTGCCGCCCACACGGTGCAGATCCGGACCAATACGGCGGCTGCCCCACTGGAAGGGATGATCGTAGACGAACTCGCCCGGCTTGGAGTATTTGCCGTAGCGAATCGTCTCGGCGCGGAAGGGGCGCACCATCTGGCTGTGGCAGTTGTAGCAGCCTTCGGCCAGATAAATGTCGCGACCGTAGAGCTCCAGCGGTGTATAGGGCTTGACCGTGGCGATGGTCGGAATATTGCTCTTGATCAAGAAGGTCGGAATGATCTCGAAAAGCGAGGCCGTAACCAGCGCGATGGCAACCCAGACCGTGAAGATCAGGCTGCGGCCTTCCCAGACGCGGTGCCAGGCCAGACTCATCATGCGACGGATGGCGGTACCGATACCGGGCATGGGGGTTCCAGCGTCGCCCAGCTGGCTGTAATCGGCTTCTTCCTTTTCGAAGTTAAGAGCCGGGGCTTCGTATACGGGCTCATCGTAGCTGGCCGGCTTCATGCGCCAGGTCATCAGCAGGTTGAAGGCGCCCAGAATCACGCCGCCCAGATAAAGGCTACCACCAATGAAGCGCACGATGTACATCGGCACCAGGTGCAGCACGGTTTCGACGAAGTCGGGATAGGCCAGACGACCGGTGGCGTCAAAGGCGCGCCACATCAGGCCCTGGGTGATGCCGGCGCTGTACATGGAAACCACGTAGAGCAGGATACCGACGGTACCAATCCAGAAGTGAACTTCGGCCAGCTTCTTGCTGAAGAGCTTGCCCGTCTGGAAAATGCGTGGGGCCAGCCAGTAGAGCATACCGAAGGCCATGAAGCCGTTCCAGCCCAGTGTACCGGCGTGCACGTGACCGATGGTCCAGTCCGTGTAGTGCGAAAGCGCGTTGACGGTCTTGACGGAAAGCAGCGGGCCCTCGAAGGTGCTCATGCCGTAGAAGGTCACGGCCACCACGAAGAACTTGAGGATCGGATCGGCCGCCACCTTGTCCCAGGCGCCGCGCAGGGTGAG
The DNA here is from genome assembly GCA_964345075.1 of uncultured Bacteroidaceae bacterium. Lineage (GTDB taxonomy): Bacteria > CAIWAD01 > CAIWAD01 > CAIWAD01 > CAIWAD01 > CAYFPS01. The sequence goes on along the minus strand of CAYFPS010000006.1, from coordinate 33,253 downwards.
CAGACCGTTGATCATGCCACCCCAGGAGGGCATCCAGAGCATCACGGAGAAAATCATGCCCAGGGTGGAAGCCCACTCAGGCAGTGCCGTGTAATGCAGGTGATGGGGTCCGGCCCAGATATAGATGAAGACCAGCGTCCAGAAGTGCAGGATCGACAGGCGATAGCTGAAGACCGGACGGTCGGCCGCCTTGGGCAGGTAGTAATACATCAGACCCAGCACGGGCGTTGTCAGGAAGAAGGCCACAGCGTTATGACCATACCACCACTGCATGAAGGCATCCTGCACACCGGCGTAGATCGAGTAGCTCTTCAGCGGACCGGCGATCACCCAGATGTTGTTGAAAATGTGCAGCATGGCCACGGCAATGATCGTGGCGATGTAGAACCAGATCGCAACATATAAGTGGCGTTCCCGGCGCTTGGCGATGGTCCAGAAGAAGTTGATCGCAAAGACAACCCAGATCAGGGCAATGGCGATATCGATGGGCCATTCCAGCTCGGCGTACTCACGCGACTGGGTGATGCCAAGGGGCAGCGTCAGAGCGGCCGCAACGATGATCGCATTCCAGCCCCAGAAATGGATGTTGCTCAAGGCACCCGAGGCAAGCCGGGTCTTAAGCAAACGCTGAAGGCTGTAATACACACCGGCGAAGATGCCGTTGCCCACAAAGGCGAAAATGGCGGCATTGGTATGCAGGGGACGCAGCCGGCCAAAGGTCAACCAGGGCTGGTCGAAATTCAGCTGGGGCCAGATCAGCTGCATGGCGGCCCAGAGGCCGACAAGCATGGCTACGACGGACCACAGCACCGTTGCCGCAAAGAATTTGCGGACGATGGCGTCGTCGTAGGAAAACTGTTCAATGCGTGCGCTCATGGCACCTCCCTGTCTTGAGCTGGAGTTCAAGCGTGACAAGTTTGGCTTTGCAGAAAAGCCGGATTGAAAAGTTTATCAAACAACAGCTTGAAATGAAGAGGGCTTTGGTCATGCCGGGGCTTGACAAATGTCAAATCAGTGACGATTTTGAACAGGTTCACTTTTCGTTCGAAACAGACTGGTGTGAAGCATGCAGGCCCGCACGGCACATTCCCCTCATAGCGCAGTTGGCAGCTGCGAAGCTTGCCCGATGAACGAGCAAAGTTGCTGGCGCAAGCTGGGCAGCGAGGATCGCGAACTATTGGAAGAGTATCGTGTGGAAAACAGCTACACGCCCGGCCAGTTTGTCTTTCTGGAAAGCCACCCCTGCCACGGTCTTCATTGTGTGGCCAGCGGCCTGATCGCCCTGCGCAAAACCGACGCCGGGGGCAACTCCGTGATTTTAAGGTTGGTCGGCGCGGGCGAAACACTGGGCTATCCGGCACACTTCGGCGGAATGGAGTACACGGCCAGCGCGGAGGCATTGAGCCCCAGCACCGTCTGCTTCTTTCCGGGCCGGGCCGTCAAGGAGATCATCAAGCGCAATCCGGAAATGCTGGCTGAATTTCTGAAGATGCTCGCCCTGGAGCTGCGCGGTTATGGTGAAGCGCGCCTGCGCAGTGCAACCCTGCCCTTGAACCGGCGCCTGACGGACATTCTGCTGGATCTGCTGCCCACTTGCGGCAGCACTCTGAACGGTGGTAATCAGGCCGAGCTGACCCTGCCCATTTCCCGCCGTGATCTGGCCGCCATGCTGGGCGTCAGGCCCGAGACCGTTGCCCGGGCCTTGCGCCAGATTCATGATGATGGTCTGGCCCAGTTCAATGGCCGCAAGGTTCACATTCCGGACATGAAGCGCCTTAAACGCGAAAGCCGCGACCTTTAGGATTGATCGCGGGCAGGCAGGACCTTTCCGGAAGCCTGGCCAAATCCAATTCGATAGCCCTCGCCTTCGCAGTGACCGCGAATAATCACCCTGTCGCCGTCCTGAAAGAACTTGCGCTCGCTGCCATCGGGCAGCTGGATCGGCTCGCTGCCCCGCCAGGTCAGCTCCAGCATGGAACCTCGTTCATGCTTCTCCGGCCCGCTGATGGTGCCTGAGGCCATGAGGTCACCGGCCTTGACAGGACAACCCGTCACCGTGTGATGGGCCAGCTGCTGGTTCATGTTCCAGTACATGTAGCGGTAATTGGAAGTGCAGAGCGAGAAGGGCTCGGCAAGGCTCTCCGTTTCCAGAAGGACTTCCAGCTTGATGTCGTAGCTGCGCGCATCGCTGCACTGCAAGTAGGGCAGGGGCGCAGGATCCTGGGCCGGCCCCTGACAGCGGAAAGCCTCCAGCGCGTCCAGCGTTACCACCCAGGGTGAAATCGTCGTGCCGAAGTTCTTTGAAAGGAAGGGGCCCAGCGGCTGGTACTCCCACTGTTGAATATCACGGGCCGACCAGTCGTTTACCAGAACCAGACCAAAAATATGCTCGTGAGCCCGTGATACATCAATCGCCTCGCCCAGCTCGTTTCCGGGGCCGGTGATGAAGCCAACTTCCAGCTCGAAATCCACCAGACGACTTGGGCCGAAGACAGGCGGCTCGCCCTCGACAGGAAGAGTCTGTCCAAGTGGCCTGAGCAAATCTGTGCCGTCGATCACCACGCTGCTGGCGCGGCCATGATAGGCAACCGGCAGATGCAGCCAGTTGGGCATCAGGGCATTTTCCTTGCCACGGAACATGATGCCGACATTGGTTGCGTGTTCGCGGCTGGAGTAAAAGTCGGTGTAATCGCCAATCCTGACTGGCAGCAGCATATTGACGGAGTTCATGGGCAGCAAGGCCTGCTGACGAAGTTCGGCATTGTCGCGTATCACGGGACAATCGGCATCCAGCAGCTCGGCAATGCGGGCACGCGCTTCGCTCCAGGCAGCTCGCCCGAGCTCCAGAAGTCCATTGATCTCGGCTCGGTTGAAGAGTTGCTGGCCCTTGAGGCAAGGCCCGTCAAACAAGCCCTTCTCCTCCAGCAAGGCAAGATCAAGCACGAAGTTGCCAATGGCCACTCCGACTCTGGCGCTGGAATCCTCGGTCCTGAAGACGCCATAAGGCAGGTTCTGGATGGGAAAGTCGCTTCCCTGGGCACTCTCGACAAAGCTCTTGCGCTGGGCGGCAATCTTCATGCTGCTCGTCCTTTCGATCACTTGGGCGGGAACCAGCCCAGCAGGGCCAGATCTTCGCGGGGTTCATCAAAACTGCAGGATCCGAAAGAACGGATCAGCTTTTTGCGTGTATCACGCATTTCGGAGCGGCTGATGCGCAGTTCGCGCCACTCGATCCACTCACTTGTCACACGGAAACTGCCGGGTGCCCGGTCCTCCAGCAGGCCGATCAGGTCACGGGCCCGCAGCTCGTAGGATGCCAATGCACTGGCCGCCAGCAAAACATTTAGAAAACCGTGCATGGGTAGTCCGCCGCGCATTGAGGGCAGCGGGTGATGCAGGCCGGCTGTCAGCTTGAGTGGAACCCGGTGCCGATGGCAGGCTGTCAGAATTCGGGCCAGCTCCATGGCGGAAGGAAAGGCATCCGGCTCAAGGCCACCACAGCGCAGTTTGAAGCCGGCATCGGCATCACGCTGGCAATTGAGCTCACCTAATCGCTCCAGCAGCAGATCGAGAGCTTCGTTATCCGGACCCGGCTGAACTTCAACATAGAATGCACAATCACTTCCGATGGCCGCTGAAAAAGCGTCAAGTGCGCTCGTGATCCTCTGGGCACTGCCGGCAGAAATATCGGGTGCGCGCAGTTCCCAGCAGCGGCCATCCACATGATCGCTCACTTCATCAAGCTCCTGTCTGGCCGTTGCCAGCAGTCGTTCCAGATGAGCGGCAAAACGCTCCAACGGGGGTGCCGGCCCGCCCAGAAGGCTCAGTTGTAAGGGTGTGATGCTTCCAGAGACACAGCTCTTCCACTCGCCCAGTCGTGATACGGGGCAGATGAATCGACCAAGCATCCAGCGATCGCCTGTTCCCAGATAGCCCTGATAGAGGCGTGTCGCCTCGCTCATGGCAAGGCCGGCAGGTGGAAATAGACCCGCATAGTCGATCAATCCAGCGAGGACTTCGTGTATCACTGTTTGCGCCATGTTTTCCTCAATCGGGGTCGCTGGCATTGTTACCAGGTTCGAAGATGCGGTCGAGGGCTTCCAGTACCGGTGCTTCCAGTGTGATACGATCAGCCAGCAGGTTCTCCAGGAGTTGCTCTTCGGAGGTCGCACCGAGAATCACACTGCTCACACCCTCCATGCGGGCGGCCCAGGCCAGTGCGAGCTGTGTGCGGCTGATGTTCATCTCTGCCGCCAGCTGCCGGAAAGCCTCCATGCGCTTCTGATTGCTCTCCTTCAGCAGACCCTTGCGCAGCCATTCCATTCGTTCAAGTCGCGTACCAGCAGGAATGCCTTCATCATACTTGCCACTCAGGAAGCCACTGGCCAGCGGGCTCCAGACAACGGTGCCCATGTCGGTCTTGCGGCAGGCAGGCAGCACATCGTTCTCAAAGCGCCCTCGCGCCAGCAGGCTGTACTGGGGCTGTTCGACCCGCGGCGCATAACAGCCGTGTTCGGCGGCAAGACCGTGAATACGATGGATGGCTTCACCGTTCCATTCGCTTGTGCCCCAGTAGAGCACCTTGCCCTGACGCACCAGATCATCCATCGCCCGTAAGGTCTCCTCCAGCGGCGTCTCGGGATCGTAGCGATGACAGAAATAGAGATCGAGATAATCCGTGCCAAGGCGCTTGAGGCTGGCATTGACGCTCTCCATGATGTGCTTGCGCGAAAGTCCGCGATCGTTGACATCGCTGCTCATCGGCCAGAAAACCTTGCTGGCAAGCACAATGTGATGTCGCGGAAGCGAACCAAGTGCGCGGCCCATGGCAATCTCGCTGGCGCCTTTGTCGTAGATGTCGGCGGTATCGAAATAGTTGACGCCATGATCGTGGGCCAGATGGATCAGGCGATTAACCTGCCGCTGTTCGGAAACACTGCCGCCAAAGGTGGTCCAGCCACCCAGAGCAAAACGGCTCAGTTTGAGGCCGGAATGCCCCATGGGATTGTAATGCATGTTCCCCCCTTCAGAGTGTGAGTGGATCGGGATCCCGCCGCTGTTGTGGCAACTGTTCAAGGGCCTCGCGCGCCAGAATTCGTCCGGCATTCAGCAGGTGAAGGCGACCGGCTTCCTGCCGAAGATCACCCGCCTTGATCGACCAAGCTACAATTTGCGCGGCCAGCTCGGGAGCCCAGGCCAGATGCTCGCTTAAGTGATCGATCCTGGATTCGGTTTCCTCCGCATCCGTCCCCTCGTGATGCAAAAGGTGAATACAGAGCATGCGACGGGCAAAGGTGCGTCGCTGTGATACAGATCGCCGGGCCTGCACCAGAAGACCTTCCCTGGGTGAGAACACAAGCGCAAGCGTAAAGAGTATTCCTGAAACTGCAGCCATCGATCCGGCGATAGAGGCATCCAGCCACCAGGCAAGCCACCAGCCACTGATTGCAGCGAGGGCCGCAACCGCCAGAGCGAGCCTGACGAGCGACTCCACGCGCTGGGCAAGGAGTCTGGCCGTTGCCGCCGGTGCAACCATCAGGGCCACCACCAATATGGAACCCACGGCATCAAAGGCGCCCACGCAGGTCAGTGAAACAAGGCCCAGCTCCAGCAATTCAATCAAACCGGGCCTGAAGCCCGAGGCCGCAGTCTGCAGCGGATCGAAGGCAGCGAGTACACGAACATTTCTAAAAAGCTGATAGGCCAGAAGATTCAGCAGCAGAATGCAGCCCATTTCGTAGACAGCCACTGGCCCCAGATCCAGTCCATGTATCACAAGCCGGTTGAAGGGCGCAAAGGCAAGCTCTCCCAGGAGAACAGCATCCGTATCCAGGTGGATGTTCTCCGCCTTCATGGAAACCAGTAAAACAGCCAGGCTGAAGAGTGCGGGAAAGACCAGTCCCAGAGCGGCATCGGAGGCAACACGCCCGCTGCGGGTCAGCAGGTTCACCAGGAAAACCATGGCCAGGCCACTTAATGCAGCACCCACAGCAAGCAAGGGCGAGTCCAGGTTGCCAACAACAAGGAAGGCAATCACAATGCCGGGCAGCACGCTATGCCCGATGGCATCACTCATCATTGATTGGTGCCTCAGCAGAAGAAAGACTCCCGGTAGCGCGCAAGCCAGGGCCGTGAGCAGCGCAACGAGTTGAACTTCGAGCATGGCACTCATCCGCGAGCCTCATGCAGTTTGCGCGAGCGCCACCAGGCAGGCAGCAGCCCCTGCTCCGGCGCAATCAACAAGGAGAGAATGGCCAAACAAGTGGCCACAAGGACAATGGCCGGGCCCGCAGGAAGGTTTTCAATGCGCAGTGAAAAGAAGCTTCCGATCAGGCCTGACAAAAAGCCAAATGCGCCGGCCAGCGCCACCATGGATCCCAGACGTCGCACCCATTGCCTTGCCGCGACTGCCGGTGCGATGACAAGGGAGCTCATCAGGACGACACCAACTGTTTGCAAGCCCAGGACAATGGCCGTGACACACATCAGCAGCAATGCACGATCAAGACCAAGCGCGGGAAAGCCCGCCAGCGAAGCGAAGTCGGGATCGAAGGCCAGCAGCTTCCACTCCTTCCAGAAAAGCCCCAGCAGAACAAGCAGCAGTAGCGCGACAGTTCCCATCCAGTAGAGGTCGCTTCTAAGCAGTGTCGCCGCACTGCCAAAGAGGTAGCGGTCCAGTCCGGCCTGTGATGCATCGGGCATGCGCTGCAGCCATGTCAATAGCATCAAGCCCAGTCCGAAAAAGACACTTAGCACAAGCCCAAGCACGCTGTCTTCATGGATCACGCTTTTCTTGAGAATCCAGTCCGCCAGCACCATGCCAAACCAGCCAGCCAGCAGGGCGCCCAGCATGAGCAGACCGGGATTCTTGCCAAAGAGAAGAAAGGCCAGTACAATTCCGGGAAGCGCTGCGTGTGATACAACATCACCTGTCAGGGCCTTGCGCCTGAGCACAAGAAAGACTCCCAGCATGCCGCCAACAGCACCAACAAGGCCCGCGCCAAGCCCGATGGTCACGCTGATGAAGTCGATCATCATGGCCGGCTTCCCGCAGCTACCGAAGTCGTCTCACCCACTTCTCCACGCCGGCCACCAAAGCAAAGGCGCAGATTTTCTTCCGTAAACACTTCATCCACCAGACCTTCGGCCACCATGCGCACATTGAGCAGTGATACACAGTCGAAGTAGTCTGGAATTGTTTGCAGGTCGTGATGCACGACAAGCACCGTGCGCCCAGAGGTTCGCAGTTCCCGCAAAAGGCCGATAATCGCCTTCTCCGTCCGGGCGTCCACGCCCTGAAATGGCTCGTCCAATAGCAGCAAATCACCGTCCTGCGCCAGTGCCCGTGCCAGGAAGGCGCGCTGCTGCTGGCCGCCCGAAAGTTGACTGATCTGCCTGTCAGCATAGGCGCTCATGCCCACGCGATCCAGCGCTTCCATCGCCAAACGGCGATCCTTGCTGCCGGGACGCCTGAACCAGCCCAGATGTGGATAGCGGCCCATCAGCACGACATCACGGACTGTAACCGGAAAAGTCCAGTCAACATTGCCGCGCTGGGGCACATAACTGATGCGCCGACGCACCTCGTCCAGATTGCTGCCCAGCAGGCGGACGGTTCCTGCAGCCGGCCTGATCAGGCCCATCAGGCTTTTGAGCAGTGTAGATTTTCCAGCGCCGTTCGGGCCGACCAGAGCGCTCAGGCATCCGCGCCTGACCTGCATGTCCACATCCCAGAGCACGGGTTGGTCCCGATAGGCAACCGATAGGTCGTGGACCTCGATGGCCAGTTCGTGATTCATTGTTTTCCCCCCAGCGCTCGCGAAATCGCGCGCGCGTTATGCAGAACCATTCCCTGATAGCTGCCTTCTGGTGTATCACGGCTTCCGGGCGCATCAGAAAAAAGCGCTTCGCCGACAATCAGGTCATGCCCCTCGGCTGCAACAGCCTCCTGAAGCGCCAAAATAGTGCGAACCGGCACACTGCTCTCAATGAAGACCGCGGGAATCTTCCGTGATACAATCAGATCCCTGAGCTGCATGAGCGCCGAGCCCGAAGGTTCTGTTACCGTGCTGATGCCCTGCAGACCCCTGACTTCAAAACCGTAGCGCCTGCCGAAGTAGGCAAAGGCATCATGGGCTGTAATCAGGATACGCGCCTCTTCCGGAACCTGGCCCAGCATTGCTGCAATCTCTTCATCCAGGTCGATCAGCTGCTGCTGAAGATTCACGGCTCGCTTTAGATAAAGCGAAGCGTGCAAGGTATCCTCTTCGGCCATGGCCCGACCAATGCGAAGGGCAACAGTACTCCATGCCTTTACATTAAACCAGAGGTGCGGATCGGGATGCTCGCCCTCGTGATTGATCAACTCCACACCGGGCAGATCCTCGGCGACCGCAAGCGATCGCGCGTGACTCAGCTTTTCCAGGACCTTACCCAGTCGGGCTTCCAGGTGAAGGCCGTTGTAAAGTACAAGATCAGCCTCCGCCAACCGAATCAGATCCCGCGCTGAGGCCTTGTATTGGTGCGGATCCACACCGGCACCCATCAGGCTTGTCACACGGGCCTCACTTCCGGCAATCTGCTCGGCCAGACTGCCGATCATGCCGGTCGTGCAGATGACGCTCAGCCTCGTGTCCGAAGCATCCCGGCCTGAGCAGGATAGCGTGGCAAGCACGGCGAGCAGTAGCAGCCAAAAATGTTTCATGGCGCCTCCACGAAGATGCGCGAAGTGACGATCGGACCGATTTCCTGCCCCGCCCCCTCAACCTGAACCTTCCACGATCCACCAAAGGGATCCCGTGATACAATGAGAATCCGGGCGCCGGGCACAATGCCGCGCTCGGCCAGGTAGCGAAGTTCAGAGGGATCAGGGCTTGTCACACGCAGGATCTGTCGTTCGGTCTTCAACGGCAGCTCCAGCAGGGCAACCTCGCTGCGGGCTGGCAGCGTGCCGTCCGCATTGGGAATCAGTTCGCCGTGCGGATCCGTTTCCGGCGATCCCAGAAAGCGGGCAAGTCGATCAGTGAATTCATCGGAGGCCGCGTGCTCCAGACGGTCGGCCTCTTCATGCACTTCATCCCAGCGGAAGCCAAGTTTCTCATGCAGGAAGAGTTCGATGACGCGGTGCCGGCGCAACACCTTGAGGGCATGGCTTCGCCCAGCCGGACTCAGCCGTACGCCCTCATGTGGACCGTAATCCAGCAGGCGGGGCTTGCGGCCGGACAGACGCTTCAGCATGCCGCTGACCGAGGCTGCACTAATTCCCAGCCTCACGGCAAGTTCGCCCGTGGAGATGCGGCGCGGACCAGCCGGGCTGTCCTCCTCGCTCAGCTGATAGATTGCCTTGAGATAATCGTCAATTGCTTCAGACATGGCTCAAATATGATTTAGGCGTGGCTAATATGGAAATTTGGTGGGTTTGCTGGCCCGACCGCTGGTCCGACCACTGGTCGGACCAGCGGTCGGGCTGGAAGCTCAATCTGTCAGCCCCGCTAGACAGCACCCGCCCTTCCAGCTTTGCGGTGCCTGGCACTCCCCTGGCACTCCCTCGGCACCAAGGATGGCCAGTGGGTCAGTTGTCGACACAGTCGACAAATGGCCCACTGGCAAAGTGCCGACCTGTCGGCACGGCTACCGCTTCATGCCGACACTTCGGCATGAAGCGGATTGGCACTCCCCCGGAACCTTTCGTCAACCGAAGACAAGCATTTTTCGTAAGCTGATGCCAGGATTCAAGAAAGGCAGCAGACCGCATGATCCATGTAGAGGGGCTTTGCAAAGAGTTCCGCGTTCACCGCAAACAGCCGGGCCTTGCCGGCTCCATCCGATCACTCTTCAAGCGCGAATTCATCACCAAGGAAGCGGTCAAGTCCGCCAGCTTCAGTGTTGAAGAGGGCGAGATCGTCGGGCTGCTGGGGGCCAACGGCGCTGGCAAGACCACGCTGGTCAAGATGCTGGCCGGCATTATTCACCCGACTACCGGCCAGGCAAAGGTGCTGGGGCACAGGCCCTGGGATCGCAACAACGCCTTTCGCAGCCGGATCGCACTGATCATGGGCCAGAAATCCCAGCTGTGGTGGGACCTTCCCGCTGAAGACTGCTTTCTGCTGCTGAAGGAGATCTACCAGATCCCGCCCGCAGATTTTCGAAAGAATCTGGACTTTCTGACAAACACACTGAATGTGAAGGATCAGCTCAACATCCAGATTCGCCGGCTGAGCCTGGGCGAGCGCATGAAGATGGAGCTGATCGCCGCACTGCTCCATTCGCCCCGCGTGGTCTTTCTCGATGAGCCGACCATCGGCCTGGACCTGAGCGCACAGCGCGCCATTCGTGATTTCATTCTCGATTATCGCGAGCGCGAGCGGCCGGCAATGCTGCTCACCAGTCACTACATGGAAGACATCGAACGCCTCTGCAAGCGGATTGTGATCATGCGCGAAGGCGAGATCGTCTACGACGGGCCGCTGTCTGAAGTGGTGGGGAACCATGCGAGACACAAAATCATCAGTGTGCAGCTGAAGCGTGACGGACACCCGGTTGATCTGGAGCGGCTGATTCCATCCGGCATGGACATGAAACTCGTTGAGCAGAGCGACAGCCTCCTCAAAATTCAGGCGCCCCGGGACGAGATTCCCAATCTGGCTGGCAGGTTGGTCAGCGAGCTCGCAGTGCACGATTTGAGCATTGAAGAAGTGGACATCGCCACAGTCATCGAAGGCATGCTCACTGCCAGAGCGGAGGTCACAGGATGAAGGCGCACAGCCTGCGGCTGCTGGGCCATGTCATCAGTCTGGAAGCACGCAGCGCCATGAGTTATCGCGTTGACTTCTGGATCAACGCCGTCGTCAGCTTTTTCGCCCAGCTGGGCGTCGTCTGGTTTCTCTGGACATCCATCTACCGTGAGACAGGCCAGGCGGCCATTGGCGGACGCGACATGCAATCGATGATGTTGTATTACATCCTCGTCATCCTGATCGGCAAGGTTGTGCGCGGACAGGAACAGATGCATGGCATTTCAAGCGACATCTACGAAGGTGGACTGTCGCGCTATCTATTGTATCCCACCAGCTATTTTCGCTACAAGTATGCCCAGCACCTGGGGGCCCTGAGCCCGGCATTGATGCAGCTCATTCTGATGGGATCACTCACGCCCCTGCTGGTGGATTTGTCCGGCAGCGGTATCACACTGACCCGGATTCCGGCAGCGCTTTCCGCAATGATGCTGGGTAATCTGCTCTATTTCATGCTGCTTGTGCCGCTACAAAGTGTGGCCTTCTGGGCGGACAATGTCTGGAGCCTTGCCGTGCTGATGCGCTTTACCAGCGCCCTTCTGGGCGGCAGCATGCTGCCGGTTGACCTTTTCCCCAACTGGGCACAGGGGATTCTTGACTGGCTTCCTTTCCGCTACCTGTTCGATTTTCCAGTAAACACGCTGACCGGTCATGTATCACAGGCTGATTGGCTTAAGGGAATGGGCATGAGTGCAGGCTGGGTCATCGTGCTGATCCTTGTATCACATTTTGTCTGGAAGCGGGGCGAAAAACAATACACGGGAGTGGGGATCTGATGCTGCGCTACTTCAGGCTCTACCTCTACTTTCTGCGATTTTCCTTTTCACGGGCGATGGAATTCCGGCTGGATTTCTTCTTTCGCATTCTGATGGACACGGCCTTTTACGCCGTGCAGCTGAGCTTTTTCGGTGTGATCTACCGTCACACGGCACTGCTCGGCGGCTGGAGTTTCGAACAGGTGCTGGTCTTTGCCTGTGGCTTCTTTCTGGTGGATGCGATTCACATGACCGTTTTCGCCAATAATCTGTGGTGGCTTCCCACCTTTGTCAATCGCGGCGATCTGGACTATTACCTGGTCCGGCCCGTCTCCTCGCTCTACTTCCTGAGTCTGCGCGACTTTGCCGCAAACAGCTTCGTCAATCTGCTGATCGCGGCAGGGCTGCTGGTCTGGGCATTGCTTCAGTACACGGAGCCACTGGGCGGAACACGCCTGCTTGTCTACCTGCTATTCCTGCTCAACGGATCGGTTTTGTATTACCTGATTCACATCAGCTTCCTGATTCCGGTCTTCTGGCTGCACTCTGGAAGGGGTCTGGGTGAAATGTTCTACGCGCTTGAAAAGTACAGCGACCGGCCCGATCGCATTTTCAGCGGATACCTGAAGCGTCTGCTGGTAACGCTCCTGCCCTTCTCGCTTGTGGCCAGTTATCCGGCACGCCTGCTTTTCGAAGGGATTCGCCCGGAGCTTCTTCTGCACATGGCAGGGGCTACACTGGTCGCTTTTCTTTTTGTGATCGCCTTCTGGCGAGTGGCCTTGAGGAATTATTCCTCAGCATCTTCCTGAGATGTAACCGCGGGCTGGATCACGCCCTCCGACAAAATGCGCAGCCCGGAATCCGCCAGGTCCTCGCTTGTCAGACGGGCGATTGTCTTGGCCGCGCGATGCTCAGGATCCAGCCTCGGACCAATCGGACGAGTTTGAAAGAAGCTGTGAATCTGCCCACCCAGAAAGCGGCCGGAAGCATCCAGCTCGACGCTGAGCAGCGGTGCCTGTCCATTGATTCCTTCAATATTCAGGCCGATGAACGTGGCGAAGTTACCCAGGCTGTAAGCGATCAAACGATCCTGCACCAGCTCCATTGCACGCGGCACATGGGGGCCGTGACCGAGGATGAGATCCGCACCGGCCTGTACTGCCCTTCGCGCAAAGGCCACCACATCGCCGCGGTCTTCTCCATAGCAGTGCTCGTCTTCGAATGTGAGGTGCGTGGCTTTCGCCCCCTCGCATCCGCCGTGAACCGACAGGACCAGGATATCACAGGAATCCGCCAACTGCTGAATCCGTGTCAGCATGTACTCCTCTTCCATCATCGGCCAGCTGCCCTTGAAGGGTGATACACCAAGAAAGCTCACGCTGAGGCCCTTGATTTCACCGGTCCAGAGATCACCTTCAGCACCCGAATGAGCAATGCCTGAGCTTTCCAGAGCTGCCATGCTGGCTGCAAGGCCCTCATCACCAAAATCCCTGGCGTGATTGTTGGCCAGACTCATATGCGTGAAGCCTGCTTCGGCCAGACTCTGTGCAAAGCGGCTAGGTGAGCGAAAGAGATAGCAGTTGGCTGATCCGGCACAGTCTTTCTTTGGCTGCCCGCCGTCCATCAGGACACCTTCCAGATTTCCGAGAGCCATATCCGCTTGCTGCAGAAGCTCCCTGGCAGCGAACAGCTGCTCCTGCCCACGATCGACAGGCAGCTTGTCCTCAGGGTAGTCCGTGCCAAGCATGATATCACCCACAGCGGCAATCATCAGTCGCGACTTTTCGGATGTTTCGGCATGCACGTGTATCACAAGTGTTAGGACTAGAAAAAGGCCTTGCAGCAATCGCATGGGGATCCTCACTGTATCACGAAGAGAGCCCTGACGCATGGCGCATCAGGGCTCAGAGATGACCCTACATGTACGGCATTTCGGGCCCGTGCCCAAGCAGACGCGCGTAGACAGCAAGACTGCCGCGATGGTGCGCGCTGTGATCGGCCATGCCACCAAAAATGGTCGCACGGGGCAGGCCACCCATGATGGATTCCTGTGCTATCGGCTCCTGCCATTCTTCCTGACTGTGTGCCCGCACCGTGTCGATGGCACGGTTGTAAGCCTTGTTTAGCCAGTCGATCGCATCAGCAAGCTCGGTGACAGCCTCAACCTGCGCAGCCTGCTTCTCCCAGTCCTCGCTCATCCCCTTTGGTGAGAAGGCTCCATCGACAAACCAATCGACAACCTGAGCGGCATGGGCAATCTGCCCGGCCGTACTCAGCATGCCATTGGCCGGACGAAAGGACGCGTCCTGGGGCTTCAGACAGGCGGCAGTCTTCAGAAAATAGCGACGCTGCATTTCCAGCGTGTTGACGATTTGCTCTGCAAACATGATTCCTCCCATTTTGATGCCCCAATGTAGAATGGGGGCAGGACGAATGACGAATGCAGATTGCTGATTGCAGATTGAAAAAGAGACAGACTAGAGCTTCGAAGGCCCTGGTCCTTTGCGCGTGGTTCTATCTTGGCTGTCACATAAAAGCAAATACCTTGACCTGTGATACAATCAGCCGAGCATGGCCAGCATGACACCGGCGGCGATGGCGCTGCCGATAACACCTGCGACATTCGGGCCCATGGCGTGCATCAACAGGAAATTGTTCGGATCCTCCCTGCTGCCCATTTGATGTACCACGCGTGCACTGTCGGGCACGGCGCTCACACCGGCCGCACCGATCAGTGGGTTGAGTCGTGCATCGCCCTTCAGAAACAGGTTCATGAATTTCGCAAAGAGCACACCACCGGCCGTGGCAACCACAAAGGAGGCCGCGCCTAGCGCAAATATGCCAATGCTCTTTGGTGTCAAAAAGGTCTGTGCTTGCGTGCTGGCGCCAACGCACACACCAAGCAGGATGGTCACAATGTCGATCATGGCCGTGCGCGCCGTGTTTGCCAATCGCTCTGTAACACCGGACTCCTTCAGAAGGTTGCCGAAGAAAAGCATGCCCAGCAGCGTCATGGCCGCCGGTGCAATGAAACAGGTTACCAGAAAACCGACAATCGGAAAGAGAATCTTCTCCCTGCGGCTGACGGGCCGTGGCGACTTCATGCGTATACGCCGTTCGGCTGGTGATGTCAACATCCGCATCACGGGTGGTTGTATCACGGGAACGAGTGCCATGTAGCTGTAGGCCGCGATCGCAATGGCTCCAAGCAAATCAGGCGCCAGTCGACTGGATGCAAAAATGGCTGTAGGCCCGTCTGCACCGCCGATGATGCCGATAGCTCCAGCCTCCGGCAGGGAGAAACCGAAGACGATGGCACCGAAGAAGGTCAGGAAGATGCCCACTTGTGCGGCGGCTCCCAGCAGGACAAGCTTGGGATTGGAGATAAGCGCGCTGAAATCAGTCATCGCGCCAATGCCCAGAAAGATCAGCGGCGGATAGACTCCGCGTGTTACACCCTGATAGAGGAGGTTGATCACGCTGCCTTCTTCATAGATCCCGATTCCCTGCCCGTCAAGAAAGGGGATGTTGCCGATCAGGATGCCGAAACCGATCGGCACAAGCAGCAAGGGTTCGTAGTCCTTGGTGATTGCCAGCCAGATGAAAATCAGGCCGACCAGAATCATGATGTAATTGCCCAGGCTGCCGTTGGCAAAGCCCGTGTAATTCCAGAAAGAAAGCAGTGTATGCATGGCGTGCGTGGCATGGGGAGTCCCAGGCCGCTCCTTAACGGTTCAACCTTCGATCACAAGCAGGACATCGCCCTCAAGAACGCTCTGGCCTTCCTTGATGCGCACTTCGCGGACCGTTCCACCGGAGGCACAGTGGATCTCGTTTTCCATCTTCATTGCCTCCATCACCAGCACTGTCTGGCCCGGCTTGACGCGATCACCCGGTGATACAAGCAGTTTGAAAATGCTGCCGGGGAGCGGTGCCTTTACAAGACCCGGACCGATTTCGCCGCCCGGCGCAGCAGTGCCGGGAAGCTTGTCAACCGTATCCGCAATTACCGGGCTGCGCTCCAGCTTTTCTGCTCGCGGTGCACCTTCAGTCGGCAGCAGCTCGACTTCGTATTCGGTG
This sequence comes from uncultured Bacteroidaceae bacterium, assembly GCA_964345075.1. Taxonomy (GTDB): domain Bacteria; phylum CAIWAD01; class CAIWAD01; order CAIWAD01; family CAIWAD01; genus CAYFPS01. Next base: position 17,625 of record CAYFPS010000006.1, on the reverse strand, counting down.
CCATTCACCAGCAACCGGGCGCGTTCATCGCCTCTTTCCAGAACCTTGACATCGTAGCTGTTGCCATGAAGTTTGAATCGGTAGGCCCGTGCCATGCTTAACCTCGCTGTCTTTCACTGACGATCCTTCCCGGCGCTCCTACGGCATGCCAGCGCAGTCGATGCGTGTGCAATGTGTTCTTGGAGTCCATCAACCATGGACTGAAGGGCTTGAACATGCGTGTCCAGGTAAGTCGCTGCGCTTCCATTTCTTCCATCGCCAGCTGATCCATGTGCAGGGCAGTGGCGATCGCAGCAACCAGGTCGGCACTCATCACAGACTCTTCCGGGTCCTCCTGTGATACATTTCCGACTTCCTGCACTTTCTTGTGAGTTCTGGAAAGCGTCCAGCCAACAGTCTTCATTGCCGCAAGCAGCATGAGCAGACCGCAAAAGACAGTTCCCATGCCAAGAGCCAGTGCCTGCATGGCCTCCTGCATATCGTGATTCATTATTGCCTCAGAGTGGAATGTTGCCGTGTTTCTTGGGCGGGTTGCCATCCTTTTTCGTGGAGCACATTTCAAGCGCACGAATCAATCTGAAGCGCGTTCGCGCCGGCTCAATGATGTCGTCCACATATCCGCGGGCGGCTGCCACATAAGGGTTGGCAAAGGTTTCTGTGTATTCCTTTTCCTTCTGCGCAAGAAAGGCCTGCGGATCTTCCGCCTCGGCAGCCTCCTTTGCATGCAGGATCTGCACGGCCCCACGCCCACCCATGACGGCTATCTCCGCTCCCGGCCAGGCATAGTTGATATCGCCGCGAATGTGCTTCGAGCTCATCACATCGTAGGCCCCGCCGTAAGCTTTTCGCGTGATCACCGTGATCTTTGGCACGGTAGCCTCACAGTAGGCGTAGAGCAGTTTCGCGCCGTGTCGAATGATTCCGCCGTACTCCTGCGCACTGCCCGGCAGAAAGCCCGGCACGTCTACGAAGGTGAGAATGGGAATGTTGAATGCATCACAGAAGCGCACGAATCGCGCGGCCTTGATCGAAGCCGTGATGTCCAGCACGCCGGCTAAATAGCTGGGCTGATTGGCCACAATGCCCACACTGCGACCGTTCATGCGGGCAAAACCCGTGATGATGTTAGGCGCCCAGTAGCGCTGCTGCTCGAGGAAATCATGATCGTCGACGATTTCCTTCAGCACTTCCTTCATGTTGTAGGGCTTGTTGGGGCTCTCAGGGATGATCTCGTTCAGGATCGGGCTCTCGCGATCGTATGGATCACGGCACGGTACCTGCGGTGGTTCTTCCATGTTGTTCTGCGGCAGAAAGGAGAGCAGTTTGCGCAGAATGCGAATCGCCTCCTCTTCATCTTCGGCGGCGTAATGTGTCACACCGCTTTTTGTCGCATGGACCATGGCGCCGCCCAGCTGTTCGTCCGTGAGCTCTTCGCTGGTCACGGTTTTGACCACCTTCGGTCCCGTGACGTACATGGTCGATGTCTTCTTCACCATGATGATCGCATCGGTCAGGGCCGGGCTGTATACGGCTCCACCAGCACAGGGGCCCATGATCGCGCTAAGCTGTGGCACCACACCGGAGGCCATCACATTGCGCTGGAAGATTTCGGCATAGCCGGCCAGACTCTCGATGCCTTCCTGAATTCGCGCGCCACCCGAGTCGTTGAGGCCGATCAAGGGTGCGCCCATCTTCATGGCCATGTCCATCACCTTGCAGATCTTTTCGGCAAAGGTCTCGGAAAGCGATCCACCCAGCACGGTGAAATCCTGACTGAAGACGAAAACCAGACGGCCATCGATCGTGCCCGAGCCCGTGACCACGCCGTCACCCAGAAACTGCTTTTCTTCCAGTCCGAAATGCGTGCAGCGGTGCTGCTTGAACATGTCGTACTCTTCAAAACTGCCATCATCCAGCAGGCGCAGGACGCGCTCGCGGGCGGTCCGTTTGCCGCGGGCATGTTGTGCCTCGATGCGCTTTTCACCACCACCCAGCTGGGCCTGCCGCCGCAGCTCACGAAGTTTATCCACACTACCGATCATTGTACTCTTCCCACTTTCAGGAACCTTCACGCCCGCTTTTGTCAGTGAAGGGAATGGCCTCGCCAAACAATGTTGATGCACAAGGCCTTCGCGATTCACTGGGGGTGATGGGGGATGGTATGGCAGAAAGTGTGCCAGTTGTTGTCCGACTAGTGGTCCGACCAGTGGTCCGACCAGTGGTCCGACCAGTAGTCCGACCAGTAGTCCGACCAGATCCCCCCCAAAATACCCTCCCACGTCCAGCCGCTCTGACACCATTTCAAATTCCTCGAAGTTATCCGGTTTCAGTGGAATCAAATCAAGGAGTGCCGAGGTAAGTGATCGAGTCAATTCGAAAGGAGTTCTCGCATGGAAAGGCTATCAACCGAGCAAGTCGGCTACTACCATGTCATCATGAGAGGCAGAAATCGCAAGCAAGTCTTCGAATGGGACGATGATCGATGGTCTTACTTGAATTACTTGCGCATTGAATCTGCGAAGCGAAACCTTGGGATTCACGCCTGGACCCTGATGAGCAATCATGTCCACCTGTTGATCAAATCCGATGGCGCCCAAGTCGTATCAGATTTCCTGCGAACTGTAAATGGTTCGTTTGCCCGCAGGTTTAATCGCAGCCGCATGAGATCAGGCGCTGTCTGGCAGGTGAAGCCACTCAAAGAGGCTGTCGTCTTCGAATCCTATTTCATCAATTGTTGCCTGTACATCGAATACAATCCTCTCAGAGCTGGCTTGACCGAGGATTTGGATGAATACACATGGTCAAGCGCCGGTTACCATATGTATGGGAAGGATGATGGCATTACAGTGCCAAGTGCCTGGTACGAAAGCTTGGGCAACTCAGCCGCTGAAAGGCAATTGGCTTATCGTAGGCTGATGAAGACCTATCACGACGAACAAATGAGGCATGGAGCATAGTGGGTTGTCGGGGGTGGAGGTGGTGGCTGCTCCAACCAGTAGTCCAACCAGTAGTCCGACCAGTAGTCCGACCAGAATCCACCCCCAGTCCACCCAAAACCACCAGTTGCTTCAACCCAGATCACGACCATTCGAACTGGAACTGGCCAGTTCGGCATTGGACCAGCCTGCTTCGTGGGTAATCTCGCGACCCAGCCAGGGTGGCAGACTGATTGGTTGATTTGGGTCTGCAAGTTCGATCTCGGCAATGATCAGGCCTTCATGGTTTCCGTGAAAGCAGTCGACTATCCAGCTGTCACCTTGATAGTGCAGTTGATAGCGGGTCTTCTCAATACGGCCGAGAAGGGTCAGTTCCAGTAAATCCAGAGCATCAGCAAGTGGAATCGAATACTCGTATTCGCGACGCTCAAGCCGACCCGGTCCCTTGATGGTAAGCCAGGCGCGTTCTCTGATGATTCGTATACGAACTGTGGCGTTGCCTCTGGCCAGATAAGCTTGTATCACAGGATCACCTTCAAGGCAATCAAGACAGCTGGTATCGGCTACCAGAAAACGCCTTTCGATTTCAAGCGCCATCAAAGCCTGCCCATCAATCGACGCAGAATCCACTCAAGCCCAAGGCTACCCAGAAGCAAAATCAGCAGGACCCACTCATCAATCAGCTCCCGGTGCCGTATCTCATCACCAATCACGGGCCTCAACACGACATTTTGAAACACACGCGCATTCGCCAGTTCTTCGCGATCAGCAGGAAGATCCAGATCCAGCAATTGACCACCAGTTGCGTGAGCCAATTCGGCAAGCAGCGGATGATTTCGTATACGGGCCTGATCCTCCGGGCTCCATGCTTCTATCATCACGGAACCCGCTACCTTCTCCATGGCCTGATCACCGCGTTGTGCTGTGGCCGACCAGGTCCAGAGTCCTGCATCCAGCCCTTGTATCACGGCTTGATACTGACCATCACCAAGTGAATTGAATGCTGCCCTCAACTGCGATCCACTATCGTGCACCAGATTGAGAAAGAGTTCGGCATCACTTAGTGGGCGACCATCTTCTGTGAAAGCGCGCGCATTGAAGGCCATGGGAACGCCCTGCCCCCAGGTTCTGGCTTCCGGGCTAACCTGAAAGCCTTGCGCATCGGGCGAAGCCAGCAGCCAGGCAATGAGTGTATCACGAAAATGCCCGGCACGCTGGCCCAGCTCTTCATCAATACCACCGGCCAGCTCCCAGCGCCAGTAACCACTGGCAGGTAGCCAGGCGCGCCGCGTGCTACCCGTTTCACTGATCCAGGCAAGGCCATCACCCCTACCATCCACCAGCAGGCAACTGGCAGCAGCTGGCTTGAAGCTTGAGCCTGCAAGCGGGGGCATTTCAGCCCAGGCCAGACGCAGCCAGTCCAGCCGGCTTTCATCTCCCAGAACAGGATGTGCGCGCAAGACCTCGATTTGGCCAACAGCCCCGTCCTGCGCATCATCCTTTACCCGCCCAACATGTAGTTCTGCTTTGCCCAGTCCTGCCAGCTCGGCTGCCATTGGATCACTCGCCATGACAGGCCAGTCAATGTAGACGATCAGGTTTGCGCGGACTGCAGCGGCCAGTATCTTTTCGGCAGGAGTATCACGGCCCGGTGACAGTATGAAATCGAGTTGAAGCCGATCTGGATCCGATTCCAGCCCACGGCGAATAAAGGCAAGATCTCCCGAAGGTCGGCCTGCAAGCAGTAGAACGCGCCGCTTGCCGGGCAGCACCCGGACAGCCAGCCTTCGACGGTTGTTACTTGTTTCCGCTTCCTGAACGTCCAGCAGCAGTGCTTCAACCTCCAGCTGAACATCACCTTCAGAAGGTGGCAGCCAGTCAAGTTCGTGTTGCTGCATTCGTCCATCGCCGAGGGCGCTGCAATCCAGCGAATCAACCACACTGCCATCGATCGTGAGCCTAAGCCGCAGCTTCCTGCCTTCCAATCCGCTAGCTAGATGGGCAACGCGCACCTTCTGTCTCCGTCCGGGAAGGACTTCTTCATTTGCGCCTAGCTCCACAACAGAAAGATCCGGGGGCGCTGTCTTTCTGCCGCTGGCGGCGACAATCACGGGACAAGCCAGATTGACAGCCGCCTCCAAGGGCGGCATTCCCCGTGTGACAACACCATCGCCTGTAAACAGCAGTGCAGCCAATTCCCGCCCGGCGCTCAGATTTGCAAGGGAGTTAAGCGCAGCAGCCGGATCGCTGATAGCCTCGTTGTAATCTGGATTAAACTCAGCCGAGACGGGCCGCAGGCTGTCACCAAACGTGTATACGGCCAGATCAGCTTCGCCCAGTGCGCGCTCGAGCTGTGGCAGCCATTCTTCCTGCAGCAGACCCCCACCCAGAGCAGGCAGGCTTCGGCTGTTATCAAGCAGTACAGCAATCAGCGGCTTCTGGCGCGTCTCCACCCGCCAGCTGAGAGTCGGTCCCGTTAGCAGAATGGTAATCAACAGAAGACTGATCGCACGTAGCCCTGCCAACATCCAATTGCGGGCAGGCGACTGAATGGGAATACTCTTGCGACTGGTCTGTATCACAAAGGGAAGGGCCGGGATCAGTAGCAGCAGTGGCCACCAGCGCGCGACATTCAGTTCAAAGCCGCCCATCTGATTCAATCACCCAGACGCATGCGTGGTGTTGCGTCCGCATTCAGTGCGGTCAGCTCGCCACGACAAAGGCGACCATGTGCGGCGCGGGCTATCATCACAGCGTTATCCGTGCACCAGGCGCGGGGCGGAAGACACAAATCAATAGCAGTATCAGCCAATTTGCCTGACAACTGATCACGCAGACGCGTATTGGCTGCTACGCCACCAGCCAGCACGAGTGTCTTCACATCAAAAGCATCGATGGCTTTCAACGTGCGGTGCATCAGCTGATCGCAAACAGCCTGTTCGAAGGAAGCGCAGACATCAGCAAGATGCGCGCTGCGCCATGCCTCATCCTGCTCACGCAAACTGTGTAACACGGCAGTCTTCAGTCCACTGAAAGAGAAATCCAGTGTATCACGGCCAACAAGCGCGCGCGGGTATTCAAAAAAGGATGCATTGCCCTTTTCGGCTTCCCGACTGATGGCCGGGCCACCAGGATAGCCCAGCCCCAGCAGCTTGGAGACCTTGTCGAAGGCTTCGCCGGCGGCATCATCCATCGTCTCACCAATGATGTGATACTCGCGGGCTTCGTTCATCAGAACAAGCTGCGTGTGTCCGCCGCTGATCACCAGCACAAGACAAGGCAGTTCGGGAGATTTCTCATCCGTGAAGGAGGCGAAGATATGCCCCTCCATGTGATTCACGCCCAGAAAGGGTTTCGCCAGCGACCAGGCAAGTGCCTTGGCAAAGTGGAAGCCTACAAGCAGACTTCCCAGTAGCCCTGGCCCTTGTGTCACGGCAATCGCCTCAACCTCATCAAGCTTGCGGCCAGCTTCGGATAGCGCCGCCTGCACAACTGGTTGAATGTCCCGCATGTGTTCACGGCTGGCCAGTTCGGGTACGACGCCGCCCCAGGTCTGGTGTACGAGCTGTGTCGAAACGATGGATGCGAGAACCTCTTCGCCGTCGATCAGCGCTGCGGCCGTTTCATCACAGGAGCTCTCGATACCCAGAACGATCACTGGAAGAGCCTCCAGCTGCTCTCATCGCCCACTTTCAGGCTGTCCAGCAGCAGGCTGTCAGGTAGAAGAATGCGCGGACGCAGTTCAACCCGGCTCGGGTTCAAGTCCTTCCAGGCGAGACCAGCCGGCACATGAACAAGTACATCCAGCCAGCCACTGTCCGGGTGCATGGTTCTGGGCGCAAGCTGCGCGCGCAGGCTGTCTGTGTCCAGCTGATCCAGCTCGCTGGGACCGCCAATCAGTGTGAGTGAATAGGTATCAGGCTCAAGCAGAAGTGTATCACCGGCAGTTGGCCAATCGAGAGGCAGATCAGCAAAGCGCCTCTCTTCAAGCTTTTCGATACGCGCCCTGATTCGCGTCTTGCCACCTGCAATTTCAACAGTTGGCCAGGGCCGGCGCAGCTGAAGCTCTACATCGACTTCGCGCTTGCGATTGACCAGTTCAGTCCAGTCTGTGGAAATAGCGGAAAGCGTGTCCAGCACACTGCGCGGTCCCATGACAACCATTTCAGCGGGTTCGAGAACTGGTGACGAGGTCAGCTTGAAGCCATCCGCAGCCTCAATCTCGCCACGGAATCGCACCGGCAGGCGGCGCGTAGCCATTTCGTCAAGTCGCAATTGTAACACGGCGGGGAAAATACTCTGAACCGACAGGTTCTCGGCACCTTCAAGATCAAGATGCTTGGCGCTGACCGCGTAGGTTCCCGAGCCAACATCCGGGCGAAGGTGATACACGCCCTCGCGAAATAGTGCAAAGCCCAGCAGGTCGCTGCCTTTTCCGCGCAGACGAACGTGGACTTCTCGAGGTGGAGTATTGACCAGAATCTGTCCCGGAATCTGGCTGAGATCTACCCAGAGTGGCAGGTCAAATTCGACCTCCACCTCTTGACTGGACCTGACCAGCAGCCAGCAGAGGGCGGCCAGCAGCAGCATCACCAGCTTTGTGCGCAGGTGACTGGTCATTTCGTTCAGCAGTCGTTGACTGAGGCTTTTCTTCATGAAAGGTCGGGCCCGTCGATCTTCGGCTTTCCTGATGGGCTAATGTGATAAATGGCGAGCGGTCATGGATTGGTCGGACGATTTGTCGGATCAATGGTTAGACTACTGGTCCGACTACTGGTCCGACTGCTGGTCCGACTACTGGTCCGACTGCTGGTCCGACTGCTGGTCCGACCACTGGTCGGACTAGCAGTCGGCCGCAGCTTTAACAAACTCGGCCCGCTGTCAAGCAAGCCTGACAGTCTGGCCCTCAGGGGTCAACATCGACCGTGATGCGATAGAGCCTCATCTCCTCCGGCGCCCAGCCATCGCTGTCAACAAAAAAGGAATCCGCTGTCACACCGATTTCCACAAAGGGCTCGCCCTGTCCGTTCGATCGGTAAACGTGCGTCAAGGCTCCGCTCAAACCACTCTGCCAGTGGATTTCTGGAAGTTCAGTACCACTCAGCAGACGGATTCCCGTTGTCGACTGGCAAAAGACCGTCGGACTCCAGCGACCAAAGCTGTCCTGAAAGCGCATGCCGACTGAATGGGAGCCGGAACTGCCTGAAGCAAGCCTCGCCTGCACGCCTTCCTGTGATTCATCCCAGACTCCATCCAGCGGCAGAGGAATTGGCGTGGCCAGGCCAATGCCGGGATCCTGCTCAACGAAGCACTCGGCATAGGCAAGGTATGCACCATTCGGCATCACCGGTTGGGAATGACTGTAATGGGGCCGGCTCAGCACATTGCTCCAGCGGCCACGGTCATCCTTCATACGCAGGCCTATGGTATGGACGCCCGCAGTCAGTGTGTCCAGATTGAGTGTGGTGGAAAGGCTGGCAACAGCCAGCGTATCCAGGCTGACCGTCGAGTTGAGGCGTGGCCACATTGGAAGTGTAGATTGGGACCTGATGGCCTCTCTGGAGCCCCAAACCTCTGCCGGCAACTTTTCAGCGGAAACAACCAACATCTACCACAGCTTTATCGACAATCGCACCAAGACCTACTACATCGAAGTCCATCCCAACTATGCCAACACCTGGAGCACCAACCTGTTGATCTGCTCAGTGGTCATTGAGTGGGAGATGCTGTGAGGTGGTGCCAGGGTCGTGCCAGGGTCGTGCCAGGCACCTTTCCGTGTATGTGAAGAATCCCTGACACAGTCCCCGGTTGAATCCCAAACGCGGATCCTAAGGGTCTTTGCACTCGTTACGCATCTGGTACAGGGAAGCGATCTACTTCTTCCAGAACAGCCCATCTGCCTGCCCTGCAGGCAGAACGGGCAAGTGCACTGCCCAAGCGAAGTAGCAATCAGTTGCCTGTCAGATGAATGGAAGTTGAGACTGGTAGCACTTGACAATAGTAACGCGTTACGCTATCATCGCACATGATCCAGAGCTTCCGCTGCAAAGAGACAGAAAAGATCTTCAACCGTGTTCGATCAACACGATTCCCGGTTGAGTTTCAGGCCCTCGCACGACGAAAACTCCTTCTGCTGGATGCTTCACCGGACATCCAGTCCTTGCGCAGTCCACCGGGGAATCGATTGGAAGCACTTTCCGGGGATCGAAAAGGGCAGCACAGCATTCGAATCAATGGTCAATGGCGGATTTGCTTCCGGTGGCGATCCGGCCATGCCTACGAAGTCGAAATCGTGGACTACCACCAGGCGAGGAATTCATGAAGAACACGCTACTACCGGCCATTCACCCTGGTGAAATCCTGCTTGAGGAGTTTCTTCAGCCGCTAGGGATCAGCCAGTACCGTCTTGCCAAGGACATCCGTGTGCACGCTCGTCGTATCAATGAAATCATTCACGGTACGCGTTCCATAACAGCAGATACTGCGCTGAGGCTTGGCCGCTATTTTGAGAACTCTCCCCAGTTCTGGATGAATCTTCAGGCCCGATACGACCTGGATCTAGCGAAGGAAGCGTTGGCGAACCGCCTTGAGGATGAAATCACGGCCTTTGCGTCCAAGCGAGCAAGTTAGGACTGGTGTAGTGCCTCAAGTGGTTGATTTGGTGAAGTACTCGGTCTACTTGGCTTACGTTACTTCTTCCAGAACTGGCCATCCGATTACCCTGCAATCAGATCGCCTAATTTCACTTGCTCACTTGACCAATCTACGTAAGACGCTAAAGCAATGAGATTGCATACATTAGTGATCTAAAATTAGGGTATTCCTAAAAATCAACCCCCGGCTGCAATTATTTCGAAATATTTCTTGCTTCTCCATCTCCGAATCAGGATTTTGGATAAAAGTGAACAACAATTGTTTGCCCTCCCATCTCTGTATGGCTCCATGAGGAGGCTACCACCATACAGCAGATGTGCGAGGCAGATTTCACTGCAGGTCGCTGAACCAGTTACAAGTACTGGGGACGCCCTGCTTCTCATAGTTCGAGGTAAGTGCAATGCCTAAGAGCAAAGCGCCGAAGCTGTCTCCAGATCAGCTTGCCAAGGTTCAGGACCTGGCTGAAAATCTGGTAGTGCGGAACGGAAGGGTGACTTACGATGGCAAGCCCATTGTAGTCGTGGATGACCAGGATGCGTTTGAAGCCCTTCAGGGCCAGGACGCGATCATGGCTGTTCAGAAGGAGGTCTTAGACGGTGCATGCATGGTTGGGTACGATGCCCGCTATGTTGCTGTCCGGCTCGGACTGACTCCGATTCCAAACCCCCACTACCGAAGCATGAATCTGAAGAAGGCTTCGGAAGACGTTAGGTAGGTTTCATGCAGAAAGCCCCTGGGTTTGATCACCTCAGGGGCTTTTCTGTTGATGGATTCCACCTCCGAATCGGGCATAAGAAGGGTGAGCCAAAACCTTACCCAATTCGGAGGACCCATGCGAAGATCCATCACAGTCAGTGATCCCTTCACTGGCATTAAGCGCGTGCCGTTGTTTACTCCCCACGGTATACAAGCCAGCCGATACGCCATCGTACTTGATCCACTCGGCGAACACCTAGAGGTTGGGATTGTCAGCGAGGACTACAACCTCGTAGAGAACCGCCAGGTAGTAGACGCAGCGGAACGTATTCTTGCTGAAGCCCACTTGGAAGCAGAAACAGGGAGCCGGCTGTTCGACGGCAAACGGTTTCGTCAGCGATATGTACTTCAGCGAGCGACATTCGATGTATCACCAGGAGATACCGTAAGTCTCACGATGGACGTCGAGAATAGCTACAACGGTTCCACCCGTTTCGGCATCGCCTTCAATCTGCAACGGCTGGCCTGTAGTAACGGAATGATCGTCGATCATATGCTGGGTGGGTTCCGATTCAAGCACAACTCCAGCCACGGATCAGACTTCGACCAAGAGGTCGATCAAGCAGTGGAGCGCTTGATGGCCTTATCCCAGAACATCCACCAGATCGCTCCCCAGTTCCAGCAGATGACGCAACGCAAACTATCCCTGAAAGGAATCCAGCAGACCTTTCGTGATCTGGATCTGCCCAAGGGCATAACTGCAGATGTGGTGATGGAAGTGGAAGGCCAGCGGGTGTGGGATGTATACAACGCATACACTCACGTTTTGACTCGCGCCCAGACTTTCAGCAGTGAACAGCTGAACCGCCGTGTGACAAGCTACTTCCTGGAAAGTGGCAGGAAGGCAGGGCGTAATGGCTGAGCCACTACGACAATCCACCATCTACAGCTATCTACGCTGTCCCTACCAATACCACCTGCGTGTGACAGATCCCGAAACCCAACGCTTTCGGCAT
>CAYFPS010000006.1:0-6313 GCA_964345075.1 uncultured Bacteroidaceae bacterium | reverse complement strand
CATCCAGCAGCAGTGTTTGGAACAGCAGTCCATGAAGTGATTCGTCGCATTCACGCAGAAGACTGGGAGCTGGACCTGGAGACTGCCTTTCTTCACTCTTTTGCGCAAGCGGAAATGGCAAGTGAAGTACCCCTTCGCTGGAAAGGTGAAGAAACCGAACGCGAGCAGTATTACCAAGACGCCCTAGCAATGCTGGAGGGCTACCGCACAAAGGACTACAACCGGAACTGCAAGGTCCTGCTGGCCGAGGCAACCTTCACTGTCAAGATCGGGCGTCACACGGTTACGGGGACCATTGACCATTTGCGTGAGCATCCTGACGGAACGCTGGAACTAATTGATTTCAAGACCAGCAAGTCGGCTCCCCCACAGGCCTATGTGGATCTGGACTACCAGCTGGCCTTGTATCACTGGGCGCTGAGGTACGGCACTTTCCTGGTTGATGGCAAACTGGTCCAGCCCAACATTACTCCGGACAGGCTGACGTTGTACTTCCTCCGCCACCACATTCCCTACAAGCGGGCTACTGGCGGTAAGCAGGCGGGAGAAGAACGCGGTGATCCACGCATCACGACTACTCGCAGCCCCGAACAATTGAAAGCCCTAAAGGCGGACGTATCCTGCGTAGCCAAGATGATTCGTCTTGGGCTATTCCCACGTAGTCCTGATCCCATGAAGTGTGGTGTATGTGGCTATCAGCAAGCATGCAAGGGCTCCGCGTGTGACGCACAGCTTCCCAATGCACGGCTAGAATCCCTGAAACAAGAATTGGAGAATGTGGCATGAGCACATCCCTTGAACTCCAGGCCCTGCAAGACCTGGACATCGACCTAACCTCCGAGTTGGAGCGCATGACGGAAGGACTGGACAAGCCCCTTCCACGTATCCGCATCGAGCACAGTCCAAGTGGTCGGCACCAGATGCTGATTGACTACGGGCCTACGCTGGAAGAAGACCACAACCAGGTCCAGGTACCCAAGAACACCTTCCGTGGGGTGGTCCTGATTTCTCAGCAAGTTCGTGCTGTCTTCGAAAAGGATGCTACGCTGCCGACCTGTGCTTCCGTAGACAAGATTCCCACCGTGGAAAGTCCCAGGGCCTTCACCTGTGAATCTTGCGAGTGGAATGCCTACGGAAGCCCCTGCAAGGAAAAGACGCGCCTACTTGTCGTAGATCCCACTTCGGATGCTGAACATCCTGTGTACGTCTTCCCCCTTTCGCCCACCAGCATCAAACACTGGAAGCGCTACATCCATCGACTGTCCTCCAGTCGTGTGCCCTACCTGGTTGTGCTGACACGCTTCGAGTTGCTGGACGTGCAGAGAAATGGCTACAGATGGGCGGAGATTGTACCGGTCGCTGAGCGGCTTGTCACACAAGACGAGCTGGCTGTGGTGAAGGAACTGCGTCAGGCCTACGACCATGTGTTGTCTGAAGTCGCCAAGACAGACTACAGCGACAAGGGGGATGCAAATGATGAAGCCTAACTGCAGGGATCCCCGATTGACTGCTGTGATTGCCCTGGTGGATTTCATTCTGTGGCTGGTCCGGAAGAAGAAGTAGGTGGTCACTTGGCTTGGGTAGCTTTTTACTGCATTTCACCAGATTTACAGCGCCTTTCGGCGAGTACCCTGAGCAGGTTGCGCAAGTAGGTCACTTAAGTAAGAAGATCCGGATGGGTCTTCTTTTTATTAGATTTTGCTTCTACACTTAGGAGGTTAGAAATGGATATTAATGATCCTCGTCACCCAATGAATTCGCTAAACCGCTATGCGCGGGAAGAGCAGGCTAGGTTAACAGCTAAGGAAGTTGCAAAGCAAGTAAAGCAAGAAAAGGACAAATCCAGTTCTTTTTCCTTGCCGACTTCATCAAGCAGTGATGCGGCTGGTGGGATTGTAATCATTCTCGGCGTCGTAGCTTGCATCTTCGTGTTGCCTGCGATCTTTTTTCAAATGCTGTCAGACGATATCGGTTTCTGGAGTTCTGTTGGAGAAAACATTTTCAGTCTTAGCTCTTGGCTGGCAAGCGCGTGCTTCTGGGGCGCAATTGCTGCTATGGTTTACTTCTACAAGCAAAGTCAAGGAACGTCCAAAGGGCAATCAGAGGAAAAGGTAGATACTCAACCAAATAGCTATACAGATGGTAATGATACACAAATGGAAGACCATGAAGAAGAGGACCTAGATGATCTATTCTGGGATGCTGCTAGAATTGTTGTCGAAGAGCAAGCAGGTTCTGTTTCAGTTCTACAGAGAAAGCTAAGCATTGGACATTCAAGGGCAAGTCGTCTAATAGAACAGCTCGAGCAAGCAAACATCGTTGGTCCCTATGAGGGAGGATCTTCACGTCAAGTATATGTAACTAGTAGCTGGCTTGATAGACATTACCCTAACTCGAATCATGAAGCTTGAATCTGTTATCAATCACGCAATAAGCACTATTAGTGCGTCATTTTGCACAAACGAGTTAGCATATTTATCATTAACACAGAAGATCGAGCTCCCTATTCGTGACAAATTGGCGTATCGACTACAATCCACTCTAGATCAAGAATACGCAAATGCCATTGTGTGCCGAGAATGGTATAGGACAGACATCGCAATATTTGACGAAAATGAGCTTGTTTGCGCTTTAGAGGCAAAAGCCATCTATTCTTTCGATATCATTAAAAATGGGAAGAAGCACAACTACCCAGTATTAATTGAAAAGGATTTAGATAAAGCACAAGAAGTAGCAAGAAAGCGTGGTCATTTGGTGAAGCCCTATAGCTTGCTGATTGCAACACACCCTGAAGAACTTCCGCATTGCAGATATTGTAAAGCAGTTAAGTACTACGGTGGCTTGAAGAGATATACTAATGATCGAAACAACTTTTCACGTTGCCATAAGGAATTAAAGAGTCGGATGGCGGGATATCGTATAGCTGGAAGTCATAACTTATCAGCTGGACGTGCGTTCGGAGTAGATGTGTCTTTGTTTGTATGGCTTCTCAGGCGGTAGACTTGTGCTTCTTTCAAACATCATTGTCAGCAATTTAAAATGCGTACAACCGAGCGAATTCTTTCTGTAGCAATCGCCCATTTGTACCGTTACGCCGTAGCTTAGCTCACTGGTATGAACCTAGGTTTCAGATTAACTGACTTTCTCTACATACAACACTTCCAACAACCACTAAGGGCGACTACCCAGGCTAATCCTCCCGGTAGCTAAACGCCCCATTCCGTCTGCAATCTTCGGCCTCCTGGTCCATCTGTCCCCATTCGCGTATCAGCGATTTGCCGTTGTCGCCGATGTCTTGCGGGACCCGATCTGTTGCTGACTCCGGACCGTGTGATAAAATTCGCCTGGAACGCCGAAATCCCATTTCTTGCAGTTTCCGCCGCCTTTGTGACCCTTTTGTCCGTGTTTCTGGCTTGTTTTGTCGATTTGTTGCCATGCTTCTAGTCTCTCTTATTGAAAATAGTTGATAAAATTTGGCGTCTGCACTTGACAATCGGCTATCAATATGCTACCCTTATGTGGTATATAAGATCGAGGATGTTGTACGATGGAATGTATCAATGGATGTACACGGCTGAACCAGCCAACAATCGAACTTCTTCAAAATCGCAATCTAATCAGAAGTGTCCGTAGGGCGCTTTCTCGTGGTGAATCGAAGCGCTACATCGCCAGGACGTGGCAACTGAACTGGCGACAGACAGATATCATCATCAACTACATCCGTAGGAAGGAGGTGGACGTGGAGGCCCCTGGGGGCCAGTGATCAGCGCTTAGCCGTGACCAAGAGAATGCCCACGAAGGGCTAATCCCAACAAAATCAGTTAACGGGAGAACTACATGAACCAATAATGAAGGAAGTAATTCAACATGTTAGAAGTATATCAATATCAAGTCAAAATGTCAAGTGTATTTGACATGAATCTAGGTGATAAGCAATGTGATAAGGCGAAAGTGATCAAAAGACACTACGGTGATATCTGTCCATTTCAAACGATAACCATGCCCTGGACACAAGCAGCGCTTGATGATGCTACAGCAAGAAACTGCCTGGTAAGTCAGCATGTATGGCAAGATGGTAAGCGTCATGGATCCAACTGGCAGAAGTCCCAGATCCTGTTCTTCGATTTCGACAACAAGGATTCAGATATCCCAATTGACGAGCAGGTCATCCTGCGGCGCTTGGAAGCCTGTCATTGGGCAAATGGACAGGTAACCTGCTACATCCACCACAGCCAGAGCAGCAACCCAGCTGGCGGACATCCCAAGCTGCACGTTTTCCTCCTGCTGGATCGTGTCGTGGAAGATGGTGCAGAGTATGGGCTGATTTACAACTTCTTGCGTGAGCAGATCTTCCCAGAATCAGACAACGTGGGTGACTTGGCCAGATGCATCATCCCTGGTAGGTCGGATATCCCTTCTACATTCGTGGAAGGGGAACCGCTTTCAGCAGAACGTCTGCTGGATGTAGCCTACTTGGAAACCATGCGAAAACAGGCCGAAAACCTGGCGAATAGCCTGCAGAAAGTGGAAAGGGTGAACTCGCGACCTGGTGCAAAGGGCAAGGCGGTCTACTTGTCTGTTGATACGGTCGTGCAGCTTGAAGATGGCGACTACGTAACCCTGCGAGAACTGGATCCCAACCACAAACCGCAATTCCTGTGTCCCTACTGTGGGCACAGGGCTGGGCGTGGGAATCCTGGACGAGCGAATGCTACCTACCAGCTAAACAGCCAGGGTAGGCCGATCGTTTACTGTTCGTCATGCGATGCTTTAGATGCAGGCGGCACATCCCTGATGGGCGTATACAATATCCAGCCGGATCAGGAGTACAGTGTGGTTCGCGAGGAGCTGCGGGAGAAATATCGAGGGTTCTTCTACCTGGAAGAAAAGCTCGCAAGAGTTTACATCCAGACGGATGTCGAGCCCTATTCCATTTCAGTCGGCACCACTCCAATCCTTGCCATTGATGAAGACCCGTTGATCAAACATTCACTGATGACGGAATTGGCAAAGGAAGCTCGCGGCCGGAAGAACTTCGTAGTGAATCAGGAAGGTGATATGGAATGCGATGCGCCCTCATTTGAATGGCGTGGCGATAAGCTGATCGCAATGAACCCTGCGTTGAAGTCAAAAGTTGAAGACAACAAGTTTATTGAAGATTGGCTGACTTCGTTGTTCGGAATCTACACTGAATTCATGAAGCAATGGTTGGCCTTGTACTGCTACACCAACTACATGCCGCTTCCGGTTCTGATACTTTACAGCAAACAGCGAGGGACAGGTAAGAATGTGTTTGCGGAAGCGGTGTGTCAGATCTTTGAGCCTCTGCATAGCCGAGATACGGACTACAAGAATTTCACCGAAGCCTTCCAGGGTAAGATGTGGTATCTGGATGAGCAGTCCACAGATGGAAAGGCCCTGTACGACGTGATCAAGCAGATCGGCGGGAACTCGAAGCTCATGGTGAACAACAAATACGGCTTGAAACATCATGTGGACCGGAATCTGTCCGTCATTATCACGACGAACAATCTACGGCCAATGGAAATGGAATCAGATGAACTACAGGTGGATGAATCCAATAACCAATTCTTCGTGATGGAAATGAAGTCGATTCCTGCGACAAAGCGACAAACCGACATTGCGACACAAATCCACGACCGCTTGGGCCACTACGCCAGGACAGAACTGCGCGGGGTCTACGAGAAGATCCAACAGGACCCCAAGCACAAGCAGTACCGCTATGGCATAAATGTCCCTGTCACGCCCTGGGAAGAACGGCTTTACAAGCTCTCGCGCTCGGCCCTGGAGCATGAAAGCAACGAAATCTGGGATCGCATTCGCGCAGAAGCCCAAACAGCTCTCGAATTGAAGACAAACTTGTTCGAATCCACGATTCGGGTGGTTGCCGGTCAGGCATACGTTATGCCTAGTGTTTTGCGCCGATTGGTGAAGGATTTGGGATGCGAAAGCCCTGCAAACAAGGTCAGGGATTACTTGCAGCAGAAGGGTCACCTAGGCCTTGATGTTGAGCGAAAGGATGACAAAAGATTGGGTTACTTAGTGCATCCATGACAGTTTTCTAAGGCGGAAATCGGTCCATTGGGCCGATTTTCTTCCTAGGATTGCCCTGAGAAGGCGAAACAGGTGATTTCCTGACAGAAAAACCGTCATAAATGACAACTTTCTGACAGTTTCGTTTTTAACTAAATCTTTGATTGATAACTATTTACACTAAAAATGACAGAATGACAGTTACTTTCCTAAACTTTGTAGAAGAATTTTATTTTTTGTTTTTACTCTTACCCAAACA